>CBDFLT010000009.1:0-917650 GCA_965249225.1 Dehalococcoidia bacterium | reverse complement strand
AGGGATGCAGCGACTCCGCCGACATTTTGCCGATCAAAACGCCAATACACGATGGTAAGAGGGAGTATAAAATGGATGAGGAGGCCCTTCGCTAAGTCCACCCTTGAGCGAAACGACGGCGGTGTGCTCTCACGCAGCGAGGTGACAGCGGTTGTTTAGGAAGGTGTTGGTCCCCCTGGACGGCTCCGATGTTGCGGAGCTCATCCTTCCCTATGTGTCTCAGATCGCCAAGGGTCTCGACATACCGCTTGTGCTCTTTTCGACGGTGGAAGCGAGCACCCCCGATGCGGACCGCTCTCAACTGGTCGAGACGGCGGAAAAAGAGGCGGAAAAGCGCCTTCAGGCAGTCGCAGACCGGCTGGCACAGGACAAAGTGCGGACCGAGGTCGTCGTTGCTTTGGGCCGGCCCGCCGAGCAGATCGCCGAGGCAGCGGAGCGTCGAGGATGCGATCTCATAGCCATGACCACCCGCGGCAGGAGGGTGACGGCCATTGGTACACTGGGCAGCGTCACCGACAAGGTAGTCCACTCTTCGCCGATACCGGTCCTCACGATCACCCCGGAGAAGGCCGCGATATACATAGGCAGCACGGCCTGGCTCAGGGCCGTCTGGAGGTCGATAGAGCCTGGAATGTCCAAGATCCTGTTGCCGCTCGATGGCTCTCGTCTCGCTGAGGCCGCGTTGCCCTATGCGGAGGAACTGGCGCGGAAGTTATCGCTAAAAATACTGCTGGTCCGGGTCGTCGAGGCCAGGGGCTCTCTCTGGATGGGCAGCTTCGTGACGGTCGCCGAGGGCGAGGAAGAAGAAGAAGTGGAAGCACAGGAAGGAGAGGCCACCGAGTACCTGGAAGCCGTTGGTGAAAAGCTCCGTGCCAACGGACTGGACGTGCGATGGGAGGTTTTGACCGGCCACCCCGCTATGAGCCTGGTCGAGCGTTCCTACGCGGACCCCCACGACATCATCGCCCTGGCGACCCACACCGGCACCCGCTGGAAGCAGGGAAGCGTCGCTGAGACGCTTGTACGCGGCACCGGAGACCCCATACTGGTGGTGATGCCACCAAAGAGGACTGACAAGAGCACATAGAGAGTCGCCGACAACTAAGTCGGGAGGTGTGAAATGGCCGATCGGTACATAGTCGTCAAAGCCCGCTCCCAAAACAGCGGCACCCGAGGACGCTGCATATCCAGCGCGGGCGGCAACCACATCGTCATGGACGACGCTGACTACCACGGAGGGCCCAACGAGGCCATCACCGCGGCGGAAGCGTTCCTGTCGGGCATCACCGCGTGCGGCGCGCTGATGCTGGAGCGGCTGGCGCACGAGGACGACATCCCCCTGCAGCGTATCGACGTGGCCATCGAGGCACTCGCGACTCGGAGGCCGCCCCCGAGGTGCACTCGGTCTACGACAAGGTGCGAATGCGCTTCGAGCTTGCGGGACCGACGGAGGCACAGGCCCACGACCTGGTCGAGACCTACAAGCGACGTTGACCGCTCTATGGCTCGGTCGCCGTGGCGACCGCAGACACCGCCATCGAGACGGCTGTCGTTCAGGGCTAGGGGAATCGGCAACCTCTAGCCGGGGCGTCATACACCACCCACCGTATAAACTACACGGGCACCGGTTCCGTGACCGTTCAGTAGAGGCAGCTCGCGCCAGCCCCGCGCTTTCTGCGCCTTGAGGTGAGGAGGTATGTGAGGCGGGATCTACTCGGCGGCGACTACGAAGGCTGCTGCCAGCTCGGCAGGTCTTCAGAGCTTCCGGCCACGATCGAGAACACCCAGCGGCTGCCGGCTTTCCCCCAGGTCAGAGTCGACACTGGATAGCTCTGTGTCGACGGTGCGGAGCGGCATGTGGTGTCCCATCTCACCCAGAAGAGGTCGCCGTACCTCCCGAGGTCCTCTAGGTCCCGGTCGGCGCCAAGACCCCACCACGCGACTAAGCGGTCGGCCGTCCAGTCCGCGGGGAAGAACTCGCCGGAGGACAGGCCCTCGACCTGGAGACGGACGGAAGAGCATCCGTCCTTGGGCAGCTGCCCGTAGGCAGCGGTCAACCTCGAAGGCCCCGTCTCATCCAGCCGAGGGGTGCGCTCCCCGCCCGCCAGCTCGCGGGGCAGCCGATTGAACAGGGAGACGATAGAGTCGGCGTCTTCTGGAAGCTTAACGTCTCCCAGGTCCATCGGCACGGCCGCCTCAGGTAGCGACAGCGGGTCCGGTGCCGCCAGCTCGGCCTTCAGGACTCTCGTCAATGCCGCGTCCCTGATGTCCTGGATAAGCTGTTCGGGCGATGTCTCCGTCGCGAAGGGTACACCGTCGATGTGCACTACCTTCTCGCCATCGACATTCAGGAGACCCTCCGGACCCGATCCATACGTTCCATCGGGGTTTTCCCCTAGCGCGAAGAGCAGATAGTCGCCCGGGTTGGGAAGGAGCAACACGTTCGGCGTGATAATCGCATTCTTGTTGCTCAGGTGCCCGAACATGCGCAGCACTAGAGCGCTCGCCGGCTTCGGTCTCGTCCCCTTCTCTTCGATTTACCGGACTTCCTCTACCAGCATTGGTCTGCGACGATGGGGCCCACCGGGTGAGCTACGTTGACTAGGACCAGTGTCGGACATAAAATGGCGCTGAGTAGAGCAAAAGCGCGAAGACGATCAGCAAAGGGGTTAGCATCATGGCCGATAGCTGGACGATCTCCGGAAATTACTTCGAATCGTGTAACTGTGAAGCGGCGTGCCCTTGCGTGTTCCTGAGCCCACCCACGACGGGCGAGTGCACGTTGCTTGTCGCTTGGCACATCGATCAAGGCAACATGAACGGCGTCGATCTCGGCGGACTCAACGTGGCACTGGCGGTACACTCGCCAGGTCGCATGGTAGACGTTAAGTGGAAGGCAGCCTTGTATATCGACGAGCGGGCCACGGAGGACCAGAGCGGCGCGATCGGCCAGATCTTCGGCGGGAGTGCCGGCGGACACTTCGCAGTGTTGGCGGAGCACATAGGTGAGATTGTCGGAATCAGTAGCGTTCCCATTGAGTATAAAGCTGACGGCAAAAATCGCAGCTTGAAGGTCGGCAACGTTGCCGAAGTCGACATCGCGGCCGTCGAAGGCGGTGGAGGAGCCGAGGTCAGGGTCAGTGGGAACCCGCTGGGTATCGTCCCAGGCGAGCCCATTGTTGTCGCTCGGTCTGGCAAGCTGAGCTACCACGACCATGGCATGGACTGGGAGCTTTCGGGCAAGAACGGGTTCATGTCGCCGTTCACCTATAAAGGCCCGTAGCGAGAACTGGCCCGTGCAAAAGAGGACCGTTCTGGAGTCAGTCTTCAGGCGCGACCGCGGCATTGTGCTGGGCGGTCTGGGAGTCGTCTCGGCCCTGGCATGGGCCCACATAGCCTACCTCTCTTGGGGCAACACGCGCGGCGGCATGGGAATGTCGATCGGAGTCGACGGCCCCCAGGTCATACCATGGACTGCGGTCGATTTTGGCCTGATGTACCTGATGTGGGCCGTGATGATGATCGCGATGATGGTGCCCACGGCCGCGCCGATGATCCTCATCTTCGCCCGCGTGAACCGCGACCGCCGAGACCAGAAGAGGCCTTTCGTTCCGACGGTCGCATTCCTGAGCGGCTACCTAGTGATCTGGTTCGGCTTCGCCTTGGTCGCCGCTCTGTCGCAGTGGGGCCTGCACCAGGCCGCGCTCATGACCTCCATGATGGGGAGCGTGACGCCCGCACTCGGGGGCGCTCTCCTCATCGCCGCTGGGCTGTTCCAGTGGACCCCGCTGAAGTACGTGTGCGTAAATCAGTGCCGTACCCCGATGGGATTCGTCATTTCGGAGTGGCGGGACGGCTCCGGTGGCGCTCTCAGCATGGGGCTTCGCCACGGAGCCTACTGCCTGGGCTGCTGCTGGTTCCTCATGGGCCTCATGTTTGTGGCGGGTGTTATGAACCTCCTCTGGATGGCAGGGATCGCCGCGTACATGCTGTTGGAGAAGGCAGTGCCGACCGGGCCTCGTGGGAACTGGCTAAGCTGGACCACGGGCTCAGTGCTAGTGGGCGGGGGAGTGTGGTTCCTTGCGGTGGCAGCAGCCTAGCCACCTGACGGCGACAGAAGAGAAAGTGGCGACAGGGTTGGGCCCGGGCCAACCCTGTGGAATGCTCAGATCAAGTCCGCTTCTAGGCCACGGCCGGTAATGTCTCCTATGCGATCTCGTTCGCGACCACCGGTGGAGATGGGGACTTGAACACACCGGTACCGTTCTTTGCTTGCTGTCCTTTCCACAAGGATTTCCTTTCAGAGCAGCCTATGTCAGCAGCCATTCCAAAGCTGGAGGAGCATACGCCTTTTCGGAGCAGCTATGCCCGATAAGGCAAACTCGAAATCAATTGTCATTGGATCCGGTTGTAGCCCGCAGTCCTGTCGTCGCCTGTGTTATACTGCGTCCAGTGGCATTGAATTTGTGTCCCTGTACCTGATTCTTCAATAGCACCCTCTGTGCCCCATCGGACCCCTAGCGGTCTCTATGAGTGCCCAACGGGACCGCCTTGAGTACGCTCAGCATCGGTGACCAAGCCCTTGCCAACTTTTGCAAGAAAGGAGGTCACCGATGATCTACGAAGACAAGACCCTCCCGTGCCAGGACTGCAGTACGACGTTCACATTCAGCGCCGACGACCAGTCCTTCCACGCGGAAAAGGGCTACACCAACGAGCCCAAGCGCTGCCCCTCCTGCCGTCAGGCACGGCGCGGCGAGCGCAGTGGAAACGGCAATGGCCAACGCGAGATGCATCCCGTGGTCTGCGCCGAATGCGGCAAGGACACCACGGTACCGTTCCTGCCACGTGGCGATCGGCCAGTCTACTGCAGCGATTGCTTCAGCAGACAGCCTACATCCACCAGCACGGGTTGGTAGGGTAGACAAACGAAAACAGAAGGGGCGGCGATCGCCGCCCCTTCTGTTTTAGAGCGGCGCGACTAACTGTTCAGACAACCCCTGCCACGAGGTACGAGCGTGAGCCCCCGCTTTGGCACTGCCGCTACGTGCCGTTGACCCAGTACAGAATCACTAATACCCGGGGAAGGTCAGAGTCGCTCTGGCAGAGGGCCAAGCGCGCCGAGGGCTGACGCCGCCGACCTACTCCAGGCGCCATATGAACCGGAACCGCAGTACCAGGAGAGCCAGGGCGGCCACCAGGATACCAGCGCCAATAAGGGTCGCCGGCTGCACACCGAGTCCCTGGGCCAACCCTCCCGCAATGAGCCCGCCCAAAGGAAAGGTCCCCCACGTAAGCATCGCGAGCCCCGATACGCGGCCACGCATTTCGTCCGGGACAACGCTGTGCACACCGGCCTCGGTCGTGGTAAATACCGTGACCGTGGATGCGCTCAGAACGCCCAGAATAACGAAGGACGCGCCAAGCCAGGGATTCTGAGATAGCAGCACTAATGTGATCGCACCCAGTAAGGCGCAGAGAACTAACAGCTTTCCTTTGAAACGAATCTCCCCAAGAGAGGCTACTACGACGGTGCCGAGCACCATCCCCACCCCCGTCGACGACATCAGCAGCCCCAGGCCTGAGGGCCCTACGCTGAACACCTCCGCGGCGTAAACGGGCAAGAGGGCGGTGCCGTAGGGCAATATTAGTAGAGCCGGTATGGTCCCAAAAACGAGCAGGACCACGATATTCGGTTCCCCCCTCACATATCGTGCGCCCTCGAGGAGTCCTTTGAACGCCGAAGTCAGCTTCGGCCTGACGCGAGCGTGGTCCTCCGGCCGGACCATAAGCGTAAGGCCGACAGCAACGAACATGAGCGCCGAGCTGATCATCAAGGTCGGCCCTGGCCCTAATACGGCGATGAGAAGACCTCCAAGGGCCGGGACGAATACGCGCGTGACGCCGAAGTTCAGGTTGTGCAGGGCGAAGGCGTTCATCAGGCCCTCCCTCGGCACGACGTTGGCCATTATCGAGACCCTCGCCGGCTCGCCCACGGCCAACGAAAGGCCGGTCAGGAGTGCGTAGGCGAAGATGTGAGGCGCCCCAACCCGGTCGAGGATTATACCAACCCCGAAGGCCAGCACCAGCAACGCGTGATACGTCATTACTCCGATGAGCAGCTTACGTCGGTCGAAAACATCGACCAGGAACCCTCCCAAAGGGCCCAAAAGGAGCATGGCGATCGCGTCCATCCCCAGGGTGAGGCTGGTGAGAATCGGGGAGCGGGTCAGGTCGTATATGAGCCACCCGATTACGATTTGATGGAGCCAGAACGCGCTGTTGGACCAGAAGATCCCGGCCCACACCAGCCGATAGTCGCGGGAGCGGAACGCCTCCAAGGTGTGGACTTTCGTTGGGACCCGTGGTCGTCTCAGGTGGGGTAGCCGGTGGCGACGCCTTACAGGAGTCTGCGGCGTCGCTTCTGGGGACGGCGGCGTTGGCCCTTCTACCGGTGGGGCTGCTGAAGAGGGCGGTTCAGGCGCCGCTGCCGAATGTTCCGTGGCGTCCAACTAAGAGTCCTCAAAATGAGCACTGTGTGTATGCCCGACGTGCCGCGAATCGAGACATCCGGTGGGAATTAACGACCTTCTTATTGGGCCCTTTTGGAGGGGTCTTCAGCCACTTGTCACTAGCCCAATCCAAGCGCCGTGGCGTCGCTCTTGTTACCGCCGATGTGTTGACGTTCGGCAAGTCAATGTACTTGTGAAATATATCACAACGGCTCTATTAGGACAAGATCTGGCAAGCGATCCCCCAAGAGTTCACTGTGCCACACGCGGCCATAAACGCGAGGCATTTGATGCCGAACTCGCCGATGGCCTGGAGGAGATTGAATATCCGCTCAGAGGCCGCGGTACCCCTGCCGGGACTTGGACCCGCCCACGGGTTTTCGGAATGGACACCTACCAGGTGCGAGCCGGCGATCTTTCGAAGCCCGCTCCTTTAAGCAGCAGCCACCAGCACAGCCAGCTTGTGTTCCAGGTGTATGTGTATCGTCAGCACATTTGGGACAGCTGATGGGGAATTGAGAAGCGACAATTAAGGCGATTGTCCTGGCTCAGGTAGGAGAGTAGATTCACGGAAGTGAAAGGAGCCAGGATGCAGGAAGTCAGTCGAAGCTACGATCAAGCCGACGAGAACGCGAGGCAGGTGGTCCGACGGACCAGAAACGTTACACGTCGCAAGTACACACCTGAGGAGAAGGTACGGATCGTCATAGAGGGGATCCGCGGGGAGATATCAGTCAGCGCCTTGTGCAGGCGAGAGGGAATCAACCCCGGGGTCTATTACAAGTGGCTCAAGGACTACATGGAGGCGGGCAAGTCGAGGCTGAAGGGTGACACGCTACGGGAGGCGAACAAGGCGGAGGTCGATGCCTTGAAGCGCGAGAACGAGCGGCTCAAGGAACTTGTTGCTCAGCTGTCGGTGGAGAACCTGGTCCTGAAAAAAAGCCTCGGTTAGAGCCCATGGGCAAGCCCTATGTGAGAAGGGAGGCCCAGCTCAAGGCGGAGGTCCTTCAGATCGTCGAGAGGTCTCCTCTGCCGGTCAGGCAGACCCTCCAAGAGTTGCAGATAGCACCCTCGACCTACTACCGCTGGAAGAGCAGGTATCGAGACAAGGGGTTTAACGGTCTGGTAGACCGGCCACCAGAGCCCAGGCGAGTGTGGAACCGGTTGGCTACAAAGCAAAGACGGTACGTGGTCAGGTATGCGTTGGAGCACCCATCGTTGAGCCCGAGAGAGGTGGCGACCACCCTGGTGGACGAACAGGTCATGTACGTCTCCGAGTCCACCGTATACCGGATACTGAAGGAAGCGGGGCTCATCAAGCCGCCCGAGACCAAGGGCTTCCCAGCAGGAAAGGAGTTTCACACCAAGACTGCCAGGCCCAATGAGCTATGGCAGACCGATGCCAGCTACTTCTTCGTGGTGGGTTGGGGCTACTACTACCTGATCAGCGTGCTGGATGACTATTCCAGGATGATCGTGGGCTGGAGGGTGCAGACCAGCATGAGCAGTGCCGACATCATCGACGTGGTCCAGGATGCGGTGGAGTTCACCGGTCAACCGACGGCGCCTGTAGAGCCAGGTCCAGCCCTTCTGAGCGACAACGGTCCAGGCTTTCTGTCTAGGGCGTTGGACGAGTTCCTAAGGGCCAGGTTCATGAAACACATCTTCGCCTCACCTTTCCATCCCCAGACCAACGGCAAGTTGGAGCGGTACCATCGCACAGCCAAGGCTAAGGTCAACGTCTTTGTCCACCACAGCCTGGAAGAGCTTGTAGCGGCTATGGAGGGCTTCGTAAGGTACTACAACTACGAGCGCTATCACGAGGCTTTGGGGAACATCACGCCGGCGGATATGTACCACGGACGCCAAGACGCCATACTGGCGACGAGACAGGAGGTGAAGCAAAAGAGTCTAGCCGAACGGAGGTTGGCAAATCTGAGAACTGCCTGAGCCGGTTAGCGTCCAAGTTGCACGCTTTAAAGGCTCCCCTTTTGTCCCACTTGTTTTGACGACGTACATGTACAGGGGTCCGGGGGGGAATACCCTCAATCGCGCCCGGTTCCATCTCTATCGACCCGATAATCGCGTTCTGGTATTCGATCTGACCTGAAAGCTGATAGATGAACTCCGGGCCGGGATGGGTGTGCACGCTGGTCCGGCCGCCTTGTGGGACCAGGACGTGCACAAAGGCAGCCAGGGAGTTATTCGGAATTCCCTCGAGGGGATCGCTTTCGAATATAAGCCGGGTGTTGGCGGCATCGGTTGGGTACGCCGAGCCGCGAGGGGCAAGCCGTATCTCCCAGAACACGGATTGCCCGCTCAAGCCATCATGTCGGTGCGTTTCATCTGACGGGATGACCGCGCCTTCGCCAGGGTCGATCTCCTGGCTTACAGAGCCTATCCGTAGCAAGTGGACACCTTCCTTTGCGTAGACGAAGGCGAACTCGTGGCTGTGTTCCAGCGACTCCCCGACGGCGAGTCGAACCTCGTGCGAGACCCAGGACGGATCGCCGCTGAGCGTTCCATCGAGGACCTGTTGGGCTAGCGTGGTCGTTTCTGCGTTTCCTCCTAGAGCGCCGCCGCCCATCGACAACGGTCCAACCTCAGGCGTAGGGGTAGACGTTACCTCAGCCGTAGGGATAGACGTTACCTCAGCCGCGTCGCCACAAGCTGCCAGCATTAGGACGCTTAGGGTCAATATCGAGGCGCGCAAAGAGATGCTTCTCATGGGCGCGAATTGTAACATGGTCGATGAAGTTCCTTGTAAAGGCTACTCTACCGGTTGAGTCCGGCAACGCGCTTGTGAAAGACCCCAACATGCAGCAGCGCATGGACACCGTGATGGGCGACATCAGGCCCGAAGCGGTGTACTTCACGATTGAAGACGGTCAGAGGACCGTGTACTTCGTGGTCGAGGTCGGGGGCATCGAGGACATGCCCAGAGTGGCGGAGCCTCTGTGGCTGTCTTGGAAAGCAAATGTCACGTTCCTCCCGGCTTTTACCCCGGAGGATATGGACAAGACAATGCACGTAATCGAAGAGGTAGCCAAGAAGTACTAAAGTATCCCGCGCCGCTACGACTGATGGAGGGGTAGAAGCCGGGACGCCGTCCTACGCCATAGGGTGTAGGGGCTTACGTTGGGGAAGTACGTTCTCCAGAAGGCGAAGACGGACACGGCCATCCACATTAGGCCCAGGGCTACAAATAGCTCATACGGCAGGTCGACGCCTGTGATACGTTCGCTGATCACTTCCGGAAGGGGCGTACCGCTTTTCCATGTAGGGTCCACGTGACGGCGGAGCCACGTCTCTATATCGTTAAGTGGGCACCCGGGGAGCACCTGCCATAACATAACGCCACCCAGGTTTAAGAACAAAACGAAAGAGAGACGCCGGAAACGGCGCAAGACGCCGAAAGCGGCCAGGAACGTACCGAGTCCCAGTGCGACGATGTAGAAGATGTGGAACCCCCACAGGGCGTTCCCCAGCGTCCAGTAAAAGTCCCCCTCGGGTATCACCTGGCTGTATCCCCCTTCAGTAATTGTCCGGAGCTCGAAGTTGTAGTCCCGGGCTAAGGCCTTCCAATGTCCCAGGCCGCAGCTTCCCCAATCGAACCGCGTGGGCCCGGAATGCCTGTCGTACCCGTGTGCACAAGATTATATGTATACCTGGAAGGGCGGTCAACACCTCCTCCCGGACGAATTGACGTGGGCTTCTCCCATAAATGCTCCGACTGATGCTTCCTTGCGTTCGGCCGCGCCGCGCCAAAAGTGGGCTTTATTTTGGGGGAGGATGATAGGATCAATATTCTGATTGTGAGTTCCTATCACACAATGCTGGGAACCACCATCCACCGCACCGACCAGGTACCCTCTTCTCCTCTCTCCAGGCAGAGAATACCACTGTTCTGGAAGGAGACCACCGGCGTGCTCGTATCACCGCGTAGCAGGAGGGAAGCGAGTTTAGCAAGGTGAGGTAGGTGCCCTACCATCATCAGGTCTTCCTGGCCCTCGGTCAGACGTCCGCCCCATACCTGCGGGTCTGCTAAGGGGTCGAGGGCATCGACCGTCTGAATCGTCGGGGCGGGATGGATCGCCTCAGCCAGTACCTCCGCTGTCTGCCTGGTCCTGGTCTTCCCGCTATGGAGGACCCGGTTCACCCTGATCCTTAGATGTGAGGCGGCGTAGCTGGCTACCTTGCGGATGTCGGTCCACCCTTTTTCTGAGAGGGGACGCTCCGGGTCATCCTCTTCCCGCGTAGCCTCGGCGTGTTGAACGAGATAAACCAGGATTACTGTTCTTCTCCGAACCGTTTTATCTCTTCTATTACTTCCTTTGGGACCCCTTTCGGGACCTTCCCCTCTTTGACCTTGGTGTTTTGGACTTCTTTTCGTATCGCCTCGACGACCTCGGGGTTCGCCAGCGTGGTCGTGTCCCCGACGTCGATGAAATTGGAGATAGCGGCTATAACGCGGCGCATGATCTTCCCGGAACGGGTCTTGGGTAGATCACTGGTCACCCAGATATGGGAGGGCCGCGCGATTGGGCCGATCATTTGCTCAATGGCTTTCCTGACCTGTTCCTCTATTTGCGAGGTGTTGGTAAATCCGGGCTTGAGAGACACGAAGACTTCCGGCACGCGGCCCTTGAGCTCGTCGTAGGCCGGCACGGCCGCCGCCTCTCCGACCGCTTCCACGGTAAGTGCGGCCGACTCAAGCTCCTTCGTGCCCAACCTGTGACCGGCGACATTAATCACGTCGTCCACTCTTCCCACAATGCGATAGTACCCGTCCTCCGCCTGCGTTGCCCCGTCACCCGTTAGGTAGGGCCAGTCGTGCCAGTCCTTGCTGTTTCTGTCATTGCAGTACTTTTGGAAATAGGTATCGATAAACCGCTCGGGGTCGCCCCATATCGTCTGCATGAAACCTGGCCACGGGTTCCTGATGCAGATGTTGCCCGCCTTCCCGCTCCCTGCCTTGACTTCATTCCTCTTCTCATCGTAGATCACCGGGTAGATACCCAGCGCGCCCGGACCACAGCTCCCCGCCTTCATCGGCTGAAGTGCCGGCAGTGTGGTGCCTATAAAGCCTCCGGTTTCGGTCTGCCACCATGTATCGACTATAGCGGCCTCTTTCTTACCCACAACTTCGTAATACCACTTCCACACGTCCGGCTCTATCGGCTCACCGACTGTGGTCATGTGTTTGAAGTGATAGTCGTACTTCGCTGGTTCCTCAGGGCCGGCCTTTCTCAGCATTCGGATCGTGGTGGGGGCCGTGTGGAATATGTTTACGCCGAGACGTTCGGCTATTCTCCACGCCCTACCGGCATCGGGGTAAGTGGGGACGCCTTCGTACATGACGCTGGTTGCGCCCACTGCCAGCGGACCGTAGACGATGTAAGAATGGCCGGTGATCCAGCCTATATCGGCGAAGCACCAGTAGATGTCCTCCGGATGAATATCCTGGTAATACTTCGACGTGCCCGCCGTGTAGGCCAGATACCCCCCCGTGCTGTGCTGACACCCCTTAGGCTTGGCCGTCGTGCCGCTGGTGTACATCAGAAACAGAGGCGCCTCAGCCGGCATAGATACCGGGTCTACCCTCTTTCCGCGGTGCTCTTCCAGCAGTTCATCCACGAAGTAATCGCGCCCCTTCACCATTGGCGTGGGAGAAGAAGATTTTCCTGGATACCTCCGCCAGACCAAGACCTTATCGACCTTGACGCCGCTCTTTTGAGCCTGCTCCACGGCCTCATCGGCTTTCACCTTCTGATCGAGGAGCTTGCCATTTCGCCAGTAGGCGTCCATCGTTATCAAGACGTGGCTTCCGGAGTCCACTATCCGATCCCCGCAGGCCGCGCCGCTGAACCCCCCAAAGACCTGAGAGTGGATGACGCCAAGTCGTGCACAGGCGAGCATCGAAACCGGAAGCTCCGGCAACATGGGGAGATGGAAGGTGATCCTATCGCCCGCCTTCACTCCGACGAAGTCCCGAAGGAGTGAGGCGAACTCGTTAACCTGCGCGTAAAGCTCTTGGTAACTTATGTTCTTGTCACCCTCGTCCTCCGGCTCCGGCACCCAGATGAAAGCCGGCTTGTTCTCAAACTTCGCCAGGTGCCTGTCGACGCAGTTGTAGCAGGCGTTCAGCTTCCCGCCAACGAACCATTGCCAGAAGGGCGGGTCGGACGTATCAAGGATGGTATCCCAGTCCTTATCCCAGGTCAGTAGCTCACTATATTCGCGGAAGCACTCTGGGAAGTTCTTCTCGCTAAACCGCTCGAGCGCACCTGGATCAGCCATGTTCGCCTGGGCGACAAACTTCTGCGTGGGGTGTATAAACTCTTCCTCTTTCCAGTGAACGGCGATCTCAGCTTCACTGGTCTCAACGTTTTCGGTTGTTTCCTTCATGCCTCATTCCCTCCCTCTGTGGTTGGGTGAAGATAGAGACTCACGCCGAAAACCCGGGGCCTCGACATACAGGGACGTTCTACGCCAGGGCGATACATCCGCCTCTGATACCGGTTTTCGGGATTGACAGCATATCAGCCCATAACCCTTGTTTCAACTCACAAATGGTCGAATACGCTGTGCCTTGTTTGACACCTGCCACGTAAGCCACGATGTTGGGGCCGAGAGGGCGGTATTACAGTCCGGTCTGCACCACAAGAGGTCGATGGGGACGGGAGCTGGGCTCTAGTGGTCCGACACCCGTTGGGGGCAAAAGCCGGCCCTATTTTCAGTCCCGTTGATGGCGACCGAATAGGCCCGGCGCTCAGAGTTCCCTGACTGCGCTAACCAGCTTGGTAAGGGAGCTCCGCGCGTCGCCGAACAGCATCAGAGTCTTGGCTTTGTAGAACAAGTCGTTGTCTATTCCCGCGAAGCCGGGGCTGAGGCTACGTTTGAGGACGAGCACGTTGTGGGCGTAGTCGACGTTCAGAATGGGCATCCCGTAAAGGGGACTACTGGGCATGTCCCTGGCGGCGGGGTTCACCACGTCGTTGGCGCCGGCCACCACGGCCACGTCCGTGCCGTTGAACTCGTCGTTGATATGCTCCAGATCGAACAGCATGTCATATGACACTGTGTATCGTCAGCACATTTGGGACAGCTGATGGGGAATTGAGAAGCGACAATTAAGGCGATTGTCCTGGCTCAGGTAGGAGAGTAGATTCACGGAAGTGAAAGGAGCCAGGATGCAGGAAGTCAGTCGAAGCTACGATCAAGCCGACGAGAACGCGAGGCAGGTGGTCCGACGGACCAGAAACGTTACACGTCGCAAGTACACACCTGAGGAGAAGGTACGGATCGTCATAGAGGGGATCCGCGGGGAGATATCAGTCAGCGCCTTGTGCAGGCGAGAGGGAATCAACCCCGGGGTCTATTACAAGTGGCTCAAGGACTACATGGAGGCGGGCAAGTCGAGGCTGAAGGGTGACACGCTACGGGAGGCGAACAAGGCGGAGGTCGATGCCTTGAAGCGCGAGAACGAGTGGCTCAAGGAACTTGTTGCTCAGGCGGAGGAACTTGTTGCTCAGCTGTCGGTGGAGAACCTGGTCCTGAAAAAAAGCCTCGGTTAGAGCCCATGGGCAAGCCCTATGTGAGAAGGGAGGCCCAGCTCAAGGCGGAGGTCCTTCAGATCGTCGAGAGGTCTCCTCTGCCGGTCAGGCAGACCCTCCAAGAGTTGCAGATAGCACCCTCGACCTACTACCGCTGGAAGAGCAGGTATCGAGACAAGGGGTTTAACGGTCTGGTAGACCGGCCACCAGAGCCCAGGCGAGTGTGGAACCGGTTGGCTACAAAGCAAAGACGGTACGTGGTCAGGTATGCGTTGGAGCACCCATCGTTGAGCCCGAGAGAGGTGGCGACCACCCTGGTGGACGAACAGGTCATGTACGTCTCCGAGTCCACCGTATACCGGATACTGAAGGAAGCGGGGCTCATCAAGCCGCCCGAGACCAAGGGCTTCCCAGCAGGAAAGGAGTTTCACACCAAGACTGCCAGGCCCAATGAGCTATGGCAGACCGATGCCAGCTACTTCTTCGTGGTGGGTTGGGGCTACTACTACCTGATCAGCGTGCTGGATGACTATTCCAGGATGATCGTGGGCTGGAGGGTGCAGACCAGCATGAGCAGTGCCGACATCATCGACGTGGTCCAGGATGCGGTGGAGTTCACCGGTCAACCGACGGCGCCTGTAGAGCCAGGTCCAGCCCTTCTGAGCGACAACGGTCCAGGCTTTCTGTCTAGGGCGTTGGACGAGTTCCTAAGGGCCAGGTTCATGAAACACATCTTCGCCTCACCTTTCCATCCCCAGACCAACGGCAAGTTGGAGCGGTACCATCGCACAGCCAAGGCTAAGGTCAACGTCTTTGTCCACCACAGCCTGGAAGAGCTTGTAGCGGCTATGGAGGGCTTCGTAAGGTACTACAACTACGAGCGCTATCACGAGGCTTTGGGGAACATCACGCCGGCGGATATGTACCACGGACGCCAAGACGCCATACTGGCGACGAGACAGGAGGTGAAGCAAAAGAGTCTAGCCGAACGGAGGTTGGCAAATCTGAGAACTGCCTGAGCCGGTTAGCGTCCAAGTTGCACGCTTTAAAGGCTCCCCTTTTGTCCCACTTGTTTTGACGACGTACACGTTACGCTCATTGTCCGCCTCCTTACATCTACAGACGACGGCCGCGCCGGGTTTGTTCCCTCCGCTTTAGGACGGACTGATTTGCGGTCTCTCCATATTAACATTAACCGACATTTCCCATATCAGACTGAGGGCGCAGGTCGCCATGAATCCCCATGTCCTCTGGCCCAGATTCTGACTTTAGAGCTGGATCAATTTTCGGGGGAGCAAGTCACTGCCATCGAACCCGGAACCGACTTTCAAACCAGAGTCCAGACTTTCTCGGGAACCCCAAACCGGGCACGCGGACACCCAGGAGTCAGAAGACGGCTATGGGGTTGACGGGCGAGCCGGTGCCATACTGGACCGGCAGAGGAGCGACGGTCATCGAGAACTCCCAGCGGTTGCGCTCGGCGCACGCCCTGGACAGCTTACCCAGGTTGGCGTTGTCGATGAGCCACAGCCCCAAGATCGGGATTCCGATCTGATGGACCGGGAGCTCCGGATGATCGTAGCCGCTGGGCACCACGTCGTTGTGCGAGTCGGACCCAAGCCTGGCTATGTCCCGCTCACGGAACCAGGGAACGCAGGCGGCGTGGGTCCCCGCAGTCGGCCCCTCCAGGTCCACCTGGCCCGTCTGGTGATAGCGCTCAAGATATCCATTACGCACGAACAGGACGTCCCCCGACTCCACCCTCACCCCCTGGCCTTCTCCGCCGCCTCAAACTCCTCCGGGAAGATAGGCTCTCCAGGCTCCAGCCACGGGACACCCCGGAGCCTGGCTATGTCCAGCAGCACGCCTCTGGTCACCACACCCTCGGACAGCAGGTCAATCGCCCCCGCCCTCGCCCCCTTCTCCGCGCTGACCATCTTTGACGGAAACCCGTTGTACATCTGGCCGTTCCAGAAGACGTGGCAGAGGGAGTCCAGGTGAGTGGTGCTGAAGTCGTGATACTGAAAGCCGATGAAGTCCCCCGACATCTGCAGACCCTCGCTCACCTCCCCGGCGACGTACCCTTCCCCCGAATGGGTGGCGTACCGAAGAACGTTGGACGCCGGATCTCTGGGCGGGCCTGTGTGGATCGTCCAGGCGCAGGACACCGATACGCCCTCCTTGACCAAGGACGCGGCCTGTCTCCGCTTCTCCTCGGTTATAAGGTTAACGGTCCCCAGTTGGACAGCGACTCGGCGTATTTCAGCACTTCTTCTTTTGTAGGTACAGCCTTCTTAGACATGGCCTCCTCCTTTATTTATGACTGTGAGCATCGTCACAGCCCACTACACTGACGTACAGACGATGACCTGCCCCAGTATTTGTACCAATCTTTAAGTTAGTCCTGCCAGTGGCGGCAGCGGCTCGCCGAGCAGACCGAAGGCTGATCTATAGTCGGCTCGCCTTCAGGCCACACCATTGGACCCACACGGCGACCACTATCCCAGGCTCAGCAGCAATAGGCCTCCTAGCACGGTAATCACTCCGATCGTCTGGTTTGGCGACAACCGCTCACGGAAAACCAGCACACCTCCCATAATGGGCACCAGGGGATTCACCGTGGTGGCGGCGGCGACGATTGCAATGATTCCAACTTCTGTCCCACGGTAGAATACGAAATAGCCAGTGGCGTCCAATGCCCCAGTTATCCCCATCAATAAAACAAGTCCCAAGGTGAGGCCCCTCCATGGAACCTGCCTTCTAATGGCCACAGCGGGCGCGATTATTCCCAACCCGACAAGGTTGAAGGTGTAGAACGGTAGGAACCAACCGACGTCCTGGGAGATCCTGGCTAACGCGTAAACCACCAATCCAAAAATCACCATGGTGACGGTCGCGAACGCGGCACCCTTGCCGATGAGATGCTGACCGCCACTTAACCTCCCTAGGTCCATGGAGGCCAGTAGCACTCCTCCCACGGCGGCCGACGCGCCCAACGACTGCCCGAGTGTCAGGCGCTCTCCCGCCAATAACACGGCGAGCAGGATAACAACAGCGCCTTCACCGGACACGATAGGGGCGACAATTGCCACCGGTCCGGCCCTTAATGCCTTGAGGTACGTAATGTGCCCGCTTAGGCCTACTGAGCCAATAATCACCAGCTTGACCCATTGGCCGATTGAAAGAAGGCTCAGATCGCTTCCTATCACGAGGTAGGGGGTGGCCACCCCAACGGCCCCGAGTTGCGCCCAGAAAAGGACCTGGAGTAGCCCCACTCTTCGAGTAGCGAGCGCCATGGTGAAGACCGATGTTCCCACGATTGCCGCGGCAATCAGTCCATATAAGACGCTCTGGGTGAGCAATGGATGAGATATTGCCCTTTCGTCTAAGCGATCTGTGGGGCCGAATCATATCACAGGGCTACACTGCCTCTGCGACGGTCCGCCATTGATGTAGAGCCCCCTGCACCTCCCGTAACTAGTCTTTGATATGCTCGGGCGCGCAATTCGTTGTCGCCATGAATCCCCCTCTCTTCTGGCCCAGATGCTAACTTTAGACCCAGACCAGTTTCCGGGGGGCAGGTCAGGCGGACATCCAAAGTCCGGTTTGGTATACTCGCGCCAGTTCGATTTCGCTTGGTAAGGTAACGCAAGCATGAGTGACAGAGACATCGCTCTGATGGCGCATCTACTGAGGCGGGCCGGGTTTGGGGCAGCGCGGGACGAGCTGGAGGGGTACTTGGCCAAGGGATACGAGGGGACGGTGGAGGACCTGCTGCACCCGACTGATCCCCGGAAAATCCCCGACGACATCCTTTACCGCTATCACGAGAATTTCATCGCATACGATGCTATAGAGGACAGCATTGGTGGGTACTGGCTGTATCAAATGATCACAAGCAAGTGCCCGCTGGAGGAGAAGATCGCCCTCTTTTGGCATGGCGTGCTGGCGACAAGCTACTCAAAGGCGAACGACGCACCGTCGCTCCTCAATCAAATCGACATGTTTCGACGACACGGCCTTGGGAGGTTTGACGACCTGCTCTTAGAGCTGTCCAAAGACCCGGCCATGCTCATCTTTCTGGACAACAACACCAACCACGGGGATGCCATCAACGAGAACTATGGTAGGGAGCTGCTGGAGCTGTTCTCGATGGGCATCGGCAACTACACCGAGCAAGACATCAAGGAGTGTGCCAGGGCTTTCACCGGATGGACTCTTGGCAATGTAGAGTACATGGCCATGCGCGCACAGAAAAACTCCTTTTGGCCCTACGGGTACATCTCATGGCACTTTGCTTATAAGGGAGAAGACCACGACGGCGGCGAGAAGACGTTCCTGGGAGCGACGGGCCGGTTCAACGGAGAGGACATCGTAGACATCATATGTCGTCAGCCTGCCACGGCCCGGTTCGTGGCCCGGCACCTGTACGACTTCTTCGTGGCGGACGAGGCTCCGGTGCCCCAGTGGCCCTACACTTCTCCCAAAGACCCTGAGGCCATTGAGACGCTGGTCGAGGCCTATTTCGATGGGGGTCACGAGATCGGGTCGATGCTGCGGGTACTGTTCAACTCCGACTTCTTCAAATCGGATGAGGCGCGGTTCACACACGTCAAGGGTCCTGCTGAGATGGTGGCGGGGACCATGCGCCTTTGTGGGGCCATTACAAAGCCCAGGCTTGATATCTTAAATATAGCGAACCTCGTCGGCTTCATGGGTCAGAGGCTCATGTACGCGCCGTCGGTGGAGGGCTGGCATACGGGTACCGAGTGGGTCAACACCGGGTCGCTGGTGGACAGGGTGAACTTCGCCGCGGAGCAGCTAAGCGACCTCGAGTTGCCCGGAGTTAGGGCCATTGTCGATAGACTTGCATCCCGGGATGGCGGTGTCTTCTCGCCCGCGCATTTGGTGGATAGCTGCCTGGACCTGATGGGACCGATTACCGTGTCCCAGGAGACTCGGGCCGCACTGATAGGGTACGTGTCCAAGCAGGGAGACCTCTCTCTGAAAGAGCATGAGCGAGGTGACGAGGGTGAGAGGCGCGTTGGAGAGTTGCTTAGCCTGATCGCCTCAACCAGAGAGTACCAGTTGGCGTAGATACGCTTTCCGAATATACTGCGGTGGGACAGGTTCTACTCAGGAATGATCCGGGAGGTTTTGGTGGGAAGAACCATGCTGAAGCAGCTTTTGAGAGCCTCCAGTTGACGCAGGTGTAGGGTTGAGTACACAGACCGGCACCAAGATATTCGAGCTGAAATACCTCAAGACCATCGGGTTACTGAACATGGCACCGGTTGGTAAGGGATACGGTAATCCCACCGACTTGGTTGTCGGCAAGGATGGGCATATCTTCGTTCTGAACCGAGGCGAGGTCAGCTTCTCCCGCGTCAGTGTGTGCACCTATGACGAAGAGCACCTCTATGAGTTCGGAGCGCACGGTGACGGAGACGGGCAGTTCAGGCAGCCGTCCTCCATCGCGATGGACAGCCGTGAGCGCATCTATGTTGTCGATGAGCACAATAATCGCGTAAGCATTTTCAAACCGTCGGGCGAATACCTAGGCAAGTGGGGCAAGTTCGGCGTCGGCGAGGGTCAGTTCGATGCGCCCTGCGGCCTTGCCCTTGATGCGGATGACAACGCGTACGTCGTAGACCAGAACAATAATCGAGTCCAGAAATACACATCAGATGGTAGCTTTCTTCTACAGTGGGGCGAGTCCGGCGCAGGCGCAGGTCAGTTCAACCTGCCGTGGGGCATCACGTTGGACTCGCACGGCCACGTATACGTGGCCGACTGGCGCAACGACCGGATACAGAAGTTCACCCCCGAGGGGACGTTCCTGGCCGAGTTCGGCGAATCTGGAGATGGCTATGGCCAGTTCCACCGGCCTTCCAACGTGGCCGTGGATACAGATGGATATATCTACGTAGCCGACTGGGGAAACCAGCGCGTGCAGGTGCTGAGGCCGGACGGCGGCTTCATCCTGAAACTGAGGGGTCAGGCCACCCTTTCCAGGTGGGCACAGGATTTCATAGACAGTAACCCCGATGAGAAGCGGACGCGAGGGGTTGCTAACCTGTACCCTGAGTTACCTCCTCACCTTAGTGTTAAGCCTCACCTGGTCTCGCAGCAAACCGAGCCCTATTTCACTCAACCGAGGTCGGTGTACCTGGACAGGGAAGGGCGGCTCTACGTGGCTGATACCGGTCGTCACCGCCTGCAGATTTATCAAAGGGGCTAAAGGCGGCTTCAGAAATACCCCGATATAGTGAAGTGTACTCGGACGCGCTCCGGGAACAGTGGATTACCCGAAAGCACGTGAAGTTTACGGGGCCTAACAGCTTCTAGGCCGGCTCGATTTCTTGAGTGAGGGTTGGCATGGTTGATGCGGACATAGCGCTGATGGCGCACCTTCTGCGTAGGGCGGGGTTCGGGGCCACGCGGACCGAGCTTGAGCAGTACATGGCCAAGGGTTACGAGGCGACGGTCGAAGAGCTACTGCACCCGGGCGACCCGCACAACATCCCCGATGACATCCTGTTTCGTTACCACGAGAATTTCATTGCGTATGACGCCGAATTGAATACTCACGGCGCGTACTGGCTGTACCGCATGATCACAAGCAAGTGTCCGCTAGAGGAGAAGATCGCCCTGTTCTGGCACGGCGTGCTGGCGACATGCTACTTAAAGGCAGACGATGCAGGGGCGCTCCTCAATCAGATCGACATGTTTAGACGACACGGTCTGGGGAGATTCGATGACCTGCTGGTAGAGCTATCGAAAGACCCTGCCATGCTTATTTTTCTGGACAACAACACCAACCACGACGATGCCATCAACGAGAACTACGGGAGAGAGTTGCTGGAGCTGTTTTCGATGGGCATCGGCAACTACACCGAGCAGGACATCAAGGAGTGTGCTAGGGCTTTCACCGGGTGGACACTGGGCAACGCCGAATATATGGGGGCGCGCGTTCTAGTAGCTTCGTTCTGGCCCTACGGATACATCTCATGGCACTTTGAATATAAGGAAGAAGACCACGACGACGGCGAGAAGAGGTTCCTGGGTGAGACCGGCGGGTTCAACGGCGAGGACATCGTAGACATCATATGTCGTCAGCCCGCCACGGCCCGGTTCGTGGCCCGGCACCTGTACGACTTCTTCGTGGCCGACGAGGCTCCTGTGCCCCAGTGGCCCTACACTCCTCCCAGGGACCCCAAAGCCATTGATGTCTTGGCGGCCGCCTACATGGAGAGCGACCACGACATACGCTCGGTGCTACGGGTGCTGTTCAACTCGGACTTCTTCAAGTCTGATGAGGTACGTTTCGGGCGGGTGAAGGGCCCTGCTGAGTTGGTGGTGGGCACTCTGCGGCTCAGTGGAGGAGTCACCAGGCCGACGCTGGATATGATCGAAACTGCGGACATTACGTCCTACATGGGCCAAGCCCTTATGGACCCACCGTCGGTGGAGGGTTGGCACGAGGGTACCGAGTGGATCAACAGCGGAGCGCTGATGGAACGGGTGAACTTCGCCGCTAAGCAGCTTGCCGACGTTGACAAGCCGGGTGTGAGAGCTATAGTCGAGCGGTTGGCCGCTTACGATGGCGGTCGCTTCTCGCCGGAGGAACTGGTAGATAGCTGCCTCGACATACTGGGGGCTATCGAGGCCTCCGACGAGACCCGGGTCACGCTGGTCGAGCATACGTCAAGACAGGGCGACCTGTCTCTTCAAGGGCATCGGCGGGGAGACAAAAGCGAACAGCGTGTTGGAGAGCTACTGGGCCTGATTGCCTCAATGAGAGAGTTCCAGTTGGCCTAGGTTTAACAGGCCGACCCCTCCCTGCCCATTCCGAGCACCTCACCTAGCCTGCCCTCCCCATGATTAGGCTTGGGAACACCGCCTATGGTATTGGGAACACCGCCTATGGTATTGGGAACACCGCCTATGGTATAATGGCTGGGACTCCAAGACCAGTTGCAATGTTCGTTCCGCTTCCTGCGTTTCCAGTAGTACTCGACTCGCATGCGACGTTTGCCCCGGGTGAGGAGAATTCAAATCAAAGGAGCGCCGCATGAACATCTATGTGGGCAATCTATCGTTCGATACCACCGAAGAGTCCCTCCAAGTCGCCTTCACTGAGTATGGGGAAGTGGAGACCGCAAGGGTAATCACCGACCGAATGACGGGGCGACCAAGAGGGTTTGGCTTCGTAGAAATGCCAGACAAGACCCAGGCCGAGGCCGCCATCAAGGGCCTGAATGACAAGGAACTCGACGGGCGAGTACTGACAGTGAACGAGGCTCGACCAAAGGAGAACGGGGGCCGTCGCGACCGCGCTGGGAGTTTCTAGCCCCGCTGGTAAGCGACAATAATTGACCCCTCTGGCGACAAGCTAGTCCCCGACCTGGATAGAAGCGGTATCCAGTGTCATGGTGCGGCTAGCCGGCAGGGGTTTGATTCAGAACTAAAGAGGCAGGCTCGTGGCAGTCTGCCTCTTTGTTTTATGGCGAGAGTCCGGGCGTGGGCACCACTACTTCTGCGGTCCGCTCAAAGCCTACTACGTCGCTCACCCGTATGGTGTGCGTCCCCGCAGGCACGCCCTCAAAAACGAACTCCCGGTTTGGGACAAGGTTATTGACCCGGTCAGGGCTTCTGCCATCCAGGGTTACCCGGACGTCGATACCTGCAAACACATGCAGCAGTACCGTAACGGTGGAGCCGTCCACCTCGATGTCCTCCAGATTCCACTCCCTTGCCGGCGACGGTATAGGAGTAGTCTCGATCGTCCTTACGACCGTCACCGTCTTCAACGCCGCTTCTATGTTGGCAGTGATGTCCCACGTGTCGCCATCCTCGGCGATGGCTACCATCTGTCTCCGGTAGTCTCCTGGTCGGAGCAGTTCTAGCGTCTTTTCGGACAACAGGCCTTCGGGCAAGGGGAATGGGACCTCGTAGGCGGGCGGTTCGATGAAGAACGTTTCGCCGTGTACTGAGCCACCCTCATTCGTAAGGGTGGCCGACACTCTCGATATCGGCTTGGAGAATCTGCAGTTGGCACGGTTCCTACCATCAAACCCCGTCGGCGTGGGCTCGCCGAGCACGTCGTACGTCAGCGGCAGGGGTTCCGCCTCTGTGTGAAAACATTCGGCTGTCAGCTCCTCGGTACCGGGCACCTGCGTAAAGCGGAACTCGTAGCCGACGTCGCCTTCAGGCCATTGACCAGATATTAGAAGCAGGTAATTGCCTGGACCGATACCTGGATCGAGAAGGTCCAGGGGAAGTTGCACATGTACGTCGTCAAAACAAGTGGGACAAAAGGGGAGCCTTTAAAGCGTGCAACTTGGACGCTAACCGGCTCAGGCAGTTCTCAGATTTGCCAACCTCCGTTCGGCTAGACTCTTTTGCTTCACCTCCTGTCTCGTCGCCAGTATGGCGTCTTGGCGTCCGTGGTACATATCCGCCGGCGTGATGTTCCCCAAAGCCTCGTGATAGCGCTCGTAGTTGTAGTACCTTACGAAGCCCTCCATAGCCGCTACAAGCTCTTCCAGGCTGTGGTGGACAAAGACGTTGACCTTAGCCTTGGCTGTGCGATGGTACCGCTCCAACTTGCCGTTGGTCTGGGGATGGAAAGGTGAGGCGAAGATGTGTTTCATGAACCTGGCCCTTAGGAACTCGTCCAACGCCCTAGACAGAAAGCCTGGACCGTTGTCGCTCAGAAGGGCTGGACCTGGCTCTACAGGCGCCGTCGGTTGACCGGTGAACTCCACCGCATCCTGGACCACCTCGATGATGTCGGCACTGCTCATGCTGGTCTGCACCCTCCAGCCCACGATCATCCTGGAATAGTCATCCAGCACGCTGATCAGGTAGTAGTAGCCCCAACCCACCACGAAGAAGTAGCTGGCATCGGTCTGCCATAGCTCATTGGGCCTGGCAGTCTTGGTGTGAAACTCCTTTCCTGCTGGGAAGCCCTTGGTCTCGGGCGGCTTGATGAGCCCCGCTTCCTTCAGTATCCGGTATACGGTGGACTCGGAGACGTACATGACCTGTTCGTCCACCAGGGTGGTCGCCACCTCTCTCGGGCTCAACGATGGGTGCTCCAACGCATACCTGACCACGTACCGTCTTTGCTTTGTAGCCAACCGGTTCCACACTCGCCTGGGCTCTGGTGGCCGGTCTACCAGACCGTTAAACCCCTTGTCTCGATACCTGCTCTTCCAGCGGTAGTAGGTCGAGGGTGCTATCTGCAACTCTTGGAGGGTCTGCCTGACCGGCAGAGGAGACCTCTCGACGATCTGAAGGACCTCCGCCTTGAGCTGGGCCTCCCTTCTCACATAGGGCTTGCCCATGGGCTCTAACCGAGGCTTTTTTCAGGACCAGGTTCTCCACCGACAGCTGAGCAACAAGTTCCTTGAGCCGCTCGTTCTCGCGCTTCAAGGCATCGACCTCCGCCTTGTTCGCCTCCCGTAGCGTGTCACCCTTCAGCCTCGACTTGCCCGCCTCCATGTAGTCCTTGAGCCACTTGTAATAGACCCCGGGGTTGATTCCCTCTCGCCTGCACAAGGCGCTGACTGATATCTCCCCGCGGATCCCCTCTATGACGATCCGTACCTTCTCCTCAGGTGTGTACTTGCGACGTGTAACGTTTCTGGTCCGTCGGACCACCTGCCTCGCGTTCTCGTCGGCTTGATCGTAGCTTCGACTGACTTCCTGCATCCTGGCTCCTTTCACTTCCGTGAATCTACTCTCCTACCTGAGCCAGGACAATCGCCTTAATTGTCGCTTCTCAATTCCCCATCAGCTGTCCCAAATGTGCTGACGATACACACGCAGCCCCACCTGGTTCGACGACGGCAATGGGACTCGAGATGCGTCTGAAGAGGTCCTCAACGATGAGGACTGCTCTAACTCCGATTCCGGCTGGCACGTTAGAACGGTAGACCTCCACGGGACCGAGTACATAGTCGACAGCAGAGACTACTTCATCAACTTCGATGTGTTGGTGGATGATGGGTACCTGGATCAGGTGCCCGCATCGGCCTCGACGGACAACAAGCCCCCTGGGTCGACCAACCTCTACGAGGGGCCGTATAGCTGGTACGTGGACTCCTCTGGTAGAGTCATCTCGCTACTTGCTTCGTTCCCAGAGCCGGACAAGACCGGCTTCCAGGGGGCTGCAGGCGCACCTCCGACGGCGTCACCAACTCCCGGAGCGACGACCACGCCAACGGCCACCCCAACGGCCACCCCGCCGCCAGTCGTCAGAGTGACGGATGGACTTGTAGTGCTCTACGACTTCGAGGAAGGCGATGGCCCTATGGTCCACGACATCTCAGGCGTGGGTGATCCTCTGCACCTTGTGATGGACGACATAACCAAGACAACGTGGATACCCGGCGGTCTGTCCATCGACGCGTCCACCATCGTGGAGTCTGTGTTCCCCGCTACAAAGCTCTTCGACGCTTTGACGGATACCAAAGAAATCACGCTCGAGGCGTGGGTTACGCCCGACAACACCACCCAGGGTGGACCTGCGCGCATCGTGACGATGTCGGAGGATACCAGCGATGGTAACTTCACGTTGGGTCAGGATGAAGACATCTATATGGCGCGCCTGCGCACTTCGTCTCACGGCGGTACCGGAAAGCAGCACGATGCCCCAGCCGATACGGCCACTGAGTCTCTCACGCACGTGGTGTACACTCGCACGCATCCTACGGGCGTGACCAAATTCTATATCGACGGTGTTTTACAATCGCCTACAGATACCGCTGTGGGCACCTTCAGCAACTGGGACGATGACTTTAAGTTCGCGCTGGCCAATGAGTTCACTTTGAACCGGACTTGGCTGGGCGACATGTACCTGGTGGCAGTATACGATCGTCCACTCAGCGACTCTGAGGTCGAGCAGAACTATGACGCCGGCGCCAATCCGCCGATCGCTTCACCGCTTCCTGACCGCGTATCCGACCACATAGTGGTGCGCTACAACCTTGACGAGGGGGTTGATGACGATGTGTTCGACACCTCTGGAGTTGGGTCACCTCTAAACCTCAAAATCGACCAACTGTCGAACATAACCTGGGTCTCGGACGGCCTCATAATCGACAGTGGCGCCATCGTCAAGTCCGCCAGTGCGGCCGACAAGATCTTCGACGCTATTACGGCGACCGATGAGATCACCATTGAAGCATGGGTCAAACCGGCCAACACATCTCAGGGCGGGCCTGCCCGCATCGTGACGATGTCCAAGGATACCGGCGATCGAAACTTCACGATGGGCCAGGCCGGAGACGAGTACGACGTCAGACTGCGTACCACATCGACCAGCGATAATGGCACCCCTTCGCTAAGTACGTCGTCAGACTCGGTAACGACCAGCCTCACGCACGTCGTTTTCACCCGCAACGTTGATCCCGGCGCTGTGGGCGGTGCCGGCGAGGGAGTGACCAAGATTTACATTAATGGAGTGCTGGTCGCCACAGGCACCGCCGTATCGAGCATAGCCAACAGCTGGGACGATGAGTACAAGTTCGCTTTGGCCAACGAATTGACCGAGGACCGGGACTGGCTTGGCGAGCTCTACCTGGTCGCCATATACGATAGCGAGTTGAGCAGCTCCGAGGTCGTGCAGAACTATCACGCCGGACACAGATAGACGATTGGACGTCTCAGGCTGGTGGGCGACTTCCGCCAGCCGCCGTGATCGGCAACGCAACGCTGAATACCTCCCTCCGTATCATCTCCAAGCCCTGTGATATACTTGGGAAGCGCCAAACATCACCGGTGCTTGGTTTTTCGTGACTCTTGCATGGCTGGTCTTGTTTTCCCCATTAGCACAGGACCACTCGACCTTAGGCTGTTGGTCCACCTCCCTTATACATCCAGGAGGCCCTAATTCCTGATTACGATTACGACCTGCTGGTGATCGGCTCGGGCCCAGCGGGACAGCGGGCGGCTATCCAGGCCGCCAAGGTGGACAAGCGCGTAGCGGTCATTGAGCGCAGGGAGTCGGTGGGTGGAGTACGTATCAACACCGGCACCATACCCAGCAAGACTCTCCGCGAGGCGGTGCTTTACCTTTCTGGTTACCGTGAAAGGGCTTTCTACGGCGCGTCCTACACGGTCAAGCAGGACATTACTATGCCGGACCTGCTTTTCCGCTCCGATCACGTCATCCGTAGCGAAATCGACACACTCCGCCACCAGCTCAAGCGGAATCGCGTCCACCTAATCTCCGCTCAGGCCTCGTTTGTCGATCAGCACACCGTCCGGCTCGACTATCTGGACGGCAGCTCCTACCGCGAGGTGACTGCGGGCCACACGGTCATCGCCACTGGCACCGACCCCACCAAGGACTCCCACATCTCCTTCGACGGGCAGCATGTCATGGTGAGCGACGACATCTTGGAGATGGACCGTGTTCCACGTACTATGACCGTCATTGGAGCCGGCGTAATAGGCTGTGAATATGCCAGTATCTTTGCGGCCCTTGGCGTGCGGGTGACGCTGGTGGACAAAGTTCGTCAGATCTTGCCTTTTGTGGATACCGAGATAGTGGACACACTGGTCTACCACCTTAGGGAGAACCGTGTCACGCTGTGGTTGGGCGAGGAGGTCAGCGGCGTGGATCAAATTAATGACAACCGTGGCGAGCGAGTCAAGATCCACCTCGCCAGTGGCAAGCAGATCGTAACCGAAAAGGCCCTGTACTGTATCGGGCGTACCGGGGCTACAGACAGCCTGAATCTGCCGGCCGCAGGCCTGGAGGCCGATGGCCGTGGCCGCCTGTCGGTGAGCCCCCACTATCAGACGGATGCGCCGCACATCTACGCCGTTGGTGACGTGGTCGGCTTTCCAAGCCTGGCATCTACCTCCATGGAGCAGGGCCGGTTGGCCGCTTGCCACGCATTTGGCATCAAGGCCAGCAGCGTGCCCGAGCTATTCCCCTACGGGATTTACACCATCCCCGAGATCTCCTCTGTCGGCCAGAACGAGGAAGAACTCACCGAGAAGGAGATACCTTACGAGGTAGGGAAGGCTCACTACCGTGAGATTGCGCGGGGCCAGATAATCGGTGACGAAACCGGTCTATTGAAGCTGATTTTCCACCTGGAAACGGGTCGGCTCCTGGGCACGCACATCATTGGCGAGGGCGCCAGCGAGCTGGTCCACATCGGACAGGCCGTCCTGGCGTTTGAGGGTACAGTGGATTACTTCGTGAACACGGTGTTCAACTATCCTACCCTCGCCGAGTGCTACAAGACCGCCGCCCTGGACGGAGTCAACCGGCTGGGAAGGTAAACGCCCTTTTCAGCTCCTTCCGCATCCCGTTGAGATGCGAGAGCCTCCTGTCAGCCTCCCGCGCCGTCTCTGGGCTCGGACCGGCCGGGTCGTAAGCCGCCGCCCACGCCGCCTTGGTGAACCATTCCATCTCCGGCCTGATTACATTCACCTGCTCGGCTACCTGTCTGCCATACTCGGCCAGAGACTGGCTTTCTTTGCGGGGCTCCAGCCCCAGCCGCCGGAGCAGGCGCTCGAGACCTCGGTAGGCTCGCATCACTTCACTACGCCCTTCGCCCCGCAGGCGGCTATATACCCAGTCTCCGCTCTTCTTTTTGGACCTCCTACTCCGAAACAGGATGACCGTCCAGAGGAGGGTCGCAAAGGCGATGCTGACCGCGATTGGAACTACCGCCTGGGAGTTTTCCCTAATCGTATCCACAAACTCTTGAACCGCGTCCGAGGTACCTGTGCTTAGCACGTGGTAGAGGCTTCCACCCACTCTTGTCTGGAAGATAAACGTCGCCCCCGGCAGTCGCCCAAAATCACCCTGCATAAACCTTTCCAGCTCGGGGCGTGGCGTTCCGTCGAACGCTACCCAACCGTGCCTTGCTAGCAGCACCTCGGCCCACGCGTGGGCGTCCCGCCGCCGGACCTTATGTGTACCGCTGAGCGGGTCGAACTTGCCCGGCAAATACCCCACCGCCAACCGCGCCGGAACACCCGACGCACGCGCCAGCAATACCGTCGCGGTGGCGAAATCGACGCTATTACCCGCAGCAGCACCGAAAAGAAAGTCGTCCGCCGAGCTCGATATCCGAAGGTCGCCCGGTGCGCTTGGCGTGTACGTGTTGTTTTGCCGGAGGTAGCTCACGATATTCCACACCTTGTCGAACGCACTGGAGGTGTCTCCGACGATCTCTCTTGCCAGGTTACGTATGCGCTCCGATGACGACGGTAGGGCCGAGTATGCTCCCCCGGCAGACCCTGCTCGGTCGATGCGGACGGCCTGGGGCCTCAGTTCCGGCTGCTGTGAAAGGGCGGAGTAAGTGGACCCGGTTACCAGCGACCCGCGCGATGTGACCTCCTCAGGTATGACCACCCGCACTGGGTTGTATCCCAGGAACAGCGACCCCGGCTGGGATGCCTCGATAAAATAGGTTTGCCAGTAGTAGCTCCGGTTCCTGGGGTCAACGCGCCCCAGCACCCCACCGGTCGTCACTGACCAGTCGTGCCCGTCGTAGTTGTCATACACCCTCCCGCGCCAGTAACTTGTGACCTTGCTTCGCACGTGCATTACCACGTCTTTGGCGTCCACCGTCCCTTGCTCCACCTCCGCGTCGTCGGTCGTCACAATGGTGGACTGGGGCGGACCATCGAGGAAGCTGTCGAGAAAACCTCCGTTTTGTTCTCCCGGGGCCTCCTGCTCCTGGCCGCCCCCTGCCGTCGCGCGTTCCTGAGCCTGCACCGGTTGAGGCCTCGCCGACCCTTCATCGGGCGCTTCGCCCATAAATGGCATGACCCCCACCCGCTGGGCCCCCTCTCGCCCACGGTGGTCTGGAGGTAGCAGGGTATATGCAAGCGCGGAGAATAACAGGAGCCCGCCCCCCACGATCCCTAACCAGAACCAGACCCTGCTTAACTGCCCCTCGGGCCAGTGCTGAACTTTGGCGGCGCTAATCTCATCCTCCATGAAGGCCATGGCCCAAAACGTAAGGAATAGTCCCAGGAACATGATGAGGTACGTTGCGAAGGTCGGCTCGAACGCGCGCTCGGCCACTAGAAACAGTACCAGTCCGCTCAGCCCGTACTCGGCGTAGAGCCCGCCACGCGTCCTCAACCCGAAAGCGGCCAGCGCTTGGACTGCCAGCAGGTATTCTGCGACAGGCAGCCGGTCGCCGGTAATCCCACTCACCAGCTCATCGCGCATCAGGAGCGTCAGGGCGACCATTAGAGCTATGACAAGGACAGTCTGGTAGGTCAGCGGTGAGCGCCTCTGGCGCCAGCTTACCCAGTGGCCCACCGCACCAAGGACGGCGGCTCCGATAATGAACTGCGGCCTGCCTCCAGACCAGCTTAGAGCCGCCGCGATCCACCATAATGTGGCGAGCGTGAGCAAACGCAGCCGCAGCGACTCCTCCGGCCGGTCGGAGAAAAACCGGGAAATGTTAAATCGTCGCGTGAACCTATGTCCTGCGGTCGTTGTCATCAGTCCCGCTGGCGTAATGCGTTCCGGGCTCTCCCAACGAAGCCAAGGCCTCTTCTAGGGAACCTCTGAATAACCCTTCATATGCTGGATTGAATTGATTGCAGGGGTAGTTCGAAGATGTTCAGCAGTGGTTTCCAGCGGGCCACGTTGGCCCCTTGGGCGCATTAATGTGGTCAGGCCTCGGTTGGTTCCTCTTCCTAAGGCGACGCGTAGCTCTTTGCGCTGGCGTAATGCGTTCCGGGCTCTCCCAACGAAGCCAAGGCCTCTTCTAGACCTCCTGGCCGGCATACTACCGTTGGAATCCCGGCGCTGCGTAGAGAGGTGGTGGCCGCATCTGGCCGCTCTCCCTCTCCAAAGCCCTCCAGCACCACGGCGGCGAGGCTAGGAAGTCGAGGTGCACTGTTGGCCAGCGCCCTGGCCCCATCCAGGTCGGCCGCTCGGACGATTAAGATGGCCTTAGATGTCGGTGAAATCCTCTGAACAAGCTCGCCCAACGGGGGCGAGTCACCGGCCTCCAGCAGCGCAAGCTCTGTGAGAAAGGGCGTTGCGGCGGTCCACTGCCCGTCCAACACACCCGCCACCACGCGGACCGCCTCGCCCGCACGTTGGGCGAATAGGCCGACGCTGGCCGCCAGCTTGATGCTGTACTCCAGTGTAGTCTCACGGCCGTCTCCGATGTCGTGCTGAACGTCAAAGGTAATAGTCACCGACTTCTCCGTGGCCTCCTCCAGCTCCTTTACGGCCAGCTCACCCAGCCGGGCCGTGTTTCGCCAGTGGATGTGCCTGAGTGGGTCTCCTGGATGGTACGGCCTTGAGCCTACGACATCCTGGCCTACTCTTGAAATGTGGGCACGGGGCACCGTGCCCAGTGAACCCTCCAGCAGTGCCAGCCGGTGTAAAGGGAGCGCTCGGGGGTAAACCAGGACCGACAGGGGTGCGTCTAATCGCCTCCTTCGCCGAAACAGGCCAAAAGGCACCCTGGACTCGATGATGACCGACTTCATGCGGTGCATACCTCTTCGGTAGCACTGGATCCTGCTGGTCAGCCGAATTTCACTGTCTCCCCGAAGGTTGGCCACCAATAGGCGCTGCTGTCGTGACTGCGGGTCGGCAAAGGGGCAGTCGAAGGTCACGGCGAGAAAATTGCGGGGATAGAAGCGTCTGTTGCGTAGCTGGAGCTCGATATCTACTTCGTCGTCCTCCATGGGGCTCGGCGAATCGCCGGTCTGTGCCGGGGATTGCAGGCGGCGGCGTGCGGAAAGGGAGACCACCGTAAACCATTGGAGGAGTAGCGATAGCCCCAGCATCCCCCACAGCACGGCGTCAACGATCCGCACCCAGCCCACGGAGGTGGCGCTGCTAATGAAAAACAGTGCAACGGCAGCGATAAGAAAGCCGACGCCTCTTGCGGTAATCAACTCCGGTACCTCTATACGGGCACAGGTACCGTTTCTAGTACCTCGTTGATGCAGTCGGAAGCGGCTACCTGTTCACCCATTCGCAGGAGTATGCGGTGCGCCAGCAGCGGCACAGCCACCTCTTTCACGTCCTCGGGTGTCACGAAGCTGCGCCCGTCGAACGCCGCCCACCCCTGAGCGGCACGCTGGAGGAAGGTCCCTCCTCGTGGGCTCACTCCCAGGGACACCGCTGGGTGCCTGCGGCTCGCCTCTAGTATATTCAAGATATACCCTTTGACCGGCGTCGCCGCCTGTACTTTTCGGACCACCCCTTGCATTTCCACCACCTGCTCAGCGGTCAGGACTGGATCGATCTCCGGCATACCGTGCTCAAATCGGTCGAGGATCTCCATCTCCTGAGAGCGGTCCGGGAGGCCCAGTTGCATCGATATCAGGAACCGGTCGAGCTGGGAGTTGGGGAGGGGAAATGTCCCGTGGGTTTCCGCCAGGTTCTGGGTGGCGATTACGAAGAACGGGCGCGGCAACACGTGCATCGTGCCATCGCTAGACACTTGGTGCTCGCCCATCGCTTCAAGTAGCGCCGACTGGGTCCTGGGTCCCGTCCGGTTTAGCTCATCCGCCAGCACGATGTTGGCGAAAACGGGGCCGGGCATAAACTCGAACTGGCCTCTGGACAAGTCGAAGATCGAGGTGCCGGTTATGTCCGTAGGCAGGAGGTCAGGAGTGAACTGGATGCGGGTGAATTTGCCGTTGATTGATCCGGCGATCGTCTTAGCTAGCAGGGTCTTTCCGATGCCGGGTAAATCCTCGAGAAGGACGTGCCCTTCGCAGAACAGGCCGAGCAGGCTGAGGCGGATTGTGCTCTCCGAAGCTACCAGCACTCTCCTGATGTTGGCCACTAGGGCCGATAGTTGCTCTCCAAAATTCTCGCTCAGAGCTGGTTGGTCTTCCTCTTGCGGTTCCGTCGTCTTTAGCTCCACCTAGTTCACCATTAGCATATTTACCGTTTTGACTCCGTGGCCCCTATGGACTGCGCCAAATCCTGCAGCTCGTTCGCCAGGGCCTGGGCATCAACTACCTCGACCCGCTCCAGAAGGCCCTGTATATTCGGGTCCATGAGGGGGCCTTCGTCGAAAACATCGCGCAGCGAGTCGTCGAGGCGATCGAGGTCGTCTTCCTCCTCCCCCTCCTCCGCTTCGCTCTCCCCCTCCTCTTCTTCTTCCTCCTCTGTTTCCGGCTCGATCTCTAGTACGTCTTCGGCCGGCTCCACTTCTTCCTCGGCCGGCTCTGGACTAAGCTCCAGCGACGGGTCGAGTCCGGCGGTCATTTCCTCCTCGGCGTCGGCATCCGACTTGTTACGATTCAGCAGATTGTGCAAAATTGGAAGGTGTGTATCGTCAGCACATTTGGGACAGCTGATGGGGAATTGAGAAGCGACAATTAAGGCGATTATCCTGGCTCAGGTAGGAGAGTAGATTCACGGAAGTGAAAGGAGCCAGGATGCAGGAAGTCAGTCGAAGCTACGATCAAGCCGACGAGAACGCGAGGCAGGTGGTCCGACGGACCAAGAAACGTTACACGTCGCAAGTACACACCTGAGGAGAAGGTACGGATCGTCATAGAGGGGATCCGCGGGGAGATATCAGTCAGCGCCTTGTGCAGGCGAGAGGGAATCAACCCCGGGGTCTATTACAAGTGGCTCAAGGACTACATGGAGGCGGGCAAGTCGAGGCTGAAGGGTGACACGCTACGGGAGGCGAACAAGGCGGAGGTCGATGCCTTGAAGCGCGAGAACGAGCGGCTCAAGGAACTTGTTGCTCAGCTGTCGGTGGAGAACCTGGTCCTGAAAAAAAGCCTCGGTTAGAGCCCATGGGCAAGCCCTATGTGAGAAGGGAGGCCCAGCTCAAGGCGGAGGTCCTTCAGATCGTCGAGAGGTCTCCTCTGCCGGTCAGGCAGACCCTCCAAGAGTTGCAGATAGCACCCTCGACCTACTACCGCTGGAAGAGCAGGTATCGAGACAAGGGGTTTAACGGTCTGGTAGACCGGCCACCAGAGCCCAGGCGAGTGTGGAACCGGTTGGCTACAAAGCAAAGACGGTACGTGGTCAGGTATGCGTTGGAGCACCCATCGTTGAGCCCGAGAGAGGTGGCGACCACCCTGGTGGACGAACAGGTCATGTACGTCTCCGAGTCCACCGTATACCGGATACTGAAGGAAGCGGGGCTCATCAAGCCGCCCGAGACCAAGGGCTTCCCAGCAGGAAAGGAGTTTCACACCAAGACTGCCAGGCCCAATGAGCTATGGCAGACCGATGCCAGCTACTTCTTCGTGGTGGGTTGGGGCTACTACTACCTGATCAGCGTGCTGGATGACTATTCCAGGATGATCGTGGGCTGGAGGGTGCAGACCAGCATGAGCAGTGCCGACATCATCGACGTGGTCCAGGATGCGGTGGAGTTCACCGGTCAACCGACGGCGCCTGTAGAGCCAGGTCCAGCCCTTCTGAGCGACAACGGTCCAGGCTTTCTGTCTAGGGCGTTGGACGAGTTCCTAAGGGCCAGGTTCATGAAACACATCTTCGCCTCACCTTTCCATCCCCAGACCAACGGCAAGTTGGAGCGGTACCATCGCACAGCCAAGGCTAAGGTCAACGTCTTTGTCCACCACAGCCTGGAAGAGCTTGTAGCGGCTATGGAGGGCTTCGTAAGGTACTACAACTACGAGCGCTATCACGAGGCTTTGGGGAACATCACGCCGGCGGATATGTACCACGGACGCCAAGACGCCATACTGGCGACGAGACAGGAGGTGAAGCAAAAGAGTCTAGCCGAACGGAGGTTGGCAAATCTGAGAACTGCCTGAGCCGGTTAGCGTCCAAGTTGCACGCTTTAAAGGCTCCCCTTTTGTCCCACTTGTTTTGACGACGTACACCTGGCTCCTTTCACTTCCGTGAATCTACTCTCCTACCTGAGCCAGGATAATCGCCTTAATTGTCGCTTCTCAATTCCCCATCAGCTGTCCCAAATGTGCTGACGATACACAGTGCTATACTTCGCCGTCGGTTTTACTGTTGACGCTTACAGTATGCTGGGAACGTTGACTCTCTGCGAAGTGCTAGAAGCCGGATACAGGTTTTTGCGCTGGCTGCTCCATAACCTGGGAGGGACAATGAAGGTCACTAGAAGCGATGAAGCCCCTCGTGAAGACATCTCCCAATGGCCCATCTTTACCGGTGGAGAGGTGTCGCGGTACGCCCTCGTCGGCCTAGGCGGGAGCAATGACTTCAACTTCAATATCATAAGCTTTGCCGCCGGCGTCAGAAACCGGCTCCATACTCACACCAGCGATCAGGTGCTGTTCGTCACCTCGGGTACCGGCATCGTCGCCACAGAAAACGAACAGGCGGTGGTAAGAGAGGGAGATACAGTTCTCATCCCTGCGGATGAGAAGCATTGGCACGGGGCAACGGCCGACTCCGACTTCGCGCACATCGCCCTTACGAGGCGGGACAGCAAGACCGAGATCGTCTAGTAGTTCCCGTTCCAAAGACGGTCGCTCTGTTGAGAACATACTCGTTTGTCCTGCCATCCAGTCCCCTGGTGCGATCCGGCGTGAGTGGGAGTAACCGCTAGAAGCCACCCTAGAGCGCCGCGGTCAGAGAGCCGTGCTTGAGTCGTAGGCCCGTTCACGACACCGGCGGCCTCAGATTCGCCCAGGGACGGGCGCGCTCGAACGCCGCCGACGCTGCAACCACCGTGGATTCGTCCCCCAAACGGCCAATTATATGCAGCCCGATGGGCATGCCGTCGTGTGAGAACCCGCAGGGCACGCTGGCCGCCGGATGCCCGATCATGTTAATGGGAAAGGTAAAAGGGAGGTACCCGAACCAGGGGTCCACCTTCCTTCCATCTATCTCCGTAGGCGGCTGGCCTATCGGGAAAGCCGACACGGCCATCGTCGGGGACAAGAGCAGGTCGTACTTACTAAAGAGGTCTGCGAACTGGGCCTTGAGTCGGTCGAAATAGCCCAGCGCCCTAGAATAGTCGGCGCCCGTGTGCGCCCGGCCCAGTTCGAGGATTCGCACGACGTAGTCGGCGAGATGGGCTCGTTGGTCCTCCATTAGATGCCCGAAGGCGGTATAGAGGTTGGTACAGAACACCACCATGAAGGCATCGAACGCCGACTCGAAGACCAGGTCCGCCTCATCTACCGTGCATCCCAAATCCCCGAATGCGAGAGCGGCCTGGGAAGTGGTCTCCACAACCTCCCGGTCCACGGCCGCGAATCCGAAATCGGCGCTCCACCCGATCCGCAGTCCCGCCACCTCCCTGTCGACGGCCTCTACTAGATCGGGGGGTGGCTCCCTGAGCGAGATCGGGTCTCTACGGTTATGCCCGGCAAGCACCTGCAGAAGCAGCGCCGAGTCACGCACCGTCCGGCTCATGGGACCGGACTGGCTGAGCTGGTTGGCGATTCCGGAGCTACTAGCCCCCTTATATTGAGGCACCCTACCCTGGGTGGGCTTGATTCCGTACACTCCACAGAAACTGGAGGGAATCCTAATCGACCCTCCGCCGTCGCTGCCCGTGGCCAGGGGGCATAGTCCCGAGGCCAGCGCCGCACCGGCCCCTCCACTGGAGCCTCCTGAGGTCCGATCGGTGTTCCACGGGTTGCGGCAGGGCTCCCCCAACCTGTTCTCCGTCGTGCCCGACATCCCGAACTCGGGTGTGTTGGTCTTGCCCAGGATGACGGCCCCGGCCTGCCGCACCCGCTCGACCACAATCGAGTCCTCATCTGCAACTCTATCCCTAAAGATTAGGGAGCCTGAGGTTGTCCTGATCCCCTTGGTGGGCTCTAGGTCCTTTATGGAAATGGGCAGCCCGTGCAGTGGGCCAAAGGACTCTCCTCGTGTCGTCGCCGCCTCGGCTTTTTTTGCGAACTGAAGCGCCCCCTCGTGATCCACGGTGAGATAAGAGTTGAGCTGGGGGTCCAACTCCTCGATCCGCCTCAGGTACAGCTCGGTCAGCTCCACCGGAGAGACCTGTTTCTCGCTGATTAGTCGCAGAAGCTCAGATGCGGAGGTAAACGCAAGATCGCTGTGGGGCATAAGGACTCCGTTGGATCCAGCGGGATGGTCCCGTTAGAGCACTGGCTATCCTATGCCGCCGCAAATCGAGTGTCAACGGACTGAGGATACCTCCGCCGGTCCACAGGGTATCCCTCAAGTAGAGATTCCACTTCCTGGCTAATGGGGAACGGTCGAAAGGGTGCAGCAGAGAGCTATCGAGATCTCTCTGGGCGGGACGTCTTCGTCGGCATCACCCGGCGGAGCGGTTTACCAGCGGCTGGGGGACTCCTCCCGCGCTCGCTCCGTGGCCTCTAGATAGCCCAGGACCGCCTGGACACGGGCGTGCTGCCCGGTGTCAGGGTTGATGCCCAGCTTGCTGAAGATGCTGTTGATATGATGTTCCACCGTCCGGGGCTGGATGTAGAGGATGCTGGCGATGGTGCCGTTCGTACACGCCTTCGCCATCAGAGAGAGGACCTCTAGCTCTCTCTTTGTCAGCTCGGCCAGCGGCGAGTTCTCAGAGATGCCCTTCTGGGAAGTGAGCTTCTCCACCATGATCGGGTCCAGAACAGTCCTCCCCGCCGCCACATCGTGGATGGTGCGGATTAGCTCATCCATCTTACCCAGGGTGTGTTTTAGAAGGTATGCCTTGCCCTTCGGGTCCTCCCTGAGGAACTCCCCCAGTGACTCGCCTGAGTGGACGGCGTCCCATTTAACGCCGATGACGTCGCGTCTGTCACGGTCAAATGAACGACACCAGGTGTCGTTCACCAGCAGGATGGAGCCATCCATGCCGGTGATCTCTACCGGGTCCGAGGAGATTTCCAGAGCGCGGACCAGCAGTCCGACCGCCGGAAATGGGCTGTTGCCTGCGATTGTCACCTTGCACCCCCAGATGCCTCTAGTTCAATCTCGAGAAGAAGGCAGGCCGGCGGGTTGACTTCTGTCAGGCTTGGTCGTAGCGCTCGATTCGGCGCCCGCCTGGGCCGGCATGTCGCATCTTGCGCGAAAACTATCTGAATTGCCACGGAGGATGAGCGTTCCCATCTTTGGCACGATTATAGCGGGCAATTCTTTACCTCTGCTCAAGCAACATTCCCATATGGTGCGGAATCTGCCATGCTAGCGACGAAAGCTGACCGATATCATCCATGTTTGAGGCAATTGCGGCGCATCATAGCCGCAGAAAGGTTTTCCGTGTCATTTCGATGTGGTCACAAAAGGCGGCCGGTAGCTACATTGCCATTACACACGACGGTTCCCACGGGCACAGGGGTGGGTCCACCCATCCGACGGTCTCTGAGCGCTGCCCCTGGAAATGGCTTCTATAGGCAACAGTGGCCGGGGCCGGGTGTCGGTTCCTTGACGCGCGCCCATGGGGCCGTGATAATTTAGCTGCACCTCATGGTCTGGGCCTAACCAGAGGTTTACGCGCAGCCATTCAATTTGAAAGGCCATGATTATGGACACGCAGGTTTCCGATCTACCCGACTCTCCACAGGAGCTAAGGGGACTGATTCGCAGAGGCGAGCTGGCGCGCACGACTAGCGGCATGGCCCTTGGCCGTGTGCAGGCGAATCTCGTCATCTTGCCCAAGGAGCTGGCGTTCGACTTCCTCCTGTTTTGCCAGCGCAATCCCAAGCCGTGCCCTCTTATTGAGGTAGTGGTGGCGGGATCGGCTGAACCCAAGCAAACGGCACCAGGAGCCGACCTCAGACTCGATCTGGGCAAGTATCGTGTCTACAAAGACGGTCGCCTCGTCGACGAGCCGGACAACATCTCTGAATACTGGCGCGACGACTTCGTTTCCTTCCTCTTGGGATGCAGCTTCTCGTTTGAGGCGGCGCTGATGAACGGAGGCTTATCGCTGCGCCACATAGACCGCTGCTCCATCGTATCCATGTACATCACCAGCATCCAGACCACGCCGGCGGGCATGCTCTCAGGCCCGATGGTGGTCTCCATGAGACCGATTCCACGAGAGAAGGTGGTAAGAGCCGTCCAGATTACGTCCAGGTTTCCCGCCGTCCACGGCGCGCCGGTGCATATCGGCGATCCGGCAGCCATCGGCATACGGGACCTTGCCACTCCAGACCTCGGCGATCCCACCCCTGTCGAAGATGGAGAGGTCCCCGTGTTCTGGGCTTGCGGGGTAACCCCACAGGTTGTGGCCATGAACTCCAAACCACCGCTGATGATCACCCACTCTCCCGGATTCATGTTCATCACCGACCAGATGGACGAAGACCTGGCGGTCTTTTGACGCACTGAATGTCGTTTCAAAACATTCCCGCCATTGGCGTGAGGTGCCAGTGTCCACTATTGAAGACGTAATCCTAGACCGGGACCAAAGAGGCATCTCTGCCCTCAGAGCTCACCTGCCCGCAGACTACTGCGACCGAGCGGCCTCTCTGGTCCTGAATCACCCTGGGGCCGTCCTCATCGCCACCGGTTTCTACATAGTTTATGGCCGAGCCACCGAGACCGATGGGCCGGCGGGCGCTATAGTGTTGGGCGATGCCCTGCAGCGCATAGGATACGAGGTCGTGTACGTGACCGACCGGTACACCGCTCCGCTGATGTCATCGGTGGTGGGCGCCAAGGCCAGGGTGGTCGATTTCCCCATCACCGACGAGAAGTCGAGTGAGTCGTTCGCCGACAAGCTTTTGGCTGAGGTCGAGCCTTCGCTGGTCATCGCCCTCGAACGGTGCGGGGCCGCCAGCGATGGACTCTACCGCAACATGTACGGCCAGGACATCACACAGTACAATGCCAGGCTGGACTACCTGTTCACGAAACATCCTCGATCTGTGGGGATCGGTGACGGCGGCAACGAGATCGGAATGGGTAACTTGGCGTCGGTCATCCCCACTGTACCCAATCTCGTCGAAGCGCCATGTGTCACGACGGTTACCGAGCTAATCATCGCCAGCGTATCCAACTGGGGTGGCTATGGTCTGGTAACCTCGCTGTCGAAGCAAAAGGGCGAAAATCTGCTCCCGTCCGTGGAGGCGGAACAGGACCTGGTGGCGCGCACCGTGGACATGGGCGCCATCGACGGGCCCAGTGGTAAGTCCGAGTACAGGGTCGACGGTTTCACGCTGGCCGAGAACAGCGAGACCCTTCAGAGGCTCCACGCCCATCTGGCCGAGTTGGGCATCTCTGCCTAGACGCAACGAACAGCATCGGCTTCAGGCGCCTTGCTTTGTGGAGCCGTTTGTCTTTCGGCAAGCTAGTGGCCGGCGGGAGGTCCCCTCTGAGCCTTTACCCATCGTAAGTAGGACCAACGGCTCATCTCGCCCCAAGTGTGATGTGTTAGGCTCTAGCCGGTGATGTATTAAAAGAGAGGTACCGGGAAGGCGCTGAGTATGGATGCCATCCGATGCGAGAATCTGTCTAAACGCTTCGGCAGGCTCGTGGCCTTGGATGGGCTCAACCTCTCTGTAGAGGCTGGAGCCGCTTTCGGCTTCCTCGGCCCCAACGGTGCGGGCAAGACGACGACCCTGCGGCTGTTCGCCGGCATCACCCATCCCACTGCCGGCCGCGTTTGGGTGGCGGGCCAGGAGGTCTCCGACAACTCCCTCCGCCTGCGCTCGTCGATAGGCTATCTCCCTGAGACGCCGGCGTACTACGGCTGGATGACTGGACGGGAGTTCCTGCTGTTCACCGCTGGGCTATACGGGCTCGACCAGACTGCCGCCAGGAATCGCGCCGATGAGATGCTTGAGCAGGTGCAATTGACGGAGGCGGCCGGCCGACGCGTGAAAGATTACTCTCGTGGCATGCAACAGCGGCTGGGCCTCGCGCAGGCCCTGATGAACCGTCCCCAGGTCCTTCTCCTGGACGAGCCGGCCTCGGCGCTGGACCCGTTGGGCCGCCGTGACGTGCTGGAGGCCATCGGCGCTCTCAAGGGCGAAACGACGGTCTTCATCTCGACCCACATTTTGGCGGACGTAGAGCGGGTCTGCGACAGGGTCGCCATCGTCAACCACGGCAAGCTGGTGACCATGGGCTCTATTAATGAGCTTCGCGCCCGGCGCCAGCGAGCAGGGTTCCAGATCGAGTTCGAGGAGGACGCGGCCCCGGCTGTAGGACGGCTCGCAATGGTCCCTTGGGTACTCTCCAGCGAAGTGGTGTCCCAAAGCGACCGCCAGGTTTTGCACGTCAATGTCAGCGATCTGGAGGTGGCGAAGAGAGAGTTGCCTGGAATCCTGGTGGAGAGCGGCCTCACCATACTACGCTATGATCTGACGACGGCCAGCCTTGAGGATATCTTTATAGAGCTGGTCGGTGGTGAGGAGGTGGAGCGATGACTGGGTTCTGGGTGCTGGCGCGCAAGGAGGTCTTGGAGCAGCGCCGGACAAAGAAGTTCCTGGCGCTGGTGGTTGTATTCACCCTAGTGGCGGTGCTTAGTCCCTCGATATTCGCCATCGTGCTGACCGTCCAGGATGAGCCTCGGGGACTGGAGCAGGCAAGGGAGATCCTCTCGGAAGTCGGGGGCGGCGTAATCCCCGCCTTAGGCACGTTTCTGGCCATCGTCATTACCATGGGCGCACTTGCGAACGAGCGGGCGACCGGGACCGCCGCGATGACGCTGAGCAAGCCCGTGACCCGCTCCGCGTTCGTGTCCGCTAAGTTCCTTGGGCTCCTGCTGTCGATTTTTGGTGCGATGGTCATCGCGGCCGCCACCGCATACGTCCTCACGCTGATCCTGTTCGCGGACGTTGGACTGGGACGCTTCGCGTTGGGCATCGTGGTCTCAGCAACTTACCTCCTGTTCATCGGCTCTGTCACCCTGTTCTTCAGCGCCTTTCTTACCAGGCAACTGTTGGTCGGAGGCATAGCCTTTGTCACGTACATCGTGTTGAACATTCTGCGGGTGGTTCCCCACGCGGAGCGATATTTGCCGGTCGCGAGCCCCGAATGGTCTTTGAGCATAATTCGCAGCGAGACCAACGACTATTGGCCTGCCTTCGCCATCGCCTGCGGGCTGATCGTCGTTCTGAACGTTGCCGCCTGGGCCGTTTTCCGCGGGAAGGAGCTGTAGTCGGCCCCGGCGTGGGGCGCTCACATGCCCACCGCCTCGTTCGAATGTAGAGGTGTGCTCTATGACGCGACGGGTAGTTCGGTGGCTGGACTCCGCGGTTTGGAGAGAGCCGGGTGCAGCGTAGCCGGACCGCCTTCCATGTAACGCCTCAGCTTCTGCAGGGCGGCGCGCTCCAGCCTCGAGACGTGCATTTGCGAGATGTGGATGCGTTCGGCTATCAGCCTCTGAGACAGTCCCTCGTAGAACCTGAGGGTCAAAATAGTCCTCTCCCTGAAGGGCAAGGTGTTAAGCGCCTGTGCCATGGTTAGCCGGTTTACCAACTGTTCGAATTGGGGGTCTTCCGACCCCAGGCACTCCGCCAGTGTGTTCCGGCCGTCTCCTTCATCTAGGCCGATCGTCTCGTCCAGAGACCTCGGGTCCGCCGTCCGGCCGAACTTCATCGCCTCATAAACGTCTTCTTTTGGAAGCTTACTTGCGCCGGTGATCTCGGCTACCGTGGGCCAGCGGCCTAATCGTGGCGCTAGGCTTTCCGCCACCCTGTCTACTATAAGTTTGTTCCGCCTGACGGTGCGGGGTGGCTTTATAGGGTTGCTATGGTCTCTCAGATAGTTCAATACCGCACCAAGGATCTCTGGAATCGCCAGGGAAGGAAGACTCGCCCCATGATCGGGATCGAACTTATCGACCGCGTTGATCAGCCCTATTACCCCCACCTGGACCAGGTCTTCCTGAGATTCCCTCGAGCGGCGGAAACGCCCGCACAACCGGCGGACCAACGGCACGTAGTTGATCACGAGCTGGTCCCGGATTTGTATATTCCTGGACTGGCAGTAGGCTTCGATGAGGTGAACGGTTTCGTTACCGGCTGTGGCAACCATCGCGCTTGCCCTCCATCCCGGGCTCGGCTCTTGATTGTGCGGTCCCCACTTCGAGGGCAGCGGTCCCACCGGGGCGGCCGTTACCCTATGGATGTGCGCATGCCCTGTTCCGTGACTTGGCTGGTGCTCAAGCAACGGTGCCCTCACCTTATTCCTGGACTGGGAGGTCACAAACCGGGGAGCCACATAAAGTTTTATAGGGGCCAGCGGGGATGCAAACTTAGAGGGCTCCACGCAGCCGCTCCTACCAGAGACGACTGTAGGCCACACCTACCGAATATCGGAGGCAGCCTCGTTGAAGGCCAGGGGCCCCTTGACACCGCGCCCTGCGAGCCATGAGGAGGGAATCGCTGGCGCAGGGCTCTGTGATAATATGGCGCCAGTCATTGTCATGCCTCTTGTGAGGGTAAGCCTCTGCGACCCACCGGATATTCTGGACCGCGTCGCTCCCGGATTGCTGGCCGCTGCGGTGGACACAGTTAGGCGCGCTTAATGGCCCAGCGTCTCAAATCCGTGTGTCCGTCCTTCCTTACTGCAAACGTGACCGTGCTCCATTACTCATGAGGTCGGTTATAAGGGGGGTCGCGCTGGCCGTCCTGATTCTCTTGGTCTCGGCCATAGCAGCTCGGCAAACGAAATTGTTAGACAGGCAGTTCATATTCTTCCCCGAGAAGGAGCTCATCGCGACCCCGGCCGATATAGGCCTGGAGTTCGAGGATGTCGATTTCTCGGCCTCCGATGGGACGAGGCTGCACGGCTGGTTTGTCCCCGGCGGGGGAGACGTTACCTTGCTGTGGTTTCATGGCAACGCGGGCAACATCAGCCATCGGCTTGACAACATCGCTGCCCTTCACAAGCGAATCGGTCTGAACATCTTCATCTTCGACTATCGCGGCTACGGGCGTAGCGAGGGCAGCGTATCCGAAAAGGGCACCTACCTGGACGCCGACGCTGCGCTTCAGCACCTTCGTTCGCGAGACGACATAGACGAGAGCAAAGTCGTGTTCTTTGGCCGCTCATTAGGGTGCGCCGTCGCCGTCGAACTGGCCACAAGGCACCAGCCCTATGCGCTCATTATCGAGTCGCCTTTCACCTCGATCCAAGGCATAGCCAGGAGGCATTATCCCTTCCTTCCCCTGGGCTTCCTGTTTACCACCCGGTACGACTCCCTCTCAAAAGTCTCCCAGGTCAATGCCCCCATCATGGTCCTCCATGGGGACCGGGACCAGACCGTGCCCATGGAGGAAGGCCGGAAGCTGTTCGAGGCCGCCAATGAGCCCAAGCGGTTCTACACCATCCAGGATGCTGACCATAATGACACCTATGTTGTTGGCGGAGATGCCTATTTCGATGCACTGGGCCACTTTCTTGAGGACCCCTCGGGCGAGGGAAGCTGAGGTGGGCCCCGGAAAACCCTCTATTGACAACTCGTTGACTTGAGTTTTAGTGTGAGCCCCGTCCTCGGTCCCGCTTCTCAGCACTGGGAGTGAACGCAGTGAAGTACGTATTCAACATGCCGTTCTCCGGTCCTCTTGTGTCCCCTGATAACATCATCACCCTGGCTGCGCGTGCCGAGGAGTTGGGCTTCGATGTCATATCCGCCCAGGAGCGTCTGGCCATGCCGGGCGACGTCGAGACCAAATACCCTTACACCGAGACGGGCGAGTTTCCCGAGATCGGTATCACACCCAACACGCTGGAGCTGTTGACCTACTTGAGCTTCCTTGCCGGGCAGACTTCCAAGGCCAGACTCTTGACCTGGGTGATGGTCATGCCGTACCGCAATCCACTGATCGCCGGCAAGATACTCGCGTCCATCGATGTTCTCTCCAAGGGACGCCTGACCATAGGCTGCGGTGCGGGTTGGCTGCGCGAGGAGTTCGACAGCTTGGGCGTTTCGAATCTGTTCGAGGAGCGCGGCGTGGTAACCAATGAGTACATCCAGGGTTTCAAGGAGCTGTGGACCAGGGCTAGCGCCACCTTTGAGGGCAAGTATCTCCGCTTCTCCAACGTCGTGTCGGCGCCCAAGCCGGTGCAAGCTCCTCATCCGCCTTTTTGGATAGGTGGCGAGAGCCCCCCTGCGTTGCGGCGGGCGGCAACCTTGGGCGACGGATGGTCCCCCACGACCCTCAACCCCCAGTTCCCTCTCACCACGCCCGAGGAGTTTAGGGACGCGGTGGACCGCCTCCACCGCTATGCCCAGGAGGTGGGGCGTGATCCGGCGAAGCTAGACATCTGTTTCGGCGGCTGGGGCTGGACCGATAGCCGGTCGGCTCCCCTGCCGGAAAGCGGCCGCAAGCCGTTCGATGGCAACTCCCAACAGGTGGCGGACGACATCCGGACTTACGAACGGCTTGGAATGACCTACGTGTATGTTGATCTTGAGCGTCCCACCCTTGAGGAAACACTGGAGCGTATGGAGCGCTTTATGGCGGAGGTGAAACCGCTGGCCCAAGAGTAGAGGGCTCAGCGCGAGTGGAATCTTCGCCGCCCCAGGCTCTAGCGAACCGGAACAGGACATCCTCTGGGGCGGGGTGTTCAGTCCGCGAGCGATGGGCCCTGGCGGACCAAGGAGACTCGATGAAGGCGGTCTATATAACACAACACGGCGGCACCGAGGTGTTGAGCTACGGGGACCGCCCCGAGCCCGTCCCGGGTCCCGGCCAGGTCAAGGTCCGTGTGCGCGCCTGCGCCCTCAACCACCTGGACGTATTCACACGGGCCGGCGCCAGAGGCACCCGCCTTCCGCTCGAGGAACCCCACATCCTGGGCTCGGACCTGGCGGGTGAAGCGGTCGAGGTGGGTAGCGAGGTCACGCAGGTGAAGCCGGGCGACCGCGTCGTCGTCAACCCCCGGCTTACATGTGGGCAATGCCGCTTATGCGTCGAGGGTGAGGAGGAGCTGTGCGTTCGGCCCGGCATGTTAGGCGGCACCACCGACGGTGGCTACGCTGAGTTCGTAACGGTGCCGGGGAGGAACGCCGTCGCTATTCCGGACGACTTATCGTTTGAGCAGGCGGCCTCCCTGCCCACTGTGTTCATGCCCTGCTGGTCGATACTGGTGCGCCGCGCGGGCCTGAAGTCTCGGGAAACTGTGCTCGTCCTGTCCGCTTCGGGTGGCGTCGGGACCGCCGCCATACAGCTCGCCAAGAACCACATCGGCGCCACCGTCATCGCCACCACCAGCACGGCTGAGAAGGCGGCCAAGGCCAGAGACCTGGGCGCCGACGAGGTCATTAACTATGCGCAGGAAAACGTCGCCGAGCGGGTTAAGCAGCTGACCGGCGGACGTGGCGTGGACGTCGTCGTTGACCATGTGGGGGCGGATTACTGGCCGGATGCGTTCGCATCTCTTGCGCCGGGAGGAAGGTACGGGATATGCGGCGTGACGTCAGGCTATCGGGCGGAGCTGCAGATGGGGTTGATGTTCCTCAAGCACCTGACCGTGTTCGGAGTATTCATGGCGCGCACGGGAGACCTTCGGCACATCGTCGATTTAGCGGGCCGGGGAGTCATTCGAGGCGTGATTCACCAGACCTTCCCTCTGGAGGAAGCCGCCAAAGCCCACGAGGCTATGGAGGGGCGCGACTTCTTCGGGAAGCTGATTTTGACCGTCCCCTAGAGGGGTTTCCTCAGCGCCCTTAAGTTGGCGTGGCCCGCCTCAGGCGGGTTGGGTGGGTGCGGAGATGGTTGGGAGCAACCACATTGGTCAGGGCTCACTGGGGTTTGCTGTGCTCCCTGCCGTCGAGGGAGTCCTCCAACGCCGGGAGGCGGCCCGACAGCCTCAGCTTTTTAAGCGCCTGCCGCTCGATCTGGCGTACTCGTTCCCGGGTTACGCCGAGCTCCCGACCGATCTCCTCGAGGGTGCGGGGGCAGTCGTCGAGGAAGCCGTAACGCAATTCCAGCACATGCCTAAACCTTTCCGGCAGGTCCTCGAGCGCCCGAATCACCTCTTCTCGCGTCGCAAGGCGGTCCGCCACCTCTTCGGGTGACAAGCACGAGGTGTCCTGTATGCGGTCTTCCAGGGTAGTATCCTCTTCTTCTCCTATCGGTAACTGCAAAGATAATATGCGCTTCCCCTTGACGCGGAGGTTCTCCACATCCTGCTCCGTCCACTCGAGCTCGCTGGCTACCTCCTCAGAGGTCGGCTCTCGATCCAAACGCCGGACCAGGGCGCGTTCTGCTCGGTTCAACCGCTGAATCCGCTCCACCACGTGCAGTGGGAGCCGTATAAGGCGGGCCTGAACCGCCAAGGCCCTGTGCACCCCTTGGCGGACCCACCAGGTTGCATACGTGCTGAACCTGTAGCCGCGCTGGGGCTCGAACTTCTGGACGGCGCGCAATAGCCCGAGGTTTCCTTCCTGTATCAGATCCAGCAGAGGCAGCCCCAGCCCCGCAAGCCTTCGCGCGAAGCTGACCACCAGCCGCAGGTTTGAGTTTGTAAGCTTGTGGGTGGCACTCCGGCCCTCGCGCTCCAGCCGCTCCCACAGGTCCTTCAACTCCTCCTCGAGTTTAGGCGGCAGTGGCTCGACTTTCAATGAGGACGACTTACCGTTTTGGACCATGGTTGCTTGATGGTCCAGGTGTTCCATCACAGCCTTTGACACCAGCCGTTGTAGCTTGGATGTCGCGGTGAATGCGATGCCGACAGCCTCTTCCGTCCAACCCGTGGCTTCGGTGAGAGCAAGTTTCACCTCTGGCGTCAGAGGGCCGTTTAATATGTCACATACAGAGGGCAGTGAGAGCAGGTCTCCGACGCGTAGACCATCAGCCTCCTCGCCGAGAACGGCTGCCAAAGCGGCGACCAGGTCTCTCTGCGCGGCCAGCCGCTCGTAGACTGTGGTCGTCAGCTGCTCCAGAGTAGGCTGGAAGCCATTCTCTTCCTGGAGCTCTCGGCGAAGGATTTTGAGTTGCATCCATCCCTGGACCGCGATGCCCGTTTCGATCTCCTCAGACCTGGTGAGCAAAGGATGCCTAGCGATCTGCGAGAGGTATTCCCGGGTCGAGTCCAGGGCCTGGACAGATGGTTGCTGGTTCTCGCCCTCGCGAGCGTCTTCAGATGGCAGGCCGTCATCCTCCTGCATCGCAGGAGACTCGTCGTCCACCTGGTGTTCTGAGGTGAGCCCGTTGGCCTTTGGAACATGCTTCTTCCGTGACTTCTTCACCGTATCGATTCTTGACCTCCTGGTATGAAGATGACCGGATACCACGCTCTACGAACGTCCAACTGGCTCCTCACTTCGAGACCTGGAGACTTAGGGGGTAGGCAGACCGCTGTTATATAAAGTACGCACGGTATACCGAGGTGGTTTGCAGCATGGGACCACTGAGGCGCACATTGGTTACAAGGCATCCCATACCCGCGCAGTACTGCGGTTCTTTAGGTGCGGGTTGGGAGGGGCGACCCAACAAAGCGGACTCCGTAGGTTTTTTGAAAAAGCCACTGACTTTGAAGGCCTCGGCCTCCTTCTGACTGAGGTCCCGGCGCAGCCGCCATACAGCCAAAGTTGACACGCGCTGGGCACCCCCTTACCATCTCGTTCTCACCCAGGTTTTCTTCACATCGGTCTGGGATGCGCGGTGGCCGTTCCCGGTATTCGATATCCCCACTTGTACCCCTCTCAAGTTCACTTTCTGGGAGTCCAGGTCCCACCTGCTGCAAACCTGGTGGGCGTTGTGAGAGTAGTCAGGTAATGTCTTTAGGTGAGGCAGTCGTATATGAAGGCTAAGGCAGCGGTCCTTTACGAGTACAAGACTCCTCTGGTGGTCGAGGAGGTGAAGGTGGGTAGTCCGCAGCAGGGCGAGGTGATGGTCAAGGTCGCGGCCTCCGGAGTCTGCCACAGCAACTACCACATCATGCAGGGTCACCGGCCGGAGGCCAGGTGCCCGATCATCCTGGGTGATGAGGGTTCGGGTACGGTGGTGGAGCTGGGGCCTGGCGTCACGTCTTTGAAGCCCGACGACCACGTGGTCCTGACCTTCAGCCCTTCCTGCCGAAGCTGCTTTTACTGCACCCGGGGAATGTTCAACCTGTGCGAAAACCAGCCTAGAGCCTCCAGATTTCACAACGGTGACGGAGCTATAGGCTCATTTGGGGTCATGTCCACCTTCGCGGAGTACACGGTAGTGCCCGAACTGGCCGCTATACACATTGGGCCCGACGTTCCCTTGGACCGGGCGGCCCTTGTGGGCTGTGCCGTTCCCACGGGATGGGGTGCTGTGGTCAACACCGCGAAGGTGGAGCCGGGCAGCAGCGTCGCCGTCATGGGGCTAGGTGGGATCGGCCTCAGCGCCGTGATGGGGGCGATAACGGTGAACGCGGGTAAGATCATCGGTGTGGATATCAAGGAAGGCAAGCTGGAGATGGCGCGAGGCTTCGGAGCGACCGATACGATCAACTCGGCCGAGGAGAACGTGGTGGGGAGGCTCAGGGAGCTCACCGACGGCCGTGGCGTCGATTACGCCTTCGACACCGTAGGCCTGCCCGAGGTCACGGCGAACGCGTTCGCCGCCATCCGCCCTGGCGGGACCGCCGTCACCGTCGCGGCGGTCCCCGATCGGCCTGACGTGACTCTTCCCCTGGCGCTGCTGTTGACCGATCGAAAACTAATCCGGGTGCACCATGGGCTCGATGCGGGCATCCGTGGACATACCGAGGATCATCGACCTGTATATGCAGGGAAGGCTTGACCTGGACAGGCTGGCCTCGAAACGGTTCCCCATTGAGCGGATCAACGAGGCATTCGACGCGATGCTGGCCGGCGAAGTCGCTCGCGGCATAATCGAATTTTAGAGGCGTTTCATAGACAGCGCCTCAACGCGGTGGGGAGATACCACGACGCCGTCGAGTGTTGTCCCGGCATGGCGGTCACACAGCCAAAGTTGACACGCGCTGGGCGCTCCCGTATCATCTTTTTTTCGCCCGGGGTTTCTCCATATCGCATCTGGGACGAGCGGCGCAGGCTGATGGCCGTCCCTAATATTCGATGCCCCCCCTTAAAACCCTTTCTCGAATTCACTTTCTGAGGGTCAAGATGTCGCCTAGTACACTCTGTTGGGGGCTGTGAGGGTGATCGGGCAATATAACTTTAGGAGAGGCGTTCGTATATGAAAGCTAAGGCAGCGGTCCTTTACGAGTACAACACCCCTCAGGTGGTCGAGGAGATCGAGGTGGACAGCCCACAGGAAGGCGAGGTGATGATCAAGGTCGCGGCTGCTGGAATCTGCCACAGCAACTACCATGCTATAAAAGGCTCCTGGGCGCATGTTAAATGCCCGATCATTCTGGGTGATGAGGGTTCGGGTACGGTGGTGGAGCTGGGGCCTGGCGTCACATCGGTGAAGCCCGGCGACCACGTGGTCCTCTCCTACAGCCCCACCTGCCGAAACTGTTTCTACTGCAATCGGGGGATATACCGTCTATGTGAAAACCCGCCCGGCGTCTCCCGGTTTCGCAAAGGTGACATGCCCATAAACAATATGGGCGTCATAAGCACATATTCAGAGTACACCGTGATGGCCGATTCCGCAGTCGTCCCGATCCGGAAGGACGTTCCCCTCGAAAAGGTGGCCCTTCTGGGCTGCGCCGTTCCGACGGGGTGGGGCGCGGTCGTCAACACGGCGAAGGTGGAGCCCGGAAGCAGCGTGGCCATAATCGGTCTCGGCGGGATCGGGCTCAGCGCGGTCATGGGTGCGGTGACGGTGCATGCCGGCAAAATCATCGGCGTCGATATCAATGAGGGTAAGCTGGAGATGGCCCGAGGCTTCGGCGTGACCCATACGATCAACTCGACCGAGGAGGACCTGGTTTCGCGGGTGAGGGATCTGACCGACGGTCGCGGCGCCGACTACACCTTCGACACCATTGGCCGGCCTGAGGTCACCCGGGCCGCATTTACCGCCGTCCGCCCCGGAGGGACGGCGGTCACCGTCGGCATGTTCGCCGACAATACTGAGATAACCCTTCCGGCCCCGCTGCTCGTGACTGAGCGGAACCTGCTGGGGTGCAGCGGCGGATCGGTCCAGCCACCGGTGGATATACCTATCATGCTGGACCTGTACATGGCGGGGAAGCTCGACTTGGACAGGCTGGCTACCAGGAGTTTCCCAATCGAGCAGATCAATGAGGCGTTCGATGCGATGTTGGCTGGCGAGGTCGCGCGGGGCATCATCGTGTTCTAGACGGCCCCACGCCGGTGTGGGGCCTCTCATACCACCGTCCTGCGGCCAAAGCCTCTCGTTGACATGCATTCAGAAACGCTCTGACTATGAGCCTGGTCCAATTGCTTTAGGAGAACGAGCTGCATATGAAAACTAGAGCGGCGGTCCTTTACGAGTACAACACCCCCCTGGTGGTCGAAGAGGTGGAGGTGGACGGTCCGCAGCAGGGCGAGGTGATGGTCAAGCTCGCCGCCTCGGGGGTCTGCCGTACCAATCAGCACCTTATAGAGGGTCTGTGGAGGGACGTCAAATGTCCGGTGATCGTAGGTGACGAGGGCGCCGGCACGGTGGTGGAGGTGGGGCCCGGCGTGACGACGGTGAAGCCGGGCGACCACGTTGTCGTTGGTCCGATACCTCCGTGCCGAAACTGCTTCTACTGCCACCGTGGAGTGTTTCAGCTGTGTGAAAATCAGTCCAGCACCAGCAGATTTCGGAAGGGAGACACGGCCATCGACAAATTCGGTGGCATGTCCACGTTCGTGGAGTACACCGTGGGGCCCGAGCTGGCCGCTGTACCTATACCTGCCGACGTTCCCTTGGATGTTGCGGCCAATGTGGGCTGTGCCGTCCCCACCGGATGGGGTGCGGTCGTCAACACCGCGAAGGTGGAGCCTGGCAGCAGCGTGGCCATCATAGGCCTTGGCGGGATCGGACTCAGCGCGGTCATGGGTGCGGTAACGGTGGGCGCGGCGAAGATCATCGGCGCCGACATCAAGGAGAGTAAGCTGGAGATGGCCCGGGGCTTCGGCGTGACCCACACGATCAACTCGGCCGATGAGGATGTGGTCGCAAAGGTAAGGGAGCTGACCGATGGCCGGGGCGTCGACTACGCCTTCGACACCATAGGCCTGCCTGAGGTAACGGCGAATGCGTTCGCCGCCATCCGACCCGGAGGCACAGCGGTCGCCGTCGGGACCAACTCCGACTGGGCCGAGGTGTCACTTCCTTACTCGCTGCTGCTGACGGAGCGAGACTTGCTCGGATGCTTCGTCGGCTCTATGAATACGGCTGTGGACGTGCCCAGGATCATCGACCTGTACAGACAGGGGAAGCTCGACCTGGACAGGCTTGCCTCCATGCGGTTCCCGATCGAGCAGGTCAACGAGGCCATTGAGGCGATGCTGGCCGGTGAGGTCGCCCGGGCCGTCGTGGAGTTTTAACCGGGCCGCCGAAGGTTCCGATCGTGGGCGGGGCGAAATCGGACGCAGTCCTGGGTGGGCAGGGTGGGAACTGACACCGAGGGGGGTGGCGAGCCGAGCACCCTCGATTATCGAATAGCACCCGAGGTCCACAAAGATCAGGGTCTCGCGGCTTGACCATATTCCGCTTGTGCGGGTCGCATCTACCGACCTAACCCTTGAGCCGTTTGCCCTCACTCAGCATGTCTAGCGCCCTCTCGATGCGGCGGGCTCGTGTCTCAGCTCGCTTGGCTGACTCGATCCACTCGACATACTCCTTCTTGTGAGAGTAGGGCATCTCCTCGAATCGCCACCCGGCCTCTGGGCGCTCAGCGAGGCTCCTAGTCAGGTCCGCAGGTACTTCCACCGTGCGCGGCTCGGTGTCCCTTTCGATGGAGAAGCGCGCCGCTTCGCCCGGCCCCACGCTGGCACCACGCTGCATCGCTTTGTTCACCATCATGAAGTGGGTGCCGTCGCCCATTGGGAAGATGGAGCTCCTGAAAGAGAAGCCGTTCAGGGTTCCCTTGACTGCCACCCTCGCCCGGCTCCCGAATGTCTTCTCAACGTTGAACGGTATCCTCACACAGGTCCAGGACCCTTTGGGCCCCATCGATTCCAGCTTACCTTCGAACTCTTGCACCGCCTCACCGGTCTTTCCGCGAGACGTCGTTCTGGATTTCCCCAAAGCGCCTCCTAGTCTCGGGTGGACTCTCCGTGCATATGACTGCCTTTAGGTAGTTGAGATTCCCTGGTGAGTTGCCGCCCATTCAATTATGTTCTTATAGTCCGGTGTTTGGAGGTTATCTTAGAACGCAACATCGAGGTAGTCCAGGGGGCCTGGCGCGTCCCCCTTGGTCTCATCCGTCCCCTTTTTGAGATGGCATACTGCCTAGGTATGCGATCTATGGCACAGAGGGAGCTTTTGTGGTATAACGTGTACCCGTTGAGTAATAGCCGTGGTGGTAGCTCGACTGCGTTCGGTGGTTGTCATGAATGTTAAAGACTGGAGGGAAGGAAATGCTACGTAGAGTAGTCCGGCATTGGACAGTGCTGGCCTTCGGGCTGGCGCTGGTTGGTTTGCTCGCCGCGGCCTGCGGCGACGATGAGAAGGTGGCGCCCGAGACCATCATCGTCGAAAAGGAGGTGGTGGTTGAGAGGGAGGTGGCCGTCGAGGTGGTGAAGGAGATTGTGGTTGAGAAGGAAGTGGTGGTTGAGCCCACGGCGACTCCCCTTCTGGAGAAGGCCCGCAAGGACGGCCTGACGGTTGGGTTCGTTCAGGAGAACCCCTTCGGGTACATCAGCGATGCGGGCGAGTGCACCGGTACCGACATCGAGACAACTCGTGAGGTGGCCAAGCGGATGGGCATCGACGAGATCATCTGCATCCATATAGGCTGGGAGGGGATGCTTCCGGCGACCCTGTCCGGCCGTGTGGATATGATCCCCGTTGGTATGCCTTCCGACGCGGCGAAGTGCGAGGTCTTGCTCTTCACCGACCCGTATCAGACCATGGGCATCGCGGCCCTGGTCAAGGCGGGCAATCCAAAGGATATCCACAGCTACGAGGACTTTGTGGACTCGGACCTCATTCTGGCCGGGAGCCTTGGCGCGCTGGAGCTGATAATCGCCCGCGAGGATTACGGAATCCCCGATGACCGGGCCCTTGGCTTTGGTGAGCAGTCCCAGGCTGTCGAAGCGGTAAAGACCGGCCGTGCCGACGCCGCCCTGTACACCACCAATTTCGTAGCTCGCTACGTTTCGGAGCAGGGAACCGAAGGCCCACTTGGTCAGGCTCTGCCTTTTGTGTCCCCGCAGTTCTTCAACGCGGGCCACATGTTCCGCCACGAGGATGCGGCGTTCGTGGAGCAGTGGAACGACATCCTCACCGAGATGAAAATAGATGGCACCATCGCGGGCATCTTCGAAGACTTTGGGATGGCGCCGGAGTCCCTGCTTGGCACGGAGGTCAGCGCCGAACAGTGTTGTGACGACACGATCGGAATGAACTACGGCTGCCTCCCGGAGTAGGGCTGAAATAGGCGTCTAACGCCAGTATAGTCGCTGGGAACATGCCGTCTCAGGCCTGTGCTTTGGCCGGCATGTCCCCAGCGCATGGGAAACTAAGATTCTTAAAGGGCGCTAAATTCAATCCTAGCGCTTGAGCCTTGGATGCCTTGATCCGATCAAGGCATGGAGGGGTTGAGATGCTGCGCAAAGTATTCCGGCACTGGGTGGTGCTTGCCTTCGGGCTGGCGCTGGTTGGTTTGCTCGCCGCGGCCTGCGGCGACGATGAGAAGGCGGCACCCGAGACCGTCATCGTCGAAAAGGAGGTGGTGGTTGAGAAGGAGGTAGCCGTCGAGGTGGTGAAGGAGGTGGTGGTGGTGAAGGAGGTGGTGGTTGAGCCCACGCCGACGCCCCTTCTGGATAAGGCTCGTAAGGATGGTCTGAGGCTTGGTTTCGTCCAGGAGAACCCCTTCGGGTTTATCAACGATGCGGGCGAGTGCACCGGCATCGACATCGAGGTCTCTCGTGAGGCCGGCAGACGAGCCGGCATTGAGATCGTCTGCGTCCACCTGGCCTGGGAGGGCTTGGTACCGGGAATACTGTCCGGGCGCATAGACGTGATTCCGGTCGGCATGGGCGCCAACCCTGAACGCTGTGAGGTCATGAGCTGGACCGACCCCTATGAGGTATTGCTCATCGCGGCGCTGGTCAAGGCGGGCAATCCCAATAATATCCACAGCTACGACGACATACTGAACAACGAGGACCTCAAGATGGCCAGCAGCCTCGGCGCGTTTGAGCTTGAATACGGCCGCGATGTGCTCGGCATTCCCGAAGACCGGGCCCTTGGCTTTGCCGAGCAGGTCCAGGCCCTCGAGGCCTTGAAGACCGGCAGGGTAGATGCCGTCATGTATACGGCCTCCTTCGTCAACCGCTACATACAGACGCAGGGAGACGACGGAGACCTAGAGCGAGCACTCCCCTTCAAGTCCCCCTCGTTCTTCAACTCGGGTCACGGCTTCCGGGCCGATGATGCAGACTTCACCGAGTTTTGGAATGAAATCCTGCTGGAGATGAAGCTGGACGGCACCATCGGGGAGATCGGTGCGGATTTCGGCTTTACCTCGGAGGAGATACTGGGCCCAGAGGCCATAGCTGAGAACTGCTGTATCCAGGAGACCTACCTCAACTATGCCTGCCTCCCAGAGTAGGGCTGAGGGAGTCGGCTGAGGTCAAGTTAACCGCTGGGGGTCTACTGGCTGGGTTGATCGCCATAGCCAGCGGACCCCCAGCGTGTTTTACTTGGTCTGGCTGCAGAGGCGCTTCAGAGAAAGCCCTTCCTGGGAAGGGTTAACTCCAGTCCGTAAGGGTTCGCAATAGCTCCTGTTTAGTTAAGCGAGGAAAGCAGAGGAACGGCGTCTGATGCGTTTGAAGGATAAGGTCGCGCTCATCACGGGCTCGTCGCGGGGAATCGGGCGGAGTGCAGCCCTTACCATGGCCCGCGAAGGGGCCCACATCATCGTTAATGGACGTGACGAAGAACGCATCAACAGCGTAGTTGCCGAAGTGGAGGGTATGGGCCGTAAGGCGCTTGCCGCCCCGGCCGACGTGACGGTAACCGATCAGGTCAACGCTATGGTTGAAAAGGGCATCAAGACATTCGGCAGGGTCGACATCCTTCTCAATAACGCCGGATCAACCGCGCCGGCCCCTTATAGGTACCTTAGCGACTACTCGTTAGCCGACTGGTGGAAAATAATCGATTTAAACCTGACCAGTCATTTCCTCTGCTGCCGGGCCGTCATCCCCCACATGAAGAAGAACGGGAGGGGCAGGATTATCGGCGTCTCCTCCATCGGCGCGGTGTGGGGCATGCCGATGCTCTGGTCGCCGCCATATAATGCGGCCAAGGCCGGTGTCGTGGGCCTGACCAAGCAGATGGCCCTCGAGCTGGGGCCGTATGGCATTACCGCCAACGCCGTATCGATGGTAGACACGTTGACGGAGCGGATGGACGAGTTCGCCAGCGGCGAGACGGCCTGGCCCGAGTCGGGCGAGCAGATGGAGGCCCGCTACAAAGGGTATCCCTTAGGCCGTCCGGCCAGGGTCGAGGAGGTCGCCGCCACCATTCTTTTCCTCGCCTCCGACGAGGCGAGCTATATCAGCGGCGAAAACATCCTCATCGCCGGCGCCAGCTTCGGTCACTGGTCGCAAAGCCCCTTCCTCAAAGCCGAGCGAGACAAGGCCGAGGCTCTCAGGAAAGCGCAGTAACCGCGAGAGGAAAGTGATGCAGGCTGGCCGAAATCTACTTAGCTCGATGGAGAGCGACATGGCACACCGTCCGGGGAGCGCGTGAGAATAATCACCTCGGCGTGGGGTGCTCTGAAATGGACCAAGTAGGTATTTTGTAGGGAGTAAAGTGGGTGAGGTTTAAGGACAAAACCGCTATCGTCACGGGCTCGGGCCGAGGCCAGGGCAAGGAAACTGCCCTCATCATGGCCTCGGAAGGCGCGGACGTGACCATAAACGACATACAGGCCGATGTTCTAGATCAGGCCAGAAAAGAAATCGAGGCAACCGGGGCCGGAGTGCTGGCCGTCGAGGCCGACATGACAAAAGAGGACCAGGTGGCCGACATGGTCGATCAGACTCTCAAACAATTCGGCAAGGTCGACATCCTGGTCAACGTCGTTGGCGGCACCTACGCCACCAGGAAACGGTTTACAGCGGAGATCACCGACGAAGAGTGGCACGACACCCTCGATTTGAACCTGACCAGCCAGTTCCTCTGTAGCCGGGCGGTCGTGCCTCATATGCAAAAGCGCGGCTACGGTCGGATCGTTTGCGTATCCTCGATGGCCGGCCTCAGCGGCGAGTCTTTGCTTTGGGCACCGCCCTATTCTGCGGCCAAAGCGGGCGTGCTGGGCCTGACACGGCAGATGGCCCTTGAGTTTGGTCCATATGGGATCACGGTAAACGCCGTGGCACAGTCGGACACGATGACCGAACGCACCTATGATCATTTCAAGGACGGGCTGTGGCCCGAAACACAAGAGGAGTTCATGGCCCGGTACACCCGTTATGCGCTGGGCCACCCAGCCCAGCCCGTGGACGTCGCCAGGGTGATCGCCTTCCTGGCGTCGGATGACGCCGGGTTCATGACCGGAGAAACGGTGCGCGTTACCGGCGGCGCGCTTATTGAGTAAAAAGAAGGATCTAAAATAGCTTTTTAGGGAGAGCGACTGATCATGCCGTCTTGGTGGTTGGAAGCCACACTTCCAGGGGTCGTATTCGCCGTCATGTTCGTGCTGTGGGTCGCACTGCCCGGCCGTCCCGGGGAGGCGGACCTCGGCAGCAGGATTCGACGCCGGCTCTGGAGTAAATGAATATGAGAACGCCTGGTGATGAAGAGGGTATGTAGAGAGGGAAGCTGACGGGTGTTTAGCACGGCTCTCAACAAAAAACGGGCGGCCGGGCTGCTCCTTCTCGTGGTGATCCTAGGCCTGTTCTTCTCCTTGAACCGCTTTCCCAAGCTGGACACCGTTCGGGAGGATCTGGACACCGTCACCGCGACTACCGTGGCGTGCTTCCAGGGGTTCTGTATCGACCGCGACCCGGACTCCACCTTTGTGTCCAGGTGGTGGGACTTCTCGGTGACCTACCTCGAGCTCGTAACCGTGGGCATGACCTTCGCCTTCGTGGTGGCCGGGTTGACCCAGGGTTTTTTGTTTCCCCGGTCCAGCGGTAGGGGTTTTTCTGCTGGAGGCGTGTTCGGTCGGACGCTAAAGGGCCTGGCCCTGGGTCCCGTGTGGAACCTGTGCTCGGCCTGCATAGTGCCGGTCTCGGCCGCGTTTCGCAGGAGGGGTGTGGGCATCGAAGGCACCATATCGATGATACAGGGCTCCTCCACCCTGAACATTCCGGCACTTGTCATGGTCACCCTCGTGTTCGCCCCGATGCTGGGGGTCAGCCGCATCGTCTTGAGCATCGCGGCGGGCCTGCTCATAGGACCGCTTGTGGTAATGGTGTTGGGCAAGCGCGGACAGGACTCGTCTGGCGAGCCTGAGGACACAGAGCCGGGCGATGAAGATGAGGTCTCTCGGTGGGGGCCGGTGCTCACGGAGGCGTTCCGCGATTGGGCGAAGGCGACCGTAGGCTATCTGGTGCGCATGGGGCCCATCATGATAGTGGCGGGCTTCGCCAGCGGCCTGGCGATTCAGTGGATAAGTGAGGGGACGATATCGACGTACCTGGGCAACAATGTCCAGGGAGTGCTGATAGCGGCGACCTTCGGCATCCTGATCAACGTGCCGTTGCTGTTCGAGATTCCCCTGGTGGCTCTGCTGCTGCTTATGGGGATGGGCACCGCTCCCGCCGCTACCCTGTTGTTCGCCGCCGCGGCGGGTGGCCCGGTGACGTTCTGGGGGCTTGCGAAAATCATGCCGAGGCGTGCCATCGTCACCTTCGCGGCGGCCACCTGGACGGTGGGACTTGTTGGGGGCCTGGTCGTGATGGGTCTCGGCGCGATCGGGGGCACCGAGGCATCAGGTGGGCTTGCAGACTCGTTAACCAAATCCATAACAACCCCCCTTCACACTGCGGACGTGGACGATGTGGTGAACAGCGTTGGCAAGGCCGAAACGCCCTCTCGTGTGCTTTCTGATATTCCGGCTTCCTTTTACGAATCGGCCGGCGCTCATCAGGGCAATAGCCTGGTCCTGATGGTGACACCAGCCGCCACCCATATGTCTGAGCCGGGGGAGATAAGGGTTTTCCAGGGCTTCGAGAACAATAGGGCTAATACGGTTGAAGGCATCATATTTGTCGAGCTTGTGATGCCTGACGGAAGTGTTATTCCCACCAAGGAGGTCTACGGCGAGCACTTTTCCATCGATCCGCTGGGCCGAGATGGGGGGTTTGTGACATTCGACATCGGAGCGCTCACCGATGGGACGGGTGAGATGGCGCTGCGGTTCAGATGTGAGGAGGAGGGCGTCGAGATCGCCCGTAAGACGTACGCCTTCACCGTCGGCGAACAGTCGCCGCCACTGTTTACAGATATCACGGCACAAGCGGGTGCGCTATTGCGGCACGTTCCCAATCCCGAAGACGAGGAGCTCACCTTTGGAAACGGGGTCGCATTCGAAGATTACGATAAGGATGGCTTCTTAGATATCTACGTCACAAACCAGATCGGCGGCAACGCGCTATTTCACAGCAACCGTGACGGTACGTTTACCGACCGAGCGGCGGAGGCGGGAGTGGACCTGCCGGCCGCTCTGAGCAACGGCGTTGCCTTCGCCGATTACGACAACGACGGCTACCGTGACCTGTACGTGCTGAATTTCGGTCCCAACATGCTTTTCCAAAACACCGGTGATGGCACCTTCACCGACGTGACTGCCATCGCCGGTGTGGGCCATCCCGGCCGGGGTATGTCCGCCGCCTGGGGGGACTATGACCTCGACGGCCATCTGGACATCTACTTAACGAACCACTACTCACAGTTGAAGACCGATGCGTCCCATATCAGGACCGGAGGGGACCCCAAGTCCGACCCCCTTGCCCGGGACGTGCTGTACCACAACAACGGCGACGGCACCTTCGAGGATGTGACCCGATTGTTGGGGATGGATGGGATGAAAACGGCCACGGGCTTCGCCGCCAGCTTCGTCGATTACGATTACGACGGCGACTCGGACATCTACCTGGTGAACGACATCTTCATCGGACTGGCGTACGAAGGTAATGTTCTATGGCGAAACGATGGCCCGGACGGCGACGGCGGCTGGACCTTTACCGAGGTCACGGATGCCTCCGGCGCCGACGCGGCCTTGTCCGGGATGGGTCTGGCGGTCGGCGACTACGACAACGACGGCTTTGAGGACCTGTTCATGTCTAACATCCGCCGGCCTTTCCTCTATCACAACAACGGTGACGGGACCTTTGAGGACGTGACCGACCGGGCCGGGGTGGGCCACTCCAATATCGACAACGGTAACGCCGTTAGCTGGGGTGTCGCCTTCATCGACTACGACAACGACGGCTGGCTGGACGCCTATCTGAACACCGGCAACCTGAGAGACTTGGGCGACAGCGCCGAGTCAGACCCGCTCCTCCAGCCCAACGTCCTGTTCCGAAACAACCGCGACGGCACCTTCACCGACGTCTCCGGACTCAGCGGAGCGGACAGCCCCGACCGGGCCCGCGTACTGGCCTACGGTGACTACGACAACGACGGCTACCTCGACCTCTACGTGGGCAACTACGGCTCACCGACGGCCCTCTACCGGAACGAGGGCCGGGGCAACAACTGGCTGGCGATCACGACCGAGGGAACGGTCAGCAATCGCGACGGGATCGGTGCCAAGGTACGGGTAACCGCCAATGGGATAACGCAGCTTCGAGAGGTCCGGAGCGGAGCGGGTTACGGCTCGGGCAGTGAGATCGGCGCCTACTTTGGTCTGGAGCGTAGCGCTCAGGCGGACGTCGTGGAGATCACCTGGCCCAGCGGCCTTGTCCAAACCCTGTATAATGTCCCCGCCAATCAGAAGCTCCACGTGATCGAGGTAGATGCCACGGCATCGTTGCGGGGTTCGGCCAATGACTACGGTCAGGCCTGTATAGCCTGCCCATAGACACGTGTCTTGGCAGGGGTCGTGGAGGCGGTTGACAGTTGGTTTAGCGAAGCTATCATGACTTACGAGGGAGACGTATGACAATGCTAATCATCGATTATCTGGTGCCAGGAGGTTGGCGGACCAACGGCGCCGTTCGTGTGCTTGTGCTCCTGGCCGCTTTCGTCTTGGGATCGCTCCTGTTGACCGGCGGTTGCGGTGGAGGCGACTCTGATGGTGGGGCCGGTGGAGGCGACTCTGACGGCGAGGTCAAGGCTGAGAGCAGGAAGTGGGACATTGAGATCGACAAGGATGGCAGGATAAAGCTGGACCCTAAGCCGGGTCCGCGGCAGGTTCAGAATGCCATCAAGGTCAGGGAGGGCGACGCGGTCACGCTGAACATAGAGTCGGAGGAGGTAGGTGTGTTCCGCATCCGCGGTTACGAGATAGCGGAGCAGGTCGGTCCGGTTACTGTGACCACCACGCAGTTCACAAGCAATCTCAGGGGGAAATTCCTCATCACCTTTAGTTCCGGCGGAACCGCAGGCGAGGGAGAAGCAGGCCTCGATTTAGAGGCCTCTGGCACGCTGTTCAGGTCTCCGACCATGCTATTTCGTGGCATAGAGTTGTACGAGTACGAGGTTCCGGCCACACTTGAGGGCATGACTATACCCTACTATCACCACTTCGCTCCGGCCAATATAGGGTCCATAACGGTTGACGACGCCGGAGGGCAAACGGGAAATATCTTGGTTGCGATCCAGGAGGATGGCTCTTTCAGTCCGGCTGATATCGTGGTAAAACCGGGTGCCAACATCATGTGGTTCCCTGAAGTCCGCGGATCCGGCGCCTCGGACGTCGCTGAGGTCCCAAAGCACCGGGTCATAAGCGGGCTGGCCCCTGAAGACGGGGAGGGAGAGGCGGCGTCGGTTTCGCAAGTCGAAGAGATAGAGATCGGAACGATATGGGTAGCCGACTGGGGGGAGGGCGTCCAGTAGATGCCCAACGGACTCAACAACAGACTAATGAAGGCTGCTGGGCCTCGTTTAGCTCCTCTACTGGCTTGAGTGATTATCCTGAGGCCACGCTCAAACGTATGGTTGCTGCGTCCTAACGAAGCTGATCCTGCGGATACCTTGCGCTTACTTGTGGCGCAGATGGGTACTTTGTGGTATAACGTTACGGGTTCGAGGATCGAGGTATGTGAACACCAAGACTTAGGAGGGTAAGCAGGTGATTCAAAAGCGATACCGGCAATGGATGGTTCTCGCCTTTGGACTGGCGCTGGTGGGAGCACTGGCGGCGGCCTGTGGCGACGATGAGAAGGTGGCGCCCGAGATCATCATCGTCGAAAAGGAGGTGGTGGTTGAGAAGGAAGTGGCCGTCGAGGTGGTGAAGGAGATTGTGGTGGAGAAGGAAGTGGTGGTGGAGGCCACGCCGCTACCCGCTCTGGAGAAGTACCGTCAAAACGGCGTAAAGCTTGGGTTCGTGCAGGAGGCGCCCTACGGGTACATCAACGATGCGGGCGAATGCACGGGGCTGGATATCGACGTGGCCCGTGCGGCGGGCGAGAAGCTGGGAATTGAGGTCATCTGTGTCCACCTAGCCTGGGAGGGATTGATCCCTGGCCTGCAGGCCGGCCGCGTGGACAACGTTCCCGTCGGAATGGGGCTTCGGCCCGACCGATGCGAGTTTTTGACCTTCACCGACCCTTATCAGGCGCAGGGCATCGCGGCCCTGGTAAAAGAGGGTAATCCCGAGGACATCCACGGCTTCGACGACTTTGTGGACTCGGACCTGGTGATGGCCGGGAGCATCGGCGCTGAGATCGTCATCGCGCGCGAGGACTTCGGCGTTCCCGAGGAGCGGGTCCTCGGTTTCGCCGAGCAGACCCAGGCCATCGAGGCTTTGAAGACCGGCCGTGCCGACGCCGTCGTGTATACGGCTACGTTCGTACAACGCTACGTTGATGAGCAGGGGAAATCGGAGGGGCTCGATATAGCCATACCGTTCAGGTCACCCCTGTACTACAACTCGGGCCATTTCTTCCGGGCGGAGGATGCCGACTTCGTGGATCAGTTCTGGAACCCAGCAATCGTGGAGCTGAAAAACGAAGGCGTCATCGAGGCGCTGGCCACGAAGAACGGCTTCCCCGTTTCGCTCATGCTGGACGCGACCTTCACAAAGGCGGGCTGCTGCACCGATTTCGGTGACGACCGGTTCCAGAACTACGGCTGTGGGGCAGAATAGGCTCGCTACGGCTTAGCGGAAAGCACTTAGCTTAGGGACTTACCGGCCGAGTTCGATTATCTCGGCCGGTAAGTCTATTTTCGGTTATGAAAATCGGTTCCAAAGTCAGGAGGGTAAGCAGGTGATTCAAAAGCGATATTGGCAATGGATGGTTCTCGCCTTCGGGCTGGCGCTGGTGGGAGCACTGGCGGCGGCCTGTGGCGACGATGATGTGGCGGCCCCGGCGCCCGTTATCGTCGAGAAAGAGGTGGTGGTGGAGAAGGAGGTATTCGTCGAGGTGGTGAAGGAGGTGGTGGTTGAGAAGGAAGTGGTGGTGGAGGCCACCCCGCTACCCGCTCTGGAAAGGTACCGTCAGGAAGGCTTGAGGCTCGGGTTCTCGCAGGAGGCGCCCTACGGGTACATCAACGATGCGGGCGAATGCACAGGGCTGGATATCGACGTGGCCCGCGAGGTGGGCAGTCGCCTGGGCATCGATGTCATCTGTGTCCACCTGGCCTGGGAGGGATTGGTCCCTGGCGTGCTGTCCGGCCGCGTGGACAACGTTCCAGTCGGCATGGACACAACACCCGAAAAATGCCAGACGGTTACCTACACCGACCCCTATCAGGCGCAGGGCATCGCGGCCCTGGTCAAGGAGGGCAATCCCGAGGACATCCACAGCTTCGACGACTTTGTGGACTCGGACCTGGTGATGGCCGGGAGCATCGGTGCTGAGATCGTCATCGCGCGCGAGGAATTTGGAGTCTCCGAGGAGCGGGTCCTCGGTTTCGGCGAGCAGAGCCAGGCCATCGAGTCTCTGAAGACCGGCCGTTCCGACGCCGTCGTGTATACGGCCACCTTCGTGCAAAACTACGTCGACACGCAGGGGAAAGAGGAGGGGCTCGACATAGCGGTACCGTTCAGGTCCCCCAAGTACTACAATTCGGGCCACTTCTTCCGGATTGAGGATGCCGACTTTGTGGAACAGTACTGGAACCCCACGATCGTCGAGCTGAAAAACGAAGGCGTTATCAAGGAGCTGGCCACGAAGAACGGCTTCCCCGTTTCGCTCATGCTGGACGCGAGCTTCACAAAGGCGAACTGCTGCACCGATTTCGGTGACGGCCGGCACAACAACTACGGCTGCAAACCGGAATAGGCTCGCTACGGCTTAGGGGAAAGCACTTAGCTTAGGGACACTTACCGGCCGAGTTCAATCAACTCGGCCGGTAAACCTGTTTCCGATCACGAAAAACCGGGCCGTCAGATTGTCGTCTTGCGGCGACACGCCTGCCCCGTGGGACCTTGCATGCGGAACCTCGGAAGGTATACTCGTCGTATAGGGTATACACGACCCAAAGTGCTGAGCAGAGGGCCTCTTGTGAAAATTCCCAAGGGACCTGTAGCTTTACGCTGACATGCAATGGATGTCTCTGGTTAATGGTATTGAGTTGCGTAGGTGGTACCAGTTGACGAGGCCAAGGATTTTAGTTTTCGGCGTGATGGTCTCCACGCTTCTCCTCACGGCGTGCGGAGACAACGAGGTGCTGCAAGATACTAGGGAGTATCTGCCGTTCCTGGCCAAGGGCGCGGTTGTGACCTTTCGCCTGACCATAACGACGATTCCCTTGATGCTGGCGATAGCGTTTTTCGTTGGCATACTCAGGCTATCCAACAATCCCTATATCCGGGGGGTGACGGCGACCTACATCGAGATCTTCCGCGGCACGCCCCTCCTGATCCAGCTTCTATACATCTTTTACGTCCTGCCGTTTTTCGGCTTCTTCATCAATCCCTTCCCAGCCGCCGTCATCGGCCTGAGCATCGGCTTCGCAGCTTACATATCCGAGACTGTGCGGGCCAGCTTTCAGTCCATATCCAAGTCTCAGTACGAGGCGGCTAGATCGTTAGGTATGGGGTATATCTTAACGATGCGGAAGATCATATTTCCGCAGGCGATTCGCATTTTGCTGCCGCCCTTAGGTAACGACATCATCGAGTTGTTCAAAGCCACCGCTATCGTCTCTCTCATCTCGGTACATGATCTGACCTATCAGGGCTCGATCCTAACGGTGAGGACGTTCGAGACCGCGCTCATATGGGGGCTCGTGGCCATGTTCTATTTCTGCATGAGCTACCCCTCCACCTTCGTCGTTAAATGGATGGAGCGGAAGGTAGCCTACCCCGCCTGATCTATGGGGTGACTAGCCGTTGAGGAAGAGGAAGAAGTAAGTAAATGAACGTCGTAAGATCACTTCCCATAAAACGCTTTGCTCCGCTGCTGGCCATAGTCTTGATAGGGACGGTCATCTACTACTCTGGCCTCTGGGATAGCGCAAAGAGTTGGTCTGAAGACCACCGCCCTCCATTTAGCTGGGAGAAATTCGTCGATTTCCTGCCTTACCTGGCCGAGGGGGCCGTGGTCACGGTAAAAGTCACCTTGCTGGCGTTCGCTTTCGCCATGTCTGTGGGGTTTGTGGTGGTCATCATTCGCATGTACGGCCACTGGACGATAAGAATCCCCGTCTCGGCATTTTTCGAGTTTATCCGCAATACCCCTCTATTAGTTCAGCTCTTCGCCGCGTACTCGATTTTGCCCAGCTTCGGGATTGTGGTCCCCGCGTTTTACCTCGGGGTGTTCGTTCTCGGAAACTACTATGGAGTGTATCTCTCAGAGATTTACCGAGCCGGAATCTCAAAGGTCGCCACCGGACAAATAGAATCGGCTACCGCTCTCAACATGTCGAGCAGTGTGATCATGCGTCGCGTCATCTTGCCTCAAGCTTTTCGCACGGTTATACCTATCATGGGCAGCTACTTCATCGGCATGTTCAAGGACTCGGTCTTTGTCTCGGTAGTGGCGATCGAGGAGCTGCTGTTCCAGACCAGGTACTGGACTGGAATCACCTACCGATTCTTCGAGCTGTACACGGGCGCGGCCCTTTTCTACCTGGTCATTAGCTTCCCGGCCGCGCGGTCGATCAATCTCATCGAGAACTGGCTCAAGCGAGAGTTGGCCGATGCCCAGCCCCGCTCCGCCCTTCCTTGGTATAAGCGGCTTTTGCCCGGCTCTGGGATCGGGATCGAAATTCCTACCAAGGTTTAACGCCGGGCCGCTATAGGCAAGGGCTTTCAGGGCTCTAACAACAAACCGGTGCTCACTCAGGCAGTAGAAGCGTGGTATGCTTCTGTCCTGAGTTTGTGGGGTGTCGCGCGTGCGCGCCCTTACTAAATCCGAGGTCCCCGCTTCTTTTTCTAAGGAGGAGCCATTTCGCCCGGTCTAAAAACCGGGGCAACGATCCCCATTAGTTCGTGGTATGCCGGCGACGTGCCGGGCCAGTTGATTTCACGTGTGCGGTGCGCACAGGCGTCTAACGCCGGAGGTGCTTAGGATGGCAATAGATGTTGTCATGCCTCTTCTGGGACTGACGATGGAGGAGGGTACCCTGGTTTCCTGGATCAAAAAGGAGGGTGACTCCGTCCAGAAGGGAGAGGCGTTCTTCGAGGTTGAGACGGACAAGGCGGTGCAGGAGGTGGAGGCCCTTGTGTCGGGGTTCTTGGCTAAGACGCTGATCGAGCCGGGAACGACGCTCCCCGTTGGCAAGAGCATCGCCGTCGTCGCTGAGTCCCAGGATGAGCTTAAGGCGATCCAGGAAGGCAAGATCGCCCTTGAGGACATAATCTCGGCTCCGGCCGATGTCCCGGCGGCGGAGACGGCCAAGGCCGCAGCGCAGCCCACGGCGCCCGCACCTGGCCCGGCGCTATCCAAGGGTGCGCGCGTCCCGGTCTCGCCGGCGGCCCGGAGGCTGGCACAACAGCACAATGTCGACCTCCAAACCATCACCGGGACCGGCCCGGGCGGGCGAATAATGCAGGAGGATGTGCTTAAGGCCGCTGACGGAGCAGGGGCGGCACCGCCTGATACCGAGGCTGAGTATCAGGAGCTGAGCGCGGTCCGGAGGATCACCGCCCAGCGCCTGGCCGAAAGCTTTCAGACGGCGCCACACTTTTACCTGTCCTCCCAGCTCGATGCCGCGGCGCTGGTTGCTTATCGTGAGGAACGGTTGCCCGCCTTTGAAAAGGAGCACGGACTGAGGTTCACCTACACGGACCTGTTGCTCAGGTGCCTGGGGCTCACGTTGAAGGATCACCCACTTCTCAATGCGGAGTGGGCGGACGGGAAGGTCAAGCTCAATCGCGACTTTAACATAGGCATGGCCGTGGATACCGAGCAGGGGCTTACGGTGCCCGTGGTCCGCGACGTCGATAGCCTATCTCTGGCCGACACGGCGCGGCGGAGGAAGGAGCTGGTGGATAAGGCCCAGGCCGGCCGGCTGGCCTTGGACGATTTCGCGGGCGGAACGTTCACCCTGACGAACCTGGGGATGTTTGACGTCGATTTGCCTCAGGCGATCATAAACCCGCCTCAGGCGGCCATCATGGCCACCGGCGGTATCAAGGAGCGGGCCGTTGCCTGGCAGGGGAAAATCGCCGCACGGCCTACCATGTACGTCACTCTGTCCGTTGACCATCGTGTGGCGGACGGGGTTGCCGCCGCCCGATTCTTGCAGGACTTTCAGCGTCTGCTGCAGGACGCCGACAGACTGGCGTCCGAGGCCTGATAGTGATATAACTATTCCTCCTGAGCGACTCTGTCTGGGAGGGGCCAAGAGCCTTGAGGTGGTCTGGCTCTGCTGACATGATATCCGTCACGGGAGGTCGATCGGCTACATGGTAGCTGGAGTTACTGAACGCAAGGAACTGCCCTTCGAAGTGCCGGTGTACAAGGAGCGGGTGCGGCGGCTGCGTGAGGGGATGAGTGCCCGGGGCGTCGATGTGCTGGTCTTGCACAGCCCCGAGAACATCTTCTACCTGTGCGGGTACAACACCCCCGGCTACTACTACGGCTATCAAAGCATAGTCGTTTCCCTGGAATCTGACCCTTTCATGGTGCTGCGGCGTGTGGAGGAGTCCAACGTAATCGGCCGGTCCTGGCTGTCCAACTGGTACATCTACGGCGATACCGATGACCCGATTGACATCGTGGTGCAGTCGCTCAAGAAGGAGAAGCTGGACGGCAAGCGGATCGGGCTAAACAAGGACACTCGGTTTCTGACGCCGAGAGAGTTTGAGAAGATGAAGGCGGGCCTCCCCGACGCCACCTTCGTTGACGGCCATGGTCTCGTCGAAGACCTCCGCCGGATCAAATCCGACCAGGAGATCGGATTCATCCGGCGTGCCGTTAAGGCATCGGAGGCGGGCATGTCGGCGGCAGTTGAGGCCACGGTGGAGGGTAACACCGAGGACGACGTGGCCGCGGCCGCCTACCAGGCCATTATCATGGCCGGGAGCGAGTACCCCGGGATGCCTCCGCTCATCGCCGCCGGTTATCGTGCGGGGCTGGCCCACACCACCTGGGAGGGCCACAAGCGGATAGAGCGGGGCGACGCGGTCATGATCGAGATACCAGGCACGGTGAACCGTTACCACGGTGTGTTCGCCCGGGCCGTCATCATCGGCGAGCCCTCGGCTCGCTTTCGTGAGATAGAGAAGGTGGTCCGGGAGGCCGGAGATGCTCTCATCGCCGCTGTACGACCCGGTATTACCGCCGCCGAGGCGGACAAGGCCCATCGCGATGTAATTATCCGCGAAGGGTATGGCGACCATTTTCTTCACCGCAGCGCATACGGATTGGGAATCGCGTTCCCTCCCCACTGGGATGAGGGGGCGATACTGAGCCTGAAGCCCGGCAATGAGCTGTTGCTGGAGCCGAACATGGTCTTCCATATGGTCTCGGCCCTCTATTTTTATGCCGAGGCATGCGTTACCATGACCGAGACCATTCGTGTCACGGAAACCGGTTCCGAGAAGATGACCAACTTCCCGCGGAAGCTAATCGTTAATTAAGACCGCCCGAATTTGCAGCATAACTGAAGGAGGTGACACGATGGCGCCGACGCCAGAGCAGTTGAAGGAATGGTACCGGCAGATGCTGACCATTCGCAACTTCGAGGAGTCGATATTCGACCTCTACACCCGCGCCGAAATGCCCGGCCTGGCCCATCTGAGCATAGGCCAGGAGGCGGTCGCCGTTGGCGTCATGGCGGCGCTTGAGCCCCAGGACTACATCATCTCGACTCACCGCGGACATGGCCACTGCATCGCCAAAGGAGCCGATATCAACGCGTTGACCGCCGAGCTTCTCGGCAGGGTCACCGGGCTATGTCGGGGTAAGGGTGGCACCATGCACGTGGCCGACATGGCCCATCGCAACATAGGGGCCACCGGCATCGTTGGTGGCCAGATGGGTATGGCGACCGGCATCGCGCTGGCGGCCAAGCTCCGCCACGACAACTATGTAACCGCCTGCTTTTTCGGCGACGGTGCGGCCAACCAGGGAATATTCTCCGAGTCGATGAACCTGGCTAAACTCTGGCACCTGCCGTTGCTGTTCCTGTGCGAAAACAACCAGTTCGGCGAGTACACTCCTTGGCGGGACGTCACCGGGAGCCCAAGCCTGGAGAGCCGGGCCCAGCCATATGAGATCTCCCACCAGCTAGTTGATGGGATGGACGTGATCGCGACCTACGAGGCCTCGAAAGCCGCCGTAGATAGCATAAGGGCGGGCAATGGGCCTCAGGTAATCGAGTGCGAGACATACCGGTTCGGTGGCCACCACGTCGGAGATCCGCCCCACGGCCTTTACCGGACCGCCGAGGATATTGAGGAGTGGCGCCCGCGAGATGCCATCGTCAACCTAGGCGCCTATATCCTGGACAACGGCATCGTGGATGACAAGGAAAAAGAGGAGATCGAGGCCAAGGCCCTCCAGGAGATTAAGGATGGAGTGACCTACGCCAAGAACAGCCCCTGGCCCGAGCTTGAGGAGCTGGAGATGCACGTATACGCTTAGCCGAATCCGGCTGACAGGAGGAGGAAATGAGAGAGATAACCTACGGCAAAGCGATCAACGAGGCGCTTCGCGAGGAGATGGCCAGGGACGAGACCGTCTTTGTTTTAGGCGAGGATGTGGCTATACCGGGCGGCGTCTTCAAGGTGACTGAGGGATTGGTCGACGATTATGGCAAGGAACGCGTCATCGATACGCCCATCCAGGAGTTGAGTTTGATGGGGGCTTCGGTCGGCGCCGCCATGGCGGGTATGCGCCCCGTACTGGAGATCATGTTCGGGGACTTCATGACCCTTCCGCTGGACCAGGTCGTCAACGAAGCGGCAAAAATGCGCTACATGACCGGCGGTCAGGTGACGGTGCCCCTCACGGTACGCACGACCATGGGGCCCGCCAACAATGGAGCGGCCCAGCACTCACAGACCATCTATGCCTGGTTCGCTCACGTCCCAGGCGTGAAGGTGTGTGTAAGCGCCACGCCCTACGATGCCAAGGGTCTGATGATCAGCTCCATCCGTGACCCCAACCCCGTCATCATCTTTGAGGACAAGAGCCTCTACGGTCTCAAGGGGGAAGTCCCTGAGGAGGAGTACGTCGTCCCTCTGGGCGAAGCCGACATCAAGCGCGAGGGCGAACACGTGACGATTATCGCTCTCGCACGGATGGTCCACCTGGCTTTGAAGGCCGCGGACCAGCTGGCCGAGAAAGGCATAAGCGCCGAGGTTATCGATCCTCGCAGCATCTACCCGCTGGATACAGACGCACTTATCAAGTCTGCTACCAAGACGGGCAACGTGATTTGCATCGACACCGCTGTCCGGCGGTTCGGGGTCATGGCGGAGATCGCCTCGACGATTTACGAGGGCGCTTTCGGCTACCTCAACAATGAGATCGTCCGCTTTGGGGCGAAAGAGGTGCCCGTTCCCTTCACCCCTGCCCTTGAGAAGGGGCTATTACCAACGGTTGACGACGTGGTGGCGAAGGCCGAGGCAATGGTCTCCGGGCAGGGTTAGCGGCCAGCCGCCCCAACTGCATCCTGGACGGTTTCCGGCTCTGCCGCGGAGGTGGGGCACCACTGCTGAGGGCCAGACGTTCGTTCGATTCTCAGATCCTCAGCACGATCTTGCCGACGTGTTGGCGGTTCACCATCCGCTCCTGTGCCTGACGGGTCTCTTCCAGGGGAAAGATTCGGTCGATTACTGGGCTGAGCCTCCCCTGCTCGAAGAGACCCATCACTTTGGCGAAGTCGCTGGGTGTGCCGCCCGTCGAACCGATGACCCGAAGTTGCTTCCACCAGATGGTGACCAGGTCCTCTTCGGGGCTCGCGCCCTGCATCCCTGAGCAGATCACCACTCGTCCACCTTTAGCCGTGCAGTTCAGGCTCTTCCGCCATGTATCGCCCGCCTGCGTATCAAAAACAACGTCGACCCCTCTGCCTCCGGTCAGCTCTAGCACCGCTTCGTCGAACGCGGCCTCTCGATAGTTAATTACCTCATCCGCGCCCAACTCCCTGATCAGCCTCAGCTTTTCCTCGCTGCTAGAAGTTGCGATAACCCGCGCTCCACATAGCTTTGCGATCTGGACCCCCGCCGAGCCAACCCCTCCGCTGGCCCCGAGCACCAGTACGTCCTCTCCCGGCTTCAGTCCCGCCTGGGTGACGAGCATTCGCCAGGCAGATTTACCCACTACGGGAACGGTGGCCGCTTCCTCTAGAGAACAGCCTTCGGGGACCCTCCTGAGGTTTGTGGCCGGCACCTTCGTGTACTGTGCGTAGCCTCCATGAATGTCCCAGCCAATCAGGGCATAGTTGTCGCACATGCTCTGCTGAGCGCTGAGGCAGTACTCGCACCTACCGCACCATATCTCCGGGTCCACCACCACTCGTTCGCCGACCTGGACCCCGGTGACGCCCTCTCCCACCTCTGCGACTATGCCCGCGATGTCGGCTCCACCGATGTGTGGCAATGCGGTTGGTTCCCCCTCACCCCCGCCGAGCCTGGCGGAAATGTCCAGGTAGTTGAGGGCACAGGCCTTGACCTCTACCACCACCTGCCCGGCCGACGCCTCCGGTTCGGGAACGTCGTCGTACACCAACTGGTCCAGGCCGCCGTGTCGGTAAATGATTATCGCCTTCATTTGGCCCTCATGGCCTCAACACGATCTTGCCGAAGTGCTCGTGGTTCAACATCCTCTCTTGGGCTGCGCGCGCATCTTCAAGAGGGAACACGCGGTCGATAACCGGCCTGATCTTGCCCTGTTCGAAGAGGTCCATAACCTTGGCGAAGTCGCTGGGCGTGCCGCCCGTCGAGCCGATGATCTGAAGCTGCTTCCACCAGATTGTGACTAGGTCCTCTTCAGGGTTTGCGCCTCGAATCCCTGAGCACACCACCACTCGACCGCCCTTGGCGGCGCAGTTCAGGCTCTGCTGCCACGTCTCGCCACCCTGCGTCTGAAGGATCACGTCGACCCCTCTTCCGCCGGTAATCTCCATAACCGCTTCGTCGAAGGCGGTCTCTCGATAGTTAATTACCTCGTCTGCGCCCAAATCCCTGATCCGCTTCAGCTTTTCCTCGGTGCTGGACGTAGCGATCACCCGTGCTCCGCAGAGCTTCGCTACCTGCACCGCCATGCTGGCCACACCTCCGCTGGCGCTGAGGATCAGCACGTCCTCTCCCGGCTTCAGACCCGCCCGGGTGACAAGCATCCGCCAGGCAGTTGTGCCCACCACAGGGGTGGCGGCCGCCTCCTCGATAGAGCAGCCGTCGGGGACTCTTCTGAGGTTCTCCGCCGGCGCCTTCACGTATTGCGCATAGCCCCCGTGGGCGTGCCAGCCGATCACCGTGTAGCTATCGCAGAGGCTTTGCTGCCCTACCAGGCAGTACTCACACCGCCCGCACACTATCCTCGGGTTCACCACCACTAGGTCTCCCACCCTGGGCTCCGTGACTCCCTGGCCCACCTCAGAGACCACCCCTGCGATGTCTGCTCCGCAGATATGTGGCAGGGCGATCGGCGTCTCGAGCCCGCCCAGCCTGGCGTAGATGTCCAGATAGTTGAGGGCGCACGCCTTGACCTCCACCACCGCCTGGCCGGGCGAGGCCTCTGGAGTGGGGAAGTCCTTGTATACCAGCTGGTCTAGGTCCCCGTGTTGGTCAAAGACAACTGCCTTCATTTCGCCGTCCTTCGAGAGTTACTTGGCCCTTCGGGTGGGGCATACTCGAACACCGACCGGGGCGGGTTGGGAGGGAATAACCACTTTAGAGTGAGGTGTGACTCTCCTCTGGTGGACCGCCTCCGGCCCCATGGAGAATGCCTCTTACGGCGCTATCCACGCACCGCCTGTGATCATGATCGTCTCCGCGTTGATGTAGCTAGCGCCCTCCGAGCAGAGGAAGACGATGGTTGCTGCTACCTCTTCGGGCTTCCCGAAGCGCGGAATGGGATTCTTATCGTATCTGGCCAGACCCTCCTCCAGCGTCTCGTGCCAGGGCACGTCCGGTCGGTTGGGGTCGTAGAGCTCCTCGGTGCGTTCCGTCCACGTATCTCCCTGAGCGATGGCGTTGCAGGTAATGCCGTGGCGGCCCACTTCGATGGCCACCTGCTTGGTGAATCCCAGGACCCCCGCTTTGGATGCGGAGTACGGCGGCGACCAGATCGAAGACTCTCCATGGGTCCCCGCGCTGGAGGAGATGTTCACGATCCTCCCCCATCCCTTTTTCTTCATGTGCGGCAACACCGCCTTGGTTACGCGGAACTGGCTGTTCAGACAGAAATCCATCACCTTCGCCCAGTCCTCCTCGGTCGTCTCCTCAAGGTAGCGCGGGGTTCCCAAGCTCCCCCCGGAGTTGTTTACGAGAATGTCGATCCCTCCAAACTCCTCGACGGCTCGGTCCACCATCTGTTGCACCTGTTCGGGGCTTGTCACGTCGGCGTTTATCGCCAGGACTTTGGCTCCCGTCGCTCTGACGTCCTTCTCAGCTTGGTCCAGCCGCTCCTGATCGATGTCGTTGAGGACGATGGAGGCCCCTAGCTTGGCCATCTGCATCGCGGCTTCCTTGCCTATGCCCCGTCCGGAGCCGGTTATCAGCGCAACCTTGTTCTCAAACGTCATTTCTTTGTTCCTTTCTCGAGCCTATGTCACCCACGGTTGCAAATTTCATCTTCCAGACGCTGTTCTCACTGAGTGGCGTAGGCCCCTGATTAGACAACGAACAGCTTGCGTTCAAATTCGGTCAACACCTCATGGCCGGCCTCGGTGATCAGCACCGTCTCGCCACAGGACACACTGTACCTTTCCTCCTGAAACTCCAGGTGAGGCACAAGGTGGAAGACCATGCCCGGCTGCAGCGGCCGAGGGTCGTCGGGCTGGATGGACATGGCTGCCGTCTCGGGCCACTGGAGGCCGATGGTGTACCCCGCACGGTGCCGGAAGTAGGGTAGGTACCCCAGCTCGTCGAAGGCGCTATCGCAAGCCCTCTGCACGTCTCCGGAGGTGACTCCGGGTTTCATCGCATCAAGAGTACGATGGAGCGCTGTGACGACGGCTTCGCCCGCCCGCGCGACCGGCTCGCTCGGCTCTCCGACAATCGCCGTCCGCAACAGGGGGACCGTATACCCTTGCACACGGCAGGAGACCTCAAAAAAGACGATATCTCCCCTTTCTATCTTCCGGCGCGCCCAAGACGCGTGGGGAATCACCGACCTGTCGCCGGAGACGATGAAGCTGGTGTTCGCCATGTGGTCGCTGCCGGCAAGGATCGCGGCGTGATAGACCTCGGCGGCCACGTCGTTCTCAGTAGCACCTCCCTTAATTGCCGCCATGCCCGCGTGGAGGGAGGCCTCCACCGCCCTCGCCGCTCGTCTCATGTACTCGATCTCGGCCGCGGACTTGATCATGCGCAGCCGCTCCACTACCACGGAGCTGTCGGCGAGGTCGGCGTGAGGCAATAGAGCGCTCAGCCTTTGGAAGTCCTGGGCGGTGACGTTGTTCTGCTGCACTCCGATTGTTCGGTCGGCCAGCCCGAGTTCCGAAAGCAGCTTTTGGACAATCTCTAGAGGGTCCTTACTCGGCGGGTAGGAGACCCAATCCTCCACCCAGTTGAAATGCGCGGCGTTGTACTCTTCCGTGACGTAGACCAGAAGCCGCGGGGCCTCGTCTCGTGGCACGATCAGAAACTGCCGCGGGCCCCAGTTCATGGACTGCCCGGTAAGGTAGTGCAAGTTCTCGGCCCCGCTCACGAGGATGGCGTCGAGGCCCATCTCCTCGAGCTGGCGACGCAGCCTGGTCAGTCTGTCCTCGTATTCGGCTATCGAGAAGGGTAGTTCGGGAGCAGTCATCCCTGTGTCCCCTTGCAACTGAGGGGATGTGGACGGCTCACCGTCATAGCTCCCCTGCCACGTGGTGACTCTTGCGCCTCGGTTTTTGCCGGTGCTCGCTCGATGGAGGCTATCTCGCCGCTCTTAGAGCACGAACAGCTTGCGCTCGAAGTTGGTCAGCGTCTCGGCTCCGTTCTCCGTGATAAGCACCGCCTCGCCGCATCCCACGGTGTACTTTTCGTCGTAGAACTCCAGGTGGGGCACCAGGTGGAAAGTCATGCCCGGCTCTAACCGCTGCGTTTCGTGATATCCAAGGGCCCAGTTGACCAGCTCGCCCCATTGCAGACCGATCGTATACCCCGCTGCATGACGGAAGGTGTCAATCCCGTACCCCTCGTCGACGAAAGCCTGCAGGCAGGCCTCCTGCACCTCTTTGGCCTGAACGCCCGGTTTCATCGCCTCGATGGTGCGATTAACGGCTACGACGCAGGCCTGGGCGGACCGGGCTACCTCCTCGCTTGGCTCGCCGAGAATCGACGTGCGCATGAGAGGCACCGTGTAGTATTTCACCCGGCCGGAAATCTCGAGGAAGACGATGTCTCCCTTCTTTATCTCCTTACCGGACCAGGTGGCATGAGGGATGTGCGTCCTGTCGCCGGCGCAGATGAAGCTTGTGAAGAACATGTGCCCGCTGCCGGCCAGGATCGATGCCGCGTAAACTTCGGCCGCCACCTCGTTCTCGGTGGCGCCTTCCTTGACGGCCGCGAAGCCTGCCCGCATCCCCGCCTCGGCCGCCCGCGCCGACTGGCGCATATACTCGATCTCGGCCGGCGACTTTATCATCCGTAGGTACTCCACTATAAGCGACGTGTCCACCAGGGTGGCCTGCGGCAGCAGGGCGCTCTGGTGCTCGTAACTCGACATAGGTAAGTTGTGCTTAGCCACGCCGATTCTACGGTCCGCAAGCCCCATATCCGACAGCTGCTCCTGGACCACTTTAAAGACGTCGACACCGGCGTCCGGCTTGTATGAGACCCAGTCCTTCACCCAGTTGAAGTTCTCGGCGTTGTACTCCTCGGTGATCATCACCACCATTCTTGGGTCGCCGTCTTGCGGCACGATCATGAATTGCGCGGGCGCCTCCCAGTTATGGGTCTCACCTGAGAGATAGTAGAGGTTCGCTGCTCCACCTACTACCATGGCGTCCACGTTCGCCTCGTCCATCTTCTGATGGAGCTTGGCCATTCTGGCCTCAAATTCACTCATAGGGAATGGAAGGTTTTGCTCGATTGACATCGCAGACTCCTGTGGTTAGATCAGACTACGAACAGCTTGCGCTCGAAATTGGTGAGCACCTCGTTTCCGTTCTCCGTGATCATCACTACCTCGCCGCACGTGACGGTGTACTTTTCCTCGTAGAATTCCAGATGAGGTACCAGATGGAAGGTCATGCCCGGTTCTAAGGGGTGAGTGAAACCTGTCCCGACGGTCCAGGGAATGGGATCACCCCATTGCAGGCCGATGTGGTACGCGGCCGCGTGCCGGAAGGTGTCGGGCCCGAACCCCTCCTCCACGAAGGCCTGGTCGCACACCCTTTGAACCTCATTGGCTGGGACGCCCGGCTGCATCGCCTCGATGGTGCGATTAAGGGCCACTATGCACGCCTCGGCTGCGTGGGCCCTCTCCTTGCTGGGTTGTCCGAGGAACACCGGCCGGTGGAGGGGCACCGTGTACCCTCCTACCTTGCAGGAGATCTCGAAGAAGAAGATATCTCCTTGTTCCAACCTCTTTCCAGACCAGGTTGCATGGGGGATGTGCGTCCTGTCGCCGGCGCACATGAAACTGGTGTTCGCCATGTGCTGGCTACCGGCCAGGATCGCCGCACGATAGACCTCGGCCGCCACGTCGTTCTCGGTCACTCCTGGCTTGAGGGCCGCTATGCCCGCCCTCAGAGAGGCTTCGACCGCTCTGGCCGCCTTTCTCATGTACTCGGCCTCGGCCGGGGACTTGAGCATCCGCATCTGAGCCGTCGTCTGGGTCATGTCGACTAGGGTGGCATCCGACAACAGGCCGGCGAGATGCTCGTAGTCGAGAGCGGTGTAGCAGTCCTTCTCCAGGCCGATCTTTGCATTGGCGAGGCCCATGTCGGCGATCTGCTCCTGGACGATCTTAAGGGCGTCGACACCGGCGTCCGGCTTGTAAGAGACCCAGTCCTTCACCCAGTTGAAGTTCTCGACGTTGTACTCCTCGGTGATCATCACCACCATTCTTGGGTCGCCGTTCTGCGGGACGATGAAGTACTGCATGGGGTCCCAGTTGTACGGCTCACCGGCGAGATAGAAGAGGTTAGCCGCGCCGGCCACGACCATGGCGTCGACACCGGCCTCGTCCATCTTCTGATGGAGCTTGGCCATTCTGGCCTGATACTCACTCATGGGGAATGGAAGGTTTTGCTCGTTTGACATCGCAGACTCCTGTGGTCAGATCAAACTACTAGCAGCTCGCGCTCGAAATCGGTCAGAACTTCGTTTCCGTTCTCAGTGATCATCACCACCTCGCCGCACGAGACGGTGTACTTTTCCTCGTAGAACTCGAGATGAGGACACAGGTGGAGGATCATGCCAGGCTGCAATGGGTGGGTGAAACCGGTTCCGACGGTCCAGGGGATAGGCTCCCCCCATTCCAGGCCGATGTGGTACGCGGCCATATGCCGGAAGGCGCCGAAGCCGTACCCTTCAGCCACGAAGGTCCGCTCGTAGACCCTCTGCACTTCATCGACTGGGACGCCGGGCTGCATCGCTTCTATGGTGCGATTGGCGGTCACAATGCACGCCTCGGCTGCGTGTGCTCTCTCCTCGCTGGGCTGCCCGAGAAACACCGGCCGGTGAAGGGGCACCGTGTATCCTCCCATTCTGCCTGAGACCTCGAAGAAGAAGATGTCCCCTTGTTCCACGCTCTTTCCAGACCAGGTGGCGTGGGGGATGTGCGTCCTGTCGCCGGCGCAGATGAAGCTGGTGTTCACCATGTGCTGGCTGCCGGCCAGGATCGCCGCGCGATAGACCTCGGCCGCCACGTCGTTCTCGGTTACTCCCGGCTTGAGGACAGCCATGCCCGCCCTCAGAGAGGCTTCCGCCGCCCTGGCCGCCTTTCTCATATACTCAGCCTCGGCCGGGGACTTGAGCATCCGCATCTGGGCCGTCGTCTGGGTCATGTCTACCAGGGTGGCATCCGACAACAGTCCGGCGAGATGCTCGTAGTCGAGAGCGGTGTAGCAGTCCTTCTCCAGGCCGATCTTTGCATTGGCGAGGCCTATGTCGGCGATCTGCTCCTGGACGACTTTGAGAGCGTCGACGCCGGCATCCGGCTTGTAAGAGACCCAGTCCTTGACCCAGTTGGAGTGCTCGGCGTTGTACTCCTCGGTGATCATGCAGACCATTCTTGGGTCGCCGTTCTGCGGGACGATGAGGTACTGCATGGGGTCCCAGTTGTACGGCTCACCGGCGAGATAGTAGAGGTTCGCTGCGCCGGCGACGACCATAGCGTCGACGCCGGCCTCGTCCATCTTCTGATGGAGCTTGGCCATTCTGGCCTGATATTCACTCATGGGGAATGGAAGGTCCTGAGTCAATGTGATTCTCAATGGCTTTGGCGATAACAGGCGCAGACTGCGAGCGCCTGGAGCAGATCGGAGCTTGCACATACCAAGCCGGACCGCAGCGTGCCGTTACCGGTTAGCCATCGCCCTCAGTGGGCTAGGTTTTCATAGCGCACGCGCGGGGTTTCGACGAAGCAGATACAGCAAGCCGCTCCTTGTTATCATATGTTTCTGACTCAGTCAAGTTGACTGGGTAGAAGCCTGGTCGGTATGTCTGTGCATCGATGGTGGGGAGAAGGAAAACGCCTCACCTAAACCGCTAAATTGAAAGATTCAAGGCCGTGGTTTATACTTTGCGCGCCTGGTGGTCCGGGTGAACCGCGTCGATCTATCCCTGCGGGAGAGAAGAGGGGTAGATTTTGTCGTCGGGCGCCTGCGTTTTGGGGAAGCGTCCGCGGTCTGCGCCGGGTTTAGGCGCGGCCTCCTCTCTCGCTGGCGTGTATTGTTCCCCATCAGCCGGACTTCTGTCGTTAGCGACCGCGATGTCGGGGCATCTGCCCAATCATAAGAAAGAGGCGGACTGGATGATATTCGAAGGGAAAGTCGCTCTCATCACAGGCTCGGGCAAGGGTATGGGCAAGGCTACTGCCGTGCGGCTTGCCGGCGAGGGCGCGGCCGTGGTCCTCAACGATGTCAGGCAGGACCTCCTGGGCCAGTCGGAGAAAGACATTGCGGATACGGGAGCCAGGGTGCTGGCGATCAACGCGGATGTTACGGACAGCCGGCAGGTGAAGCAGATGGTAGATCGGACCATTGAGGAGTTCGGCAGGATAGACATTCTTGTGAACAACGCCGGCGCCACTTGGGGTTCCAACAGGCTTGACGTGAGCGAAGAGGATTGGAGGGGGGTGTTCGACCTGTGTCTGAAGAGTCAGTTCCTGTGCGCGCAGGCGGTTGTTCCGCACATGAAAGAGCAGGGAGGGGGCAAGATCGTCAACGTCTCATCCCTCGCGGGACGCAGGCGCTCGCTCGTCACATCTTACGGCTACTCCATGGGGAAGGCGGGTGTCATCTCCTTCACCCGTCAGCTTGCTTTTGAGCTGGCCGAGCACGGCATCAACGTCAACTGCGTGGTACCTGGGAACATCCTTACGGAAGAGGGGCGAAAGGACTGGGAAACCGTGTACACGGAGGAGACCAAGAGACGCATGATGGCAGGCACGCCCATGAAGAGGAACGGTGAGTCCGAGGAGGTGGCGGCGGCCACGGCATTCTTCGCCTCGGACGATGCCAGCTACGTCACAGGGGTGGCAATGGACGTAGACGGTGGAGCGGGGATAACCTGATCGGTGGGACACAAGGTGTACTCCATGGGAAAGGGGTGGACTTGATGAGATTCGAGGGGAAGGTGGCCCTCATTACCGGGTCTGGAAAGGGCATGGGCAAGGCCACCGCCATGCGGTTCGCCAGCGAAGGGGCGGCCGTGGTCCTCAACGACGTCAGGCAGGACCTTCTGGACCCGTCGGAGAAAGACATCGCGGATATGGGAGCCAAGGTGCTGGCGATCAACGCGGATGTTTCAGACAGCCGGCAGGTGAACCAGATGGTGAACCGAGCCGTCGAGGAGTTTGGCGGCATTGACATTCTTGTGAACAACGTCGGCGTCGACTACGGAACTCCTGGGGTTGGCCTAGACGAAAAAGACTGGGACAGACTCATGGACATCGATCTCAAGAGCCACTTTCTCTGCGCGCAGGCGGTGGTGCCGCATATGAAAAAGAGAGGAGGAGGCAAGATAGTCAACATCTCCTCTGGCGCGGGCCGCAGGGTCTCCATCGTCAACACCTACGCATACGTCACGTCCAAGGGGGCCACCATCTCATTCACCCGCCAGCTCGCCTTCGAGCTGGCGGAGCACGGAATCAGGGTAAACTGCGTGGTGCCCGGGAATGTAGCTACTGAGGAGGGGAAGAAGGACTGGGAAAGCTGGTCGCGGGAGAAGCGGGATGCCCTTATGGACCTCACGCCTATGAAGAGGATGGGAGAGCCAGAGGAGATAGCGGCGGCCACCACGTTCTTGTGTTCCGATGATGCCAGCTACGTCACGGGAGTGGCCCTGGACGTCGACGGCGGAGTACTCGTCTGTGGCAACTTTTGGTGAGGCGACGATTCGACTAAAGATAGCAAATAGCCGTCATTTATCTCGGAGGCCGCGCTGAGATGCGGCCAACAGAAATCCCATCTATATGAGAAAGGGTGAGTTGGATGAAGTTTGAAGGCAGATTCGAGGGGAAAGTGGCCATCGTTACCGGCTCGGGTAAAGGGATGGGCTACGTTACCGCCCTGCGCTTTGCCAGCGAGGGAGCGGCCGTAGTTATCAACGACATCGATCAGGGTCTATTGGATAAGGCGGAGAAGAGCATTAAGGCGACCGGTGCCAAGGTCCTGGCGCTCAATGTCGACGTCTCCGACAGCAAACAGGTGAAAGGCATGGTCGACCGGACCATCGAGGAGTTCGGCAGGATCGACATCTTGGTTAACAACGTAGGCGTCGATTGGGGCAACATGGAGATCGACCAAAAAGAGGAGGACTGGGACAGGCTTATAGACATCGACCTAAAGAGCCAGTTCCTCTGCTGCCAGGCCGTCGTGCCCCATATGAAGGCTCAAAAGGACGGCCGTATCGTCAACATCTCATCCAACGCCGCCCGAGGGCGCTCGCGGGTCACCTCGTATGCGTACGACTGTGCAAAGGCGGGCGTCATCATCCTCACCCACAAGCTGGCGATAGAACTGGCGCAATATGGAATAAGGGCTAATTATATTGCCCCGGGCAACACCGGTACCGAGGAAGGGAAAAAGGGCTGGGCCACGGCGCCCAAAGAGGTCACGGACCTGATGCTTGCCAACACGCCTATGAGAAGGCTGGCCGAGCCCGAAGAGATCGCGGCGGCCACTACGTTCTTGGCCTCCGATGATGCGAGCTTTATCACCGGCACGTGCATAGACGTGGACGGCGGAACCCTGGGGACGGCTTGAGTTCTGAGGCGACACATGGTTTGGCTCGTGCTACTTAACCATCATGTGGTAAGCCCGCATAGTGATGAGTCACACCGGGCCGCGGGAGATGGAAAGGTCCGCGGTTAGGTATCTATACACTGGGAAGAGGCTTATACCGCGGTTCCGCTATCCGCTTGGATACCTTGACTAAAGCACCTTTCAAGGATAGAGTGACAAGGTTTCCCACGATGGCCGATACTTCGCCGTAAACCGTCTCATCGGGAGGGCCGAAGGATGACGCCTTAGGTCAGGGAGAGGCATGCTGGATGAGATTTGACGGGCACGTAGCTCTCATTACCGGCTCAGGTAAGGGGATAGGCAAGGCCACCGCCCTGCGTTTTGCCAGCGAGGGTGCGTCTATTGTCCTCAACGACACCAGGGAGGACCTCCTGGACCAGGGACAGAAAGACGTTGAGGCTGCGGGCTCAAAGGCTCTGGCGGTTAAAGCCGACGTCTCCGACGGCAAGCAGGTGAGGGGAATGGTCGACCAGACCATCAAGGAGTTCGGCAAGATCGACGTTCTGGTCAACAACGTCGGCGTCGACTTTGGGAGCTACAAGATCGACGCGGACGAAAAAGACTGGGACAGGTTGATGGACATCGATCTGAAGAGTCAACTCCTTTGCGCCCAGTCCGTCGTGCCTCACATGGTCAAGGCAGGAGGCGGCAAGATAGTCAATGTCTCCTCCATGGCGGGGCGCAGGAGTTTCCCGGTCGCCTCTCACGCATACAGCATGGCCAAGGCGGGCGTCATTTCCTTCACCCGCCAGCTCGCGTGGGAAGTCGCCGAGAAGAGTATCAGGGTCAACTGTGTGGTGCCCGGCAACATCGCGACCGAGGAGGGGCTGAAGGACTGGGATACCGTCTATCCGCAGGAGGTCAAAGACCTCATGATGGCCGGCACTCCAATGAAGAGGCTGGGTCGGTCCGAAGAGGTGGCGGCGGTTATCGCTTGGCTGGCGTCCGACGACTCTAGCTACGTCACCGGGGTGTTTCTCGCGGTGGACGGTGGTATGGAAACCACCTGAGTATATGAGGGAGAAAAAATGGTAGATCGGGTAAAGGATGAGGTTACTCCCCAAGGGGTGGGCGGGGGAAGGCGCGACGAAGTGATGATCCGCATGAGCAATGTGCACAAATGGTTCGGCGACCTGCACGTGCTCGATGGACTGGATCTGGAGGTCACGCGGTCCGAGAAGTTGGTGATCATCGGCGCCAGCGGGTCGGGCAAGACCACGCTGCTGCGGGCTGTGATAGGTATCGAGCACATCCAAGAAGGGAAGATCGAGATAGAGGGGGAGGTGTTTCAGGAGGCCCAGGACGGGAAGCTGCTGCCGGGTGTAGAGAGGAGAATGAGTAGGTTACGCGGTAGGGTGGGGATGGTGTTCCAGCAGTTCAACCTGTTTCCCCACATGACCGTATTGGGCAACGTCCAAGAAGCGCCGAGGCAGGTGAAGAAAATGTCGAAGCGGGATGCGGAGGCGAAGGCGTTGGAGCTGCTGGAGAAGGTCGGCTTGTTGGAGAAGGTGAACTCTTACCCTGGCAAGCTGTCGGGAGGACAGCAGCAGCGGACCGCGATAGCGCGGGCGCTGGCGATGGAGCCGGACGTGATGCTGTTCGACGAGGTGACGTCGGCGCTTGACCCTGAGCTCATCGGAGAAGTGTTGAATACGATGCGTCAGCTCGCCAACGAAGGTATGACGATGTTGATCGTGACGCACGAGATAGGTTTCGCTCGTGAGGTGGGGGACCGGGTGATATTCATGGATGAGGGGAGGATAGTGGAGGAAGGGCCTCCCGAGGATATATTCTACCACCCGAGGGAGGAGCGAACAAAGACGTTCTTGAAGGCGATTCTCACACACTGACGCCGGCGCAGGCGTATCAAACCGACCATAAGGGGGAGAGGGAATGAAACTGGAAGGCCAGGTTGCCCTCATCACCGGCTCCGGTCAGGGAATCGGGAAGGCGACGGCTTTGACTATGGCGGGGGAAGGGGCCGGAATCGTACTCAACGATATCGTCGACGAACGCCTGAAGCGGGCCGAGTCGGATGTCAAGGCTGCGGGCGTTAAGGTGCTGGCAGTCAACGCCGATGTCACCCGTCGAGAGCAAGTAGAGCGCATGGTGGACCAGGCGGTGGATACCTTTGGCAAGATCGACATCCTGGTCAACAACGTGGGAGGCGGCCGCAATGCCGGCGGCGTGGAGATGTCCGATGAGGAGTTCAAGAGCATCTTCGACCTCAATCTGAAGAGCCATTACCTGTGTTGCTATGCGGTAGTCCCCCATATGAGGAAACGGAAGAGCGGCAAGATAGTCAACATCTCCGCTTCCCAGGGCAAGTACAAGGCCGACATGGTGGACCTGGCCTTCGGCGCGGCGAAAGCGGGGGTATTGGCGATGACTCGCTTCCTGGCCAGCGAGTTGGGGCCCGATGGGATAAACGTCAACTGCGTAATTCCCGGCCTGGTAAGCACGGAGGAGGGCGAAAAGTACTGGAACTCTTTGCCCCAATTGAAGCGCGACGACATTATGGACGTGTTGCCCTTGGGACGACTTGGCGAGCCGCAGGAGATCGCCAACGCTATCGTGTCCCTGGTTTCACCTGAATCCAGCTACATCACGGGGGCCTCTCTGGACGTGAACGGCGGCTGGTGGATGCAGACCTGAATCTCTGATATCGGAAAGGAGCTAGATCATGCCCGGCAGCGGCACAATGAAGAAGGTGTTCCACACCGGCGAGAACCACTTTTGCCAGTTGGAAGTCGGCGATACCATTGCCACCGCCTATAGCTTCTTCCGCTTTATGTACACGAAGCACGGACCGGGCCAAGTCGCGATGATCTGGAGCGACTTGAAAGGAGACGGCTTCTCTGAACCGGAAGACTATTACGGCTGTCTCACCGATAACGTCAGCCTGGCTCGCTGGCTAAAGGATGAGCTGGCGGCCGAATACCCCGGCATGGTGTCCATACCCGATTACGAGACGATGCCCATCGTAGAGGCCGACTATTTCGGCAGCTCAGGTGACCTGAAGGAAGCGTACACGGAGACCGTCAGGGCCAAGGGGATCGAGATAGTAGCGACCTGGCGTGGTATGACTGACCCGGTCCGCCTCGCCCTGCCCGAGACGAAGGTCTGGCCGTTCACCGTCGATTCGCTGCTCGTGCCCGCATCGAGCGCCGAGGTATTCATCAACGGCGTGCGCGCCGTCGGGCAGACTAAACCTCACGGTTCTCATGGCGTCGAGTCCCCGGTCACCGACCAAGTATTGGCTCACGACATTCACGGGTCCGGTGCCCTGTCGTTTGGAGAGACCTGGCTCGAAACGACTGGAGGGTGAGCTGGCGGAAATGGCAGCCTTGGGCTGGGTTGCCCACGTGAGGAAAAAGAGGAGCAAGTCCCATGCGTTTGGATGGCAAGGTTACTATCGTGACGGGCTCTTCGTCGGGCATCGGAAAAGTCACTGCCCTGGCCTGCGCCCGCGAGGGTGCCAAGATAGTCGTACATGGTCGGGATGAGGAGCGCATCCAGGCGGTCACAGAACAGGTCAAAGCCACGGGCGCGGAGGCCATCTCCTTCCGGTTGGAAGTCAGCGACAGTGCCCAAGTGCGCCAGATGGTTGACAAGACCGTAGAGACCTTTGGCAAGATCGACGTTTTGGTCAACAACGCCGGTGGCGGTCTCGGCCCAACCCCTCTCATGGGCACCACAGAGGAGATTTGGGATCAAGTAGCAGGTACCAACCTGCTCGGCCCGTTCTACTGCTCCAGGGCCGTGATTCCGCACATGCAAAAGCAGGGCGGAGGCAAGATCATTAATATCACCTCCGATGCCTCCGACATGCAGATCCAACTTAATATTAGTGACATCTCGTATACCAGCACCAAGACCGCCCTCGGAGGGTTGACCAGGCAGATGGCGTTGCTTTATGGCCGCGATGGGATCACGGTAAACACGGTCTCTCCGGGGGACATCCTCACGCCGGCAGACCTGGAGTGGTGGAACGGCATGAGTGAGGCCGAGCGCCAGATGAGGTTGCGTCGCACCGCGCCTCTCGGCAAGTTGGGTGGTCCCGAGTACGTCGCCGCTGCCGTGATCTATTTAGCATCCGCCGAAGCCGACTATATTACAGGAATGAACCTGAGGGTTGACGGCGGGCAGTGGATGGTCTAGACGCGACCCTCTTGAGCGGGGATCGCTTTCTTTTATCCCTCGGGCCGTTGCCCGGTGCTGCTGAATGCCCTGGGGCTTTCCTCAAGGTAACTCGAAAGCCAAGCGATGACTCAACTGTCAGCCCCGTGGAGAGTGGTGGGGCTCCCCAAGACGACCCGTCTTTCGCCGTGAACAATGGCCTTGCAACTTGTGGAATGCCGCTTGCTTGTTGAGCTGGAGGAGAGTCGATGAGATTCGAAGGCAAAGTCGCCCTGGTCACCGGGTCAGCTCAGGGTATGGGCAAGGCTACCGCCCTGCGATTCGCAAGCGAAGGGGCGTCAGTGGTACTTAACGACATCATACAAGACCTCCTTGATCAGGGGCGAACGAGCCTCGCTTCTACGGGCTCGAAGGTCCTGACGGTCAATGCGGATGTGACCGATAAACAGCAGGTGGACCGGATGGTCGACCAGGTCGTAGCAGAGTTCGGCAAAGTCGACATCCTGGTCAACAACGCCGGCGGCGATTGGGGAAACACCAAGATCGACGCAAGCGAGGAAGAGTGGGACGCGGTCGTGGACTTGAATCTGAAGGGCCAGCTTCTCTGCGCTCAGGCGGTTGTACCCCACATGGTGAAAGCGGGTGGTGGGAGCATTATCAACATCGCCTCACAGGCGGGCCGCAGGGCCTCGCTCTTTACCTCCCACGCCTACGGCATGGCCAAGGCGGGCGTCATCTCCTTCACCCGTCAGCTCGCGTGGGAGGTGGCGGACAAAAGTGTCAGGGTTAACTGTGTCGTGCCTGGGAACATCGCCACTGAGGATGGACTGAAGCAGTGGAACGGCTTGCCAAAGGGCTTATGGGGAGGGGAGAGCGGCGACTACTATGCCGGGACGGATGTAATCATGGCGAGTACGCCCATGAAGAGGCTCGGAAGGCCCGAGGAGGTGGCGGCGGTCACCGCATGGCTGGCGTCCGACGACGCCAGCTACATCACGGGAGTCTTCCTTGAGGTGGATGGCGGCTTGGGATTGGGAATGACCTGAGATCTGAATAGGAAAGGACAAATCCCTCTATGACTGAAAAACTTGGGCCACAGGAAGTGTTTCTGACCGGCGAGGTTCATGGCATTCGGCTGGTTCACGGTGAAACCGCCAGTACCGTTGCTGTCATCTTCCGACTTGTCCATTCCCAGATTGGAAAGGGCCAGGTGGCCTTCCTTTACAGCGATCTGAAGGGAGACGGCTTCTCGGAGCAGGACGATTATCTCGCGTGTCTCACCGACAACGTGGCGCTGGCCCATTGGCTGAAGGACGATCTAGGAGCCCGGTTTCCCGGCTTCATAGCCAGCGAGATAGCCGATCGAGAACCTGTTCCGATTATAGAGGCTGACCATTTCGCCAGCTCTGGGGACCTAGGGGAAGCGTGGACTGAGACAGTCCGCGCCGATCAGATCGAGCTCGAGATGACGTGGCGAGGGCTTATCGGTCCTGTTCGCATCGCGTTGCCGCCGACGGAGGTCTGGCCGTTCACGGTGTACTCCATGCTGGTTCCCGCCTCCAGTGCAGAGGTGACTATCAATGGCGTGCGCGCGGTGGGGCAGAGAAAGGCCCCCGACGTTGACCTCCGCCAGCCTTTGCCGTTGAAAGATCAGCAGGTGGCGAGCCAAATTCACGGGTCCTGCTGCATGGGGTTCGGCGAGACCTGGCTCCAAGCAAAGTGAGGGTGAGTTCGGGCATGGGGTCACGCTTCGGTCGACCCGCGTTCGGCCTGGACAAGCGTGGGGAGTATAAGTAGAGGGCGATTGCCGTGCGTCTACAGGACAAAGTAGTCATAGTAACTGGCTCTTCTTCGGGCATCGGGGAGGCCATCGCTCTTGCCTGTGGCCGCGAGGGGGCCAAGGTGGTGGTGCACGGCCGGGACGAGGAGCGCATCAAGGCGGTCACGGAGCAGGTCAAGGCCACGGGCGCGGAGGCTGTGGGCATCCGGTCCGACATCAGTGATAGCGCCCAGGTCGGCCGAATGATGGACCAGGTCATCGAGGCCTTTGGCCGCATCGACGTTCTCATCAACAACGCCGGCGACCTTGGCCTGGGCCCAAGCCAGCTCAAGGACACGACGGAGGAGATCTGGGACAGGGTGGTGAGCGCCAACCTGCTGGGCCAGTTCTATCTGTGCAAAGCAGTCATTCCTCATATGCAAAAGCAGGGCGGCGGCAAGATCATCAACGTCACCTCCGAGGCCTCGGACATGCAGATTCAGTGCGGCATCGCGGATACCGCCTATGTCAGCACTAAGACCGCCCTGGCGGGACTGACCCGGCAGATGGCGTTGCTTTATGGAAGAGACGGCATCATGGTGAATGCGGTCTCCCCGGGCGATATCCTCACGCCTGCGGATCTTGAGGTGTGGGAGGCCATGACCGAGACGGATCGCCAGACTAGGCTGCGTCGCACAGCGCCGCTGGGCAGGTTGGGCAAGCCCGAGGATGTCGCGGGCGCCATGGTCTACCTGGCATCTTCGGACGCCGACTATATCACCGGACAGCATCTGAGGGCCAGCGGCGGTCAGTGGATGCCCTGATGTTTCAAAGTGGATAAGGAGGACTAAGGATGGTCGAAAAGGTCAAGCAGAAAAAGGTGAAGTGGACCGGCGAGAATCCATACATCTGGATATACAGTGGCGACAAGGTCACCACCGCGGTTAGCTATTGGCGCGCGGACTACTCCGAGTACGGGCCGGGCAAAGCGGCCTTCGTCCTCAGCGACATAAAGGGTGATGGCTTCTCCGCGCAGGACGACCACTGTGTCTGTCTCGCCGACAACGTGGAATTCGCCCGCTGGGCCAAAGACGAGATCGTGGACGGTTACCCCGGCTTCAGTGACTACCCCGAAATATACAAGACGATGCCCATCGTCGAGGCCGAGTTCTCAAGCTACGGAGACACGAGGAAAGAGTGGACGGAGACGTTTAAGAGCGACCAGCTAGAGATCGTGGCCAAGTGGCGAAATCTGGGCGAGCCATTCTTTATCGAGCTGCCGGCGAGCAAATGGCCGTACGATCTCTGGGCGCTCCTTATCGCGGCCTCTGAGGCCGAGGTCACCATCAACGGAGTGCGTGCCGCGGGCCAGGTGAAGCCCGAAGATTTCGCCGGCCATCCCGCTACGACCGGCGTCCTGGCCTTCTCCGAGACCTGGGTCCACGCATAGGCGAATGGCCAAGCCGTGACCGAAGCCGCCGTTGGCAGAGGCTACACGCTGGCCGCGGCGGCCCCCAACAGCTCTGCGCCTTCCTGTCTCATCGAGCCGGGGTGGCCCGGCATTCCGTACATCGAGCAGCCTACGCACGACCTGGTCTGCCCACAGGGCGCCACACCCTGTCCTGAGCTTGTCACAGGAGTTTGTCCACGGCCATCCAGGTTCTGCTGTAAGGGTTTCGAACTCCGTCCTTCTCCGAACAGTTCGAGCTTCAGCTGCTTGGCCTTGGGGGGTCGCTGGCCGGGAAAGGCCAAAAAAGCCCACGCTCGCTTTTTCACCACTCCCATGGCCTGAAGGTCGCGCCAGGTGTCTATGCTGTGGCGGCGCCGGTTCTGTACGATGCGCTGTGCCGAGGTGGGACCAACGCCGGGGACGCGCAACAGCCGCTCGTGTGTCGCCGAGTTTACGTCAACGGGGAAGGCGTCCAGGTTCTCCACGGCGATGGCCGTCTTCGGGTCGGACTCCAGGGGCAGGAGCCCGTTCTTGTCGAAAGCCAGCTTAAGCTCCTCGTTGGAGAACCGGTAAATCCGCTTCAGCCAGTCCATCTGGTACAGCCGGTGTTCTCGCGCCATTGGAGTTGGCGGATGCTCCTCCAGCGGCGTGTAGCGCACCGGGCGGAAGGCCGCGTAATAGATCCGCTTGAGGTTCCAGTCGGTGTATAGCTGGTCCATGCGCTTGAATATGTCCCAGTCCGACTCGTCGGCGGCCCCCACCACGAGCTGAGTGGCCTGCCCCACCGCGCCGTTGGTATCGCCGCGCGTTAGCTCGTCTATCCATCTCATGGGAGCCAGGATGTCCCGTTCCAGGTCCTTCATGGCGCTGAGCTTTCGCATCATCTCAGCCGTAGGCGTCTCTATATTGACGGACAGCCGTGTACCCAGTCGGTAGGCCGCCTCCACGTACTGGTGCTCAGTTCCTGGCATCACCTTCATGTGGATGTAGCCTTTGAAGCCGTATTTTTGGCGGATTACCTCCACCACCTTTACAAGTTTCTCGGTGGTCTTGGAGCCGCTACCTGCAACACCTGAGCTGAGGAAAAGGCCATCCACAGTGTGGCGACTGTGCAACTCCATGAACGTGCGCGCCAGCTCATCCACCTTGAACGCATAACGCTTCCTGGGCACCCAGTGGCTGTTGGGACAGAAGGCGCAGTCCATTTTGCAGAAGTCGGTGAACATCACCCGCATCAGGTTGATGTACTTCCCGTTGGGCATCGCTGCCTTGTAGACGCCGGGGATCGGGTTCTTCTTCGGGTTGGAATACGGCCCTCTCTGCGTCCTGCCGTCCTCTGGACGGGACAGGATATCGTCGCTGGCCATCCCTCCCAGAATGCCGAGCTTCTCGTAGGTATCAGGGGTGTGTTTGATGAGCATGGTGGACCTCTCCAAAGAGCAAGAACAAATGTTCTCATAAGGAGAGGGCCTTTGTCAAGGGTGGACGGTGTGATAGCGGAGGCTTCTGATTGGCTGAAAGGGGACTCAGATTGACGGGAAACCTGGGCTGTCACCCAGGGCAAACTCAGTTCGAGGTAGGCTCGTACCCCCCGTTTACCTGGCCGTTGAGGAAAATGCGCAGGACCGCCTCATTGAGACCGCCTGCCAACCCACGCGCCACGTTGCCCTGACGGTCGATGAAGTAGGTGGTGGGCATGACTTCGACGCGGTAGTCCGTTCCGATCTCATCCGTGGTATCCAACCCCAGCGGGTATGTCACGCCGACCTGTTCCGCAAACCCCCTGGCGTACTCCTCAAAGTCGGAAACCGCCACTCCCAGGAAGACCACTCCTTTATCCCTGTACTCCTGCCAGATGCGCTCAAAAGCTGGCATCTCCTGGCGACAGGGTGGACACCACGAGGCCCAGAAGTTTAGCACCACCACTTCCCCTTTCAGGTCCGAAAGGCGAAGATTTTCTCCATTGAAGAGGGTGAGCTGAAAGTCCGGGGCCGGCGAGCCGACGAGGGTTTCCTGGTCTTCCCGGGCCCTGGATGAGGTTGGGGTCTCGGCTGTAGGCGTTGGTGATGCTATGGGGACGGCAGTAGGGGTAGGCGTGGCCGTAGGCGCAGGCGTCGCCGCGACTTCGGTGTGTGGTGGAGACGTGAGCGACGGGGCGGGAGTTGCCGCAGGCTCGGTGCTGTCGCAGGCCGCCACCACCACCGCGAGCGTGGCTAGAACACCGACGATAAACTGGATGCTCATTCTTGCTTCCCGCCCTAAATTTTATCCTTCATCCGGCGCGGTCCAGATCTCCCCAAAGGCCAAAGCGCCGGACGCGTGAACCAGATGGGCCAGTTCCTGATCGGTAATCGTCGAAGGCAGATCGCGGAACTCTTCGGGCTTCGTTTGTCCTACTGCGCGTACGCCGTTAACGGTAACCTCCGCGCTGGACACCGGGACAAGGATGGAGGCGACGGTGAACGGCCAGACTTCGGTTGGTGGCAGTGCGAGTCGAACGTGCTCGGCCATGTCTCGCCACGTCGCCACGATCTCTACGCCTTCCGCTCGCATCGTTTCCGTGTATGCGTCCCCAAGGTCACCGGAGCTGGCGAAGTAGTCGGCCTCTACGATGGGCATCGTCTCGTAGTTGGGCACCTCTATCATGCCCGGGTACTGAGGCGCCATCTCGTCCTTGAACCATCGGGCCAGTGCCACGTTGTCGGTGAGACAGGCGGTATAGTCGTCCTCCGGAGAGAAGCCGTCCCCCTTCAGATCGGCCCAAACCAACGACACCACGCCCGCTCCGCGTTTGGAGTATGAAAACCGCTGGAGGCTTACGACCGCGGTGACGGTGTCGCCTTCGTATAGACACAGGTAGGGGTTCTCGCTGATCAGGAATACTTCTTGCGGTCTTTCGATTTCGGCCATGGGTAAGCTCCTTACAGCATTAGGGCCTCAAAAATTATCTCGATCGGAGCGGTCTCCTTCGGCGAGAGCGTGGGACGCTCTTCTCAAGCCCCCAAACCGCAGCCGCAAAAGTCCCTTCAGGTCGCCATATGCTGTGCTCATAATGCGCACCCTGCTTTCGGGATCGTCGGTCCATATCACGGGCACCTCTTTGATGCGGTAGCCGTTTTTCTCAGCCAGGATCAGCATCTCGGAGTCGAAGAACCAGCCGGTATCCATGACCTGGGGGACCAGTGCTCCGGCGGCCTTTCGGCTCACCGCTTTGAATCCGCACTGGGCGTCCCGAAACCCGGTGAAGAACATCGCCCTGAATAAAAGGCTGTACCCCCTTGAGATCATCTCTCGCAAGGGGGACCGGCCGATGACCTGAGACCCCTTCCTGAGTCTGGAGCCGATGGCGAGGTCGTATCCCTCGTTGGTGATCGCGTCGATCAGTCTGGGCAGCGCCTCCAAGTCGGTTGACAGGTCCACGTCCATGTAGCTCAGGATATCGGCGCTGCTGTTTAGCCATGTGGCCCTCAGCGCGCGGCCCCGTCCCCGCTGCTGCAGACCTAAGTAGTTCACCTCCTGGTACCGGTCTGAGAGCCGCTTCGCTACTTCGAGCGTTCCGTCGGTGGAGCCGTTGTCCGCGATCACTATATGCCATTCCAGGTCCGATATGTTACGGCTGAGAAAGCCATGAAGTTCCGCGATGCTCGAGGGGAGGGCCTTCTCTTCGTTAAAGACCGGGATGACGACGTCGATAGAGGTGGTCACCGTCTAATGGCGGAAGTGACGTACGCCGGTAAAGACCATGGCGACGTTGCGCCGGTCGGCCTTATCGATCACCTCTTGGTCTCTGATGGAGCCCCCAGGCTGGACGATCGCGGTTACGCCGCCGTCGGCGGCCAGATCGACGTTGTCCACGAACGATAGGAACGCGTCAGACGCCAGCACGCTGCCTTTTGCCTTCTCTCCGGCGCCGCGAAGCGCCAGGTGCACGCTGTTCACGCGATTGGGCTGGCCTGCTCCCATGCCGATTAATGCTGAGTCTTTGGCCAGCACTATGGCGTTGGACTTGACGTGCTTGACCGCCTTCCAAGCGAAGATAAGGTCGGCCATCTCGTGCTCCAAAGGGATGCGTACGGTCATTGTGCGCCACGAAGCGGGATCGACTTCCGCGTCATCGGCTGCCTGAATCAGCGCACCGCCCCTGATCTTGCGTACATCGAGGCGAACACCCACACTCTCGGGCTGGCCGACTTCAAGGACTCTTAGATTCTTACGCTTTTTGAGTATTGCAAGGGCCTCGGGCTCGAAGGCAGGGGCCACGACGACCTCGTAGAAGACGCTCTGCATGGCCTCGGCGGCCGAGGCGGTCACGGCTCGGTTAAACCCCACGATGCCACCGTAGGCCGAGACCGGGTCGCCCTCGAAGGCGCGCATGTACGCGACGGCCTGGTCGTCGTCGACGGCAAGACCACAGGGGCTGGTGTGTTTGATTATGGCCACTGCCGTCTCCGAGAAGTCCGAGACTACGCCCCATGCCGCGTCGGCGTCCAGGATGTTGTTGAACGACAGCTCCCGGCCGTGGATCTGGCGGGATGCGGCTATTTCGCCGGGCGAAGTAACGTCGGCGTAGAGAGAGGCGGACTGGTGAGGGTTCTCACCGTAGCGGAGGGTTGAGAGCTTGCGGTAGCCCAGCGCGAGTTCATCCCCGGAGAGGAGGTCGCCATCGCTTAAGTACTCCCCAACGGCGGCATCGTACGTGGCCACGTGCTGGAAGGCCTTGTGTGCCAGCCTTTTTCGCTCCTCCAGGGAGATGGGCTGGACATCGGCTCCACTGCTGTGGTAAAGCCGCTCCGTGATCCAACCGTAGTCCGCCGGGTCCACCACCACGATCACGTGGGCGTAATTCTTGGCCGCGGCACGGATCATGGTGGGGCCACCGATGTCTATGTTTTCAAGGGCATCGTCGTGCGTGACCCCTGGGCGGCTGATGGTTTCCACGAACGGGTAGAGATTGACCGCCACCAGGTCGATGGCGTCGATATGGTGCTCGGCCATCTGCCGGGTGTGGCTTTCCAGGTCCCGGCGCGCCAGGATGCCTCCGTGAATCTTCGGATGCAGGGTCTTCACGCGTCCATCGAGGATCTCGGGCGAGCCCGTGAGGTCCGCCACTTGTTGAACTGGCAGCTCTCCCTCCTCCGTGAGCGCCTTGTAGGTGCCTCCTGTGCTCACCAGGTCGTACCCGGAGACGTGCAGGGCCCTGCCAAATCCCACGATTCCGGTCTTATCGAATACGCTGAGAAGCGCCTTCATAGCATTCCTGGGATTTCCGATTATCGAACCTGAGCGTTCAGGCGGAGGCTCTTCGCTAAGCTTATCCTCCAGAGAAGCAAAGGCTCAGCCTACGGGCCTTACTTCACGTCATTCTGAAGAATCTACACTACGACGCGCCGCTCGCCTCTCGCTCGAACAACCTCGCCGACGGCCCTGCACTCGGGCGCGAGTTCGAAAATCTCCTGCGCGCTGGACTTGTCGCTGACGAGAACCATTCCCAGTCCCATGTTGAAGACCCGATACATCTCGTCGATATTCACGTTACACTGCTCCTGAAGGAACGTAAATATGGTCGGCACCTCCCAAGCTTCCCGATCGAATTTTCCCGCAAGTCCCTCGGGCAGCACCCTGGGCACGTTCTCTATCAGTCCGCCTCCGGTAATGTGGGCCATGCCCTTCACTAGCGGAAGCAGCCGTCTGGTCATCGGGTAGTAGGGCCGGTGGGCCGTCAACAGCGCATCGCCCAGGACCTGGCCTAGCTCCGGCACAAACTCCCTCAGCGGCGACGGGTCATCGTCCAGCCCCAGGGCGTGACGTACCAGCGAGTAGCCGTTGGTGTGCAGGCCGGCGGAGGGGACCCCCAACAGTTGGTCGCCCTCGCTGATTTTGGAGGTATCCGGAATTGAGCCTTTTTCCACCACGCCCACGACGAACCCGGCCAGGTCGAAGTCTTCATCCTCGTAGAGGCCCGGCATCTGGGCGGTCTCACCACCGATGAGGGCGCAGTCCACTTGTCGACAGGCTCGGGCCATCCCGGCCACAAGCTCCTCGACCCTGGCGGGGTCAAGCCTTCCCGTGGCTACGTAGTCCAGGAAGAACAGCGGCTTGGCCCCTGTAACCGCGATGTCGTTGACGCAAAGGTTGACCAGGTCTTCGCCGATGGAGTCGAGCCTGCCCATCGTGATGGCAAGCTTGAGCTTGGTGCCGACGCCGTCGGTACTGGACACCAGGACCGGCTCTTGGTATCCCGAGAGCTCGTACAGGGCGCCGAACCCGCCGACACCGCTCAGTACCTGGGGCCCGTATGTGGGCGCGGCAATCCTTTTTATACGCTCCTTGATGCTCTGGGCGGCGTCGAGGTCAACCCCGGCCGATGCGTAGGTCTGCTCGCCGGGATAAGGGGTTACACCCCGGGGACGGCGATGGCCACCCACACCATCGGGCTCTCTCTCCCCTGGCACCCTCAGGTCTCCAGTGCCAGCTTGTCCATCTCGAGCTGAACCGGAAGCGGGAAGTCACCTGTGAAACAGGCCAAACACACTTCGTTTCTGGACACCCCCATGGCCCGAAGGAGAGCTTCGTGGCTCAGGTACCCAAGCGAGTCGGCGCCGATGAACTGGCGAATCTCTTCCACAGTCATGTTGGCCGCTATAAGCTCCCGGCGGGTGGCCAGGTCTATTCCGAGGTGGCACGGCCACATGATGGGCGGGGCGCAGACGCGCATGTGGATCTCTGTAGCTCCGCCACCCCTGAGTAGACTCATAACATGGGGAGTGGTGGTCCCGCGCACAATGCTGTCGTCCACCACGATGATTCGCTTTCCATCGATTATCTCCCGCAGCGGGTTCAGCTTTCGTCGCACGCCCAGGTCCCGTTGGCGCTGGTCCGGCAGGATGAAGGTGCGTCCCACGTATCGATTTTTCACCAGACCCTCTGCATACGCGATGCCTGACTCCTGGGAATAGCCCACGGCTGCGGCGGTGGCCGAGTCGGGGACTCCGATGACCATGTCGGCCTCGACCGGGTACTCTCTGGCCAACTCTGCCCCCATCGCCATGCGGGTCTTATATACCAGCTTGTCCTTGAGGATGCTGTCGGGACGCGCAAAGTAGATGTACTCAAAAGTGCAACTGGCGCGGCGCTCCGGCTCCCTCTGGTAGATGGTCTGCATTCCCCCGTCGTCTATGAGGACGGCTTCTCCCGGCTCCACCTCTCTCACGTATTCGGCGCCGATGTGATCCAGGGCACAGGACTCAGAGGCTACAACCCATCCGCCGTCCATCTCGCCTATGCACAGAGGCCGAACTCCCAGTGGGTCGCGAATCGCTAAAAGCTCGTCCTTGGTCAGGACGGTCAGCGAGTAGGCCCCCTGGAGCCGGCGCATGCAGTAGGCGATCCGCTCCCTCCATGAAGACGCCGGTGCGTACGCCAGGAGGTGCGCGACGATCTCCGAATCGCTGGTGGTGGAGAAGACGCAGCCCCAGTCGGTCAGCTCCCGTCTCAGCTCCAGCGCGTTGACCACATTGCCGTTGTGGGCGAGTGCCAGTTCGACGGTGGGGCCTCTGGAAAGCACCGGCTGGGCGTTGCGAAGCTGGCTGGAGCCTGAGGTCGAGTAACGGGTGTGACCTATGGAAATGTGTCCCGGTAGCCGCCTCAGGTCATCTTCCTGAAGGCTATGGGCTACCAGGCCCATGGAGGTGCGTATTCGAATCCGGTCGCCATCCGCCGTGGCTATTCCCGCGCTCTCTTGGCCCCTGTGCTGTAGAGCGAAAAGGCCGAAAAATGCGGCTCGTGCTACGTCCTCCCCCCGCGAATAAACCCCGACTACCCCACATTCCTCCCGCGGATGGTCACCTGGACTTGCCATCATGACCGCCTTTCGATCGCGGCGCCGGATAATTCGACGATGGTCCAGCTCGGTGGAAGCGATTCGCGTCTTGATTATACGGGCATATGAAACTGAGGGTCAACGCGGACCCGCGTGCGCCGCCCGCCCGACATCCTGAGCTATCTATACCACTGAGATCCAGAATCCATCGGGCAAGAACCGCGAGTTACCGCCGAAAACGCCCTTGTTAAAGCTTTCACAAATCCCGTGGTTTGTCTTGACACCCCTATTTAGGAGCGATACCATTGGGCTATGGGTTAAATGGCTTTTTTGCCACCCAAATCACGATTAGGAGGTGAGGCGCGTTGGATAATGCAGTCATCGCGATACTCGCCGTCCTGGTCGGCCTGATTCTAGGGGTAATTGGTGGTTACTTCGGACGTAAGATCCTCTCGCGCCGACGGGGTGAGGAGGCTCAGTCTGAAGCGACGCACATCATGGAGCAAGCCAGAGAGCAAGAAAGAGTGCTTCAGGTACAGGCCAAGGAAGAGGTCCTCAAGATTCGCTCCGCTGGCGAAGCCGAGGTGAGGGAATGGCGCTCCGAGGTCCAGAGAATGGAGCGCCGCGTGTCCAACAGAGAGGAGAACGTCGAACGGCGGACAAACAATATCGACCGTCGGGAGCGCAACCTCACACAGAGGGAAACGGAGGCGGAAGAACTCGCGCAACAGCTTCGTGTACAGCTCGAGGAGATGAGCAAGAACGAACTCGAAAAGCTCGAAGCCATATCCAACCTCTCACTCCAAGACGCCAAGGACGAGCTCCGCAGGCGCGCGGAAGAGGAGATAGATCACGAGCTGGCCCGCCTCTATCGGGACAAAGAGGAACAGGCGCGGGACGAGGCCGACGTAAAAGCTAGAGACATCGTTGCCCAGGCTGTCCAGCGTCTAGCGTCCGAGGTAGTCTCGGAGGCTACCCTTACCACCATACCCCTACCCAGCGACGACATGAAAGGTCGTCTGATAGGCCGCGAAGGGCGGAACATACGTGCAATTGAGAAGGCAACAGGGGTCGACCTGATCATTGACGAGACCCCAGAGGCGGTAAGCCTCTCGTGCTTTGACCCCATACGCAGAGAGGTGGCTCGGCTAGCTGTGTCCAACCTGATAAAGGATGGTAGGATTCATCCCGCCCGAATCGAAGAGATGACGGAAAAAGCCGAGAAGGAGGTCGAGGAGACAATTCGCAAGAGTGGCGAGCAAGCCGTGTTCGACGTGGATGTCCAGGGGCTCCACCCAGAGATGATAAAATTGCTGGGGCGGCTGAAATACCGCTATAGCTTCGGTGAAAACGTTCTTCAGCACAGTGTCGAAGTATGCCGCCTGGCCGGAATGATGGCGGGCGAAATCGGAGCTAACGTCAGGATCGCCAAGACAGGCGGCCTTCTCCACGACATCGGGAAGGCCTTGACTCACGAAGTGGATGGACCTCACGCTGAAATCGGCGCGGAGGTGGCGACCAAATATGAGATGCCGCCACCCGTCTGTACGGCGATAGGGGAGCACCACAACGATGATATGAGCACCGTGGAGGCGTTCCTCGTTGCGGCGGCCGACGCCATCAGCGCCGCCAGACCCGGTGCCCGCAGGGATACCGTCGAGTCTTACATAAAACGCCTGGAGGCCATTGAGGAGGTCTGCACCTCCTTTAGCGAAGTAGAGAAGTGCTTTGCCATACAGGCGGGACGCGAGGTTAGGGTCCTGGTGAACCCCAGCGACACCGATGATGTGGCCTCATCAAGGCTGGCAAGGAACATCGCAAAGAAAATCCAAGACGACCTGGTTTATCCCGGCCAGATAAAGGTTATCGTGATCAGGGAGAACCGCGCCGTCGAATACGCACGTTAGGAGTTGAGCGGAGGCGTGGCCGGCCCACGGTACGCCTTTGGGAACAACCTAATGGCGGAGAATGCAGCAACGCCCCATCGCATGATGGGGCGTTGCTGATGACACGGCACTGGCAAACACCGGCCGTCATGCGGGTAGGGCATCCCTAATTCGAGATGAGGCCGGGACTTCGAGAAGGTGTCGGACCGACCGGTATCGGCGGGGGTAACATTTGCGTATATTGATGATAGGGGACGTGATTGGAAGGCCGGGCCGGGGCGCGGTCAAGGCCCTTCTCCCCGACCTGCGGAGCGAGCTGGACCTGGACCTCGTGGTGGCCAACGGGGAAAACTGCGCCGGCGGGTTTGGCATCACTTTGGATACCGCCGACGAGTTGCTGTCCAGCGGCGTTGACGTCATCACCTCCGGGAACCATATATGGGACCAGAAGGAGATAATTCCTCATCTGGACGGTGACCTTCCAATCCTTCGGCCCCTGAACTACCCTTCAAGCGCGCCGGGAAGAGGCTACCTGGTTGGGAAAGCGCTGGTCGTGAACCTGATAGGACGGATATTCGTCGGTGAGTTCGACTGTCCTTTTCGCGCCATGGACGACCTCCTGAACACCCTGCCAAATCGGCCAAACGTCGTCATCGTAGACGTGCATGCTGAAGCCTCCTCGGAGAAGGCGGCGCTGGGGTGGCACCTGGACGGCCGGGTGAGCGCGGTGGCCGGTACCCACACCCACGTCGCCACTGCCGACGGCCGAATCCTGCCTAAAGGTACCGCTTTTGTCAGCGATTTGGGCATGGTTGGGGCCGTCAACTCTATCATAGGTATGGAGCCGAAAGACGTGGTAGCGCATTTTCTGGATAGGACTCCCCGCCGGTTTACGGTTGAGAAACGCGGCCCGACCCGGTTCAACAGCGTGCTGTTCGACATCGACGATGACAATGGGACCGCCGTCCATATCTCCCGGGTGGATAGAGAGCTCGACTGATTGCGGTGGTTGACTCCAAGCTATTTCGAAACGCCTATGGGTTTGTATGCACACTCCACCAAGAGGTGGCTTATCTCCGCCACCCACCCCGGCGTTCCCGTGGCCGTTCCTCCTGCGTACGGTCCGAGTGTGTCGCGGGATACGTTGGTCGCGGTCGGACGATTTGAGCGCCTGACGGAGAGGGCTTTCAGATGGTGGAAGTAGACCTGCATCTTCACACAACCTTTTCCGACGGCAGACTATCGCCCACGGAGCTGGTGCGCCTGTGTGCCGATCGGGGTCTCAAGGTGATTTCCATCTCCGATCACGACTCCACCGAGGGCATCCCCGAAGCGCTGGCAGCGGCCGAGACTCACGCAAAAATCTCTATCATTCCAGGGATCGAGTTGAGCACCGACGTACCGGGTGGTGAGATCCACGTCCTCGGGTATTTTGTGGACTATCAAGACCACCACTTCCAGCTCATGTTGAAGCGTTTTCGCGCTGGCCGCCTGGACCGTGCGCGGAAGATGGTGGAGAAACTAGGCGAGCTAGGCGTAAGAATCTCATGGGAGCGTGTCGGGGAACTCTCCGGAGGTGGGGCTGTTGGACGTCCCCACATTGCGCAGGCGATGGTAGAGGCGGGTTACGTCCGCTATCCGCGTGACGCCTTCGACCAGTACATCAGCCGCAGTGGACCCGCCTACGTCGAGCGGATGAAGCTCACCCCGGAGGAGGCGGTTAGGACTTTGCTGGGAATCGGTGCGCTTCCCGTGATTGCCCATCCCACTTATTCCGCCATCAAGGCGTCCAGGGGCGAGGTAAACAACTTGAGGGAGCTTCTTTCAGGGCTCAAAGATGTTGGGTTGGTGGGGATGGAGGTATATTACGGGGATTACACCCCTGAACAGGTGAAAGACCTGGCGGCACTGGCTCAGGAGCTGGGCTTGGTAGCCTGCGGCGGAAGCGACTATCATGCCTCGGGGAACCCCGACGAGCCGGAGCCTGGCACGGTGGGTCCGCCTATGGAAACGGTAGAGGCCCTGCAGTCTATAAAAGCACAGAGGAACACTATCCCGTAGCCAAGCTGGCACAAGGCTGTTACCCTTTCGTGTCCCAGCCTTTATCGACACCCCTCCTGGATAACCGAGGGCTCTGTTGCGGCTAAGCGAGTTGCCCAAGTGATTGATGCACTGTTCATAGTAGGAGCGTACTTCTGGGGCGGCATCCCCTCCGCCTACCTCGTCGGCCGCTATCGGAAGGGCATCGACATTCGTGGGTACGGCTCCGGGAACGTGGGCGCGACCAATCTGATGGCCCACGTGGGCGTGCGGACCGGTCTCTTCCTGGGCGGGTTTGACTGCGTGATAAAGGGCACGGTTCCTGTGCTGGTGGCCAAGTATGGGCTCGATATGAGTCTTGCAGCCCAAGCCGCTACGGGCCTCGCGGCGATCGCCGGTCACAACTGGTCGCCGTATATCCAGTTCACAGGGGGCAGAGGGGTTGCAACCGCCATTGGAGCGGTGCTCGGAATGCTCATGTGGAGGGAATTTCTGATTCTGGGCTTTGTCATGGGCTTCATCGGCCATTTTATGTTCCGTGAGATGGGATTCTGGACGTTTGTGGCCATGCTGACTTTGCCCGTCCTTGCCTTTGCGTTCGGGCAGCCCGCCGAGATCATCTACATGTCGCTAGGCGTCACCTCTCTTCTCGTGCTCAAGCGCCTGGTGCCTGGCTGGAACGCCCCACAGGATGGGTACCCGCTGTCCCGCGTGCTCATGTACCGCGTCCTGTGGGACAGGGACGTGCCGCGAAAGAGCCAGTGGTTGGAGCGGCGTCCGAGACCCGGAGAGAAAGGGTCGCCTGGCGATGGCGCAGACTAGGTACTGTCGCAGACATTCCGACGTCGCGACCAGCCTGAGCTGCAACAAGTGCGATGATCCCATCTGTCCCCGTTGTATGATCGAGACTCCGGTCGGTTTCAGATGCCGCGATTGCGCCAGGTTGAGGCAGCTACCGACCTTTGATGTGAAGGGCGCCATGCTGGCGCGCGCCATTCTGGTAAGTCTGGCAATCGGCATCGTTGGCGGCGTAGTGGTTACTCTCCTGAGCGGCGTCCCGTTACTCGACGCGATAGCCCTTGTTGGCACCGGATACTTCATGGGAGAAGGGATAGGCGCGTCAGTGAACCGGAAACGGAGCCGGACCTTGCGGTATGTTGCCGCCGGGGGGATGCTGGTGGCGATGGGAATCATCATTAGTTATTCCGCCACGCCCTTCAGATTCACCGACATCCTGGGCGCGATTGTAGCTTTCTACCTCGCAATGAGCCCCTTCAGGTAGCTGGCCGAACTTGCACCAACAACCGGAGCTGCATGCGGCGGGATAAACGGCGAAAATAACCACGACTAGACCTTCGATAGTTGACAGATTTCGTAGTTTTAGATATTATTTTTACGATACATCATCATTTGTGAGCCTTAAAGAATGGACGAACTAGACAGGAACATCATCGATCTGCTCCAGAGGGATGGAAGGGCTTCCAACGCCGGAATCGCCCGCCAGGTAGGTGTGAGCGAGGGTACCGTGCGTCGCCGGCTTAAGAGGCTGGTCCAGGAAGAGTACATTCAAGTGGTGGCCTTGCCGGACCCTGCCAAGATGGGCTATGGCTCGGAAGCCCTAATCGGCGTCCAGGTCGACCCGGACAAGTTGGACCAGGTTGTCGCCGGACTGGGCAAACTAGAGGAAATCAAGTGGGTGACCGCCACCACGGGCTCGTTCGACATCTTCACATGGGCGACCCTGCGCAATGCCGAGGCATTGGGAATCTTCCTGCGCACGAAGGTCGGGGTTATCCCGGGTGTTCGCCGGACGGAGACGTTCGTCAGCCTTTCGGTAAACAAGCGGGGTTACGGCGTAGTAATCTAACCGCCGAAAAGCACATGTCGTCTCTTCCCCCGGACGTAGCCCAGTGGCCCAAACCTCCTGACATGGCCGATTTGATCACGATACAACCTTGAAGGGGGGACGGGTTTGCTCAAGACCATAAGCTGCGGAGAGCTTCGGGCCGAGCACACCGGGAAACAGGTAACCCTGGCCGGATGGGTGCATCGCAGACGCGACCACGGGAACCTCGTATTCGTAGACCTACGCGACCGCGAGGGAATCGTCCAGGTAGTCTTCAACCCTGAACTTGCGGTTGAGACCCATAAGGACGCTCAACTCCTGAGGGCCGAATGGGTGGTCCAGGTGAAGGGGCTTGTCCAGCGGCGCTCGAAGAGCACGGAAAACCCCAGCCTTCCGACGGGCGAGGTGGAGGTCTTCGCTGATGATCTGGTGGTTCTCGGCGAATCGAAGACGCCGCCCTTCTACGTGAACGAAGAGAGCGAAGTAGACGAGCTTTTACGGCTCAAGTACCGCTACCTGGACCTGCGCCGCCCCAGTATGAGGGACGCGATCATTACCCGCCATCGCGTCGTCAAGTACATCAGGGACTTTCTGGACGAGCGCGGGTTTCTGGAGATCGAGACTCCTATATTGATCAAGAGCACTCCCGAGGGCGCCCGCGACTACCTGGTGCCCAGCCGTCTTTATCCCGGTCGTTTTTACGCCTTGCCCCAGTCCCCCCAGCAGCTCAAGCAGCTCCTCATGGTGTCGGGCTTCGAGAAATACTTCCAGATCGCGCGCTGTTTTCGCGATGAAGACCTTCGAGCCGACCGGCAGCCCGAGCACACACAGCTCGACCTGGAGATGAGTTTCGTCGAGGAGGCCGATGTCCTGGGGTTGATCGAGGAGCTCTACGCTGGGGTCGTCGAGACCCTGTTCCCCGACAAGCGGGTGCTCAAGCCGTTTCCGAGGCTCACATACGCCGAGGTCGTGGAACTCTACGGCACCGACAAGCCCGACCTCAGGTTCGGTCTGGAGCTGGCCGACCTCTCCGACGCAGTGTCCGACGCCGAGTTCCGGGTGTTTCGGTCGGCCCTCGACGAGAAAGGGGTCGTCAAGGGATTCAAGGTCCCCGGATGCGGCTCATACTCGCGCAAGCAACTGGATGATCTGACCGAGTACGCCAAGGCGGGAGGCGCGCAGGGGCTGGTGTGGATCTGCCTCACCGGCGAGCCATCCTCTCTGGACGATCTGACCGAGGACCAGGTGAGGTCCAACGCCGCCAAGTTCCTGTCCCTGGACGAGGTGAGGCGGATCGCCGCGCAGACGGGAGCGGAGGTCGGCGACGCGATACTGATAGTCGCCGGGCCGCCCAAGCAGACTAACCAGGCCCTCAGTCTCCTGCGGCATGAGATGGGTGTGCGCCTGGGACTGGCGGACCCCAACCTGCTGGCCTTCGGATTCGTGGTGGACTTCCCCCTCTATGAGTGGAGCGAGGGGGAAGGGCGCTGGGACCCGACTCATCACCCCTTCACTATGCCCAAAGAGGGATTCGAGAAGTACCTGGAGAGCGACCCCGGCAAAGTGATCGCGCGGTGCTATGACCTCGTGTGCAACGGTCACGAGTTGGCCAGTGGAAGCATCCGGATACACCGGCGTGAGCTCCAGGAGAAGGTCTTAAAGGTCATGGGGTACACGCAAGAGCAGATTGAGCAGCGGTTCGGGCAGCTTCTCACGGCGCTGGAGTACGGCGCACCACCCCATGGTGGGATAGCGCCTGGTATCGACCGGCTGGTGATGCTCCTCACCGATAGGGACAACATAAGGGACGTCATCGCCTTCCCCAAGACGCAAAGCGCCGTCGACCCTTTGTTCGATGCCCCGGGGCCGGTTGACCCTTCACAGCTTGAAGATCTGCACATAAAAGTCGTAGGCGATACGGCTGACCTATCCGAGCTGGAATAGGGCAAAACACGCTAACCCGCTGATCAGTTGCCCGGAATTGGCATTTCCTGAGGCGTAGTTCTACGCACTGTCCTGATGGATGCGCAGGCGTCAGCGGCCTGGCCCTATGCTATAATCCCCCAGACAAGGAGAGGTGGCCGAGCGGTTGAAGGCGCCGGTCTCGAAAACCGGTATCGGAGCAATCTGATCGTGGGTTCGAATCCCACCCTCTCCGCTTCGCGGTAGGGTGGGAGCTGGAGGCAGGCCGACGCCGCGCCCTCCCGTAGGTCCTCTCAGTCCGAGGCATCCAACCGCCCTTCGAATCGCCCCTTCGCACGCAAGGTCCAGGAGAGGTGCTAGAGTGGCCGAATAGGCGCGCCTGGAAAGCGCGTGTCCCGGTAAACCCGGGACCGCGGGTTCGAATCCCGCCCTCTCCGCCACCATTTACCCCCCATAGCCACGGCAAGGTTACCCTTCACTCTCTATTTTTGTCTCTGATCGCGATACAAGACGCTTTTTTAAGGCGTATACAATTTGCTGTGCTAGAATTGTAGCTGCCTATGGACTCCAACGAGCTGAAGTACTGGATCGCCTTCAACCGCGTCCCCGGCATCGGTCGGGTGCGGTTCGACGTGCTGGAGAAACACTTTGGCTCGTTGGCGGAGGCATGGCGGGCGGGGGCGTCCGAGCTGCAAAAGGCGGGCCTGGACCGCCGTGCCGCACAGGCGGTCGACGCGCGCCGCACCTCCATCGACCCCGACGCCGAGCTCGCGCGTCTGGAGGCCGAGGGCGTGCGGGCCATCAGCCGGCACGATGACGATTATCCGCCCAGACTGAAGGAGATCTACGACTTCCCGCCGCTTCTCTACGTGCGTGGCGAGCTTACACCTGATCACGAGCGCTCGGTGGCCGTGGTGGGCACCCGGCGGGTTACCGCCTACGGGCGCGAAGTCGCGCACCGGTTCTCGTACGATCTCGCCTCGGCCGGGGTCACCATCGTGAGCGGCCTGGCACGCGGCATCGACAGCATAGCCCACCGGGCGGCGCTTGAAGCGGGAACGAGGACCATCGCCGTGATGGGCTGCGGCCTCGACGTCATGTACCCGAGAGAGCATGCCAAGCTGGCGGAGGAAATCGCTGAGAGTGGGGCGCTCATCTCTGAACATCCGCTGGGGACCCGCCCCCAGGCCGGGAACTTCCCGCGTCGCAACCGCATCATGAGCGGAATAACCCTCGGCACCGTCGTGATCGAGGCGGGCGGTGACAGCGGCGCCCTCATCACGGCCCGTCACGCTCTTGAACAGAACCGTGAGGTCTTTGCGGTCCCGGGCAACGTCTTCTCGCCCGTCAGTCTCGGCGCCAACCGTCTGATAAGGGATGCCGGGGCGAAGCTGGTGATCGACTACAAGGACGTTCTCGAAGAGCTCAACCTCTCGTATGTGGGCCAGCAGATCGAGATGAAGGTCCTGTTCCCGCAGGACGACAACGAGAAGCAGGTGTTGGGACATGTGACCTTCGATCCTATTCACATAGACGAGATTATCCGCAATACCAGCCTGCCCATATCGACGGTCAGCAGTGTCCTGGCTATGATGGAGCTGAGGGGTATGGTCAGGCAGGTCGGTGGCATGAACTACATTAGATTGAAGGAGGCCGTCGCCGAGTACCAGACGGCAACGTGAGGAACATGGCAAAAGACCTCGTGATAGTCGAATCTCCGGCAAAGGCCCGCACCGTCGGACGCTTTCTCGGTAATAAGTACGTGGCCAAGGCCTCCATGGGTCACGTCAGGGACCTTCCGCGCGACAAAATGGGCGTGGAGGTCGATGAGAAAGGCTTTCACCCCACCTACCGTACCCTGCCGGACAAGCGGAAAATTGTCAGTGAGCTGGCTAAGGCGTCCGAGGAGGCCTCGACCGTTTACTTGGCCACGGACCCGGACCGCGAGGGGGAGGCCATCTCATGGCATCTCATCAAGGCGGCCAAGATCGACGAGTCCAAGACTCGTCGGGTCGTATTCCACGAAATTACCCGGGACGCCATCAGGGAGGCGTTCGAGAACCCACGGGAAATGGACATGCGCCTCATAGACGCTCAGCAGGCCCGGCGCATCCTCGACCGGCTGGTCGGCTACAGGCTCAGCCCGGTCCTCTGGGGCAAAGTAAGACGAGGCCTCTCGGCGGGTCGGGTCCAGTCGGTGGCTCTCAGGCTGATAGTTGACCGGGAGCGGGGAATACAGGCATTCGTTCCGGAGGAATACTGGTCCATAGAAGCCAATCTGGCTAAGCAACTAGACAACAAGGGTCATGCGGCGGCATTCAAGGCCGGGTTACAGGCGATTGAAGGACGGAAAGAGCGCCTGAAGATCGCTAGCGAGTCCCAGGCGAAGGAGGTAACATCCGACCTGGATGGAGCCCACTATCATGTGGACTCAGTTACGAAGAAGGCGGTGCTACGGCGACCGGCACCGCCCTTCATTACCAGCACACTGCAGCAGGAGGCATCGCGAAAGCTTAGGTTCACCGCCAGGCGGACCATGCAGATAGCCCAGCAGCTCTACGAGGGGCTGTCCCTTGGCAACGAGGGCGAGATGGGCCTTATCACCTACATGAGGACCGATTCCACCAACGTGGCCGCCGGAGCCCTGCAGCAGACCGGAGAGTACATAAGAACGAAGTTTGGGACCGCATTCGCTCCCAAGACCCCCCGGTTCTACAAGAAGAAGGCACGAGGCGCCCAGGAGGCACACGAGGCCTTAAGGCCCACCTCCATTGCGCGGGAGCCCCAGGCCGTACGCTCCTACCTGTCTCCAGAGCAGTACCGCCTGTACAACCTCATATGGAAACGCATGGTGGCCAGTCAAATGTCCGACGCCAGGTTTGAGTCTACTACCGTCGATGTCAAGGCGGAAAGCCAGAAATCGAGCAATCGTTACTCCTTCCGGGCAATCGGTTCCATCATGAAATTCCCTGGCTACCGGGCGGTCTACATGGAGGACTCCGACGATTCCAAGAGGGAGAACAAAGAGGAAGAGTCGCGATCGCTGCCCGAGCTATCGGATGGGGACCCTCTGGAGTGTCTCGATCTTGATGCAGAGCAGAAGTTCACTCAGCCTCAGCCTCGATACACCGAGGCCACAGTGATCAAAACGCTGGAGGAGGAGGGTATAGGGCGCCCCAGTACATATGCGCCCATCATCGCAACGATCATGGAGCGGGACTACGTCCGCAAAGAAACCGGGCGCTTCGTACCCACCAAGCTGGGCACCGCCGTTAGCAACCTGCTTACATCACACTTCCCGGACATCATGGACGTTGGCTTCACGGCCCGCATAGAGGAGGAGCTGGACGAGATAGCGAGGGGCGAGCGGGAGTGGACGCCGGTGTTAAGGGATTTCTATGTCCCGTTTGACGAGGCCATCGAAAAGGCCATGAAGGAGGCTGAGCGAGTCCCTCGGGACCAGATAGACGAGGAGACGGACGAGGTCTGCGAAAAGTGTGAGCGGCCTATGGTCATCAAATCGGGCCGCTTCGGCCGTTTCCTGTCGTGCAGCGGATTCCCCGAGTGCCGGAACTCGCGGCCGTACCTGACCCGCGTGGGCGTCGAGTGCCCGGAGTGCGGTGGCGACCTCGTGGAGCGTAGTAAGAAGGGCAAAGGCCGAAAGTTCTACGGGTGCTCCAACTACCCTACCTGCACCTTCGCCGTGAACCGGCGTCCCCTTCCACAGCCGTGCCCCGAGTGCGGCAAGCTGCTGCTGGCCTCCGGCCGCTCCAACGCGCACTGCACATCCTGTGAATACAAAGGCCCCGTCCCGGAGAGCGAAGCTCTGGACATGGCGGTCTAAGAACATGGAACAGCGCGAGTGGCGCAACCTAATGGTTCGGTTTGAGGAGCACCTGAAGGCTGAGAAGGGTCTCGCGTCCCTGACCGTTCGCAACTATAAGACGGACCTCGAGCCCCTATACGATTTCATAGAGGCCAGGAACTTCTCCGACCTAAGGGCCTTAGACCGTGGGGCCTTTAGAGAGTACTTAGCGTGGCTCATCCAGCTAGGCTATGTCAGGGCCAGCATCGTTAGAAAGCTGAGCGCGCTGCGGTCGTTCCTTCGGTGGCTGGTAAGAGGGAAGGTCATCGAGGCCGATCCGCTGCCCCAACGGGGCGTCATGAAGCTGGAGTCCAGGCTGCCCAGATTCCTCTCTCAGGACGAGGCGGCCCGACTCCTGCGCGCTCCCGACACCTCGACGCCCCTTGGAATCAGAGACCGGGCGCTGCTGGAGTTGATCTATGGTGCCGGTCTTCGTGTCAGCGAGGCCCATGGGCTGGACGTCGGCGGCTTGAATCTGGAGACGAGAGAGCTGCGGGTCAGAGGCAAGGGCTCGAAGGAGCGTGTGGCCCTTATCGGAAGGGCGGCCAGGGATGCCCTGGTGCTGTACCTGGGCCAGGTGCGTCCCAAGCTGGCGAATCGCGACAGCGGACATGCCCTGGTCCTCAACCGCTCCGGCAGGCGGCTGAGCCAGAGAAGCATACAGGCGATGGTGCGCCGCTACGCGGTCAAAGCGAGACTCCGCTCGGGCGTTCACACTCACACGCTGCGCCACTCCTTCGCGACCCATATGCTTGAGGGAGGTGCCGACCTGAGGGTAGTGCAGGAGCTGCTGGGACATGCCAGCCCGGCCACTACGCAGATCTATACTCACGTGACCCAGTCGCAGGCCAGAAAGGTGTATCTGGCGGCTCACCCCAGGGCAAAGCGGACCAACAACGACGCCGCGGACAACAAGCTGTCCGCGTAACCCCACCACGCCTTTCTTGAAACTATCTCGGTATTCACCCTTAAAGGGGAGTCCATGGCGGGCGTAGCTCCTGGGCCTTCCTCATTCTTCTTCCCTGGCGGGAGTTAATTCAAGGACACCTCATCACATGGGGGATACCCCATACCTTTCTAAGGGTGGGTGGGCGGGATAAAAAGACAGGATGTCAACAAAGCCAAGGTGATTCAAGGCGAGTCGGGGGGGGAACAATTCTGTCTGGTGGGGGTTCTTGAGGCGGTTTCCAAGTGGTACCCTAGCTCTATATACCAACACTTGAACACTAGAGCAAGCCCTGAGCGACCATGGTGGGTCGGCTACACCGTAGGCGGTGTAAGGGCGACGAAGTAGCAGGATCTGTCATGAAGATTCTCGTGATAAACGGCCCCAACTTGAACATGCTGGGCAAACGCGATCCCAACCACTATGGGACGGAGGCCCTTTACCAGATCGAAGAGGAGATCAGCGCCAGGGCGAGTGAGCTTAGTGTGGAAGTGGAGTTTTTCCAGTCTAACCACGAGGGCGCCATCATAGACCACCTGCAAACCTCGGCACCCGGCGCCTCCGGTGTTATCATAAACGCGGGCGCACTGACCCACTACGGCTTGTCGCTGAGAGACGCCCTGGAGGACACCCGGCTACTGGTCGTCGAGGTACACTTGTCCGACATCCACGCCAGGGAGGAGTTCAGGCGCCACTCGGTGATAGAGCCCATCGCGGTCAATCAGATCGCCGGGAAGGGCTGGCAGGGCTATATCTTGGCATTGGACTTCCTGTCCGCCCGTCTGAAGGGGGAGGAGGACCATTGAGCACGCGGCTTACGAGGCTGCGCCAGCGGCTCGAGGAGAGCGAGCTTGACGGCATCCTGGTTTCGACGCCGGAGAACCGTCGCTACCTCTCCGGGTTTACCGGATCCGCCGGGTACCTGCTGATCACCTCAACAGATGCCGTGCTGGCCACCGACTTTCGCTACGTCGAGCAGGCTGGAGCGCAGGCCCCCGGCTTTCGGGTCGAGCGCATCGGCGGCGACCTTCGCTGGTTCACTAAGCTGGCGGCGGAGGGTGGAGCAACACATGTCGGCTTCGAGAGCCAGCACATGACCGTCAGCACCCATACGGCCTTTCAGAAAGCTGTCGAAGAGGCTGAGAGCGTTGGCGGGCCGACGCTGGTGCCGACCTCAGAGCTAGTGGACAAACTCAGGGCCTTTAAAGACGAGGAGGAGCTGAGGCTTCTTACGAAGGCGATTGAAATCTCGGACCAGGCGATTGACCAGGTCGCCCCGACAGTCGAGCCTGGAGTCACCGAAGAGCAGGTGGCATGGGAGCTGGAGAAGGCAATGAGGGAGCGTGGGTCCGAGAGCAACGCCTTCGACATCATCGTGGGCGCCGGACCAAACGGCGCGCTTCCCCACCATCGCGCCGGCGACAAGGTTATCCAACGTGGCGAGGCGGTGGTGATAGACATGGGCGCCACGTATCAGGGGTATTGCAGCGACCTCACCCGCACCATTTTCGTCGGAGAGCCGGACGATACCTTTTGCCGGGTTTACGATACCGTGCTCAGCGCACAGATAGCGGCCGAGGAGCGGGTCACAGCGGGCATGACCGGAGTGGAGGCCGATGCCATCGCCAGGGATCTCATCGCGCAGGCCGGCTACGGCGATAACTTCGGCCATAGCCTGGGCCACGGCGTAGGACTGGCGGTTCACGAGTACCCTGGGGTTGGCCCGAGGTCCGAGGAGCCCTTGGAGGATGGAATGGTGTTCACCATCGAGCCCGGCATCTACCTGTCCGGCTGGGGAGGGGTCCGTATCGAGGACATCGTGGTGCTGGAAAACGGGAGGGCCAGGGTGATAAGCCAGGCGAAGAAGATGAGGGTGTAGAGGAGAGAACCTCACCCCGGCCGTCGCGTCGTTTTCGAGAGGGGTTCGATGACGATCAGTTATGGCGATGTGAAAAAGGGGATGGCCATCGAGCTCGATGGCCATCCCTACATTGTCGTCGAGTACGAATGGAGCAAGATGCAGCAGCGCGCTCCCGTCGTCCGTATGCGGCTTAGAGAGGTGCGCACGGGGCGCGTCGTGGACCGCACATTCCAGGGATATGCTGTCAAGCTGACCCCAGCGAACATACAGCGACGAAATGCCCAGTACATCTATGAGGAGAACGGCCTCCACTACTTCATGGATACAGAGACCTTCGAGCAGTTTCCCGTTTCGAAGGAACAGATCGGCGACGCCGTCCGCTTTCTCGCCGAGCAGGCCACCCTGGACCTGGTGTTCTATCAAGACGAACCCATCGCGGTCGAGATGCCTATAACCGTCAATCTGAAGGTCGCCGAGACCGAGCCGGGAGTGCGGGGGGACACGGCTCAGGGTGGGACGAAGTCCGCGAAACTGGAGACCGGTGTAGTTGTCCAGGTCCCTCTCTTTGTGGACGTGGACGAGACCGTTAAAATAGACACCCGTACGGGCGAGTACCTTTCCAGAGCCTGATATGCCTGTTTACTTGGTTTCTCAGGTTACCTCGTATGTCAAAGAAACACTGGAGCGGGAGTCGTTACTCCAGGACATCTGGATCAGCGGCGAGGTCGCAAATCTGGCCCGACCCGCCTCTGGACACAGCTACTTCAGCCTCAGAGACGCCGACAGCACGCTGCGCTGTGTCATGTTTCGCAACGCCGGTAGCGCCGAGCTTTTAGACAACGGCTCGGCTGTTATAGCCCACGGTCGCATCTCCATCTACGAGCCCCGGGGCGACCTTCAGGTGATCGTTGACCTGGTCCAGCCCGAGGGCGTCGGCGAGCTGCAGCTGAAGCTGGAGCTGCTCAAGCAGAAGCTGGAGGCCGAGGGACTGTTCGAGCCTTCGCGTAAGCGGCCGCTACCCGCGTTCCCAGAACGGATTGGGGTGATTACTTCGCCCAGCGGTGCGGTCTGGCATGACATCCAGAAGGTCATCGGCAGACGCTACCCCCTCGTTGAGTTGGTCCTTGCGCCCGCCGCCGTACAGGGCGAGTCGGCCGTACCCTCCATCGTCGACGCCTTCCAAGTCCTCAACGAGGCGCCCGACGTAGACATGGTGGTCCTGGCCAGAGGTGGAGGCTCATTGGAGGACCTGTGGGCCTTTAACGAGGAGGCCGTCGCCAGGGCCATATACTCCAGCCGAGCGCCAGTGATAAGCGGCGTGGGGCATGAGACCGACGTCACCATAGCCGACCTGGTGGCTGATCAGCGCGCTTCCACTCCGTCGGCGGCCGCTGAGATGGCCGTGCCCGACAAGGGTGAGCTCGCGTCCTCTATCCTGATGGCGGCGAGGTCCTTGGTCTTTGGCGTCAAGGACGGCGTGTCCGAAAAATCGGAGACACTGGGCCAGCTCGGGCTTCGGCTACACAGGAGCCGGCCCAATCTCGACACCGTTCGAATGCGTATCGATGATCTGCTGGCGAAAGGGGCCGTCCACCTGCGCCACGCAATGCGGTTCCAGCGGGAGCGGCTGGATGGACTCGAGGGTCGTCTGTCGGCGCTCAGTCCCATGAGTACCCTGCGCAGGGGCTATGCCATAGTCCAGACCGGAGATGACCATACCGTCGTAAGTGACACAGCCCAGGTGGGGCCCGGAGACACGGTCGACGTCACCCTGTCCAAAGGAGGCTTCGCGGCGGAGGTCACATCCACGCGGCCTGAAGGCGACGGCCGGGTGAAGAGGAAAGAAAGCCCCCGTATATGAGCCCCGGTCCGCCGACTGAGAGCGCGGCGTCCGACTGGGCCCACATCGGGTATGTAGACTACCGCTGTGTTCGTTGTATTGTGATAGACTCGGGCCTGCAAGAACATCCTCTGAGGTGACCACATGGCCCAGCAAGACTCCTACCCAGTTCAGTTTTCGGTCGAGTATCCGGATAGGGAGTTGGACCGTTTGTCCTCGTTTTTCAGGTTGATCGCTGTCATACCCATTGCGATTGTCCTGACGATGGTCGGTGGGAAATGGGGCGCTCAATCAAGTGTAGCAATGGGCGGGCTTCTTTTTGGCCCTTTGGTAATGATTCTCTTTCGCCGCAAGTATCCCAGGTGGTGGTTTGACTTCAATCTGGCCTTCACGAGATTCGAGAACCGCGTTAGTGCCTATCTCTTCCTGTTGAGAGATGAGTACCCCTCTACCGACGAGGAGCAGGCCGTGCACCTCGAGATTCCTTACCCGGATGTGGAACGGGATCTAAACCGGTGGCTTCCCCTCGTGAAGTGGCTTCTCGCAATTCCCCACTACATCGTGCTGCTTTTCCTGACCATCGCGGTGATAGTCGTTGTGATAGCATCCTGGGTCGCCATACTCTTCACCGGCCGATACCCCAGGGACTTATTCGCCTTCGTGGTGGGTACGATGCGTTGGTATAACCGAGTCATTGCTTATGCGTTCATGCTGGCCACGGACCGCTATCCGCCCTTCCGCTTCGGAGCGTGACTGTCTCATGACGAGAGATAATAAGGCCGACGCCAAGCCGAAGCTTGAGGACCTCACGTTCGAGGAGGCCCTCACGAAGCTGGACGAGACCGTCCAGGCGCTGGAGGCGGGGGGGCTGACCCTCTCCGAGGCGACCCGTCTCTTCGAGGAGGGCATGACGCTGGCCCGGTTGTGCAGTGAGCTGCTGGCCACAGCCGAGCTCAAGATCTCCAGGATCGAGACGGCCTACGGCGAGCAGATGCGCTTCCTCGAAGAGGAGGCGGCGGCACCGGAGGAAGAGGCTTGATCAAGGCCGACTTCCACATGCACACTCACTTCTCGCCCGACTCGGAAATGAGCCCGGAAAGCCTGGTATCGCGCTGCATCGAGGTGGGCCTGGGCTGCATAGCGGTCACCGACCACAACACCATCGAAGGCGCTCTCGAGGTCAAGGGCCTTGCGCCGTTTATGGTCATCGTCGGTGAGGAGGTGAAGTCGGCCGGGGGCGAGATAACAGGGCTGTTCCTCCAGGAGGCGGTGCCACGCGACCTCTCGCCCGTGGAGACGGCCAAACGCATCAAGGAGCAGGGGGGCCTCGTGTCGATCCCGCACCCCTTCGACCGGTTTCGCAGGTCTGTGATAACCCGTCCGGCGTTGGAGGAGGTCCTGCCTTACGCCGATGTAGTGGAGGTCTTCAACGCACGGAACAACATGAGCGGCGATGATCGAAAGGCGCACCAGTTCGCGCTTCAACACGGCCTGCTGGCGTCGGGCGTCAGCGACGCCCACACTACCATGGAGCTGGGCCGCACTTACCTGGAGATGCCCGAGTTCGATGGGACGCCCGAGGGTTTCAAACAGGCGCTGGCCCAGGGGAAAATCGTCGGCCGCCGTACTAGCCCGCTAATCCACGTACTGACCACTCTCACCAAGCTTCAAAAAAAGTTCTTGAGCAGGTCCACGGGCCGAAAGTAGAATCGGTCTTCGAGCTCCTGGCAACCTCCGGTTTCTCGCTCCTTCGGCGAAGTGCATAGCTTTTCCATCCTGCCCCTGGTGCCCGGTCTCCCCACGGGGCCGGCCTGAGGTATGATATCTTCACCCGAGGGGAAAGAAGGGCCGTGTACGCGCGCAGACTAGACATCTTAGCAAGCAGAGAGGGTTTGCCACTCCCCGTCCTAGGTGATCCACCCGTCGTCACCTATGCTGTGCTGGCGATCAATGTACTCGTGTGGGGGGTCTCGTCTCTGGCGGGGGCGAGATCGGACACGCGGGCCCTCTTAGACTTCGGGGCGATGTTCGGCCCTTTGATAGCTGATGGACAGTACTGGCGTCTGTTCACCGCCATGTTCGTTCACGTGGGCCTGTGGCATATTTTCTTCAACTCCTTCGCCTTGTTGATCTTCGGCCGTCTGGTCGAGCGTTATTACGGACACTTTCGGTTCATCGCCATCTACGTGTTGGCCGGTCTGGCCGGCAGCGTCGCCAGCTACCTTATGAACTCCATAGGGATTGCCGCCGGCGCCAGCGGGGCCATCTTCGGTGTGCTGGGAGCCCTCGCGGCGTTCTTCCTCACCCAGCGGCGCGTCCTGGGGAAGATGGCGCAGCGCAGCCTGTATGGCCTGCTTATAATCGCTGCCATCAACCTTTTCATAGGGGTGACCGTTCCCGGAATAGACAACTGGGCACACATGGGCGGATTCGTGGCGGGCTTCTTTATAGGGTTGGCCCTGGCCCCCAAGTACAGGTATACCACGACGCCCCAGGGCTACCTCAGCGGGTTGGTGGACGCTGGCTCCCTTGCTCGGAGATGGGTGGTCCTACCGGTAGCGGCGGTGGTCCTGCTGGCCGGTACTTGGCTTGGCACGGCCACGTTGCCCGACAACGCCATCTCCCATGTGTACGAGGCTGAGCGCCTGTTCGCACAGGAAGAGTATGTGGAGGCGCTGGACGAGACTCGCCTTGCGCTGACGTTAGACCCGCTTGAGCCCGAGGCTTATCTCTTGCGAGGCAAGGTCTTCACGGCGCTGGATGACCTGGGCAATGCGCGGACTAGCCTGGGTTTGGCCATCCAGGCTGCCAGGCGCATCGGTGACACGAAGGTGGCAGACGAGGCCCAACGGCTCCTGGTGGAGCTCATAAGCTTTTAAGGCCATGCCGGTCGCATGGAAATCGCGGGCATCGATGTCCATTTGGGGGTCCCCATGCTTAAGCTGGGGTGGTTCTCGACGGGCCGTGGCGAAGGGTCGCGAGGGTTCTTAGAGCTGATCCGGGGGCGGATCGACGCGGGCGTTCTCGACGCCGAGATCGAGTTCGTGTTCAGCAACCGCGAGCCCGGGGAGGCCGAGGGCAGCGACGAGTTCTTCCGTCTGGTGCGAGGCCGCGGCATTCCGCTGGTGACCCTGTCCTCCCGGCGTTTCCGTCGCGAACACGGAGGAGGACCGTTTTCAAGGCATCGGCTCTCCTACCACAGAGAGGCGATGAAGCTCATCTCAGGGTTCGATCCTGACGTCAGCGTCCTTGCGGGCTATATGCTCTTCACCGGCGCCGAGATGTGCCGGCGGTACAAGATGATAAACCTTCATCCCGCTTCGCCCAGGGGACCGGCCGGTACCTGGCAAGATGTCATCTGGAAGCTCATTGAGGATGGGGCCGCTGAGTCGGGGGTGATGGTGCACGTGGCGACAGAGGTCTTGGATGAGGGGCCGGTGCTGACATACTGCACGTTTCCTATTCGAGGAGGGCGTTTCGGTCCGCTGTGGCGCGAGACAGAAAGCCGCCCCATCGAGGATATCCGGAGCCAGGGCGAGGAGCAGCCGATGTTCAGGCTGATACGGCAGGAGGGGATGAAGCGTGAGAGGCCTCTTCTGCTGGAGACCTTGAGGGCGTTGGCTGAGAGCCGTGTGAGGATCGAGGAGGGACGCGTACTGGACGCGGGAGGCACCCCCATTGAGGGGCAATGCTTGAACGAAGAGGTCGAGCGGTTTATCGGGTCGCCTTGAAGATAACCGCCGTCAGGCCAGCTTCCTCTCCCGAGATGGCATGGGCACCACCTCCGCGGACCCGGCGGTCAACTGCACGACGTCTTTGCCGAGAATAGAGTCGGCGTTCACGACGCACTTGGTAACCTCTTTCATAGACGGCAGCTCGTACATCACGTCGAGCAGCGTGCGCTCCAGTATGGTTCGCAGACCGCGAGCGCCAGTCTTTTGCTTCAGGGCCTCATCGGCGGCGGCGGCCAGCGCGTCGTTCGTAAAGACGAGCTCGACGTCGTCCATCTTGAACAGGGCCTCGTACTGTCGAGCGAACGCATTCTTGGGCTCCGTCAGCACCTTCATGAGTGCCTCTTTGTCGAGGGAGTCCATCGCGACCATGACTGGGAGGCGCCCGACGAACTCGGGAATGAACCCGTATTCCATGAGATCGTCCGGTGATACGTGCCTGAGTACATCCGTCCCGTTGCCGGAGCTCTTGCTGCGCGAGCCCTTGGCGTTGAATCCGATTTTCAGCTGGTCCTTTTTGAGCCGCCACTCGACTATTTCATCCAGGCCCTCGAAGGCGCCGCCGCACATGAACAGGATGTTATCGGTTTTCACCTGGAGGAAATCCTGGTGGGGATGCTTGCGACCGCCCTGAGGTGGAACGTTGGCGACGCAGCCCTCCACGATCTTTAGCAGTGCCTGCTGAACGCCTTCTCCGGACACATCGCGGGTTATCGATGGATTTGGGCTTTTGCGCGCGATTTTGTCTATCTCGTCGATATATATGATCCCCTGCTCGGCCTTTGCCACGTCGTTGTCGGCGGCCTGGATGAGGCGAAGAAGGATGTTCTCCACATCCTCGCCAACATACCCGGCCTCCGTTAATGAGGTGGCATCGGCGATAGCGAAGGGAACGTCAAGGATCTTGGCCAGTGTTTGGGCCAGCAGAGTCTTGCCACAGCCGGCGGGTCCCACCATTAGGATGTTCGCCTTTTGAAGCTCCACCTCATCGCTCTGGTGGTTCGACCAGACCCGCTTGTAGTGGTTATAGACGGCTACACTGAGTACCTTCTTCGCCCGCTCCTGGCTAACCACGTACTCGTCTAGCTTCGTATAGATTCGCTTAGGATTCAGGCCGTTGGTAAGTAGTCCGGTGACATGACGTGGCGGGGCCGGATTGTCCTCCGCGATCATCTGCTCGCAAAGTGCGACGCACTCGTCGCAGATGAATACCTTATGGGGACCGGCGATCAGGCGCTCAACCTGGGCCTGCCCCTTTCCACAGAAGGAGCATTCGTAGCTGGACTGGCCGCTTTTCGATGTAGGCATACTCTATCTACCACCGATATCTGCTAGGGTTTTTAAACTTCAGCACTTTGCGGCACATGCTCCTCTCGGGTAGCCTTGTTCCCTTCCAAACATGGCGGGACTGAGCCTCGGGGCGCCCCAATCCGCCTGGTGGTTTGTGAGATCATCCTTTATAAGGCGGCCGACTCCTCAGAAGGGGATGACGATAGGACTTCATCCACCAGGCCGTACTCCAGGGCTTGTTCGGCGTCCAGATAGTAATCGCGGTCGGTGTCCCGTGCGATCTTCTCGTACGCCTGACCTGTGTGATTGGAAAGTATCTGGCGCATCTTGTCCTGCATGCGCAGAATCTCTCGTGCGGCGATCTCGATGTCCGCCGCCTGTCCCTGTGCGCCGGACATGGGCTGGTGCATGTGAATGGTCGAGTTAGGCAGAGCGTACCGCTTGCCCTTGGTCCCGGCGCATAGCAAGACCGTCGCCATGCTGGCGGCCATCCCCACGCAGATGGTCGAAACCGCGGGCCGTATGAGGCGCAGCGTGTCATAAATCGCCAGTCCCGCCGTAATGATGCCGCCCGGCGAGTTTATATAGACGTTGATGTCCCTCTCGGGATCCTCCCGGTCCAGGTAAAGAAGCTGGGCGATTATGCTGTTGGCCACGTGGTCGGAGATCGGAGTCCCCAGAAATATAATACGCTCTTTCAGCAGAAGGGAATAGATATCAAAGGCCCGTTCCCCCCTCGCACCCGTCTCCACCACCATTGGGATCAAGCCTTCAGCGCGTTCATCCATCTTGGTCGTCCCCTTTGTTGGGTTGTTTGTTGGGTTGTTCGTCCTCGTTTTCGTCGCTAGCGTCTTGTCCAGGGTTCGTGCCGTCACCCCTGGCTATTGCGGCCAGTCTGTCCAGGCTTTTGGAGACCAGCAGGCTGTCATGTACTGACTGTTTGGCCTCGTCCGCATCTCGCCGTCTGCGATTGTCGCGCTGGCTGCCGGAGTTCGAGAGGATCGCTTTGAGTCTTTCCTGCACCTCTTCATCCGGGACATCCAGACCTTCGGCCTCTGAAAGCTTGAACAGGGCGTATCTGCGGTTCAACCGGGTGATGGAGTCCTTGCGTATCTCTTCCTGGAACTCCTCTTCAGTCTTTCCGGCCATTTTCAGATAGTCGTCCATGCGGACGCCCATGCGTTCGAGCACGGTCTGCTGGTCGGCTAGCATATGCTCGACCTGGTGCTCGACCAACATGGGAGCCAGCTGGACAGTCGCGCCTTCCAGCAGGGCATCCACGGCGGCCTCTTTGAAACGCGCCTCCTCCGCTTCCTCCGCGTTCACCCTGAAGCCTTTTTCGACCTCCACGCGAAGAGTGTCCAGGCTCTCGAAGCCATCGCCAACGCCTTTGGCGAACTCATCGTCTAGCTCAGGTAGGGTTCGTTCCTTGATGTTGCCCAGGGTCACTGAAAAGGCCATCTCTGTGCCGGCGGTCCTGGCGTCTGTGAAGTCGGCGGGAACGGCCACGGTGAACTCCTTGGGCTTTCCCTCCTTCAGTCCGACCAAGTTGTCCACGAACCCCGGGACAGGTCTCTGGCTGCTCTTCTCTAGCATATAGACCGCGTCCTTTTCTTCCATTACAGGGCGCCCGTCTATCGTCGCCGTGAGATCCATGGTGACCAAGTCGCCTAGCTTGACCTTTCTCTCCACTGGGTTCCAGACTGCAGCTTGAGTGCGCAACTCCTCCAGACGGCCCTTAATGTCCTCTTCGGTCACCTCAACCGGCTGGGGCTCGACCCGGATGTCTCGATAGCCGCCCAGGTCTACTTCAGGAGTAAGCGCGACAGTAGCCGTGAAGGAAACGGGGTCCAGCTCCAAGTTGTCGAATTTGGGAAACCCGGAGGTCTCAAGCTTCTGATCATCAACCGCGCGGGTGGTGGCGTCGGGGAGCATGAAATCGAGCACCTCGGACAGAAGGCTTTCCCGACCCATGAAGCGCTCTACTATATGGAGGGGGGCTTTGCCCTGTCGGAAGCCGGGAATGTTGGTGCGCTGGACGACTTTTCGGTATCCCCGTTCCAGGTACCCGCTCAGGTCCTGTTCTTCGAGTTTGATATGAAGAACGGCCTGGCGGTCGGCTACGTCTTCCTGCGTTACTTTCACGCACGGCTCCTAGGTTTACGCGTTGCGTAAATTATATCATGGTCACTTTGGATTGTGGAAGGTTTCTCGCTCGTGAATGGGGCCGATAAGGGAACGCCGTGTGATGTTCCCTCTGTCACACGTGGGGTGTAGTCTGGCGTGGCTCCGTCGGACTAAAGAGGCGGACTCAGTTGGAAGTCTAGCACCCTTTCGCACCAGCGGGCCGCCGATAACAGGGCCTTTTCCTCGAAAGGCGCCGCCGACAGTTGTAAGCCTAGGGGTAGCCCCGTTTCGCTCAGACCAAAGGGGATCGTGATCGTTGGAAATCCGCAGGTTGTCCAGGGGGCCTGGAACGCCGGCTCGCCTATAGTCGTGAGGTCGCGCGGAGCGGGCGAGGCGGTCGATGGCGTGAGAAGGATATCAAACCCCTTTATGGCCTTCTCCATTGACCGCCTGAACCTGTTCTGCACACGCTGGGCGTGTACGTAGGGGAGCGCGGAGGTGTTCATCCCCTCCTCAATGAGCGCGCGTATGCGTGCGGAGTAGTCGTCGGCGTGTTTGCCGAAGTCGGCCTGGTGCACCGCCGCGCCCTGCACGGCCATGAGAACGCGGTGGGCGGCTAGCACCTCCTCAAAGCTATCGTCAACAGATGCCTCCTCGACGACAGCGCCCGCATCGGTGAGCCGACCAGCCGTCTCTTCCGTACGAGTCCGCACCTCGGTGTCACCCCTCTCGAAAAAATGAGAGCGGACCAGCCCAATATGAAGGGGTGTCTTCTCCGAGCCGAGGGACTCACGGTAGTCGGGAACGGGTTGAGAGGAGGTTGACTGGTCGCTGGTATCGTGGCCTGCCAGGGCGTTGAGTAGCAGCGCTGCGTCCTCCACGGTGCGGGTGAGCGTTCCCACCGTGTCCAGCGACCAGGCTACCGGGAACACGCCGTACCGGCTGATCCGCCCGAAGGTGGGTTTAAGCCCCACGACTCCGTTATAGGAAGCCGGCCGGGTTACGGAACCGCCCGTCTGAGACCCCAATGCGGCGGGGAACATCCTGGCCGCGACACCCACGGCCGAGCCGGTACTGGAGCCACCAGGTGTGTGGGCCACATCCCATGGGTTGCGAGTCGGCGGCGGGTCGAGAAACGCGAACTCGGTGGTCACGGTCTTGCCCATGATGATGGCTCCCGCGTCCTTGAGGCGGGCGACGGCGGTAGAATCGAATCCTGGTATGAAATCGGCGTAGATGGACGAGCCGGCGGTGGTCTTGACCCCCTTCGTGTTGAAGATATCTTTCACGCCTATCGGTATGCCGTGGAGAGGTCCGCGGGGCCCGGACTCCTCCAGTTCTCGCTGGCTTTCGTGCGCCGCCTTCAGGGCCGCACCGGGGTCTAGCGTCACCCACACCTTCAGGGTGGGCTCCAGCGCGTCGCACCTGGATAGGAGCGATTCCATCAGCTCCACGACGGAGAGGTCCCGGCTCTCGATCTTGTCTGCGATCTCGGCTACAGACAGCTCGTATGGTTGTGTCATGGCATCGCTCCAAAGGGCGGACTCTGGGGGTGCGGCTTCGCCCATGCCAAGGGAGATTAATCCCCCGGAACGCAATCTAAGTGTATACCACCTTGATCATATGACTCTGTGTAAAGCTGCTTCTAGGGTGGTGCGAACCGGTATATCTTGCCCCCCGATGGATCGAAGTCCAGTATGTACAGCTCACCGGTCGGGCCTTCCCCGAATGAGGATATGTCGAGGCGCGTGCCCGCGAGCTCGATGTGCTCGGTCACACGGACGCCATCGTAACTCAACGCCCAGGTTTTTCCACTGCAGAAGTCACCATAGACATAAGACCCGTACAGAGAGGGCAGGCGTGAGCCGCGATAAACGTAGCCGCCGGTCACCGAACACCCCTGGGAGTGATCGTACTCCACCAGCGGTAGGGCGAGGCCTACCTGGTCGCAGTCTAGGTCACGCCCTGGAAAGCAGTGGAAGCCCTCCATCACGTTCCATCCATAGTTAAGGCCGGCCTTGATGATGTCGATCTCTTCGAACTCGTTCTGGCCCACGTCGGCTGCCCAGAGCACGCCGGTCTCGCGGTCGAAGCTGAATCGCCAGGGATTGCGGAGTCCGTAGGCAAAGATCTCCTCGCGCACGCCGTCGGCGCCCACGAACGGGTTGTCCGGTGGTATCGAGTAGGCGTCGCCGGAGGCGACACTGTGGATATCGATACGTAGGATAGCCCCTAGAAGAGTCGAGCGGTTCTGGCCGTTGCCGCTGGGGTCGCCACCGCTGCCGCCATCGCCCAGTCCGACATACAGATAACCGTCGGGGCCGAAGAGTACCTGCCCGCCGTTGTGGTTGGCGAAGGGTTGACCGACCTGGAGAATAACCCTCTCGCTGTCGGGATCGGCCAGGTTCGGGTCCGATGCATTCGTGGAGAATTTGGAGAGTACGGACCGACGCGGGTCCGATGCTGAGTAATAGACGTAAAAGTGGCCGTTGTCACTGAAATCGGGATCGAACGTCAGACCCAGCAGCCCCTCCTCGCTCCCCCGATCGTTGACTCGGTTTCTAATATCAAGGAAAGTTCCCGCCGACTCGACACCCCTCTCGTTGGGGAACACCACGAACAGCCGGTTGGTATCGTCGTCCGGGTGGGTAAGGTACACTATCTCGGGGAACGACAGGCCAGGGAAAGCCTCCTCGATTTGCATCTCGGTCAGAGGCACTAGAGAGGCCTGCCGCCCGGCATCCGGTGAAGAGGCCGGAATCACGGTGACGTCAGGTGGGAGCGCGGTGGTGTCGCCTGGCTGTGGAGGGGTCGACGTGCCGTCAGAGGCGCATGCGGCCAACGTCAGCAACAAAACAGCTCCGGCAAACAAAATTACATGGCAGGGATTCGGTGTCCGAAGGCGGGCGTTGGGAGGTTCCACGCATTGGCCAGCCGCGACGTTGCCGCTTGCTTGGTTCGTGGATGAGGATTGACAGGGCATAGAGCCTCAAGTATTTTTAGGAAGCCGGATGGGGTATCGAATCTAGGTGGCACCAAGCTGAAATGTGAAGCTTCCCCTGAAACCCCTGAAGAACGAAAAAGGCTCCTTATTCAGGTCCCTCATCAGGACCTCCAGTCCCCCCAAAGACCTTTTGAGAGACCAGCGCGGCCTCTCCCAGGTTGATTCCGCGGTCATCTTTATCGGCTTCGCGGCAGCCTTCGTGGCCTTTGCAGCAGTGGTCGTCAACACGGGGTTGCTCAGCTCGAAACAGAGCGTCGGAGCCGTTCTTAGCGGCTTGCCGGACAGGCCCGTGCGGTTGGTGCTCCGCGGTCTGGTTATAGGGATAGGGGACACCGAAACCGCCACTATACAGAGCGTAAGGTTTCACGTGGGCGCTACCTCCCAGAGTGGTGCGGTGGGGGTGAGCCTGGCCACCTCGGGCGACAATGTAGCCACCGTTACCTACAAGGACCCTGACGACGTGTTCAGTTCCACGTCCTGGACGGCCGAATGGTTAACCGGCGACGGCCCCGACGTCGACACCGGCGAGACGGTAGAGATCGACATCCCTCTGGATAACTTGAGCACACCTTTAGGTCCGGCCACACGTTTCTCTATCGAGATCACCGTGTCCGGCACCCCCGCCCTCCGGTTAGTGAGGATCACTCCGACGGAGATCACGCCGGTCGTCAACTTTCCGGTAATTCGGCTTGGCTCATCCGGGGTTACCGGGGATTAGGCTTGATCCCAGCGCAGCTCACCGCGTTGCTGGGCGGTCCCGTTGGCCGCTAGAGCAAGTCGCACAGCATCTGGTCCTGGTACGTCTCGCGGCGCCGGATCAGCCGGGCGTTGCCTCCCTCTACCTTCACGATGGCAGGCCTTGGATTCATGTTGTAGTTGCTGGCCATGGACGGCGCGTAGGCGCCCGACGAAGGAATGGCGATCACGTCCCCTGGCTCCACAACCGGAAGCTCGATGTCCTTGATCATCACGTCGCCCGACTCGCAGAACTTGCCCGCCAGAGTCACGGTTTCTTCCGGCGGGTCCGACATCCGGCTGGCCACTACGGCCTCGTAGCGAGAGCCGTACAGGGCTGGACGTATGTTGTCGCCCATGCCCCCGTCGAGCGAGACGTACTTGCGCACAGTGGGTATATCCTTAATGGAGCCGACCGTGTAGAGCGCCACGCCGGCCCGCCCCACTATAGAGCGGCCCGGCTCGATGACCAGCGTTGGCTCCCCAAGCCCCAGGTCGGCGCATCGGTCCTTAAGTGACGAAGTGATTACCTCGGCATATGCCTCGACCGGCGGCGGGGGCTCCTCTCTCACGTAGCCGATGGCAAATCCGCCGCCCGGGCTGAACTCCCGGAGGTCGAGACCCTCACCCTTGAACCGGCTCAGGAAGGTCGTCACCACGTCGATGGCTATGGAGTACGGCTCCAACTCGAATATGGGTGATCCCAGGTGGAAATGGACCCCGATAAGGTTTAAGTTGGATGAACGCAGGGCGTCGCGAACGGCCTGCTCTGCGTGGCCCGTCTCGATGGAGAAGCCGAATTTAGTGTCCAGGATGCCGGTAGTGGTGTGAGTGTGGGTGTGCGGGTCAACGCTGGGGGACAGCCGCAGCATGATGTCCTGGGTCGCGCTTCTGCTGCTGGCCATCTCGTTCAGCATACTGAGCTCGTGGAAATTGTCCACCACGATGCGCCCGACACCATAGTCCAGGGCCATCTCCAGCTCGTCGCGCGTCTTGTTGTTTCCGTGAAAGTAGATGAGCGCGGATGGAAAGTCCGTCGCCTGGGCTACGGCCAACTCTCCTCCTGAGACCACGTCGATTCCGAGGCCCTCCTCTCCGACCAGCCTGACAATTGTGGGGTTTGTGAAGGCCTTGCACGCGTACAGCACCCTGGTACTGGGATAGCGGGTGGAAAATCGCGTCACAAACTCCCGGCACATTCCTCGAATTGTCGCCTCGTCGAAGACGTACAAGGGTGTGCCGAACTCCGAAGCCAGGTCGACGACATCGCACCCGCCTACGGTCAGGTGTCCGTTGTCCGATACATCCGTCGCCATCGGAAACAGGCTGGCGTTGCTGAAGGTCATTATGGCTCCTGAATCTGAGCTACCGGAGTTGGCGCCACCGCATTGTGGGCCATTCTACCCATTCTATCCCGAACTCGAGGCTCCAGCCAGGGGTGGTGGATTCTCAGTTGGTTGCGCAATGGTCCCGGCTTGAGTGAGGGTCCTGGGAGACGACCCGGCCGCGGAAGGCGGGTTGATTGTCGGGCGGCTGCGCCATAACATGAGAGGGGGTTAACCGGCTCTGTTCCTCCTCACGCCGCCGAGTCTTGGATAGGGACCGGTTTGATGTCTTGGGCCCGAGACGACCTTAAACACAGGGAATACGGCGCATGTGGAACACCGTCGGCCATGCTAAAGCCGTCAACATTTTGAAACGCAGCTTCGGCGAGGGCCGGGTCTCCCACGCATATCTTCTGACCGGGCCGCGCCACGTCGGCAAGATGACCCTGGCCCTGGACTTGGCTTGTGTACTGAACTGCGTGGGAGATGACAGACCGTGCGGCCGGTGCGAGCAGTGCAGCCGTATTACCCGTGCCGTGCACGCCGACGTACAGGTCATCGCCGTCGAGCAGCGCCCCGACGGAGACCGAAGCCGTGTCCTCATAGGTATCGATCAGATACGCCAGGTCCAGCGCGAAGCGAGCCTCAGGCCCTATGAGGGCAGCTACCGGGTGTTCATCTTCGATGGCGTCGATAAGCTCAGCGAGGCCGCGGCCAACAGCCTCTTGAAGACGCTGGAGGAGCCCCCCGACCAGGTGGTGCTGGTGCTGCTGGCTTCGGACGCGTCCGACCTGCTGCCCACCATCGTTTCGAGATGCCAGCTTCTGGAGCTCCGGCCCCTGCCCCGGGCGGTGGTCTCGCGGCTGCTGGAGAGTGACTATGGCGTGGAACATGGTAAAGCAGAGGAGATAGCCCGCCTTTCCGGGGGTAGGCCCGGATGGGCCGTACAGGCCGCTACCCGATCCGACTTACTTGATCAGCACGAGGCGGGACTGCGGGAGGTCGAGGGCGCGGTACGTGGTACGCTGGCGGAGCGGTTCGACTACGCGGGCGACCTGGCGGCGGTGGCCGCGCGTGATCGAGAGGCCGCGCGTCAGACATTGACCCTTTGGTTGGAGTGGTGGCGGGACGTGCTCCTGGTCAGTGAGGGCCTGCCTGAGTTCGTAACCAACCTCTCGATGGAAGGCAGCCTAAAGTCCGTGTCCAACGACCTGTCTTCGGTGCAGATGGCCGGCGCCATCGAAGATATAGACGCTGCCTTGTACAATCTGGACCACAACGTCATCCCTCGCCTGGCGCTGGAAGACCTTATGCTCAGGCTCCCGCGTCCGAATACAGGCCGGGTGCGATCTTAAAATGGCCTCGCCAGTAGGGTGGGGTGCATTGGGACCCAGTCCGGGGTGGGTGGGTGGGAATAATCACCTCGGGGTGGGGTATTCGTCTGAACGCCAATAGGCGTTATGAGATAGCTCTCAGGGCTACCCAATCTTGCCAGGAACCTTGAGCCCTACCCCTGCCAGATAGCAGTTCCGGCGGGATGGAACAATCTTTTAGAGGACGGAGCTCAATTGAGCATCGTGGGAGTCAGATTCAAGCCGGCGGACCGGGTGTATTACTTCGACTCGGCGGGTCTAGAGCTGGAGGTCGGCGCGCGGGTCGTGGTGGAAACGGAGGACGGACCCAAAGAGGGACAGGTTGCCATTGCGCCCGCCCAGGTGCTTTACTCCGACCTTCGCGGGCCTATGAGCCCAGTGCTGCGCAAGGTTGAAGACGCCTAGCGGTAGTCCGGCCGCGTCGGCTTCATGCGCTTTTGATCTACCTGCTTGCCCGGATACATGGGTGAAGCAACCACCTTGGCGTTGGGAGCAATCCGCCTGAGGCGACCCCATGGGGGCTTCTTAAAGACCGCTTCTACTCCATCCAGGGGATGAACTGGCGCCAGTCTTCTAGGATGGGGCGAAAGTCGAACAGGTAGTAGGGGTTGGGGCGGGGCGCCTTGGGCTCGCGGCGCAGGCGCATGTCGGCTCCTTTGAGCGTCTGCCCCGCCTTGCGGTGGTTGCAGGGTATGCAGGCGCTTACCACGTTCTCCCAAATATGGGGCCCTCCCTTCGAGCGGGGCATGACATGGTCGAGGGTAAGCTCCCGGGTTTTTTTGCTGCAATACTGGCAGTGGAAGCCATCTCTGGCGAACACCGCGCGCCGCGAGAGCTTCCTCTGAACAAAGGGGCGCTTTACCATATAGACCAGGCGAATTACCGAGGGTATGGGTAAGGCCAGGGAAACGCTATGAATTTCGCCACGGCCGTCCTTCAACATCTCAGCCTTCCCCCTATCCATCAGGACTAATGCGCGCTTGGCGTTGCAGATGTTCAGAGGCTGGTAATTCTGGTTCAGCACCAGAACGGGCGAGTTGATAAACATCGTCTCAGTATATACAGCTCAAGACGAGTCCTCCTCGTCTATCTTCTGTTCCAGTAAATCTAATGTCGCCTCGAAATCGCCTGGAATCAAGCCCAGCGTGTTGCCAGGAATACCGTCGGCGATGTCTATAAAGACGGACACCAGGGCCGAGTCGACAAGGGCGTTCTCGAGCCCATCCCTCACTTCCTGCACGTCTGGTAACTTTTCGGTAAGCTGGCCGACAGCCCCCTCGGTGGGAATCTCCGGAATCTCGAGATCGTAGGTGAGTCTGGCTAGACCTGCAATCAGAGCGCCCGAGATCGCGCCGGCAAGGATGAGCCCTACAGCGAGCCCACCGAGCTTGTCGACCATCCCCGCGAGTCCGAGGGTCAGCAGCGTCAAAGCCGGGCGCACGAACTTCACCGCGATCCTGGCCACGACCACCGCCGCTATTATTATTATCGCGTAGGATATGACCGTTACGATCGTGTCGTTACTTACCGAATCTTCGAACAACTCTCCCAGGTCACCGCTGTACTGGCCTGCCAGCAGCCACCCGATATATACCCCGGCGCCAGTGAACACCGCCCCGATGAGCCCTTCCCTCATCCCGCTCAAAGCGCCCAACACCAGAATAACTATGATTACGATGTCAAACCAGTTCATTCGTCGTTCCAGGACTTATCGTCTGAGGCCGTGACCCCTCAAACTGACAAAATACCCGCCAAACCCGAGCTCCAAAGCGGCCTACCGCGTGGCCCGCTCCTTGGCTCCCGGTTGCGCTAACTGCGCCGCCTCTGGGTTTGGAGGGTTCGAGCCAAGTTTATCATAGGCTCGCATAGCGGGAAAGCACAGGATGTGAGCATCTCGCCATAAGCGGTTCAAGCCGAAGAGAAACCCCTGTTGCCTACGAGGCTCTACGGGTCATGGGTATCGCACTCTACGCTGCTACTGCCGCTGTTCCTGGGGAGGAGCGGGGTTTACAAGCTCGCTGGCCAGCGATATGGGGACCAGCCGGTCGAGCTCGTCCAAAGTCCATCGTCCGTTCTTGTGAATGCTCTTGGTCACGTGCCGCGGCGAATACAGCGACATCGCCCACCCCCTGGTGCCTATCACCTGACCGGTGATGTTTCCGGCGGCCTCGGTACACAAATAGACCACCTTAGGGGCGTTGTTTTCAGGGTCCTCCGCCTCCTCTGGACCCACCACTGAGGGGCTCCACTCCCAAACGTGGCGGATGTTTTCAGGCACCGTTGCGGTCATCCTGGTGCTGCCTCCAGGATAAACGGCGTTAACGGTTACGCCGCAGCCCGCAAGCTCGCTCGCTAGGGCGCGCGTCATACCCACCACGCCCTCCTTGGCGGCGGAGTAGTTGCTCTGCCCGATTGAGCCCAGCGCTGAGATCGAGGAGAAGAGCACGGTCCGACCGTATCGCTGCCTCATCATGTGGGGAATGGCGTTGCGGACAATGTTGAACGCCCCGTACAGGTGGACCGTGAGAACACCGTCCCACTCGTCCTCCGTCATGTTGAAGACCATTCTGTCCCGTAGGATTCCGGCGGCGTTGCACAGGATGTCGAGACGGCCGAAGTTGTCCATGGCCGACTGGACTATGCTGCCTGCAGACTCATACTCCGCCACTGAGTCGTAGGAGGCGACCGCCGTGCCGCCGAAATCTCGAATCTCCTGGGCCACCTGGTCCGCGGGAGCGATGGAGGAGCCGGTCCCGTCGACGCCACCGCCGAGGTCGTTAACGACGACCGACGCCCCCTCTTTCGCCAGCAGTGTTGCCACAGCCCGGCCTATTCCACGCCCAGCACCCGTAACAATCGCTGCACGTCCCGCAAGTCTGTTGCCCATTTCCCCTTGTTTGTCTCCTGGTCCCGTCTAATGATGCGCTAGAGGCCGTCCCCTATCATGTTGGGCACTAGCGCGTCCATCTCGTCCATGGAGAAGTTGCCCCACTTGTGAATGCTGCGCTCGATGCGGGGGTTGGAGTACAGGAAGATGCTGCCTCTCCGCACGCCGAACACATACCCGTTTATGTTGGGGGAGGCGCCGGTGCAGAGGTACACCGCCAGCGGCGCCGCGTCGTCGGGGTCGTCGTCGACGCCGGGCTCCGTCCACTCGTCCGCCGTCTCGGGGAATAGCCGTGTCTTCACCATGGGCGAGATGGCGTTGCACGTCACGCCGTACCCGCCCATGTCCCTGGCGACCGTACGTGTGAACCCGATAACGCCCTCCGACGCGGCCGCATAGTTTGAGCGACCTATCTCACCGAGGCCGGCGTCCGAGGACATGTTCACTATCCGCCCGCTCCGCTGCTGGCGGAACAGAGCGCACGCGTGCTTGGTTGGGCAAAACGTTCCCCTCAAGTTGTTGCGTACTACCAGGTCGAAGTCGTCTGGAGTCATCTTGTGGATCATCCGGTCTTTGATGATGGCCACGCTGTTGACCAGGACATCAAGCCGGCCGTAGGTGTCCAGAGCGGTATTCACCGCGCGTTCGCCGCCTTCCATGAGTGCGACGTCTTCGTAGTTGGCTATCGCGTTGCCGCCACGCGATCTGATCTCTTCCACCACCCGGTCGGCGGGCTCATGAGAGGGGCTGGTGCCGTACACGTCGCAACCCAGATCGTTGACGACCACCGAGGCGCCCTCGTCGGCCAGGAGAAGAGCGATACCACGCCCCACACCTCCACCGGCGCCCGTGACGACCGCAACCTTGCCTTCTAGGCGAGTTCCCATTGGCCTCTACTCATAGGGGTAACTGGAAGTAGCTTTGTCAAATGTCCTTCAACGTGGGTGGAGCGTCGCAGAACGCCCCGGCACCATCGCGTGTACCGGGCAACATTATAACCTCGGCTTGAGCCGATATGGTACTGTTTAGCCGCGCGTCAGCAGCGCCTGGTGGTAGATTGGGCCGTTGTTTTTTTGGTGTCCCCTGGGGGGGGGTTGGGTAGTAATCATCGCCTCTGGGTTGGGGGCCTCCACGTTGCGATAGGCGTCATGATATAGCCTTACGAACCTGGTTAAGGAGCCGTAGATGATTCATAAGGATTTCCAGTGCGAGTTTTACCTCATTCGCCATGGCGAGACACCGTCGGACCCCAGGTTCGCGATCGGGGCCGACGCCGATCCGCCTCTAACACCGCGGGGCGTTGAGCAGGCCAGGTTGCTCGGACGGCGTCTAAAGCGTGAGGATGTCCAGTTCGACCGGGTGTACAGCTCGACGCTGCTTCGGACGGTGCAGACCACTGAGACGATGCTGGACGCGATGGGCCAGCCGGACAGGGAATTCACCAAAGTGGAAGCACTAGTTGAGCAGCGGGTGCCGGCGTGGCGGGGAGTGCCGAGAGAGGAGGTATTCACGCCTGAGACGCTGGCGTACATTCGCGGGAAGGGCTCCCACTTCGTGCCGCCGGAGGGCGAATCACACCGCACGGTCGAGAGGCGCGTCGCAGGGTGGATCGAGGACAAGATAATCTACAACGACGACCTGGTGGGAAAGGCTCAATCGCTGAGGGTAGCGATCATGGGGCACGAGACCGCCACCAAGTGCCTTTTGCACTACATCATGGGCTACGACGAGCGAATGATCGTTCGGATGGGACTCAAGAACTGCTCGATATCCCGCGCCCTGTTTAACCACGAGGGATGGTCCGTGCTGGGTATCAACGACGCCTGCCACCTCGATGGGGGGTGAGAGGGCCGGACCGGTCGGTCCCAACTCCACGCCCTCAGCCCCGGTGTCCCTCTCCGCGGGGGACCCGCTGGCCGTCGGGGTCCCACCACCACTCGTACTTGATCCGGGGCTTGGGGACTCCCAACTCGTCCAGCAGGGCCAGCATATCCCTCATCATCGGCGGCGGCCCGCACAGGTAAAAGAGCGCCTCCAGGTCGATCCCCTCTTCCCTCAGCATACGACCATCGATGCGACCCACGCGTCCGTCCCACGGCTCGTCCGAGGGCCGGGTGACGGTGAAGATGCATCGGACCCCATCGTTGCGGGACGCGATTTCGACCAACTGGTCGCCGAACAGCAGCTCCGAGGGGGTGCGGACGCCGTACAGAAGGGTTGCCCGGACGTCGGAGGCCTCCTTGTCCATATACCGCATGATGCTCATAATGGGGTTGATCCCGATGCCTCCTGCGATGAGGACCAGCGAGTCGGCCATGTCCCGCTCATAGTAGAAGTCCCCGTCTAGCTCTACTTCGAGCCTGTCTCCCACCCCGGCTTTCTCGTGGACGTACCGGGTGACGCGGTTATCCCCTTCCCGCTTAACCGCCAGGTCGATGGTGCCTCTGGTTAACGGCGACGAGGTCAGGGAGTACCCAGCCACCTCCTGCCGTCCATCTATCTCCACGTAGCAGTCCACCCACTGGCCGGGCATGAAGGTGAAAGCTGGGTCCTCTAGCTTCAGTGTGAGCGTCTTTATGGTGGGGGTCGCCTGCTGAATGGCGAGGATTTGGGCGGCAATCTTCATCGATGACCCTATTCAGCCTGGGCGCCTTAGCCGTTGACGTTTAGGGGGCGGCCTTCGTGGTCTACGAGCACCACCGGCGGACTGAGCTCTCGAAGCCCCGGCTCTACCGTGTTCCTGTCCCCTACGACCAGCACGCTCAGGCTGTCCGCGTCGATCGTTTCTTGGGCCACCCGGTGCACGTCCTCCAGGGTCACGGCTTCGATGTTGGGGATGAAATCGGCAAAGTAGGTATCGGGGAGGCCGAACAGGACCATCCGGGCCACCTGTACCAGCACCTGGTGCTGGGTCTCGAAGGCTGAAGGGAACCGCCTCAGAATGCCGTCGCGCGCCGCGTCGAACTCGTCCTGGGCTACCGGGCGCAGCCCCGTGATGTCGGAGAACTCCTTCAGCGTTTCGACTACGGCCTCTTTCGTCACCGCGGTCTGAACGCTCCCACCGGCCACGAACGCCGAGGCGCTCGTCAGCCAGTCGATCACCGACATGTAGCCGTAGCTATATCCCTTGTCCTGACGTAAGTTCATGTTGAGGCGCGCCGAGAACTGGCCGCCGAAGAGATCGTTCAGTAGGGTTAGAGCATAGAAGTCGGGGTGAGAGCGGGGAACGGTGAGGAAACCGGTCTGGATTATGGACTGTACCGCGCCTGGCTTGTCGGCCAGAAATATCGTCGTGGGGGAGGAGCGTCTATCTTCCGCTTGTCGCTCGAGTGGAGTGGTCTGGACGCCATGGCTTTCCCAGTCCCCGAAGCACGATTCCGCCTTGGCGGCCACCTCCTCCATCGAAACGTCACCGACGACGATGAGCGCCGCCCTCTCAGGCCCATAGTGCCCTTGAAGGTGCTCCACCAAACCGTCCCTGGTTATAGCCTCTATCGACTCGATGGTCCCGGTTGCGGGGTGACCGCTGCTGGACTCAGGCCCGTAGAGAATGGCCCTCGACGCCCTGCCGGCGATGGCGGCCGGGTCGTCGACGATGCGTCTCAGGTCCGTGAGCCGTTGGCGCCTGACGCGTTCCAGCTCCTCAGGAGGAAAGGTTGCGTTCCGGGCCACGTCGGCCACTATGGCGAGTGCGTCTGGCCAGTGTGAGGTCAATGTCTCGGCGGAAACGAAGGCGTGCTCCTGTGAGGCGCCGCTAACCAGGCGTGAACCCAAGAACTCCATTTGCTCGGCGATCTGCTGACTGGTGCGGCTCGTGGTTCCTTCCTGCAGCATCTCGGCCGTCAGGTGGGCAAGTCCTGGAGTGGAGTCGGGGTCCGTCGAGACGCCGGCCGGTATGAACACGCCGAACGAGACCACGGGGAGCCCGGGCTTCTCGACCACCAGCAGGTTCATCCCGTTGTGAAGACGCCCTCGCTTGGGCAGGGGCGGAGTGAAGTCGGGCCGGGCGGCGGCGGAGGGTATCGCGGAGCGGTCAACGGCGGTAGCCGTGGTGGTGTGTTGCCGTTCCTGCAGCACCGTCAGGCGCACTCGGTTGGCCCCCAGCGCCACGGCGGCAACACGGTGAACGTCTTCAGCCGTGACCTCAAGATAGCGTTGTAGGTCAGTATTGGTCAGGCCGGGGTCGTTGGCGAATACATTGAAGAAGTTCAGCTGGTCGGCGCGACCGGCGAACCCACCGAACCGCTCTAGCTGCCGAACGTGCTGACTCTCTATTCGGTTCTTGGCCCTGGCAAGCTCGTGATCGGTAGGGGGTTCTCCACGCAGCCGGTCCAGCTCGTCCTCTACCATGGCCTCGATCTCATCCAGGCCGTGGCCTGGGTTGGCGGTGACCTGGATTTGAAACTGGCCCGCGATCTCCTGCGCATGGTGCGCCACAGCCACGTCACGGGCGATCTGCTTGTCGTACACCAGCGAGCGGTAAAGCCTGGAGCTCTTGCCGTCTCCTAGAACGACGGCCAGCATATCCAGACGGGCCTCATCGTCGTCGAACAGGGGACCCGTGGGCCAAACAAGGTAGAGCCTCGGAAGCTGCACCTTGTCGCGTACCGTCTGATGCACCCGCCCATTCAGGTCCGAGTCCATCCGGCCGATTCGGTTGATGGCGGGTCCGGGCGGAATGTCGCCGAAGTAGCGTTCCACCAGCCGAGCCGCACTGTCACGGTCTATATCTCCGGCTAGGGCCAGGCTTGCGTTGGATGGGGCATAGAACCGTCTGAAGAACGCTTTGACGTCCTCCAGCGTGGCTGCGTCCAGGTCCTCCTGGGACCCGATGGTCATCCAGTGGTAAGGGTGGGGTAAGGGAAACGCAGCCGACTGGAGTGACATCTGGGCCAGTCCATAAGGTCGGTTCTCGTAGCTCTGCCGCCGTTCGTTTTTGACCACGTCCCGTTGAACGTCGAACCGCTCCTGGTCAAGCGCGTCCAGCAGGAAGCCCATCCGGTCCGCCTCCAGCCATAGGGCCAGATCCAGGTAGTTGGATGGCACGTTCTCCCAGTAGTTGGTCCTGTCGGCGGTGGTGGAGCCATTGAGGTTGGCGCCGACCCTTTGAAGGGGCTCGAAGTAGCTGCGGTTGTGGTGCTTGGACCCCTCGAACATCAGGTGCTCGAAGAGATGGGCGAAGCCCGTCCGCCCGACCTCCTCATTCTTGGACCCCACGTGATACCAGACGTTGACAGCAACAATGGGGAGGCTATGGTCCTCGTGGAGTATTACGTCGAGGCCGTTGGGCAGGGTTAACTTTTCAAACGAGATCGAAAACATTCGTATTCTCTTCTAGGCCATGGGTTCTAATTGCCTGGAGGCCAAGGCGGTGCAGACTTCGCGGCTGGGCTTTTACGCCCCTGCGGCTTGCGCCTTAGACGCCTGGAAACCAACCTGGGGAAGCACGACTGCTAGCGCGTCGAATACTTCTCTGATCTCCTCCTCGGTGCAATACCCCATGTGACCGATGCGAAATATCCTGCCGCTGAGCTCCCCTTGGCCGCCTGCGAGGACGATCCCGTGCTCGTCCCGCATCTTTGCCAGCAGCTTTCCTGCGTCGACGCCCTTCGGAACCCTCACCGCCGTCACCGTGTTGGAGGCCACATCCTGGTCTGGGAAAACCGATAGACCAAGGTCTCTCAACCCGTCTCGGACCATTCGTCCTGTGGCCGCGTGCCGCCGGAACACGCCTTCCATACCCTCCTTAAGCAACCTTTCGAGCGCGATCTCAAGCGCGAAGAAGTTGGATACCGCCGGAGTATACGGGTTCTGACCCTTGTCAAGAAAGCGTTTGTAAGCGGACACCTCGAAATAGAACCTGGGCATGGTTGCTGTAGCGTTAGCCTCCCAAGCCCTCTGGCTGAAGGTGAGGAAGGCGAGCCCTGGCGGCACCATCCACCCCTTCTGCGAAGCCGTCGCCACCGCATCGCAGCCCCAGGCGTCCGTGCGCAATGGAATGGAGCTGGCGCTGCTGATGCCGTCGACCAGCAGCAGCTTGTCGAACTCGCCCTTTACTGCGCCGCCGATGGCCTCGAGATCGTTGGTAACCCCCGTAGAGGTCTCGTTGTGCGTGACGAGCACCGCCGTGATGTCCGGCTGCCTGCGCAAGGCATCCCGTACTTGCTCCACATCCACCGCGGTTCCGAGTGGAAATTTCAGGTACGTTACCTCGGCCCCATACGCCTCGGCGATCTGACCGAAGCGGTCGCCGAATGCGCCGGCCGACAAGCACAGCGCTTTGTCTCCCGGAGACATCGTGTTGGTAACGGCTGCCTCCATCGCGCCGGTGCCCGACGATGTCAGGATAAAAACGTCTCCCTCGGTCTCGAACACCTGCTTCAGCCGCTCGGTCACCCGGTAAAGGATGTCCTTGAACTCGGGGCCACGGTGATTGATCATCGGCTTCGCCATGGCCTCTAGGATGTCCCCGGGGACGGGTATGGGACCGGGTGTTCGCAGGTTCACGCTAGGTCCTCCAATGGCCTTCTGCAGCTCTCGCCGAAGCGGTTGGCTCAGTCGACCAGCTTCGCGAAGCGTCGTTTTCCCACCTTGACGATGTTGCCTGCACGGAGGGAGGAGGCGTTCACATCTTTCTCGATCCGCCGTCCATCGACCTCGACGGCGCCCTGATTTATCAGCCTTCTAGCCTCGCTGTGGCTTCCTGCCAGCTTCGCCTCGACCAGAACGTGGCTCAGGCGCTTTCCCTTATATCCGGAGGGCGTTGCAGCCTTAAGTCCGTGAGATGGTGCAACCTTGTGTCCGGAGGGCCGTGCAGCCTTAAGTCCGTGAGATGGTGCAACCTTGCGTCCGGAAGTTGGGGTAATTTTGAAGGTGTCCATGTCGTCGGGCGCCTGGCGATGCTGGATCGTTCGCTCGAAGTGGTTTTCGGCGGCCACGGCGTCACTGTCGTCATGAAACTGCGCCACCAGCTCGCGGGCCAGTTTCTTCTTAAGCTCCATCGGGTTAACCGACTGGGCCTCGATAGCTTTGCGCATCTCCTCTACCTCGTCGTCAGGAACGTCGGTGAGGTTCTCGAAATAGGGTATGAGCATCGTGTCGGGCAGCGACATGGCCTTGCCGAATATCTCGTTGGGCGGCTCGTCTACGCCTATGTAGTTGTCTAGGCTCTTACTCATCTTTTGTACGCCGTCGGTTCCCGGCATCAGAGGGACCAGCAGCAGCTGCTGAGGACGCTGACCCATCATTTGCTGCAGGTCGCGGCCTACCAGTAGATTAAACTTCTGGTCCATGCCGCCGAACTCGACGTCCGCCTCGACAGCCACCGAGTCGTACGCCTGTAACAGCGGATATAACAGCTCGGTGACGGCGATCGGCTGATTGTCCTTGTAGCGCTTTGCGAAATCTTCACGGGCCAGGAACTGGGCCACGGTGAACCTCTTGGTAAGCTGGATGACATCCTCCAGCGTGAATGAGCCAAACCACTCGCTCTGGTAGCGGGTCTCCGTCCGGTCTCTGTCGACGACCTTGAAGAACTGCGCCATGTAGGTCTCGGCGTTGGTCAACACCTGCTCCTTGGTCAACATGGGCCGGGTGGCCGACGCCCCGCTGGGGTCGCCGATCTGGGCCGTCCAGTCTCCCACGATAAGCACGACCTTGTGCCCCAACTCCTGCAGTTGCCTGAGCTTACGCAGACCGACGACATGGCCCAGGTGAATATCGGGGGCGCTGGGGTCGAAGCCCATCTTCAGGCGTAAGGGCCGGCCCTCCGCCAGAAGCTCGGTGAACTCCGACTCCACGATAATTTCCGCGACTCCCCGCTTTAGTAGTCGCCTCAGATCCTTCTTGTCCATAGTTACGGCCTAATGGTCATTGCATATCGCCTGTTGGCCCGGAGGTGAACACGGCACAAAGTTTGGCCCTTAACCGCCCGCCTCAAGGACTGTTCTGGTCATGTCCACGTCTCTGCCAATCTGCTCCCTCAGCTCCTCGACTGTGTCGTACTTGACCTCATCTCTCAAACGTCGTGCGAACTCCAGCCGGACCTGTCGCCTGTACAGGTCGCCCTCGAAGTCCAGAACGAACGCCTCGATGGCGTGCTTACCCTCTTCGAAGGTCGGGCTGGTGCCGATACTGGCGGCGGCCATGTGGCGGTCGCTGCCCACGTGTGCCCAGGCGGCGTAAATGCCGTCTGCCGGTATCACTATACCCTCGGGAACTTTCAGATTGGCGGTAGGCGCCCCCAGGTCCTTACCTCGGCCAAAGCCCTTCACCACGGTCCCCGTCAAGGACGGGTTCCGGCCCATCAGCATGGAAGCCGTCGCGATATCTCCCCGAGCGATGGCCTCTCGGATGGAGGTGCTCTTGACGAGCTTGCCTCCCAGGGACAGAGGTTCAACCACCGTCAGTGGGAAACCCATCTCACGGCCAAGGGCCGCCAACGTCTCGGCATCGCCCTCGCGATTGCGCCCCATGGCGAAGCCCGGACCGATTACCAGCGCCTTCATTCTGAGATGCTTCTGAAGCCGCCCGACGAACTCTCCGGCCCGTAGCTTTGACACCTCCAGGTCAAAAGTGATAGGCACGACCACATCCACACCGAGGGCCTTGATAAGCCGCACCCGCTCGGCATATGTGGTCAAGTAGTGCGGTGCGAAGCCTGGGCGCAGGACGGAGAGGGGATGGTTGCGAAAAGTGACGACACCGGCGAGCCGATTTGAGCTTTTGGCTTCACTTACCACCCTGGCGATAAGGTGTTGGTGGCCACGATGGACGCCGTCGAATACTCCTACGGTGAGCACCGTGTCCCGTTTCGTGGGCGTTCGGGCCAATTCCTGGTCTAGATTCATTCGGGGGCGACGCGATCCATCAGGTTCAGACACTGAAGGGATGATGGCCCATTGCCAGGGGAACTGTATTCCGCGCTCTACACGGCGTAGTTCGGATACTAGCATGGGCCATTTAGGGCGTCAAGATGGATGCGGAGCCGGTGCGAGACCTCGTGCTGGTTCCTACAGTCCGTGATGAGGGCTTACCCTTCGAGGGCATGCCCTGAGCCCGCTGAAGGGCTCAGGGTGTGCGCGGTTGTGTCATGGGCCGAGGGCCAAGCCTAAGCCGGGACGCTGGCCTCGATATTCGCCCTTATGGCCTTTACCCTGGCCATCAGCCTTGCGAAATTCTCAGGCGTTAGGGACTGGGCGCCATCGGACTTGGCCACGTCCGGGTTGGGATGTACCTCAATAATCAGCCCATCGGCCCCCGCTGCGGTCGCGGCCATGGCCATCGGCGTCACAAGGTACCACTTGCCGGTGCCGTGACTGGGATCGGCGACGACCGGCAGATGGCTGAGGCGGTGGATCACTGGAATGGCGTTGATGTCCATTGTGTTGCGAGTGAACGTCTCGAAGGTGCGGATTCCCCGCTCGCAGAGAATCACCTGGGTATTGCCGCCGGCCATCACGTACTCTGCGGAGAGCAGCCAGTCTTCGTAGGTGCCCGAGAAGCCGCGCTTAACCATCACCGGCTTTTCTGCTCTGCCCACCTCGTCCAGGAGGGAGTAGTTCTGCATGTTGCGGGCGCCGATCTGAAGTACGTCGGCATAACGGCCGACAAGCTCCACATCCTCGGGCCTCATGACCTCGGTGATTACCGGCAGGCCCGTCTCATCACGGGCGGCCGCCAGGATTTTTAGTCCGTCCTCGCCCAGGCCGCGGAAGCTGTAAGGCGAAGTGCGTGGCTTAAAGGCGCCTCCGCGGAAGACCGTGGCCCCCGCATCCTTAACGGCATGTGCGGTGGCCAGCACTTGCTCTTCGCTCTCGACCGCGCATGGGCCGGCGACCACCGTAAACCGGCCCCCACCGATGGCCACGCCGTCATTCCCGATCTCGACAACCGTGTCCTGGGGGTTGAACTCGCGGCTGGCAAGCTTGTATGGCTTGGAGATGCGTACCACCTCGCTCACCCCGTCCATCACCTCGACTTCATTCTGGAACGCTGGGTCGATCTGGCCGATGACGCCTATCACGGTGCGCTCAACTCCCTGGGACAGGTTGGCGCTGAGTCCCCGGTCGTTTATATGCCTCTCGATCCTGTCCAACTGGTCCTGAGTGCAGCCGGCACTCATCACGATAATCATCTATGCCTCCATATGTACGCTATACGCTTGATACATTGGCGGTAGATTGGCGCCTCTAAACCCCCTTCGTCCCATCATCCCTCAAGTTGGCGGCCTCTCGAAGGTAGAGATGGGTGAGGTCCTGAGGGGCCTTGTCGGTGTTGATGAGAACGAGAACCCTGATGCACCGGCTGACGTCGTTTGCGACCTTCATCTCATGGCCGCACATTAGGGCGATGTGCTCCCATCCTATCTGGCGTGCGGCGCGAGCCGGGAATTCGGCGTTCAGGTCTTCCGTTGTGGTAAAGAACGCGGCCGCCACATCGTCCGTATCGATTCCATTGGCCTCCACCAGGCGATGGAGAAGGTCGGCAGTAGCTGCCAGTATCGCCTCTCTGGAGTTACCTTCGGCGGTGGTGGCACCCCTTATCCCCCGTACGAGGGTCATGTCAGCCCATCTTCTCCGACGACGTACCCGCTAGCCGCGTTACAAATTCCTGTGCCGTCTTTACCATGTCGTTCCTGGGCACCTTGCCGATAGCGTCGAGCAGAGCGCTGGCGACCACGGCTCCGTCGGCGAACCGTCCGATAGCCTCGACGTGCTCACGCCTGGACACGCCGAATCCAACCAGCACCGGGAGCGCAGTATGTATGCGGATTCGGTCCACCAGCCCGGAAACACCCGCCTGCAACTCTCTCCTTGCGCCTGTTACCCCGGTAAGGCTAACGCAGTATATAAACCCCTTTGCCTCTTTGCAAGCTTGAGCTATCCGTTCATCCGTGCTGGTGGGGGCGAGCATCGGGATGAGGTAGATGTTACGCTCGTCGCAAAGCCCCTTGATGTGGCCCGCCTCCTCGGGAGGAAGGTCGGGCACGATCAGCCCATCCAGTCCGGCCTCCGCCGAGTCCTTAACAAACCGGTCGAGGCCGTAGTGCAGGAAGGGATTTAGGTATCCCATGAATATCAGCGGAGCATCTGTCCTGTCGCTCCTGAGCCGCCGCAGGGTGTCGAGGCACGTTTTCAAGCTCACCCCCTGCTGAAGAGCCTGGAAGCTGGTCTTCTGAACGGTGGGGCCGTCGGCCAGGGGGTCGCTGAACGGGACGCCTAGCTCCAGGAGGTCTCCGCCGGCGTCGAGGATGGCCTTCGCTAGGGCCACCGACGTCTCCACGTCCGGGAACCCGATGGTGACGAACGGAGCCAGCGCCGGCTTACCAGCGGCTTTAAGCGCCTGCAGTTTCGTGTCTATCCGGTTACTCAATTGCCTCAGGTCTTCACAGCGCTATCGCCAGTGCCAGCAGGTTCTGGGCTGAATGGGCCAAGACCGGTGGCCATACCGACTTGGTCTTGACGTACAGCCACGACAGAAGTAACCCGGTTACGAACACGGGTATGATCACTCCAATGGCACCGTGTGAGATGCCGAACAGGGCCGAGCTTACCACAACCGCCCGGCCCACACCCAGCGATCGTGTCAGCCCCGCCAGTACGAATCCTCTGAAAAAGACCTCCTCTACGAACGGCCCCAGCAGGCCTATGACCAGTATGTTGAGCAGTCTGTCCAGGCCTTCGCCTAGGAGGCTCCCCGGCACAGGGGGCGGTAGCAGCCAGTCCACCTCGGCCGCGGCAACCACCGACGAATATACCCCGGTGAATACCAGGCTACCCAGGAGAGCAAGCCAGGGCAACACAAAAGCCCGACGAGATGTCGGCCATGTCACGCCCAGGGCCCGCCAACGCACCCGGTACCTTCTGACGCCAAAGTTCCAGGCGGCCGCCAGCATGACCAATTCCAGCAAGCTCAGCGCCCAAGGATTGAACGAGTCAAACTCCTCGCCGACGGCGCCCAAGAAAACCAGCACCAGGAAGGTGCCGATCACGGCGGCGGCCACGCCGAACACGACGTCGATCGGCCCCCATGGCACCTGGCTTATTTGTGCAGTGCCCCGGTCTATGGCGTCCTCCTTCTCGCCGTCAATCGTGTGCACGGGAACGCAACGCTGGTCCCGAGAACCTGGAACTCCCCTAACCCGTTATAAGTGAGGTCTGGTTCTGCGGTATCAAATCGCGTGAGCAAGGCCCGCCCTGCCGAGGGCATCAACCCTATCGAATTGTATGCTTCAACCGGCTTCTATCCCGACAGCCAAGATATAGTGCCCCAGAGGCCTGGGGGATGATCCTTGGCGGCGAATACGGCGTACTCCTCCTTCGCCGTCTTGAGCTTGCCATCATCACCATGGCCGGGGTAGAAAGTGACCGCATCGTCCAGGACGAACAGCCTGCTGGTGATACTCTCGATGATCTGTTTCAGATTCTCGGGTGAGGTAGATAGCCCTGGGCCGCCCGGGAAGAGCGTGTCCCCTGTGAACAGGTGCTTGCCCATGACCAGGCAGGTTGAGCCAGCCGTGTGACCCGGGGTTGCGATGGCCCTAAGGGTGACCGAGCCGGCATTGATCTCATGGTCGTCTGTGAGGAAGAAATCAGCCGGGCGCGACAGCGCGTTCGCATCGGGTTCGCCAATCCCCACCGGAGCCGATATCGCCCCGGTGACCTCGGCGAACCCCGCGAGATGGTCGAAGTGGTTATGTGTTATGAGGACCGCCTTTACATCGGTTGCCTCGGCCGCTTGGACTAGCTCGTCCGGGTCTTCAGGCGTGTCGATGAGGATACTCTCGTTGGTCTTGGGACAGACGACGAGATACGCGTTGTTGTACATGGGGCCGCATACGAACTTGTGAATTGTGACTGTGCTGTCCTGGTAGTGAGGGGACATGTCGCCTCCTTACTTTACCGAAGCGTGGGCTTCGTGCTCGCTTGGCCGATTTCTCTCAGCGGACCAATTGCCGGCAAGGGGCCTGGGTCCGAGATCTGTGCCCGGTTCAGTGTTCCGAGATTATAGCAGCGGATATCCAATCTATATATGTATGCCTATCACGAATGAAGATGGCGGCCGGAATCGCCCCTCGATCCTCTGATATAATTCCGACCACGTGGACTCTACCGTTGAGCCACCGAGAACAAAAAAAGAGGTGCTCCGGCTTTGACGCAACTAGGACTGAACGTTAAGCACGACTCGGGGGGCAAGCGGATTGAGATACAGTGCAAGCACCAGAATGGGCTGGTGTATGTGGTGCCCAGCGAGGCGAGCTGGGTATGCTCGGAGGAGCTACTGCACGCTCATGCCCTAGCGGGGTTCTTTAAGCAACTGACACAGCTGAACGACGTGCGGGTCAGGGAACTCATGCAGCGGTGGGGACTGTACTTCAGGGAACGCCCGTTGGCGTCCCAGGAAGAAGAGGACGGGGACGCTGCTAGCTAAAAGCCGTCTTCTTCTCCTTCCATGGCCTCTTCGCCGGCGTTGATGATCCGGTGCACGATCGGGCTGAAGGCCTCATCGTCGCCTGGTTCTGTGTCGTCGTCCGACCAATCCTTGACCACTATCCTTTCCCGTTCCCGTCCCTCCTCGCCCACATCGCCTGCCAGCACAGCGGGGGGCAAGTAGAGTGGATAGTCACCCGATTCTCGGGATGGGAAGGACACAATAGCGGCCTGGGACGGGTGTTTGTAGACTTCTCTGATAATTACCGTGAGTTCCCGCTCCCCCACGCTGGTAACGGTGGCCTCATAGCGATTGCCGCCTTTCATCAGCCGCGTTAGCCTGGAGGCCATCTTCGGCTCAACCATCCCGACACAATCGCTAGAGGAAGTTGTCATCTTCAGACCACCGCCGTCCATGAGGATCTGGAGGAGGTGACCCGGCGCCAGCTTGATGAGCGCCTCGGGTGGAGCCAGGTTCACCAGTGAGGTAACGCCCGCCTTGCCGCTCTCTTCTATGAACGCACGGTTGGGGGGCCCTCCTTGGGAGCTAGAGAGAGGAGCATCGTCACCCAGGCGCGTTAAACGCTCTAGGTTCTTCCTTGCGATAGCGTTATGGGGGGAGAGCTCCAAAGCGCGCTGAAAAGCCTCGATGGCCTCCCGGTTGCGGCCAATCTCGCTCAATGCCTTGCCCAGACGGTTGTAAGCCTCCTGGTCGTCGGGGAAGTCGCGAAGGATCGATGAGTTGAGTTCAACAGCACTTTCCCAACGGCCCTCCGCGGCCATTGCTATGGCCGCCTTGATCTTCTCCATCTTCGCCTTTTCTTCGTCTTTCATCGACGGGTTAATTATCGTTCCAGCCGCCCTAAAGCGGGCGAATTGTAGCCCATAGATGTGGGGTGTGCAAGCAAATTTCGGCCTGTTTTCAAATCGAATTCTTTATTGTCGCCTCAGGCGTAGAGGAAGCAGCTTCCAAAGCGCCTCAAAAACGATGAAAGGCGACATCTTCGACCTGCCTCTGGCTCGATCCGTGAATACGATGGGATGCTCGACTATCCGGTAACCCATCTGCTGGCACGCGTGTGTAATCTCGGCCTGAAACGCGAAGCCCTTGCAACGGAACTTGGTCATATCCAGCGTGCGCAACGCGCTGGCCCGGAGCCCTTTGAACCCGGAGGTGGCATCTCTCACCTTTAGCCCGGCTACGAGTCTGATGCCCGAGTTGCCTAGGGAGCTCAGCAGGCGCCGGGTCAAGCTCCAACTCTCATCCGCTCCTCCGTTACGCACGTATCGTGAGCCGACAACTACGTCGGCCATTCCAAGCCGGTCCATGAGGGCCGGCAAGTATTCGGGCGGGTGAGACAGATCCGCGTCCATCTGAAAAACGAGGTCCGCACCTCCCTCCAGGGCGTGCTTGAATCCGGCTATGTAAGCGGTCCCGAGACCCTGCTTGCCGGCTCGTTGGACGAGTTCTATCCTGCCACCAAACTGGCTGGCCAGCTTCAGGGCCACCTCGCCTGTGCCGTCCGGCGAGTTGTCGTCTACTACGATTAGCCGAGTGTTTGGGATACCTGTGGCGAATAGCCGCTCCACCAGCTCTGGCAGGTTCTCGGCCTCGTTGTAAGTCGGCACCACAACGGCCACCTGTGGGGTAGGCGGCTGCTCCTCGACCTCCGTGCCGCGCTCTTCAACGGGTTCCGTCACGTTTCTTCACCATGGCCTTCCCGGCCCGATACCTTCCCACTATATTTTCCTTGCAGATCATTCCATCTCACCCGGATAACATCCCGCAGCATGAGGAACGAGTCCACACTATGCCTTACCTTGCTTGCTTCTTGATAGTACCAGTCTATGGGTATCTCAAGAACCTTGAGCGCGCGCATGCGCGCGAGGTAGAGGACCTCCACATCGAAGCCGAACCCCTCGGTTTTCTGCAGGGCGAACAGATCCTCAGCACACTCTCCCCGGAAGCACTTGAATCCGCACTGGGTGTCCTCAAAACCCCTGACCGCCAAAGCGCGGACCGTCCAGTTAAACGCCCTACCCATAATATGTCTCATGAGGGGCTCGTTGAAACGTCTGGCGTCGGCCGCCTGACGCGATCCTATGACGATGTCATAACCTTCCGCTATACGGTCCAGGAAGCGTGACACCTGGTCAAGGGGCATGGCCAGGTCGGCATCGCACATGAACCGGTAGCGTCCGCTGGCGGCCAGCATCCCATGTTTGACGGCCCAGCCCTTGCCACGATGCGCGACGGCCTCCACCCTAAAGCCCTCATGGTCCTTGGCCCACTCATGCACTAGCTTCGCTGTGCCGTCTGAGCTGCCATCGTCCACCACTACCACCTCCCACGAATACGGCTGCCGGCTCAGGTAGTGACCGACCGTCTCCAGGGAGGCGGCTATGCGCGCCTCCTCATTGTATGCCGGTATGACTATGGACAGGTGGGGTACAGACAAAGGGTTTTCCGGAATCGGGACTGGATCATGGCTGACTTGACTTTCCGTGGCACTCACGGTCCGTTACGACAAACGCCCGCTGTACAGCATAAAGCCACGGAGCCAAGCCACCTCTAGTCGGGCTTTTCCAGCTCAAATGCCGCATGAAGGGCACGGGACGCTTCAATCACTTTGCTCTCCGGCACTATGCAGGTGATGCTGATCTCAGACGTGTTAATCATCACGATGTTGATGTCCCTGTCGGCCAGGGCTCGGAACATCCTCGCCGCGTAGCCGGGAGCATCCTCCATCCCCGTTCCCACGATACTTACCTTGGCGAGGTCGTCGGCGCTCACGATAACCCCGCTCGCCAGGCCTTTAGTGATCTCGAGGGCGCGTGGCAGCTCCGCACGTGTCACGGTGAAGGTCAAGTCGGTGGCGCCGTCCACGCCGGCGTTCTGGATGATGATATCCACGCTGATATCGGCCTCGGCGAGGGGCCCAAGCAGACCGGCGGCGATCCCAGGCCGGTCCTCCAGCCCCCGAACGGTGACTGTGGCCACGCCGGTGTCGGTGGCGATGGCCCGCACCTTGTTACGGATCTCTCTGACCATGGACCCCATATCGGCTCCTCCGTGAATCAGCGTTCCTGGGGCGTCGCTGAAACTCGACGCAACCAGGATCGGCACCTTATGTACCATTCCCAACTCGATGGAACGGGGGTCCATTTTGGCGCCATAGTTCGCGAGCTCGAGCATCTCCTCGTAGCCGACCTCTCCCAGCTTGCGCGCCTCTGGCACCTGCTTGGGGTCCGCGGTATAGATACCCTCCACGTCGGTATATATCTCGCACCTATCAGCCCCCAAACTTGCCGCGATAGCTACCGCCGTCGTATCCGAAGCGCCGCGTCCAAGAGTGGTTATATCCATCTGGTCGGTGACGCCCTGGAATCCCGCCACCACGACGATGTTTCCCCTCTTTAGCTCGGATTCGATTCGCTCGGGCGCAACCCCTGCGATCCGCGCCTTGCCGTAACTCCTGTCGGTGCGAATCCCAGCCTGGGCGCCGCTAAGGCTGATAGCCTTGTTCCCCATAGAGCGAAGGGCCATTGCCAGCAGGGTCGAGGACACCAGCTCTCCCGTGGACAACAGCACGTCCAGCTCCCGAGGGTCCGGTCGGTCTGTGACCTGGCGAGCGATGCCTATAAGCTCGTCGGTGGTGTCGCCCATTGCGGAGACTACGGCCACGACCCGATCCCCTGTCGCGTGAGCGTCGGCTACGCGCTTGGCCACGTGCCGTATCCTATCGGCATCGGCCAGCGAGCTTCCCCCGTACTTTTGTACTACTAAACCCAACTTCCTCCTCTACGAGTCAATCCAAAGGGCTTTTGTTTCTACCTTAGCGCCTCATCTCCAGGGCGGTAATTGGCACTAGCTAGACTCGGTGGCGTGGAGGGGGAGCTTTCAAGCTCAGTTACCCTCGATTACGTGAGCGCCACGTGTCGAAGGACGCAAGACCTTGAAAATACCGGACAGGCCGGACTTCGCCGCGGCATCAGCCATCTCGTACCCTATGGTCATCTCTTTGTCAAGGGTGAGGGCTGTGATGCTGGGCCCCGCGCCCGACAGGAACACTCCAGACGCACCCGCGTTCAGCGCGGCGCGGAAGATGTTCGGCATAGCTGGGAACAGGGCCGCGCGTGGGGGCTGGTGCACCCGGTCGCCTGTGGCCACCGCCAGATGGGTCAGGTCCCCACTTGTTAGGGCCTCCACCAGCATCGCGACCCTACCTAAGTTATAGACCACATCGCCCCGATCTATCCGGGAGGGAAGAACGGCCCGTGCCTCCTTGGTCGTAATGGGAACGTCGGGGATGAATACCACCGCCTTTAACCCCTCTGGGACAGGGACCGGGATGGTTATCAGCCTCTGGCCTTCCGACACCACGATCTGGCACCCGCCCAGCATCACCGGGGCTACACCGTCCGGGTGTCCTTCCACCTCGGCGGCCAGGTGCAGCAGGCGTTCCTCGGTCAGCGGACGTCCGCACAGTTCGTTACCCGCCAGCAGGCCTCCGACGATCGTGGCTGAGCTGCTTCCCAATCCCCTCTTCAAGGGGATGTCGTTCTGGCACCTGATGGTAATCTCAGGGACCGGCTGCTCCGATTCCTCGAACGGCAGTCGAAAGCAGCGGTACAAGAGGTTTGACGGCCCCCAGTCAAGGGTGCCCTCCCCCTCCCCGTGCACCTCGTAGCCCGGCTCACCCACCTCCACGTCTATGGTGTCCCATATGTCCAAGGCCATCCCCATGCAATCGTAGCCCGGGCCCATATTACTCGTGACCGCCGGTGCCTTAACAGTAAAACGCTTTGGCATAAACGCGAGCCTTGTGAATATTGTCCCGAACCCGGCATGCCGGTAAGGAAACGACGAATTCTGCCGTGGCATTCATGATAACACGGAGGGTTTTTTTTGAGTCTAGCTCACTCTTGGCACGGAGCGGTTCTAAGTGTGACTAGGCCGGCGGGATAGGATGACTTCCTGACAAGCTTTGGGGTCGGGGGTATGAAATTTCCCTATTCTTGACATATCGTACTGGATTTGCTATCCTCGCTATTAGGTCGACGTATGTCCCCAAGCCCGCTCTCTTTTTCGTCGTCCATTTTTGCCTAGTCCTTTTTGCGCATTCTCTCTATGTCGCCGCAGGCGATTATAGCCTTAAACCACGCCGTGAATCCCGAGGAGTGTGAGAACGTATGACCCGTACCACTTTGCAGGTGGCTAATGGTGCGTCTTCAAAAAATTCAAGGTCTTACGCTCGGATACCGGGCATCCTCGAAGTTCCCAACCTCATACAAGTTCAGCTCGACTCCTTCAATACCCTCAAAACAGAGGGCCTGGCGGAGCTGTTCAAGGAGATCTCTCCTATAGAGGACTTCCCCGGCGGGAGGTTCGAGCTCAACTTCCTCGACCATTACTTCGAGGATCCTCCATACACGGAGGAGGAGTGCAGAGGAAAGGAGATCACCTACTCAGCGCCGCTGCACGTCACCGTCCAGCTACACATTAAGGCCCGAGGGCCGAGCCAAGGAGAGGTCAAAGAGCAGACCCTCTTCATCGGCGACATCCCCAGGATGACCTCCACCGGTACGTTCATCCTTAACGGTGCCGAGAGGGTGGTGGTCAGCCAGCTTGTAAGGTCCCCCGGCGTATATTTCTCCGTCAATACAGACCCTAATACAGGCAGGATTCTCGCCTCCGCCAAGCTCATTCCTTACCGTGGGGCCTGGATGGAGTTCGAGACCAGTAACCGGGACGTGCTCTCGGTTAAGGTTGACCGCAAGCGCAAGACGCCTGTCAGCATGCTCCTTCGCGCCATGGGCTATTCCACCGACGAGGATATTCTAGAGCTTTTTGCAGACGTGGATCGTAACCCGGATCATCAGTTCATCAAGACCACGATCGAGAAGGATACAGGGGTGGCCGACCACGAGGAGGCGCTCCTGGAGTTCTACCGTCGGCTACGTCCAGGTGAGCCTCCTACTCAGGAAAACGCCAAGAACCTCCTGCAAAACCTGTTTTTCAACCCCAGACGGTACGACCTGGGGCGCGTGGGTCGCCACAAGCTCAACCGACGGCTGAACAGGGCCTCCGACTTAGATAACCGCACGTTGTCTAAGGAGGATATCATCGCCCTGCTGAGGGTGATGATCCAGATCAACAACGGTGCGATGGGGCCCGACGACATCGACCATCTGGGCAATCGCCGCGTCCGCGCCGTGGGCGAGCTAATCCAGAACCAGATTAGGGTCGGACTGCTTCGCATGGAGCGGGTCATCAAGGAACGTATGACCACGCAGATGGACCCGGCTACGACCACACCCGCCGCACTCGTAAACATCCGTCCGGTGGTTGCGGCCGTGAAGGAGTTTTTTGGGGGCTCCCAGCTATCTCAGTTTATGGACCAGACTAACCCGCTGGCGGAGCTGACGCATAAGCGCCGTCTGTCGGCCCTTGGCCCTGGTGGCTTGTCCAGGGAACGAGCCGGTTTCGATGTCCGCGATGTCCACCACTCTCACTACGGCCGAATTTGCCCAATCGAGACCCCTGAGGGCCCCAACATCGGCCTTCTTGGCTCGCTGGCCACATACGCCAGGACCGACGAGTTCGGGTTCATCGAGACTCCTTATAGGAGAGTCTATAAGGATGTTCTTAACACGGACTCAAACCTGCTAGGCCGCAGGGTGAGGGGAGCGGTGGTTGACTCGAAAGGCAAGACCATTTTGAAGGCGGGCGCCGTGGTATCCAAGGCGGTAATTGAGAAAATTGCAGAGCTTAAAAAGCAGAAGATTTCAGTAAAACCCTTCGTATCATCGGGCCCCGACGACATCGTGTATCTGTCCGCCGATGAGGAGGAAACGGTCCATGTTGCTCAGTCCAACTCGTCGCTTGATAAGCTGGGCCAGTTCGTAGACAGTAGGGTCGAAACGCGCTTTGGTGAAGGGGTTTTCATGGAGCCCCCCGAAAATGTGGACTACACCGATGTTTCCCCCATGCAACTGGTCAGCGTGTCGACCTCCCTCATCCCATTCCTTGAGCACGACGACGCCAACCGGGCTCTTATGGGCTCCAACATGCAGCGTCAGGCGGTGCCGCTTCTCAAGCCTCAGCCTCCACTAGTGGGCACAGGCATGGAGGGACGAGTGGCGAGTGACAGCGGCCAGGTGGTGCTGTCTCAGGCTGATGGAATCGTCACCCAGGTTACAGGAGAGCAGATCGTCGTCACGGAAGCCGATGGAGAAGAGAAGGTATCTTCGCTGAAGAAGTTCCTCAGGAGCAACCAGGGCACATGCATCAACCAAAGGCCCATCATCTCCAAGGGTGACCAAGTCGTGGCGGGGCAGATCTTGGCCGACAGCTCCTCCACCGCCCAGGGCGAGCTCGCCCTGGGTCAGAACGTCCTCGTGGCCTTCATGAGTTGGGAGGGCTACAACTTCGAGGACGCCATAATTATCAGTCAGCGGCTGGTCAAGGAGGATAAGTTCACCTCCATACATATCGAGAAACATGAGCTGGAGGCGAGGGATACCAAGCTCGGCCCCGAAGAGATTACGCGGGACATACCCAACGTGGGAGAAGAGAGTCTCCGCAACCTGGACGAAGACGGCATAATCCGAATAGGCGCCGAGATCGACCCGGGCGACATCCTGGTAGGCAAGATCACGCCTAAGGGTGAGACGGAGCTCAGCGCCGAGGAAAAACTGCTGCGCGCTATCTTCGGCGAAAAGGCCCGGGACGTTAAGGACACCTCGCTCCGCGTCCCACATGGACAACGGGGCACGGTAATTGACGTCAAGGTCCTGAGCCGGGCAAACAACGACGAGCTCGCCCCCGGTGTCAACAAGCTGGTACGCCTTTGGGTGGCCCAGACTCGCAAAGTCTCCGAGGGAGATAAGATGGCTGGGCGCCACGGGAACAAGGGCGTGATCTCCCGGATACCCCCTGTGGAGGACATGCCCTTCCTGCCCGACGGGACCCCCGTCGACCTAATATTGAACCCCATAGGGGTGCCGTCTCGTATGAACCTGGGGCAGGTGCTGGAAACCCATCTGGGTTGGGCTGCTCATGAGATGGGCTTCAGGGCGATTTCACCCGTGTTCGACGGTGCGCCGGACCAGGCCATCGAGGCTGCCCTCTCCCAGTCCTGGATCATTGAAAAATCTGGTGCCGTTGACCGCAGGCCTCTCGACGGCGATCGGATGTCCCGAATCCACCTCGAGATCACCCGTGGGTGGCTTAAGGAGAGGGGTTTTGACTTTGACAAAGTCTTCGCCGACAGATATCCCGACGAGGCCCGCAAGGCCTGCCTCGAGATTTGGTTGAGGGAGGAAGCCGGGCAGGACATCTCCGGCATGAGCCTTGAGGACATGCACCGCGAAGCCCTTCGGCTTAATCGGGAGGAGCAGGTGGCCGCGCCCATTCTAGGGAAGGCTATCCTTCGCGACGGACGGACCGGCGAGCCTTTCGATCAGCCCATAACCGTGGGCTATATCTACATGATGAAGCTTATTCACCTTGTAGAGGACAAGATCCATGCTCGCTCGACAGGGCCCTATTCGCTGATCACACAACAGCCGCTTGGTGGTAAGTCTCAGTTCGGTGGCCAGCGCTTCGGTGAGATGGAGGTATGGGCCATGGAGGCGTACAGCGCCGCCCATAACCTCCAAGAGATGCTCACAGTCAAATCCGACGATGTCGTGGGTCGAGTGAAGACCTACGAGGCGATCGTCAAGGGAGATGACGTCATCCAGCCAGGCGTGCCCGAGTCGTTCCACGTCCTGCTGAAAGAGTTGCAGAGTCTCGGCCTATCCGTGGAACTCCTGCGTGAGCAGCCGGACCAGTTGGCCTTGTCCAAGCCGCCAGTGGACGACATCGTGGATGATGAACCTCAAATGGAGAATATGCCCAGTCTTGAGATACTGGAGGACGACGAGCGTGATGGTGAAGTTCCCATTACGGCCTCCGCCTCCGGTGAATCGGACGAAGAGTCCGTTGCGGAGAAGACGCCCCACGGCGACGAGAAGGACGATTCCGAACAGAGGCTTCCGGCATCGGAAGCGGCCAGCAACGACGACTAGGTTGTTCTGAGGTCGGCCGGAGGTTGAGTCCCTGGTATCTACGCGTGTTGTGCCCGCGCTCCGGGCACCGAAATTCTGCAAAGACCCCCTTGGCGGGTAAATTCTCTGCGTCTATCGGTGGCGCGGTGTCTGCGGGGTTCGGATTATAGGGCTCGGATCGTAGATACCAGATTCTGAGTAATCGAGTACCGAGGGAAAGCGCGAAGGAGTCAACATATATGGTCCAGGCCGGCAACGACTTTAATGCAATCCGCATCTCCCTGGCCTCTCCAGAGCAGATCAAAATATGGTCTTACGGCGAGGTCACCAAACCGGAGACAATTAACTACCGCACGCTACGCCCAGAGAAGGATGGACTGTTCTGCGAGCGCATTTTTGGCCCCACTAAGGATTGGGAGTGTTACTGCGGTAAGTATAAGAAGATCCGCTACAAGGGCGTCATCTGTGACCGGTGCGGTGTGGAGGTAGCGCGCTCCAAGGTCCGGCGCGAACGGATGGGCCACATAACCCTGGCCGCGCCCGTGGCGCACATATGGTTCTCCAAGGGCACCCCCAGCCGGCTTGGGCTGCTGCTCGACCTGTCGCCCAGAAACTTGGAGCGGGTCCTGTACTTCGCTCAGTATCTGGTGACGGAGATCGACGATACCCTTCGGTTGGCCGTCATCGAGCGCCTTCAGCGACAGCTGGAAGACAGCGCCCAGGGGTCGGAGGAGGGAGAAGGGGAGATAGCCAAGAGCGCCGATGAGGTGGACGACGAGTCCGAAAAGGACGAGGACAAGACGGCAAAACAGTCCGCCGAGAAATCCCAGGACGACGATCGGGATGAGACGGGCGAGGAAGAGGACCAGCCCGAGCACGACAAGGCCGCATGGGAAAGAGACACCATAGCCCAGATCGAGGCGCTGGAGGGCCTGCGCGTTGGTCAGCTCTTGACCGAGAGTCGCTATAGGGCGCTTAAGGAACACCACGCAGAGATATTCAGCGCGGGCATGGGTGCCGAGGCCGTGCTGGAGGTCCTCAAAAATAAGGACTTAGAAGAGTACCGGGAAATTCTTCAGGAGGACGTGAGGTCCACCACCGGCCAGCGTCGCAAGAAGGCCATCAAGACCCTGCGTGTAATCGAGGCTACCCGGAAGAGCGGGAACAAGCCTGATTGGATGGTCCTGACCATCTTGCCGGTTCTGCCCCCTGAGCTTAGGCCTATGGTACAGCTTGATGGCGGCAGGTTCGCTACCAGCGACCTGAACGACCTGTATCGGAGAGTCATCAACCGCAACAACCGCCTCAAGAGGCTGATTGAGCTTCAAGCGCCTGAGATCATCGTTCGCAACGAAAAGCGCATGTTGCAAGAGGCGGTTGACGCACTTATCGACAACGGCCGGCGCGGGCGGGCCGTTTCAGGCAGTCACAACCACAAGCTAAAGTCCCTGTCAGATCTGTTGCGGGGTAAGCAGGGCCGTTTCCGCCAGAACCTTCTGGGCAAGAGGGTGGACTACAGTGGCCGCTCCGTGATCATCGTGGGGCCTGATCTGATGCTCCACCAGTGCGGCCTGCCTCGGCGAATGGCCCTGGAGCTGTTCAAACCCTTCGTTATGAACCGGTTGGTCATGAAGGGATATGCCCACAACATCAAGAGCGCTAAGCGACTGGCTGAGAGGGCTAAGCCAGAGGTATGGGATATTCTGGAGGAGGTGGTCAAAGGCCGACCGGTCCTCCTAAATCGGGCGCCGACTCTCCACAGGTTGGGCATCCAGGCGTTCCAACCGATACTAATAGAGGGCAGTGCCATCCAGGTACACCCGTTGGTTTGTACGGCGTTTAACGCCGACTTCGACGGCGACCAGATGGCAGTCCACATCCCGCTCTCCAGGGAAGCCGTGCAGGAGGCGCGAAGTCTCATGATGAGCGTCTATAACATGCTGTCCCCCAGCTCTGGAGATCCCATCGTAGCCCCCACCCTTGACATGGTCTTGGGCTGTTACTACATGACCATAGCAAGGCCGACACCTGAGGGTGACGTTCGAACGTTCGCCGGATTCGAGGACGCCCGACTTGCCTACGAACTGAGACATATCGGCCTGCGGGAGCCCATCAAAGTGCGGCAGTCCTCGCCCTCCAATGGCCACGGTGATGACACAGAGCTTCTAGATACCACCGTTGGCCGCATCTTGTTCAACGAGGTGCTACCTCCCGAGCTAGGGTTCCGCAACCAGGAGATGAACAAAACGGCGCTGAAAGACTTAACGGCAGAGTGCTTCCGCCGGCTTGGCAACGAGCGGACCGTCGAGGTCCTGGACGCCATCAAAAATCTTGGGTTCCACTACGCCTCCAAGTCCGGGATTACCATTGCAATCAACGACATCGAGGTCTCACCGGAGAAAAAGGGAATCGTCGAAAAGGCGGAGCGCAAGGTTAACCAGCTGCAGCAACAGTACTTGGACGGCCTAATAACCGAGGATGAACGCTATAAGGCCTCCGTCGATGCCTGGACGGAAGCCAACGACAGGATGTCTCGGGTCATCGAATCAAACCTGGGCGACTACGGTGGCATCTATCTGATGGCCACTTCAGGGGCCAAAGGAAACATCGCCCAGATCAAGCAGATGGCGGGTATGCGTGGCCTAATGTCCGACCCCAAAGGGCGCATAATCGACCGGCCTATCAAGTCTAGCTTCCGCGAGGGACTCAGTGTGCTGGAGTACTTTATATCTACCCACGGGGCTCGCAAAGGTCTGGCTGATACGGCGCTCAGAACGGCCGACAGCGGCTACTTGACCCGTCGCCTGATCGATGTGGCCCAGGAGATCACAGTGGTAGCGGAGGATTGCGGTACCGTCGGCGGACTGTGGGTTGAAGATGCCCATGAGGAGTCGCTGAGGACCCCATTCGAGGAGCAGGTTAAGTGTCGATTCCTGGCGGCGCCGGTCGCCGACCCTGACACGGGCGAGATTTTGGTTGACCGCGGCGAAGAGATCACCAACGAGGTTGTCCAGAAAATCAGAGCCGCTAAAGTGACATCCGTGATGGTCCGCTCCCCTCTGGTCTGCGAGGCGCTCCGCGGGGTGTGCAAAATGTGCTACGGCATCTCACTAGCCACTCTGACACAGGTGATACATGGCGAGGCTGTGGGGATAATCGCGGCCCAGAGTATCGGAGAACCGGGAACGCAGCTCACGATGCGTACTTTCCACACGGGCGGTGTAGCAGGGGTCGACATCACCAGCGGTCTCCCCAGGGTGGAAGAGTTGTTCGAGGCCAGGGCTCCCAAGGGCGAGGCCGTGCTTTCGGAGATCGATGGAGCAGTAGAAGTCAGTGAAGAGCCGGAAGGACGCACGCTCACAGTGGTCAGCCGGGAAGACTACACCGACGAATATACACTGCCCGCTGGTTATAAACCGACGGTCAAGGAAGGCCAGGCGGTGGCAATCGGCACCAAGTTGGCGGAGGCCAAGAAAGCCAAAGCCAAAACCAAAGCCAAAACCAAGTCGGCCAAGTCTAAGAAGACCAAGGAAGAGCCCACTTCACTGCAATCTGTGGATATTATCGCCCGGGTGTCGGGCACCGTACATCTTGATAAAGGCACCCTGACGATTTCCTGGACCGATGAGGAGCAAAGAGAGTACTTAATCCCTGCAGCAGCGCACATCATAGTCAATGACGGTGAGCGGGTAACGGCTGGTGAGGCTCTCTCCGCAGGGCCTAAGAGCCCGCAGCAGATTCTGAGAATACAGGGCCGTGAGGTCGTTCAGGCCTACCTCATCAATGAGGTCCAGAAGGTCTATCGCTCCCAAGGTGTGTCGATCCACAACAAGCACATCGAGGTCATCATCGCTCAGATGCTGCGAAAGGTGCGGATAGACGCGCCAGGGGACACCAACTTGCTTCCCGGGGAGCTGGTGGACCGTCAACATTATGAGGAGATCAACTCCAGCGTTTTGGCCGAGGGCGGGGAACCCGCCACCGCAAGCCCTGTGTTACTCGGAATCACCAGGGCTTCTCTCAGCATGGATAGCTTCCTTGCTGCGGCATCTTTCCAGGAGACCACACGGGTCCTCACCGAGGCAGCCATCAGCGGCGATGTCGACAACTTGCGCGGCCTCAAGGAGAACGTCATCATCGGAAGGCTCATACCCGCTCGGTTTGACCTTACCAAGGAAGGTCGGGAGCGGCTTGGTATAAACGAGCTCGAGCCTGATCCTGAGCCGGCGGCATTTCCAACGGACACACCCGAACCGGTGGTGCCACTGGACGTGGAAGGTGCGATGGAGGAAGTGCCCACGACCTAGGGATAGGAGCCACACGCTAGTCCGCGACCCTTGCGGAATAGCCTTGAAAGCCGTTTCGAAATGGGGTAACGGTCCGTCCGATATCCTTGACCCTCCCTTCACGCCCTTGCTAAACTGGATCTCCGATGAGCGAGAGCCTCATGCGCTAGGGCGAAGGCACGGGGGCGGTTAGCTCAGTGGTTTAGAGCGCTGCGTTGACATCGCAGAGGTCATTGGTTCAAATCCATTACCGCCCACCACTCATTCAACCGGAAAACAAATAAGGAAGCTCGGGCCGCATGGGATCAAGGGCGACCCGCTCAAAGAGAATCTCAAACGGCGACAACTCTGGTGACAACACCAAGGCGCGTGTGGCGCGGGACGATGTACCCTCCGACCAGGGCCTTCGGGCGATGATAGCCGAGGCTGTGCCTGAGAGCGTTGGACTGACCCCTCTCAAGGGATTTGGGATGGACCTCTCGGCCAATCCGGGATTCCGAAAGGTCTTTTTCTCCGCCCGCTGCGACTGCGGCACCGCGGCGCTTCTGAGTGTGGAGGTTGCCCGGGAAAAGACGGCGGCCGAAGTCCGCCAGGCCCTTCCCGAGCTGGTAAGCAGATTAGAAGGTAAGGCCCAGTCATTCCATGATATGTCCTGTGAGGCACACAGGTCGATGCGCGTGGGACCTCTGGCAAATCAGTGATTAACGGAGGCTGAGGAGAGACGGCATGGCGCGCGAGTTGACGGAGGAAGAAGCCCTCGAAAGGGCCATACAGTTCTCGGACAAGTATGTCCAGCGCGGGCCGTATGAATTTTTCCCGGACGCCGAGGTCGTCAGGATCGTTCAGGAGGGTCTCGCCGAGAACGAGCGTGCGGACGGCTATCGCTACTGTCCTTGAATGCCGCTAAGCGGCGATCCCGTGGAGGATCGCAAAAAGATCTGCCCCTGCGAGAGGCATCACGAAGACATCGAGCGTGACGGGTTCTGTATTTGAATGTTCTTCGTGAGCGAAGAGTTTCTTCGCAAGTACGAGGCCGGCGAGGAGGCCAGCCAGACCATCGATGAGGTGGTGGCTCCCGGCGAGGGGCTGTTCGATAACACCGGTGGCAAGCGCGAGCACAATCTTAAACGTAAGAAGGGAGCGGGCAAGCGGGCCGGTTCAAGATCGTAACTACTCCGGCAAACGCGTGTAAACCAGTGAGTAAAGACATAACGGTATATACCTCAAACGGTTGAGGGCCGTGTCACATGGTGAAAGTGTATCTTTCACGAAAGGGCGTCGCCTTCACCGAACGCAACATCTCTACAGACCTCGACGGCCGTAAAGCGTTGATCGAAATGGGCTACCGCACAACTCCCATCGCAGTGATAGGCGACCAGCGCGTTGTGGGATACAGTCCCGCCAAGTTGGATGCGGCGCTGGTCGAGGCGGGCGTCACCGAATAGCGAGACCGCACCCCTCGGCTGCACGACCGCTGATCTCAGCGGATATTGTCCCCCTCTCCGCAGTGTCCACCGTGTATCCGTGCTCCGCGCCAAAGGACGAGGTTGCCTCGTTGAGCTCGTTCCGACTTGTGCGAAGCGTGTGGGGCGTTGGGATACTCAAATAGATGCTCAGACGAGTCGTTGACCGCAAGAGCGGCGCCGGTCTACAATTCAAGAGGAAAGTCACCTTCTTGATGCGGCCCCGTGGTGTAGTGGTTTAACACACTGCCCTGTCAAGGCAGAGATCACCGGTTCGAATCCGGTCGGGGTCGCCAGCAAATAAAGAGTTGGAGATATGGGATTCGCAACGGCGCTCCTAGCCATCCCAGTAATCGCAGTAGCATTTCTGGCTTGCGATGAATTGTCAGATACGCCGCAGTTTTCGGAGGAGCGCGCCAGGGCATTCCTAGAGCGTGATACGGTCGCGTTGTGCGGTGACTACAGTTCAAATTCTAGAGTCCATCCCTCAGCCCATGCTGTAAGCGCGCAGGGGCGACGATCCGCCGATACGTGGGTCTTCACGTTTCCCGAGAACGATTATGAAGCAATTGTCTTTAGCGACGGGCTGGTATCTGGTTCGTTCATCCGCCGCTTAGAGGATAGATGCGGCGGCCTTGACCCAGTACCGCTGCCCGAGACTTAGACGCTAAGAGTACGAGGTGAGTAATGGCGGACGATAAACAGGAATTCCTAGGATTCCCAACCCCTGCAAGGGAGCGGCAAGAGAAAACTAGCCGAATCCGTGAATTGCTGGCAGAGAAGGAGGTGCAGTGGGGAGAGGCAAGCGTGCTATTCGCAGAAATGGCAGACATATATATGAAGAAATCCGACCAAGCACTAGAGCTTTCGGAGACCGCCAAGGGCGATACCTACGCTGCCGCCGGAGCAATCGCCCATTTCGTCCTACACAATGCATCCCGAACAGCTGACGCCTTGGAGAGCATTGCCCGGGTGGGTGCCGATGTCGCCCAGATTCAACAGCACCTCGTGAAGGTTGAGAAGCGCTTAGAAGAGATACAAGCGGGGCTAAAGTGACATGGTAAAATCAGAAGGCCGAACAGACACGAACAAGGCCAACGGCAACGCCGTCCTTGCTACCATGATGCGGGATGCGGGGCTGAGCGAGGAAACAGTTAGCGCTGTGGTTGGGGTCACATTGGAAACTCCGAGAGGCTTAATCACGCTGAGGGAAGCTACTAGCCTTTTCAGCATCCCCTCCACCCGGCTGTACGAATGGATTCGGCGCGGCCATCTGAGAGTGAGAGGCCGTGAACGCTTTCATGCCCGTGGCGGTGGCACGATTTTGGTAGCCCGGAACGATGTTGCGAAGGTACTCGGCAACCCACCGCGGCCCGGCAGACCTAAAACCGGGCGACCCAGAAAACTTGAAAAAGTGGAAACTCCGAGAGGCTTAATCACGCTGAGGGAAGCTGCGAAACTTTTCAGCATCCCCTCCACCCGGCTGTACGAATGGATTCAGCGCGGCCATCTGAGAGTGAGAGGCCGTGAACGCTTCCACGCCCCTGGCGGCGGTAAGATTTTGGTAGCCCGGAACGATGTAGCGGATGTGATTCATAATCTTCCTCGAATCGGTAGGCCCAAAAGCCCGAAGACCCAAGAGCGAAACCTTATTAGCCTGCGCGACGCAGCGGAAAAGTACGGACTGGTGCTTGGAACCTTGCAAACTTGGGTGAAACGAGGCCACCTACTCATAAAGGGCCGTGAACGCTTCCACGCCCCTGGCGGCGGTAAGATTTTGGTTGACGAGCAGAACGTAGCGCAGCTGTCCGAAAAGCCTCCTAAAACCTGGCGACCCAGAAAACTTGAAAAAGTGGAAACTCCGAGAGGCTTAATCACGCTGAGGGAAGCTGCGAAACTTTTCAGCATCCCCTCCACCCGGCTGCACGAATGGATTAGGCGCGGCCATCTGAGAGTGAGAGGCCGTGAACGCTTCCACGCCCCTGGCGGCGGTAAGATTTTGGTGGACCGGAGTGATGTAGCGGATGTGATTCATAATCCTCCTCGAATCGGTAGGCCCAAAAGCCCGAAGACTTGAAAAATTAGACTATAAACACTTGACATAGGCCCAATATAGGGATTAATCTGCCCCCGTCACACCGACGGGGGTTTTGTTTTGACCGACACCACACACCGCGCCGAAGCGAGCCTTCCAGCCACTCTGCTAGGGCATCTTTGGGACCTCCTGCTGTTTCTCTGGATTGAGTCTGTGTCCATCATAGTCTTCGCCTCAATATTTACTTTGATGGCTCTAATGATCGACTCCACGGACTTCCCTACCTACGAGAGTGCCATGTTTTTCATAATCAGTTTCCTCTTCTCGGCCGTGCCATTCGGGGTGTTCCTGTGGTTCCTCGGACCATACCTGATGAGGGACGGGCGTCTCCGTAAGATGCGGCACTCCATTGGTGCTGTGATGACGCTTAGGGGAGGGGTTTAAGAACCTACGATGGAGATTTTGTTTTGAGTTGCCTCGGACACCTCATAGTTGCGGCCAGCTGCATGAGCTGCGACCGCCCAGTTGAGACCTGCAAGAAAGTCGTCCTCCCCATTACGGTTGTGGCCCTGGCCCGCTTGTTAAGCGACATCCTCTGCGAACACTGCAAGCATGAGGGCCGCACCCCGAACCTGCTAGACATCACCGGGCTGGCGCTAGGGCAGAATCATGCCTAACCGATTCACCACCGCCGGACGCAGACGCACCTATGCCGCTCTCATCAACCAGGACGGGGAACGGTGCCAGAAATGTGGTCGGAAGCCAACAAAAAAGAAGCCCCTGGAGATCGACCACAAGAACCACGATCCGACTAACCACTGCCTCACCAATCTGAGGCTCCTCTGTAAGTCCTGCAACGTCACCGATTCCAACCGCTATCGCCAATTAATAAAGCTGCAAACGCCGCCGCCGAACGGTACGCCGAAAAACCCCTCCCGGCGACATGCCCTTTACGCCGATGGTGCAGGGCCTAACGCCAGTCAAAATGGTGGCCCAAGTGCCTTGTGTGTGTGTGTGAAACCACACGAACAGAACGGGACAGACGGGGCTGTGCTGAAAGAGGCGCTAGGGCAGAATCATGCCTAACCGATTCACCACCGCCGGTCGCAGATTGGCCTATGCCTCGCTCGTCAACCGGGACGGGGAACGGTGTCAGAAATGTGGCCGAAAACCGCCTAAGACCAACCTTGAGATTGACCACAAAGACCACGATCCGACCAACCACTCCCTCACTAATCTTAGGCTCCTCTGTAAGTCCTGCAACGTCGCCGATTCAAACAACTTTCGGCGGCACACCCTCCAGATACGAAAAGGGCCAAATGAGCCGCCGAAAACACCCCCCCCGGCGACATGGCCTTTATCCCGAATCCACCAGCTTAAACGGGAGTGAGAATAAGCGCACAGGACCCATGTCGCCGGAAAACACCCCCCCGGCGACATGGCCTTTATCCCGAACCACAGGGCCTAACGCCAGTCAAAATGGTGGCCCAAGTGCCTTGTGTGTGTGTGTGAAACCACACGAACAGAACGGGACAGACGGGGCTGTGCTGAAAGAGGCGCTAGGCTACCAAGATGGCAGTCCCGAAATGAGAGCAAACAGCTGGTACGAGCCAGAGTGGGTGAGGTGGATGGACGCCCACTTAATGGACCATCCACACATATCAGCCAGGACAGCCATTAACGCAGGAGCCCTCGCGGTAGGGTGTAGCCCCGCCACAGCGAAGCGCTACCTTGATAAGTACACCGATTTCAACGGCCCCTTTGAGCTGGTCCGTGACGGGCTCGGGGTCAAACTTGTGGTCCGACGGGAGAGCTGAGTACGTGAGCAAGGTAACAAGGCCAGTCTGGACTTTCACCGTCCCCTCTCCCACCGCCAGCCTAGACCTTGACGGCTTCCAGAGGTGGGTATCAGATTACGCCCTGGCCGCGCAGGTGCGCCCGGTGGAGGGCGCGGTGGGAATGGAAACCATCATCTTTCGGGAGATGCCAGAGGAGTGGACAAACCAACAGCGTGGAGGAATGGGAGGCAAGCCCGCCACAGGAGGGCAAACCGTAGCCACCATCGAGACAGCAATCCATAACGCCTTGCGGGGGATAGCCTACGCTGGCGAGGATCAGATCACCCGGAGCGCGGTGAGCCGCGTGTGGGCATGGGAACATCGGATCGTAATTACAATTTACGGGGTAGGTGAATGATTTTACTCAAACGATGCCCCCGGTGCCAGGGTGACGTGGACCAAGCCCAGCTCCAGGAGCCCTACTGCGTCCAATGCGGCTGGGTGGAGTACGGGAACCTTTACAACGATCACCCCTGGGCGCCTAAGCCAGTGGAGGAGATCGCCTGGCTACAGGGCGCACACCCTCCCCACAATGGGCGGATTACGGTCCGCTATGAGTATGAGGCCGTGAAGGTCTACGAAAACGGGGGCTCAAGGCTCGCAAAGCGGCGGGCGCCCTCCCCAGCTCCAGAGTGTCCTTACTGTGGGTTACGCATGGCGCTGGCCGAGGGCTACAGCTCGAACCTGGACACCCAGACCCAGCGGCGCCAAGGAACGGTCTGTGAGTGTCCACAGCGCCACAGGATACACCTCTGGCGCGAGTGGGGGAGGTTGTGGTGGGCAGCATGAAAGCAGCTCTCTGGCTCAGGGTCTCGGACCCGAGCAAGCAGACCACAGACAACCAGCTCGAGCCATTAGAACACGCCGCCCTGGTCCGCCAGCTCGACGTGGTCAAGATTTACGACGTCGGCGCCAGCGCCTACCGGGGTGATCACAACAAGGCGCTGGGCCAGGTCTACAAAGACGCCAGGGCCAACCGCTTTAAGACACTCATTATCTGGTCCCTGGACCGGCTCTCGAGGCAAGGCGTGGGGGCCATCTGTGGGATCGTCAAAAAGCTGGACGATCTCGGGGTCACCATCGTATCTATTCAGGAAACCTGGCTCGAGCAGGACGGGATGCACCGGGACCTTTTGATCGCGGTCCTGGGGTGGGCGGCAGAGTTTGAAAGCAAACAGCGGGGAGACCGCACCAAGGCGGGCCTAGAACGCCGAAAGCGGGCAGGCCACAGGCTTGGGAGGCCCCAGGGCTCAAAGGACAAGCGGAAACGCCGGACAGCGGGGTACAGGAGGGTTGCTTGATACGGATCATCGGGGCGGTCCGGCTTTGCACCAAAAGTCCTGATTTAGACTGACTTTTGGAACAGCGGCCCATTTTGTTTCAAAAGTCCCTGTTCCCAGAACACGGGGATGATGCCCAACTCGAACATCGACTGAATCAGCACGACGATATTATGGCACAGAATTTTCACCAGTACCTCGTTGACCTGGGCAACCGGCGTCTTGGCGCGGACCGATGCTCCGAACTTGGCCTTGACCATCGAGAAGGTGGTCTCCACGTTCGACCGCTTGTGATAGTAGTCCAGGAACTCGGCCCGATGAAACTGGTAGAAGTGATAAGCCCTCTCCCAAAGAGGGTCCCTGTTTTGCCCGTCGCGGGGGTACGGCAGGGAGTTGGACTTGAACGGTATGTAAGCCAGTCCGCCGACAGTCTCGACCGCGCGGAGGTTGTTCCGGCTCAGATACGCCTTGTCCGCCGACACTTCCTGCACGTCGAAGTTCCTTGCGGTGGTTTTCACGAAGGGAGCAAAGAACGGGGAATCGTGGGCCGCCGTTTCGGTCACTTCCACCGCCGTGACGATGTTGGTCTTTACGCCGCACATGATGTGAGCCTTAATCCAGCGGGCCTCCTTCTTCTCTTTGCCCCACTTGTGGTCGAACCATCGGTCATAGACCGACGTGGAGAAGCCACTGGAATCAGCCGCAAAATCGGACTCCACTCCCTTGAGCGGCAATGCGCTCTGTTCAATCAGGGACCTGAGCAACGGGGCAAGCTCCGGTTTTTCCAAATAGCGGAAGATGCTGGTGAAAGAGGGAGTTTTATCCAGTTGCCCACTGGCTCGGGCGTTGCGAACGTCGGTCATGGCTCGACGCCCGGACATGGTGGAGTAGACTTTCGTGCCAGCCGCAAACACCATATCCGACAGAAGCAGCCGGGGGCGACCCATCTTTTGCGGCGGTTGGGGAATGGCATCGCACAGTTCCCGCAACAGTTGGCCGAAGAGTTCCTGTTCGTGGGTTTGGGCCGCGTTGTAAGCGTGCCAGTCCTGGCCGTAGGTCACCCGCATGGTCTTGGTCTCAATGGTGACGCCATCGGGCCGCTCCTCTCGCTGAATGATGAGTTCCACGGCGTAGACGTGCTTGCAGGGCTGTTGACGTTTCTCGAAGTCAGGGCAGGAGCAGAAGGGGTCGCCGTCCACGTTGACGACATAGGAGCCGTTGCCGGACTGCGAAGGGACCTTGTAGCCCAGCTTGTTCTTTTCGACCCGCGCCAGGGCCGCTATCGCCATGCCGCGTTGCTGCCGTCCGGCGGGGCCGTCGTCGGGGTCGTTGGGGCCGAGAGCGGTAATGGTCTGTGTCTGTTGCCCGTTCATCTTCCTGCCTCTGCTAATTGTTCCTATCTGTATTTACAATACCATACATTGTATATCATTGTCAAGAGTTTGACGGCAATATACATCGTATGGTACTGTGCCACCATGAACGAAGTTCAGACGTGCCTTGCGAACCTTCGGGACAAAGGCTGGACTTGGGCGGCGATAGCGGACGAACTGGGGGTCACCAAGAACGCCGTTGAGAAGTGGAACGCCGGCGACCGGACACCAGCGAACCGGAAATCGACCCTAGAGCACCTAGACCGGTTGCTCCAACAGAAAAGAGTCCCCAAGAAACGACGGTACCAATCCAGTGTGGGGCACTAGTAATGCCACGCAGAAAGGCCACAGACAGCGAGGTTCACGCCTATCAGTTTATCAAGGACGAACTGAGGCTGTTGGGCTGGGACGTGCGCAACCCGGAACGGGCTGATGCTGGCCAAGTGTGGACGCAACACGAGGCTCTGCACAACCCGGCGATCAACGAGTCTCTGAAAGGCCGCGTACCTGAGAACGTCGTCAAGGTCACCAGCAAAGTCCTGTGGATATTTGAGGCCAAGCCCGCCCATAAGGAATTAGAGCAGGCTCTAAAAGAAGCTGAGGAATACGCACAAACATTCCAAGAGAACGGGACATATCAGGCCCTGTTTATCTCTGGCGTGGCCGGTAACCCCATCGACTCGTTTTTGGTGCAGACTAAGGTCTTCGATGGGACGGCATTTGTCCCGGTCACATTAAACGGTATTCCTACGACTGGGTTGCTTGGCCAAGAAGCTTTACAAACTATCCTGCGAACGGGCCGCTCGGATATTGCTGATCCAGCAATCGACGAACAGCTATTCATTGCCAAGGCAGAGCATATCAACGAGATTTTACATCTGGGGGCAGTCAACCCCCACCAGCGAGCGGGGGTAATGGCCGCTCTTTTACTCGCTCAAGTTAGTGATACCGCCCCCAACATTGACGAGCCCCGCCCGGACATTTTAATCCGGGACATCAACGCCAGAGTTCACAGCATCTTGCGGGACCAAGGCAAGTCGGAGTTCGCGGACTATATCAACATCGCTCTTCCATCGACACCGGACAACCACATAAAACTACGTCAGGCGTTGGTCGATACTCTTCAGGAACTGAATAACCTCAACATCCGGTCCGCCATGAATTCGGGAGCGGACTGGTTGGGTGCGTTCTACGAGGTCTTTCTCAAGTACGCGAGCTGGGCCCAGGATTTAGGTATCGTCTTGACGCCGCGCCATTTGACCCGATGGGCGGCGGATGTTCTTGACATTCAAGTCAACGATATTGTCTACGATCCAACTTGCGGAACCGGGGGATTCCTAGTGGCCGCCTTCGACTATGTCAAGCAGAATGCTAGCCCGACGCAGTTGGAGCGATTCAAGCAACACTCGGTGTTCGGTATTGAGCAGGATGATGGAGTTGCGGCCTTAGCCGTAGTGAACATGATTTTCCGAGGTGACGGCAAGAACAACATCCAAGAGGGGAACTGCTTTGCCAGACATCTGACCGCTGCCTCGGAGGAGGGAGTACCCACAGCCAAATACGCTACGGCGGCCTCTGGAGTCACCCCTGTCACGAAAGTGATGATGAACCCTCCCTTTGCCCTACAACGCAGCGACGAAAAGGAATTCCACTTCATCGACCAAGCCCTCGCACAGATGGAACAGGGTGGGATTTTGTTTTCCGTCTTGCCTTACTCTGTCATGGTCAAGCCCGGCGCTTATCGAGCATGGCGGCGCCATTCTCTACTGGCAGGGCATACTCTGTTAGGTGTGGTGACTTTCCCGCCCGATGTTTTCTATCCAGTCGGCGTGACCACGGTTGGCGTGTTCATCCGTAAAGGAATCCCCCATCCCCGAGACCAAAATGTCCTGTGGATACGGGCAATGACTGATGGACTGCTCAAGCGGAAAGGGAAACGGCTGCCCCATGCTAGAACCACAAATACTTTGGCTGATATACGCAACATCGTTAAGGCGTTTATCCGCAATTCCGCTTTACCAGTGGAAACGGCATATCAACTCCAGCGGGCCACCCCAATTGACTTCACCGACAGCGACATTGAACTGGTGCCCGAAGCCTATCTAACACAACCTCAGCCCACCGACGAAGTCGTCCAAGCCGGATTACAGAACAGCATCCGCAACACGCTGGCTTACTTGATCAAGATCGACAGGGCAACCTATGGTGGCAATCAGCCGTCCATCCCGGAGTTTACCCCCCTCTCTCCCGACTCTGGTTGGCGTGAGTTCGTTGCGGAGGAGATTTTCACCCTTGAGCGAGGACACTTCCACTCTATCTCCGACCTCGACCCCGGCGACTACGTGACCATATCTCGGATAAGCACAGATAACGGGTTTGTGGGCCTTTACGACATGCCTGATGAGGCACGGGAATGGACATCTGGAACAATCACTGTTTCGACGGTAACCGGAGATGCCTTCGCCCAGCCCGTCCCGTTCATTGCTACGGACAACGTCGTTATGTGTTCACCCAAACCGGAGTTTAACGGGTTCAGTCCAGCCTCTTTAATGTTCGCGGCTCAAATGCTCAGTAGTGCCAAATGGAGATACTCTTACGGGCGACAGTGCTACCAACGCCGGTTTGCCAAGACTCAATTCGCCATGCCCGTTGACCAAGATGGCGGGCTAAATTACAGGTACATGGAGAAGATGGTCGAAGCAATCCCGTACTGGCAATCCGTAAAAGATGCGTTCAGCCGATAGTGGGATTCCCGCCAAAAGGGTCGATGGAGTCCACCGACTTTTGCGTCAACCGAGGGACTTTTGCATCAACACCGACTTTTAGTGCAAAGCCTGGAAAGGGCTCAAAAAAAGGGGGAGGGTGAAACGCCACGTCGACGAGGTATAAATGCACCCCGGTGGCGGACCCCTGAATAAAGGAACCTTTGTTTATGCCCTTCAAGAACATCATCGCCCACATTGGCCGGAGCCGAGAGCCAGCCGAGTTTTCCGCTGATCGGCGTTATCGGTACATGCTCCGGCGAACGGTACATGAGTTTGTCCCGGACCCCGAAAACTGTTATTGCACATTCATTTTATTGAACCCTTCAACGGCAGACGAGACGCACGACGCTGGCGTTTGTGGTGCGCTACGCCTTGCGTAGATTCATAGAGGACAGTGGGCAAGGGCGACTTCCTCTTGAGTTTCCCTCAGGACAGGAGTCATGACATCTTATCCCCTCCGGGAACTGCAGAGGCGTTTCAAGGTATGACAGGAATTCAATGCCGGACGCCGATTGAATCTCCTAACGGTGGGAGCGTTGAAGAACGCCGGGCCCTGCACACGCGTTTTGAGAAGAGACTATCTGTCGATTCAAACTTGACACGCAGAGTGGTCTCGTACCAGGGAAACCGAGAGGTCCCGGGGTTTCGCTGGCTAAAGTACAAGGAAGGGTTCTCTCTGGAACTTGTGGAGCGAATGTTGGACGAGGTCCAACCGAGTGCCGTCCTTGACCCTTTCTCCGGTATTGGCACCACCCCGCTCATCGCGGCTGGCAGGGGCCTGAAGGCAACTGGCATCGAGATAATTCCCGTGGGAGTATTGACTGGCAACGCAATCGCCCATGCTGCCAATGGGTTGCGCCGGGAAGCATTTGGAGTCGCCGCTGAATCCCTGCTCAACCATGTGGCATCAGGTAAAGCAGCGGATGGCAGGCACGCGTTTCGACACGTTCGCATCACGGAGTCCGCCTTCCCGTCGGAAACCGAAAGGGGGCTCGCCAGGGCCCGAGAGTACATCAGTGCCGTGGACGATCCGGGCATTCGCTCCATGCTCAATCTGGCCTGTATGAGTGTCCTCGAATCCATAAGTTACACGCGCAAGGATGGGCAGTACCTTCGGTGGGATTATCGATCGGGACGCAAGCTAAGGGCTCGGATGCACAAGGGCCCTATCTTGCCGCTTTTGAACGCTCTCGAAACTCGCCTCGCCGAAATGTCGGAGGACATAAAGCCCCTCAAAGAGGAGTTCGGCAGGGGAGTACCTGAGTTTATCACCGGCTCCAGCTTGGAACGTCTCCGTCTGCTGCCCAATGGCTCCTTTGACATGGTGATCACATCTCCTCCATACGCAAATCGGTACGACTACACCAGGACTTACGCTCTCGAACTCGCGTGGCTTGGCTTTGATCAGGAAGCGTTTTCTGCACTCCGCCAGAGCATGCTGTCTGCAACGGTCGAGAACAAGCCCAAACTGGAGCTCCTAAAGACTGCATATGATGGCTCGGATCTCCTAGATACGGCAACAAGTCTATACAAGAACCAAAGTGCTATTCATGAGGTCTTGGCTATCCTGAAAGCACGAGCGAAGGAGCTTAGCAATCCGCACGTAATACGTCTCATCGAAGGGTATTTCCTTGAAATGGCCGTAGTCATTGCAGAGTTGGGCCGACTTGTACGCCCTGGTGGTACTGTGATCATGGTGAATGACAACGTCCAATACCATGGTGAAGAGGTGCCCGTCGATCTGATTCTATCGGACTACGCCGAACAAAATGGATTCACTTGCACGGACATCTGGGCGCTGCCTCGCGGCAAGGGGAATTCCAGTCAGCAGATGGGGCGCTTCGGACGAAGAGAATTGCGCAAATGCGTCTATCGGTGGGTACGAGAAGATGGCTAAGCTGGACGATGCCCAGAGGCGCTCCGCCGTAATCGCGGAGAGAATCCGGCAGAGAACTGATCTAGCGTTGCGCAGGTCCATCGCCACCTTTGAGGGAGCATTGAGCTTTCTTCCTATGGCAGACCTCATGATAAGCGAGGAGGCGTGGAGACACGTCACGTCATCCGACATCGACCCAAAACTTGTATTCGCACATCCTCTTCTGTTGCGTCAGAATCCTCGCGCCTCCGAATATTACCGGGGTATCGCGCTGTTGCCACGAAAGCGTGTGGCCGAAATAGCGGGTGCCGTCGATTCCTGGGAGGATGAGTCCAGAAGGACTGTCCTGCGTGAGGAGCACATAATCCGCGTAGCCCAGCTATACAACGCAGTGATCTCCTCGATTATTGAAGGCTCCGATGGTTGGACGCTTAAGAATGGATATCGAAACATCATTGCGTACCTGGCCACAGGTATTACGCGACCATGAAACGGCTCTACACCCGAGCCCCCGAGGGTAAGGGCTACTCCCCAATGGGCTGGATATGCCTGGACTGCCAGCATATCAAGCTAGACGAAAAGGACGTGGAGGCTGTTCCCGCATGAGAATAGTCCACGCGCTCCTCCCCATAATCGGCCTTGCGTCGATGGCGTGTTATAGGCCCCTGCCCGAGCTGGTGGTGAACAATCACCTGGTCTATGTGGAGATTGTGGACAGCCCAGGAGAGCGGGCCATGGGACTTAGTGGTAGGGGAGCGCTCAAACCGAATCGGGGGATGCTGTTCGTATTCGATCAGCGGCCCCAACCGGCATGGATGCTGGGCATGAATTTCCCACTGGACCTGATCTGGATTTCAAGGGACTGGGAGGTGCTGGAGGTGGTCCACGGCGCCCCAGCAGCTCCACCCGGCGTTGAGCCGATCAGGTATAAGCCGCCAGCTGGGGCGCGATACTTACTGGAGATCACCGCTGGCCACGCGGCCAGGTTTCAGATTGAGCCGGGAGCCTCGGTAGAGCTAGCCCGGTAACAGTAGCCGGTGAGCCAACCGCCTCTCCCCTGGCGCCCCTGCAAGCTCCCCCACCCGGATACCTACGAACAGCCACCAAAAGGCTCCCATAGGCCCAACCCACGTGTAATATTCCATCATCGACAGTAGGAACACAACCAGCAGGCCCCACCAGGCCAACGTTCCCCTCGGACCACGCCAGAGCGCCCACATGGTAAGAATCGTCCACAGCGCAGCTGCGACCAGCCCGGTTTCAATCGCCATACGGAACGGGACGTTATGAGGGGTCTCTGTTAGATCGGTAAAGCCCTGAGGCGCTAGGGTAGGGGTGTTGATGGTCGGCATGCGCTCCACAAAGTCCGCCTCCAGACGGGCGGCGATGTCCCCGGGTCCTCCAAACAACCGATAGCTCCCCTTGATAACGTCCAGGGAGGGCAGGGCCACCAGGCCAGCTGCAAGCCAGGCCACCAGGACCGCGGGCCAGCTCACCTGTCTAGCAACCACCATTCCCACTGAGACCAAGACCGCCACCCCTGAGGCCCACCTGGACCCGGTGAACAGAATGGCGATAATCAAGGGCAGGGCCAGCCAGGGTTTCCTCCAGTGGAACGCCGCGACAATACCGATCAGGAGGAACGCGGCTGACAGGTTGGGGGAGAACATGAGCCCAGCAGCTCGGTGTTCCTCAAACCCGGCGCCCTGAATGATCGTCACCGCCGCATTGACCAGGACGAAGCCAAACACCCACGCAAGGACGCGGGACACATTCACTGAGGGGGAGGCGACGTAAAACAGCACCAGCGGCGCGGTGAGGTACGCAAGGGTGGCGGTCTCAAACACATGGTTAGAGCCCCACAGGAACGCACCAGGGATCGCCAACAGCGCGGACCCAAGCATGACCAGGATTACGAGCTTAGGGCCTACTCGTCTATCAGGAGCGAACATTACAGCCCCGAGCATCGCGGCCCAGGTGAGAGCCAGGCGCCTATCGTCAAACTCAGAGAACGTGGTTGGGAGAATGAGCGCCAGGGCCAGGAGAGCTGACACCGCCTCCACCCTCAGATCGTGGGCAGAGGCGGATCGTATCCTCACCGTGAGGAGCCAGTCGAAATCCGACCAGTAGTACATTAAGGGGCTTTAGCGGTGACACCCATGCTGAGGGAGAAGAACCTGAACGCGGCGAGGGCACGGAAGATGGTATCGACGTAAGACTCCATTGCCTGGGCCGTGCTAGCTGCATCCTGCTCCCCGACACCGGCCAAGGGGCGACCTCCAGAGCGCAGGGCGTCGGACAGCCTCTTCATTGTCTTGGCGGCGGCTTGCAAGACGCCGTTTGAGGTGTTCATAGCACCGCCGCCACATCGTCCGCCAGAGCCTCGTAGCCGGAGACGATGTTACTTCCCGCCAGTAGAGCGACGATGGCGCCCATGGACAGGAAAGGGCCGAAGGGAATCGCGTCCTTCCTTCCCTTCTTACCAGACAGCAGCAGGGCCGCCGCCACCACACCACCCGAGACCACAGCGACCCACAGGGCAACGATGACGCCCGGGAGCCCGACCATCAGCCCGATGAGACCGGCCAGCTTCACGTCGCCACCCCCCATACCACTCGGGTAAGCCAAGGCGATGAAAAAGAAGAACAGAAAGCCACCGAGGCCAGCGACTAACGAGTTAAGAGCCGAGGCCAACATGTCTTCATTTCCCAGAAAAGACCGGGAGGATTCCAGTTCTGACCAGAAGGGCGAGAGGATGAGGAAGGCCACGAGGCTTGGATACACAATCCGGTTGAGGATAAGGCCGTGTTCCAGGTCGATCAGGGCCAGAGCAAGCAGAATGGACAGCGCCGCGCAGACGATGACGAAGTCTATGCCAAAGCCCCATTTGAGATAGACGAGCAAAAAGAGAGTGCCTGTTACCAGTCCAGGGTATCAGGGTATTTCTGATGGGTATCTCTGCGCCTCACGAGGGATGATTACCTTGGGGTCCAGACCGCGGGCCTGCTGAACGGTGCGAGTACGACGGCCATGGTGCTATTCTCCTATCAGCCAGAGTTGAGTGCTGCCCCTGCTATAGACCTGAGATAGCCAGGGGGCGCTAGCGGTCACGTTCCACTGGTCGGGCGGCGCCTTGTAATTCGCTGGGGCGCGCCCGTTGTAGTCGGGGAACCTGGTATCAATGAGGACGTGGGAAACACCCAGGCGATTGGCGGCTAGGCGCCCGTCACACCCCGCCACCCAATTGAGGACACACCTCACGTCCTGGTCCATGGCGACAAACGCATCCGGCGGCTCATGGGTGAAAGCCCAGGGGGACGGCACCCGTTCAAGGGCGGCGATCCAAAGGCTCAGGGTGTAGGTGTTCGTAACGATCCCCTGGGCCTCGCCGTCGATGGCCTCTAGCACATTGGCGGTCGCCACGGTAATCATGTCGGAATACTGCGCCTGATTCTTAAACTGGAACACATAGCCCGCCACCAGGACGAGGGCGATCCCGAACATGGCCAGATACCCAGCCCACCGAGGCGTGGCCAGGGGCCACCAGTACCGCGCCACAAGCCATCCCAGGCAAACGAACAACGGGATCGTCACCATATAGCGGGAGCGATAGAAGATGTTGATAATGGCCTCGTCCGTACTCATGAACACCAGCAGCACACCGAGTAGGACCGTGACCAGGCCCAAGGACCTGAGCCGTGGAGAGCGGGCCTTGCGGATCACCAGCCAGCCGACTGGGACGGCGATTACAAACTGCCACCACGCGCTCGAGGCCCAGTTGGAGAGATAAAGCCAGGGACCCGGATACCTGACTGCGTCCGAGCCTGGGAGATTGCCGATATACCAGGGCAGGGCTGTGAGGGCAAGGGCTCCACCGAGCGCCAGCCAGGGGAGGGTATGCCAGAGGATACGGCGATCCCGAGTGTAGAACACGACACCACCGAGGTAAGCCGGAATCAGGATCGCCGCCAGGCCCGCGCTCGTCTGATTGACGAACGCGATCAGAGGGATACACCCGGCCAGGAGGAACCCGAATCTCCAGTCATGGCGCCCGTGCCGGCTGCCCAGGGTGGCGATGCACCACAAGGCCACCGCGATCAGGCTAAAGCCTAGGAGCGGGAGGGCTCCCGTCACCATCATTTCCGCATGGAGGAGATCAAGAGAGACGAACCCAGCCGCGCCTACGGAGGCCCAGCGGGAGAGGAACATCCGGCAGAGGAGATACACCGCGAACACCGGCGCCATCGAAGCAAGGACGGTCCAGACCTTGTAACCAACATCATCCCCCAGGAGGATCGTAAAAGGGACGAGCTGGTAGCCCGGAGCCAGGGGTGGACGCGGCAGGCCAGGGCCGATGGTCCCGGTGGGCTCTGACCCCATAACGTCGTTACGGGAAAGCAGATAGGCGCCACCGTCGACACCGAGGTAATTATCGTGTGTGAGAACGAGGCCGAAGCGGAGCGCCAGCCCCAGTATAACCACCAGGGCCAGGGCAAGTCCCGGCCTTGCCAGTAGGCTGTGCATTGAGCCTCAGGAGCCCTTGTGGGCTGTATGCGCGACTTTGGCACCCAGGCCGATAAACCCCACTCCAAAAACAGTCAGCATAGAGAAGTAAAGGACCGGAGCCAGATCGTTGAGGGCCTGGGCTCCACTAAAGGAACCGATGTTCGCGCTACTGCCAGCTGATGCAGCGTTGTCCAGGACAACCGGTGCCAGCACCAGCCCGATAATCAGGACCAAAGCCCCGCCAATCATGACCAATATTCCAGCCGTTATTCCTTGGTTACGGGTCATCGAAACATCTCCCACGGAGCTGGGGCGCAGGCGCTGGTGCGCCGCACCAGCGCCCCACCTCCTAAACGGTCGCTACTTGCCCCGCACGTTGGAGCGGACGCCCATTCCCCCCACACCGATCAGCGTCACACCACCCACCACAATGATGGTGTAGTAGACGAGAGGGACGATGTCATTGAGGGACTGAGCCCCGCTAAAGGAACCGATGTTCGCGCTCCCGCCTGAGGTTGCCGCCTGAGACAGAATCGTGTCAGCCAGCACCAGGCCAAAGACGATGAACAGGACCCCTCCAATCAGGGCGATGATGGACGCGGCGATATTGCCGCGCTGGTCGTTCAAGACCTGGGACGCTTCGCCACCCAAGCCTTTGGCGGTTTCCGCGACGTGCCCCACAATGGCTAACGTCATCACCGCCGCAACAGCCAGGACCCCCTGGCTAGTTCCGCGAATCCGACTAATCATGTGTCGGACCTCCTATGTGGGGCTGGACGCACCACCGCCAGCCCAGATTTAGCGTCGCAGCTGGGTAAGCACCCACATGACGAACGATGCAAACGCGACCGCCACAATGAAAACCATGAGGAGGCCGGTTGAATCGTCGAAGAACGTCCCTACAGCTCCCGTCAAGGAAGAGCCGGTACTTTCCAGGTTATCCACCTGGCCGATCACCAGCATCCCAAAGACGAAAACCAGGACGGCGGCTAGCGCCCCAACAACGAGCATACTCTTATAGTAAACACTAGAGGAACCCGTACCAGTGGCCTGACAGGACACCTGGACACAGGCTCTATAATAATACTAATAAGAGTTTATGAACCAACACTCGCCTCACGTATACGCTTACATTTCCGATACCGACGGACCAGGCGGTCGCCACTTCCCGTCACACGCAGCCGTCGAGGTTATGTTGCGGTCCGCCTTTGAACAGCTAGGTGTAACCCCGTGGCAGATGGGCCAGATACTCGGAACCTCTGAACCAAGCCACATTTACAAGTGGTTAGCAGGCCGCAAGCGCCCCGGCGCCCTATACCTCAGTCGTATGGTGCAGGTCCTCCTCCTGGCCCTGGAGGGAGAGCAGATCGCATACATCCGCCGGATTGAGTGGGAATCGGGAGAGATCGTCTGGAGAGAGCCTAAGAAGGGAGAAGTCCCCCATGAGCAGCGTCGAAATAAGGTATATCCAATCGCTGGGGAGAGCCCGGTACAGAGCAGCCAAGCATACCCCGGACTGGCCGTTTCTCCTGCTGAATCCTCGAGATCAACAGGCCCACAACCTCGGCCAGAGCCCCGTCTTCGTCCTCAACAAGCCACGCAAGGTCGGCTCACTTAAAGAGTTACAGGACCTCGAGCCGCCACCTCCAACCATAGCAGCTGGAAAGCTGGTGGCGATCTGTGAGGACAACAGCCTTTACCCCTTAGCTCCCTCCCTCCCCTATACAAGAGAGGAGATGGCAGACGAGGGGGAAGTCCTCCACAGAGAGGGAATGAATATGACCTTCACCAGGGCCAGCCGGGACGACTTGGGCCGGACCCTCCTAGCTCCAGCATTTATGGGGCTGGTCGGTGTAGCAGCCCTGCTGACCGTCCTCCTGGCTTTCCTGATCGTGACCAATGTCTACTTAGACAAGGACTCCTCTCCACCTCCCACAACCTCGGCGGGACAGCAGACACCGTGACCACATTTCGATTCTCCACCCTCCTGGGCTCCCCAGGCGCGGTCCGTTTCGCTGGGGGAATGCGGTCTCGTATGGCCGCATTGGTAGAGGCGGGCCGTGCCTGGGGGACCACCAGTGGAACAATAGCCCTCGAGAGGACTGGAGCCCTGGTGGCTGTGGTCCAGGGAAAGAGAGCTGCGCGCCGGGCGGAAAAGGCCCTCCAGTACGAAGAGGTGATTATCTACCAGGAGGGAGTGAGACCCTGGGCGGACCTGGTGCCGCATGGGGAGCTGGTGAAACACATCGACCCTCGGGCGCGATACACCACTCCGCCCTTTCAGGCCAGACTAACTGGTCTCCTATTCGGCACCTTTGGAGTGATGGTGTTCGTCCTAATGGTGCTGTACTTCACCACCCAGCTCCCAGGGGTGATCCTTGCCATCTTCACGATGTTCTTTGCTCTCCTGATCGGCCCCCCAGTCGGCTGGGTGGCAAGTGGGATGTTCCTGGTCCGCCGACCGTTTTGGGTGTGTATCGTCAGCACATTTGGGACAGCTGATGGGGAATTGAGAAGCGACAATTAAGGCGATTGTCCTGGCTCAGGTAGGAGAGTAGATTCACGGAAGTGAAAGGAGCCAGGATGCAGGAAGTCAGTCGAAGCTACGATCAAGCCGACGAGAACGCGAGGCAGGTGGTCCGACGGACCAGAAACGTTACACGTCGCAAGTACACACCTGAGGAGAAGGTACGGATCGTCATAGAGGGGATCCGCGGGGAGATATCAGTCAGCGCCTTGTGCAGGCGAGAGGGAATCAACCCCGGGGTCTATTACAAGTGGCTCAAGGACTACATGGAGGCGGGCAAGTCGAGGCTGAAGGGTGACACGCTACGGGAGGCGAACAAGGCGGAGGTCGATGCCTTGAAGCGCGAGAACGAGCGGCTCAAGGAACTTGTTGCTCAGCTGTCGGTGGAGAACCTGGTCCTGAAAAAAAGCCTCGGTTAGAGCCCATGGGCAAGCCCTATGTGAGAAGGGAGGCCCAGCTCAAGGCGGAGGTCCTTCAGATCGTCGAGAGGTCTCCTCTGCCGGTCAGGCAGACCCTCCAAGAGTTGCAGATAGCACCCTCGACCTACTACCGCTGGAAGAGCAGGTATCGAGACAAGGGGTTTAACGGTCTGGTAGACCGGCCACCAGAGCCCAGGCGAGTGTGGAACCGGTTGGCTACAAAGCAAAGACGGTACGTGGTCAGGTATGCGTTGGAGCACCCATCGTTGAGCCCGAGAGAGGTGGCGACCACCCTGGTGGACGAACAGGTCATGTACGTCTCCGAGTCCACCGTATACCGGATACTGAAGGAAGCGGGGCTCATCAAGCCGCCCGAGACCAAGGGCTTCCCAGCAGGAAAGGAGTTTCACACCAAGACTGCCAGGCCCAATGAGCTATGGCAGACCGATGCCAGCTACTTCTTCGTGGTGGGTTGGGGCTACTACTACCTGATCAGCGTGCTGGATGACTATTCCAGGATGATCGTGGGCTGGAGGGTGCAGACCAGCATGAGCAGTGCCGACATCATCGACGTGGTCCAGGATGCGGTGGAGTTCACCGGTCAACCGACGGCGCCTGTAGAGCCAGGTCCAGCCCTTCTGAGCGACAACGGTCCAGGCTTTCTGTCTAGGGCGTTGGACGAGTTCCTAAGGGCCAGGTTCATGAAACACATCTTCGCCTCACCTTTCCATCCCCAGACCAACGGCAAGTTGGAGCGGTACCATCGCACAGCCAAGGCTAAGGTCAACGTCTTTGTCCACCACAGCCTGGAAGAGCTTGTAGCGGCTATGGAGGGCTTCGTAAGGTACTACAACTACGAGCGCTATCACGAGGCTTTGGGGAACATCACGCCGGCGGATATGTACCACGGACGCCAAGACGCCATACTGGCGACGAGACAGGAGGTGAAGCAAAAGAGTCTAGCCGAACGGAGGTTGGCAAATCTGAGAACTGCCTGAGCCGGTTAGCGTCCAAGTTGCACGCTTTAAAGGCTCCCCTTTTGTCCCACTTGTTTTGACGACGTACACCGGTGTCCTGCTCCTGGCTGGTCTGGCGCGCCTGTTCCAGTTGGTCGGCCGTTATGAACTCGGCCTCCAAGAGAACACGGCCTACCCGCTCCTCAAAGGAACTACCGCCGCTAGTGGTCATAGGCGTCTCCGCAGAGGTCGCGTGCCCGTTTGATTCGGCCCACCTGTAACCTCTCCCTTAGCTGCCCCACTTACCCCTCACAATGAAAGCCATGGGCAAGCTACCCTAAGTTGAAGCACCGCCCACGTCCCGTGCCGTACTCCAACCCACTAATTCCCGAACACAACCTCTCCGACCCGGTGAATCCACCGCCGGCGCCCACGATACCACGACGGGCCGCTTGAAAGAGCATTGGTTTGGAAATTTTGTTGGGAGGATTCAGGGGAGCGCAAGTAAAGCCACTACGGCCGAAGTATCCTGGAGCGACTGCTGCCAGTGGCCGCCCAGCTTCACTTCGTCCGATCGGCGCAGGCTGAAAATAATGAAGCTTTATACCGGACTGGATAGAGATGCCGTGTTTAAGAAACCCGCAGTGACCCCAATTCCGGTACGGTTTTTTTCGTTTCCTAATATAAATTTAGCACATGGATAAAGGATACGAAAGTACAAATAGGTTACGTAATGTCGAAATTCTCGCCGTTTCCGTCTATAAAAACATCCTTGGAGCAGGTCGAAAGGCGGGGGCCAGGTTGGGGCGAGGAATAGGCCTTCGGTGAAATGCCGCGGGTGACCTCATCAAAGAAGATAGCGTACGCCACCGTGCTACAAACGAGGATAGAACCGACACCTTCCCTGAGGGACACGGTAGGAAAGAGCCGTCCGCCTGAGATGGCCTCCCAGTGGCGGAGGCGAGAGCTACGCAGATGGCGGTAGCTAGGTCTCTTGCTGCTGGCCGGGTCCTGGCATTACGACGGTGGCCTCCGATTCCATGAAGACCCAGTGTATATTGGAGGTCACGCCACCCAGGGTGATGCGGTCCCAGTTCTTCAGCCTGCGAGGCTCTCCACCCACCCTCTCTCCATTCACAAAGGTGCCGTTGCGGCTCCCAAGGTCTGCGATGGTGAACCCTTCCTCATCTCCTCGAATCCCGGAATGCTGCCTCGAAACACCCGGTTCATCAACGACGATGTCGTTCAATGGCGCACGGCCGAACATGGTCATCCCACCCGACAGGGGGATGCTCTCCCCCTCCGTGGCCCCTCCCTGCACCAGTAGTACCGCCCGTGGCGCTATCGTCATCGTCTACACCGCCTCTCGCAAGCTGCCGGAATAGAGAACAATGCCCTACATCCGGCATAATAGCCAGCAGTAGATAGCGTGTCAACCTCACACAAACACCGTGAGACCTGGCCGAAAATGGGGTCATTTTACACTGGCCTCCCGGCCCCAACGCTGTGCTACCATAGGGAACGGACGAATGAGGGCTGTGGCCCTCCGGTGGCTGACTACTCCCTAGCGGAGATTTGACCACCGCGCTTATCGGGGAAAGGTAGCGGATATAGACGGACCGTCTCGCCTACCCCCGCCTTTTGTGGAGTCTCCTCATGCACCGCATACCGCGCAGATTCCCTGAAAATCCATTGAGCGGTATCGAGGCATGGTCAAAGCTTGGCCAGAACTTGTACTCTAGGGGACCTCTCACGATTCTCCTCATAGCGTCAGGCCTCCTGGCGCTGGCTACAAGTGGAGCCTGCGGTGCCGAAAGGGGTCGGATAGTTTACTCCTCGGACATCGACGGCGACCTGGAGATCTACTCCGTCACGGCCGATGGTGAGGACCCCAGGAACCTCACCAGCAGCCCAGAAGACGAGTTCTCGCCGTCGGTGTCGCCCAATGGAAAGTTCATCGCCTTCATCTCGGGGTCCGGAGACGACACGGCAATCGAGGTAATGGAGTTGGACGGGTCGTCTCGCCGGCAATTGACGGTGGGACAGGGAATACATCGGAGCTACGAGTGGTCCCCGGACAGCCGTCGGCTCGCATACGTGGTGCAACGAGGGCAGGACTTCCTACTTTTCGTGGCCGATCTAGATGCCACAGAACCGCTGCAGCTGACCTCTATCGAAGGCCACGAGATAGGCGACTGGGCGCCCAAAGGAGACTCGGTGGCCTTCGTTGTGCGCGCCGGACCTGGAGAGGGGATTTACATCCGGAACCCCGATGGCGTGAACGAGTTCCGCCTGACCGAATCTCCAGACTTTGACCCTGTCTGGTCGCCGGACTCGAAGAGTATAGCTTTCCTCTCTATCCAGGACGGTAACGCGGAAATTTACGTGATGAAGGCCGATGGCACCGGACAACGTCGTCTCACGGAAACCGCCGCCCCTGAAAGGGACATATCGTGGTCGGAGAATAGCAAAGCGATCCTTTTCGTGTCCGAACAGGATGGAAATCCCGAGGTGTACACACTGGTCGTCGAAGACGGCGAACAGACCAGGTTGACCTTTAACAAGGTGGTGGACGAGCAGCCGGTGTGGTCGCCCGATGGGAAAAGGATAGCCTTCGTGTCTGATCTAGACGGCGACGCGGAGATCTTCGTCATGGACGCCGACGGCGATAACCAGGTCAGGCTCACCAACAACACCGCCCGCGACACGAGCCCCTCGTGGTAGGCAAGGAACTAATCCCATGAGCGAGGCGTCGCGCACGCGGCGAAAACCACCGGCTGAGGCCCGGGTTCCCACCAAGCCCAAAGTCGCCGTTGTCTACGCCACGCCCGAGACGATATTCGACGATATCTCGCGGGCCATGCACCTGGCCGATTACGAGACCCACCTACCTAAAGATACGGACACGCTGCTCAAGATCAACATATCCTGGCAATACTACTACCCCGCCTGCTCCACTACGCCGTGGCAGCTGGAAGGTGTGATCAAGACACTTCAAGCGGACGGCTACAAGAAGCTGATCCCGGCCCACAACGGCACGGTGGTGGTTGACCCTATTGAGGGTTCGGTCAACAACAAGCACAGGGTTGTTGAGGAGAAGTACGGGTTAACCAGCGTTTTCCTAGACTTCCCGCCGGTGAAGTGGGTGAATTATCGGCCCAAGGCCAGGATGATGGTGCTGGATGACATTTACCCCGAAGGCTTCCAGGTCCCCGAGCTGTTCATCGGCAAGAGCATAATTCACCTTCCCACTATCAAGACCCATGTGTTCACCACCATCACCGGCGCCATGAAAAACGCTTTCGGCGGTCTGCTGAGCCGCAAGCGCCACTGGACCCACTCGGTTATTCACGAAACACTGGTGGACCTGCTGCGGATTCAGAAGGAGATACATCCCGGCATCTTCGCGGTTACCGACGGCACCTTCGCGGGCGACGGCCCCGGTCCTCGCGCTATGCGCTGGCACATGAAGAACGTGATACTGGCCGGCGCGGACCAGGTCGCCGTCGACGCGGTCCACGCCAAACTGATGGGCTTCGACCCCATGGCAATCAAGTTCATCCGGCTGGCACACGAGGCGGGACTGGGCTGCGGTGAAATCGACCGGATCGAGGTTGTAGGCGAGGATATCTCAGAGGTAAACTGGCGGTTCAAAAGCACCGAGAACACGTTTGCAAGTCGGGGCCAGAAGATGATCTACTGGGGCCCTCTCAAACCCCTTGAGAGGCTCCTGCTCCAGACCCCTCTCGTGCCGTTGGCGTACATGGCCTCCAACATCTACCACAACTCATATTGGCTTCGATATATTGGGCGGAAGCGGGTCGAGGAGTCGATGAAAACCGGTTGGGGCAAGCTGTTCCAGAGCTACTAGCTCATGTGCTCGTAGCCGCCATTCCCGTCGAAGTCGTGGCTGCTGAAGACTCCGATGTCGCGCCCCTGGTGCACGTGGACGATCATCTCATGCTTGGCGATTCCCACCGAGTCGACCAGTTGGTCGCCGATGGTGTCTACCAGCTCCTGGACGTTATCCGAGGTCAAGCTCTCCACGATGCTCAGCGTGGCGTGGATTGCCTCCTCGGCGTAATGTATGTCCACCCGGCCCACGGGTGCGCTGTCACCAAGGACCGTGTAGCACTCGGAGTAGGGGGTCCGACACTCTCTTTCGAAGCTATATTTACCCATTAGTAGCCCGCTTTGCTCCCATGCTCAGAGATAGCGCCCGGCCATGTACGTCAGGTGCGCACCTGTCCCGTGCCCAGTACAGTCCACTTATAGGAGGTAAGCTCCCGAAGCCCCATAGGTCCCCTCGCATGGAACTTGTTGGTACTGATGGCGACTTCGGCTCCCAGGCCGAACTCGCCTCCGTCGTTGAAGCGGGTGCTGGCGTTGACCATGACCACGCCTGAGTCAACCTCGTCCAGGAATCGCATGGCTGCCCCGTGATCCTCGGTCACGATGGCCTCCGAATGCCCGGAGCCGTACACCTCGATATGGTCAAGAGCTTCGTCCATCGAGTCCACCACCTTTACAGCGGCGGTTAACGACAGGTATTCCTTGCCCCAGTCATCGTCGGCCGCCGACTTGACGCGGAGTCCGTTGAGAGGAGCCAGGATGCTCATAGCACGCCGATCGCATCGCATCTCGACGCCGGCCTCGGCCCATCGCCCTCCTAACTTGGGGAGGTACTCGGGACTGATGGCGGAGTGCACGATCAGCGTATCCAGCGCGTTACACACCGACGGTTTCTGGACTTTGGCGTTGTAGGCTATTTCAACGGCCATGTCCACATTGGCGGCCTTGTCCACGTATGTATGGCACACTCCGATTCCACCGGTGATAGCGGGCATGGTCGCCTCTGAGGCAACCTTGCGGATCAGCTCAGAACCTCCTCGGGGCACCATCAGGTCGATATACTCCTTCATCGTCAGCATGGCTCCGACAAGCCGCCGGTCTGTGGAGTCTATGAACTGCACAGCGTTCTCAGGGCCGCCCGCACCAGCGATGGACTCCCTGATTATCTTGGCAAGGACGGCGTTGGAGCGTATGGCCTCTTTGCCTCCACGCAGTATCACAGCGTTGCCCGATTTGAAGCAGAGCGCGGATATATCGACGGTGATGTTTGGCCTGCTCTCGTAGATCACTCCGACCACGCCCAGGGGCACACGGCGCTTGCCCAAGTTGAGCCCGTTGGACATCGTGCGAGCCTCGATACTCTCGCCCACAGGGTCTGGGAGCGCGGCTACGCTACGGACCCCTGCGGCGGTTGCTTCGAGGCGCTCGGGAGTCAGGAGCAGACGGTCCAGCAGGGCCTCGGTCAGCCTGGCCTTCCGGCCCGCGTCGTAGTCTTTTCGATTAGCGGCCAGTATCTCGTCCTGACGTGTGCGAAGGGCCTCGGCCATGTTAAGCAGGCCGCGGTCTTTCACATCGCTGGGAAGCTTTGCCAGCTCCCTCGCCGCCCTACGCGCCGCCTCGCCTGTTATCGCCAGCTCTTCTAGCGCGCTCTGCACTTTGAAATCCCCTTATACCGCCCGGTGTGGGGTTTTTGAAACCGCTTCTGGTTCCGAACTGTTTGCCAAGCACGGGGCATCAACTTGCCCCGAACACCATCATATTGTTCCTATGAACGACCTCTTCCCCGTAATAATAACCCAGAATGCTCTGTATCTGGTCCGAGTGAACGTCTTTGATCTTGTCCACCTCATGGGAGCTGTAGTTGGTAAACCCACAGCCGATCTCGCGTTTCGAGTCAAATATTGGCACGATGTCACCGCGGTCGAAGGCGCCAACCACCTTGACCACGCCGGCGGGGAGCAAACTACGGTGGTGGCGTAGAAGAGCACTCGCCGCCCCCTCGTCCACGACTATGCTTCCGGTGGCAGACCGGCCGGCCGCCATCCAGCGCTTGCGACTCTCGATCTTGGTGCCAGAGGTCGGGATGAGGGTACAGATCCTGTCGCGCCCCTCGCCGAAATCCCCGGCGGCCAACCGTATTAAGACGTTCTCGATGAGGCCGCTGGATATCACCACATCGGTACCTAAGGTTGTGGGGAGTCTGGCCGCCTCCAGCTTGGTCACCATCCCCCCTCGTCCTTTGTGGTCTCCGGAAGGACCCGCCATCTTTTCGAGCGCCAGCTCAAGGTCATCAACCACCGACACCAGTTCAGCCTCTTCGGGATGGACGTTGGGGTCCTTGTGGTACAGACCCTTGACCTCGCCCAGAAGAGCCAGCAGGTCGGCGTCCACCAGGTTGGCCACAAGGGCTGAGAGGGTATCGTTATCGCCGAACACCGGGCCGACCAACTCATCCACGGCCACGACATCGTTCTCGTTGATGATGGGGATTACCTTCCTGTCCAGGAGCGCCATGAGCGTGTTCCGGGCGTTGAGGTAGGTCAACCGGCTCCCAACGATATCCCTTCGTGTGAGCAGGGCCTGGGCTACCCGGATAGGGCTTTCTCGGCGGCTGAACAGCTCCGAGTAGAGATGCATGAGAGCGACCTGGCCCACCGCCGCCAGCGCTTGCCTATCGACTACATTGCCCGAGCCATCGGTATCCCCGATTAGGTGGCGGCCGGCCGCTACCGCTCCCGACGATACGAGTAGCACGCTAGTCCCCTCATCGTGAAGCTGGGCTATCTGGCCGACGAGGGACTCCATCACCTCGTGGCTCAGGCTGTTGCCGCCGTGGGTTAACAGACCCGTCCCCAGCTTCAGCACTACCTTTCGATAGGCCCGAGGACTGTGTTGATGGGATGACTTTGGCGGGGAGACGGGATTCCCTCTCCGTGGCGACATGGCGGTATCTACCCCATGGCTGCGTTTGGCTGAGTCAGCCTCAATTATAGCAGCCCGTCCGAACCACCAACCACAAAGAGGCGTCCCTGTTAATGGTCCTTGGGCATTCCTACAAAAGCGGGAGAGGAGGAAGGAGGGTCTGGGTTGATCCCAGACGGTCGTCTTAGGGGAGTTCTGAGACGGAGGCGGCGGGCCAAACGTCTATTCGAGGAAGTCGCGCAGCTTCTTGGAACGGCTGGGATGGCGCAGCTTTCGGAGCGCCTTAGCCTCTATCTGACGTATTCGCTCTCGGGTAACGCCGAAGTCGCGGCCCACTTCCTCCAAGGTACGGGCCCGACCGTCCTCAAGTCCGAACCGCAACTGGAGGACTCTCGCTTCGCGATCGCTGAGTGTGAAAAGGATATCGTCGACCTGCTCTCGAAGCAGTTGGTAAGAAGCGGCTTCGGATGGGGCCAGCGTACTACGGTCCTCGATGAAATCCCCCAGGTGGCTGTCCTCTTCTTCGCCAATAGGCGTTTCCAAAGAGACGGGCTCCTGAGAGATCTTAAGGATTTCACGCACCTTGTCCGACGGCATCTCCATGTCCTCGCCGATTTCCTCGCTCGTCGGCTCCCGGCCGTACTCCTGCACCAGACGACGGCTGACGCGCAGAAGCTTGTTGATGGTCTCCACCATGTGAACCGGGATGCGGATGGTGCGGGCCTGATCTGCTATCGCGCGGGTGATCGCCTGACGTATCCACCAAGTGGCGTAGGTGCTGAACTTGTATCCCTTGCGGTAGTCGAATTTCTCCACCGCGCGGATCAATCCGATGTTCCCCTCCTGGATCAGATCCAGCAGCGACATTCCCCGACCTATGTACTTCTTGGCCACGCTCACGACCAGACGAAGGTTCGCCTCGGCCAGGTACCGCTGGGCCCGGATACCGTCGTTGCGAGTCTGCGCCAAGTACGAGTTGAATACGAGCTCGTAATCCTCCAGCTTTCTGGTGAACGTCAGATCATCTATGTGCTTCCTCAGCCCGTCCAGGTCACAGGATGCATCCGCCAGCTCCAGGACCTCCTTGGGAAGCACGCGAGTGTTAAGCGAAAGTGCCTGCACGTCCATCTTAGCCTCCTGGGGGTCCTTATTCAGCGTATCCCCCAGGAACATAAGCATCTCCTCGGGAAGCTCTCCGTCGAGGACGTCGCGAAGCTGTGGAAGCGACATGAGGTCATCAATGGTCGGTTGAGCCTTGTGTCCAGCATAGTTGCAGATGGCGTTGATCACAGATTCGGAGTCGCAAATGCGCCGCTGCACATCAGCAATGCACTGCCACGCCCTTGGAGTCCGACCGTCGAGACCCGTGAGCTCGGCCTCGATAAGGGTCACGTGCTTGTAGGCCTCGATCTGGCGGGCGAGGACTCTCTCGGCCTTGGCGTTGAGCAGACTGACCCGACCGATTTCGCGGAGGTACATCCGAACTGGATCATCGATCATCTCGACGGCGTCCATACCCTCCTCCCACGCCGCCTCAGAGCCTCGTGTCTTAGCGCCGCCAGAGGTGACTCCACCGGGGCGTCGACCGGGCCGAGCGGGCGAGGAGATTCCATCCTCCGCCGCGACGATACTTCCGTCGGCTCTCGAGTCTGCGCCCAGGTCTATGAATTCCCGAGGAGAGGTGGCCCGCTCCACGAGTCCTCGAATCAAATCGTGTGTATCTTCGCTTTCGGATCTTCTACCCATATGGTTTCAACCCCATCCCAAGGGTTTTAATCTTACGACCCTCGGTTCCGCTGCGCAAAAAGCTCTTTAAGCCTCGAGTTCAAGCTAACTATAGGCTGTTCCAGCTCAGGAGGTGGTGGGACGCTGGCGTCCTCTGAGGAAAGAAGGGCCTCCTGTTGTTCCTGCAGATGGCGCTCTTCAAGGCGCTGGAGACACTGGGTGAGCGCCGCTTCCATGGATTTTCGGTCGGCAGGGGCCAGCTCCTTTTGTGTTAGATAAGTCAGGTGGTCGTGTAGCCCCTCGTATATAGACTCCTCTAACTGCTCAATTGTAGTGCACCTTAGCCACTGGGTAAATACCTCTCTATTCTCGGTTTTGCGAAAATATTCGGGAGTGAAGCCGTCAGCCCGCTCCCTCAGACCCGGCATGCTTAAAAGAAGCGCGAGGGTGTAGTCTTCGAGCGCACTCTCCCGGTTGACGGACAGGGGCGAAGTGGCCGCCTGCAGCGCGGGACCACGGGCACCGGGCCACATCTCGCGTCCGCCCCGCCGCGCTCCTGCCCCACCGAAGCTGGCCACCAGCGCATCGGTCGTGACGCCGAGGGCCGAGGCCAGCTTCCCCAGATAGTTTTCCTGTTCGAAGTGATTATGCGCCGACGCAACAATGGGAAACAACGCCTCAGCCGCCTGAGCCTTACCGCTTGGGGTGCTGAGATCATACTTGGAGGCGATCGCGGGTATGCAATACTCCGCCCACGGCACGGCCTCCTCTACTAAGCGCTCCCATTCCTGGGGGGCGTCGCGAATCAGCCTGTCGGGGTCGCTTCCCGACGGCAGGACGGCGATCCGCAGGTTCAGATCCTCTCGCTGATAGAGCGTTCCGACAGACCTACGCCTACCACCGACCGCCTGATGGCGAAGAGCGTTCCAAGAGGACTCCAGACTGCGGAGCGTCGCCTCCTGGCCCGCGGTGTCCGGGTCCATGGCCAGGACGAAGTCGGTAGCCATGGATTTAAGCTGGGCAACCTGCCGGTCGGTCAACGCGGTACCCATGGAGGCCACCACGTTGGCGTAACCTTGCTGATGTGCCGCTATGACATCCATGTAGCCTTCGACCACGATGGCTTCATCCCTCTCTTTGATGGCTCCGGCGGCCAGGTGGAGTCCGTAAAGGATGCTCCGCTTGTCGAAGATCGGTGACCTGGGCGTGTTAATGTACTTGGGCTCCGAGCCATCTAGGGAGCGTGCCCCAAACCCGGCAATATGCCCCTGCCGGTCGTGTATCGGGAACATGAGCCGTCCCCAGAAGAAGTCCCGCGTGCTGCCGTCATCGCCCCGGTGGACGAGCCCCGCTTCCACGGCCCGGTCCAGGCCAAAACCCAGAGAGGACAGATGGTCCTTTAGAGAGTGGCGCCCTCCGCCGCTCAACCCTAGACCGAACGTCGACCTGGCAGACACATCCACTCCACGCTCCTCCAGGTACCTCATCCCATGACGCCCCTGGGGCGACGTCAGAACGTCTTGAAAGAACCTAGAGGCCTCCTGATTGATCCCATGGAGGGCTTCGAATCGGTCCCTATCGGTTGTCCTTGAGAGAGAGATACCCGCCTTCTGAGCCAGGAGCTTGAGGGCTTCTCCGAAGTCAAGACCCTCTACGCGCATGATGAAGGAGAAGATGTCCCCTCCAGTTGCGCACGCACCAAAACAGCGCCAAGTCTGTTGCTCAGGGTTGACAATGAAGGAAGGCGTCTTCTCGGTGTGGAAAGGGCAACGAGCTTTGAAGTTGCGTCCGGCTTTCTGAAGGGACACAAATCCAGACACGGCATCGACGATGTCCAAGCGCGACTTAATGTCGTGGACGACGCTCATATCTACAATTATAGCAACCTGCCCCGGAATATCTGCGCGATTCCGGGTTGAATTTCTTCCGCCGCACGGAGGGAGTACCGATCGGTCATTCCGGCGATATAGTCCACAACGACCCGACCATGGGGGCCGCCGAGGCTGATGTATTCGCTCGGGACCTGGTCTGGGTTCTCACTGAAGTGGTGATACAGAAGCTGCACCACCTCACGGGCGACCTGACTTTCCGCGCCGCCGCTATTGACCAGATACACCTTTTCGAACATGAACTCACGCAGCGCATTGACCACGCTACGGACCTCCGGGCTCATAGTGATATAAGGAGTCTCGGCGTCCAGGCTTCCGTCTTCCCCTCTACAGGCCCAGGAGCTTTCGACTATGTCGCAGACCATCGTGTTGACGCGCTGGGAGTGGCGCTCTCCCAGCACGCGTAGGATATCAGGGGGAAGATGGTCTTCGGTCAGAACTCCGGCGCGGAAGGCGTCGGACAGGTCGTGGTTCAGATACGCCACCGCGTCAGCCACACGGCATACCTGGGCCTCCAGCGTCAGATCATCTCCTCGATTCGGCCCCAGGAAGTCACCCCTGGGCTTGGAGTGCCCAACGATCCCCTGGCGCACCTCCCATGTCAGGTTCAGGCCACGGCCGTCCTTCTCCAGTTGCTCAACGATCCTGAGGCTCTGCTGACTGTGCTGAAACCCGTCAGGCGATAGACGATCCAACTCCTCCTCGCCTACGTGGCCGAAGGGGGTGTGCCCCATATCGTGGCCAAGGGCTATGGCCTCCGCGAGGTCTTCGTTGAGGTTCAACGCACGCGATATCGTGCGGGCTATCTGGGCCACCTCCAGGGTGTGGGTGAGCCGGGTTACGTAATGGTCGCCCGAGGGAGCGATGAAAACCTGGGTCTTGTGCTTCAGGCGGCGAAAGGACTTGCAGTGGATGATCCGGTCGCGGTCTCGTTGAAACTCGGTGCGAAGAGGACACGGTTCCTCGGCCACCTGCCGCCCTCGGCTGTTCTTGCTCCTGGCCGCATGGGGAGAGAGGGCCTCCTCCCTATCCTCGAGGCCCTGGCGGATAAGGCCCGTGGTCACGGCATCGGCAGTAAGGCTGTCCCTAATAGACACGAATGGTATACCTGGTAGCGCTCTCTGAGATGATGGGCTCGGAGGGTTCCTGGGCTCGTCTGCGGGGTGATGGTGCGATCCGTGAACCCGAACCCGAACACGGGGTCTAAGTATAGCAAAAAGGATAAGCGGGCGATAGGCTGTGTCAGCCGGAATCCGCCGCTAGCGGTTCTTTATTCGTACCACTCCGCTCACAGCGGTTCCAGACACGTTTCTAAATAGGGTCAGGTTGTGGGACGATCTGGAAGGGCGGCATCATGGTGGGAACCACCACCTCCAGAACGACGGGCGCGTTGGCCGACAACGCCTCGCGAAGCGTCTCGCCTAGCCCGGCGGGGTTGGTCCTCATGCCCAGGGCGCCGAATGACTCGGCCAGCTTGACGAAGTCCGGGTTGAGCAGATCGGTGCCGTAGTAGTGGCGCTCGTAACGGTGCGTCTGGTCCCACTTGGACGCGCCGTAGGCGTTGTCGTTGAACACCAGCGCCACCACGTTGAGTCCGTACTTTACGGCCGTGGACAGTTCCTGGGGGCTGTACATGAACCCGCCGTCTCCGCACACGGCAGCCACATGGCTCTCGGGTCGGGCCCACTTGGCGCCCAGGGCCGTGGGAAAGGCGAAACCCAGAGTAGCGTAGTAGGAGGAGGTTAAGTAGGCCCTGGGGTTTTTCACAGGGTAAAAAACGTGACCCCAGTAGCCAATGTTGGAAATGCCGCTGACCAGTATGCCATCGTCCCCGAGCAGGGCTCGGATCGTGTCGTTCATATCAGCCTGCTCGGAGGCCAGTTGACGCACCTCCTCCTGGAACGCCTTCTTGTAGCCTTCGATCTGCCCTGCCCGTGAGTCCTTGGGCTGGCTCGCCGAGCGGAGGTGCTGAAGCAGTTGGCCCAGCGCCTCTCTGGCATCGGCGTGAATCCCCAGCTCAGTAGCATGGTTTCTGCCCAGCTCGTCAGGGTCCACGTCGACATGGACCACTTTGCACGAACTGGGCATCTCGAAGTTCTTGATGAGTAAGCGGGTGCCGACAGCCAGCAAAAGATCGCTCTCGGGAAGCACCCTATGGCAGGGCCCCAGAGCGTCATAATTGACCCCTATGGACATAGGGTGGTCCTCCGGTATCACCCCTTTGGCGTTCTGCGTAGTCATGACCGGGGCTTGGAGGTACTCCGCGAGCTCAACGAGCTCACGGCCGGCATCGGAAATCCTCGCACCTCCGCCCGCAATGATGGCGGGACTTTTGCTGGCCAGCAGCATCTGGGCCGCCCTTTCGACTTCCGAGGGGTCAGCCTTCAGACGAGGATACTCTTCCGGCTCGATGAACTCGGCTTCGCCCGTGGACGTGACGGTATCGGAGGGGAATTCCAGCTCCACCGGCCTCGGCCGACCGGTCTGGAGCTGACGGAAGGCCTCATGGACGGCCTCCGGGACCTCCTCCACTCTGGTGGCGCGGTGGTTCCACTTGGTTATGGGTTTGAAGACATCGAGCTGGTCCTCTATCTCGTGGAGGTCGCCCTTTCGCTTCCCCAGGGAGGCGGTCGGAATCTGGCCGGAGATCAGCAGCACGGGCGAGGAGCTGGCATAGGCTGTGCCCAGGCCCGCCGCAGCGTTGAGGACGCCCGGCCCCGGCACGACCATGGCTACGCCCGGCTTGCCGGTGACTTTCGCGTAGCCGTCGGCCATGTAAGTCGTGGCCTGCTCGTGGCGTGCCTGGACCAGGCGTATGTCGTCCCTCAGTGGGTACAGAGCATCGATAACCGCCATGATCTGGACACCCGGAACGGTAAAGACGGTGTCTACGCCCTCCGAACGCAACTGCCCCACAAGGGCCTGGGCACCGGTCATCTTGGGCACGCGCTGTGGCTCCGTGGATCGAGTAAGAGAGTGGCATCAATGTTACCGGAGGATATTTGGAGGGTCAACGACGACCCTCTGGAGACGTGGAGGGCCAGGGCAATACAGGCGACTTGACCACAGCCATCGACTGCCTAATAATTGCTCTCGGACTGACATGGGGTGTGTCACCCAGCGCGGCTGTACGCGCGACGCAAGGCCTCCGACTATTAGAGCATCGGCTCAGGGTGCGCCCCAGAGCATGGCAAGAAAGGAGACTCAATTGGGCAACAAAGACATAGGGTTCATCGGAGTCGGTATCATGGGGAAACCCATGGTCCGAAACCTGATGAAGGCGGGATACACGGTGACGGTTTACGACGTAAGCCGACCCAATGTCGATGAGCTGGTAAAAGAGGGCGCCAAGGCCGCATCGTCATCGAAGGAGGTGGCCCAGAGGGCGTCCCTGGTGATCACGATGGTCCCGGACTCCCGCGACTCCGAAGCCGCCATTCTTGGGCCCGATGGAGTGCTGGAGGGCGCATCCAAAGGCTCGACGGTCATCGACATGAGCTCCATCGCGCCCGCGACATCGAAGAAGGTCGCAGCGGCGTGTGAGGAAAAGGACATCGACTTCCTTGATGCCCCCGTCAGCGGAGGGGAGCCAAAGGCTATCGACGGCACACTGGCCATAATGGTAGGCGGTAAGAAAGAGGTGTTCGACCAGCACTACGACCTGCTGAGCACCATGGGAGCAAGCATAGTGCTTTGCGGAGATTACGGCGCCGGAAACACCACCAAGCTGGCCAACCAGATCATAGTTGCGGCCAACATCGAGGCACTCGCGGAGGCGCTGGTGTTAGTACGAAAGGCCGGGCTGGACCCCACTGTGGTATTCGAAGCCATCAAGGACGGCTTGGCCGGCAGTGTGGTCATGAACGCAAAGGCACCGATGATGATAGAGGGGAACTTCAAGCCTGGATTCCGTATTCGTCTTCACCAGAAGGACCTGCACAACGCGCTCCTCACGGGCAAGGAACTGGGCGTGCCGCTACCCGTCACCGGTCTCGTTCAGCAGATGCTCGGCGCGCTGATCAACGACGGTAAAGGGGACGCCGACCACTCCGCCATCGCCAACTTCCTCGAAGACATGGCGAAATCCAAGATCAGCGGCAAGCGGGAGCTAATGCCTTGACGCCTGCGGTGCCTGGACGGTTCCCCTCCATTCGGCCAAATCCCCATCCGTAGCCCGCCTACCATCTTTTCCCCCGAGCGTAATTGCATCTTGACAAGGCGGGACCTTGGCCCCATAATGTAGAACTATTGTTCTATTCTCCACGGGAGAGGCACCATCACACGGCAAGGTCCGGGCGATAGAGTTTTGGAAACGAGACAACCCGGCGATACCCGGCGATCTGAAGCGGCTGATGATAGCGCTGGGACTCGACGCGGTGTCATTCTCCCTCCTCAGGCGCGTCAAGGATTCTCACGCGTGATCCTCTTCAAGGCATGTCCAAGGTGCGGTGGAGATGTTGACACGACCGACAGCGACGATGTGTGCTGCATTCAGTGTGGAAACAGGCCGGCAGTGCGGTTCCCGGGTCCCGTTATCGTGGGGGCCGAGCCTGAGCAGAGCGAGCACGACCTCCCTGGGGTCAAGCAGGCCGCCACGGCCCGACGACCGGCACGGCCCACGAGCACCGGTCAGAGCGAGATGAGGACCTCATGCCCCCGGTGCGAATCCACCGAGATGGTCCGCCTGGACAAGCTGCGGGATGAGAACAACACGTGCTTTCGGTGCAGCCGGTGCGGCCACATCTTTAGCCCCGCGACGAGAAGTCTCCAGAAGCGACAGCGTGCGCCGCTGGGGTAAAGGTTGTTATCCCCTTGACACTACCGCACAAATGTTCTAAAATGTTCGGGTATGGGACGGACCCAGCGTGGTTCGTCCCTTTTTATATGGGACACGGACCGGCCGAGGGCCAAGCCAGATGGTAGTGGATACGCCGTGCCCGAGTTTAAGCTGACCACGCCGCAAGGTAGGCAAATCTCGAAGCCGCTTCCTCCGGCCCCATGGGATGACGAACGAGTTGGACAAAAGGATTAAACCTGGGAATTCCTGGCAAACAAAAACGAAACAGCGCTCAACGGCACACTGGAAAGCGGCCGCGCAGGTTGAAAACGGAGGAAGGAGGGTCCGAGGCAGATCAAGAGAGTCCACAAGACAACAAGTCAGACCCGGTGGCCTTCGTCCGAGAGGTGCTGGGGGAGAACCCGTATGAGAAGCAGGTAGAGATTTTGCGGGCCGTTCCCCGGTCCCGCAGGGTCTCAGTGGTCGGGTGCAACGGGTCGGGCAAGGACTGGGCCGCGGCGAGGGCAGTCCTTTGGTGGATGCACACACGTTCGCCCGCGAAGGCCATCGTCACCGGCCCGACGTCCCGCCAGGTGGACGACATCGTATGGAACGAGATCAGGTACGCTTACAACCGGGCACCCGACAGGTTTCCTGGGCGAATGTTTCGCACATCGCGCTACGAGCTGGACGAGCAGAGCTTCGCCCTGGGCTTCACCAGCAACTCGCCGTAAGAATTCCTATCAGAGAGCGAGGACTACGACGTGGTGGGCGGACAGCTTACACCGGTGGAGAACACCGACTACGACGCCAACACCGCCCAGGACGGCAGCGGCACCGACATCTCAAGCGAGCTAACGGTCACCCACCCCAACACAGCGGACTACAACGGAAAGGGAACTCTCATACGGGTGAAGTTCGGGGCCACGGCGGGCTACCTGACGCTGCTCAAGCTGCGCACCCTCAATGGCATCACGTTCGACGACCCGGTGCACGTGCTGGCTGAGGACACCACCAGCAAGAACACCTACGGGCAGCGCATCAAAGCCATCGAGGCCCGCTGGACCAGAGAGGTGGGCATCGCCCAGGCCACGGCCGATAGCCGACTTGCTAGGAAAAAAGACCCTAAGACCGTGCTGAATATCGCAGTGCGCAACGCCTCCAAGGCCAACATGACACTGATCCTACAGCGCACTTTCTCAGACAGGGTCACGGTCAGCTACAGCGACATGGGGATCAATCATGACTTCTTTATCGAGGGGCACAGGCTCACGGTCAGCGAGGGTTGGACGCTGCTGACCAGGGAGCTCCTGCTTCAGGGGGTTTAGGATGGAGATCGACGTGACACCTTTTCTAAACGCGGGCCTGCCTGGGATACTTCTCGTATGGTTCATGTTCCGCCTTGAGCGAATCCTGAACCGGTTCGACAAGACCGTCCAACTGGTGGCGAGGGCGACCATCCGACAGCTGGAGCGCGAGGACCCTGAGATGGCGTCGGAGCTGAGCAAGGCGCTCTACAAGTCCAACGGCGGAGAGGACTAGAGGCTCCTTTCAGAAGCCCCTGGGATTTGAAGGGCCCACTATCTGTTGGGGCGTACTAGGAGGCAGGCCAGGGCGGGTGGCTGGGGATAACTCCCTTGGGGTGGGGTGCTCGGCAAAAGACGTTGTCCGAGGAAACGTCCCCGGCTACCGCTCGTACTTCAGGCGCTTGTACGAATCAGCGTACATCATCCCCTTGCCCACGGCGGCGTTTCTGTGCCACTCACGTATTTCCTTCTGAGCGTCCTCCTCGCTCCAGTCCCCCATCTGGGACTTGTGCTGCATCAGTGCCTTGAGCGACGTGTCTATGTGGTCGGTGATGTCGATCCACAGGTCGGGCTCAGGGTGACTCATCACCCACACCTCGGCGACATTGTGCGGCTCGAGACCCTCCTCCAGCAACTCAGGAAAGGCCAAATGGTCCCGTGCAGAGGGGAAAACGGCCGACAGCGTCGCCTCGCCGGCGGCCAAATGGTCCGGATGTCCTACGGCCCAGAAACCGTCCAGATTGCGCATGGGATAGGGACAGATGACGACATCGGGCCGATATCGCCGTATCTCTCGGGCAATGTCGCGGCGCAGCTCAAGGGTCGGTTGGAGTACGCCGTCCGGGTGGTCGAGGAAAGCTACGTCTTTAATTCCAAGCACCTTGGCGGCACTAAGTTGCTCCTGCTTACGTATGCGCACGAGCTCCTGCGGGTCGACCTCGCGGTCGCCTGAGCCCCTGCTGCCGTCGGTGCACAAGACGTACACGAACTCCCACCCCTCCTTTGACAGCTTGGCCACGGTGCCTGAGCAGCCGAACTCCGCGTCGTCGGCGTGGGCCACCACCGCCATTCCGCGCTTATACCCCTCGCTCGTCCCCATGGTATTGCTTTCACCTGCGCATTCGGATTTGGGGCGCAGTCCACTAGGCCGGACAAATATGAGCCTCCCAGAGTTAAATCAAGGAGGCTATGCATGCCCAGGGCATCTGTCTGTTCTCGAGGACTGTGTCGAAAGTGTAGCAGACCGACCGCACCCCAGTCCAGGGATTTCACCAGCCGCACAACACTTCTTAAAACGATCAGGGAGAGACCCTTCGCTTGGTTCACCAAAACATCGAATCCACGATGATCGCCGCCGCTTATTCCGGTCAGCCTAAATCCAGCGACGGACTCTGGCCTGGTACTGCTCTTCGCGGCGAATTACGCCGTAGTGCACGAAGATTAACCCCGCGGGCAGAAAGACGACTGGCCAGACCGTATTGACTACAAGTGCGATGCCCACGGTGAGCAGGGTGAGTGAAAGGTACATTGGATTACGGCTGAATGCGAAAGGTCCGGTGGAAATAATTGTGTTGGTAGGCTTATGAAACTTCATGTCCTCTCCGCCGCGAGCCATCGTCCGAACCGCTCAAAGAACGAGCAGCCCACTTGCGGCGAGTACCGGCCAACCGACAGCGTGTCCGATCCATCAATCCGGGAAGAACTTCAGTGGTTCCCACATAAAGTGCAGAAGGATTCCCGCGGCCAGTAGTGGCATGTAGACCAGTGGGGGAGGGGCTACGACATCGGCATGATTCCGGCTCATTGCCGCGCTTTCACTCGGACCACCCGCATTATCTAATGCGCTCATGTTCCCTCTCCTTCTTTGCACCTGGCCCCTGTACCCGGTCTGTCCGATTCGTTATTCATAATAGTGGAGGCCTTGACACTAGTCACCGGCGAGACGGCCGATTGTCGGTCAGCAAAAAGTATGATGCTCGATTCATCCTTCTGGTCATGCTCCAAGGTCTGTCCACGACGTGATTTCCGCTGTTCTGGCACATAACCTCGCACCCGATATTACTCCCCAAAGTACCTCGCCAGCTCGTCCCTCTCGAACACTGGCATCGGTATTATCCCACCGCCGGTCCTTAACCTGACCCCTTCATCGGCCTGCGTGACCTGACCGATCTCCCACGCAGGGATACCCTCCTTGGTAAGGGCACGCACCAGCCCATCGGCGTCTTTCGGGTCAACAGTGGCCAGCAGTGCCCCTGAAGCGATCAGTCCCATAGGGTCCAAGCCCAGCGCTCGACAGAACGCTTCGCACTCGGGCAGCGTAGAGATCATTGCTGCTTCCACAGTCAGGCCCACTCCCGCTCCTGCAGCGAGCTCTAGGAGCCCCGTGGCCAGGCCGCCCTCGGTGGGGTCATGCATTGAGTGGACCTTCGCGGTGCCGCATACTATGGCCGCGTCCCTGGCGACGGAAATTCCCGGTGAGAAGATGAACCCCTTGGCGTGCTCGACCATCCGGGACTCGACTCCGGCTGCCTCCAGAGCACCGGCCGCCTCCCGCGCCAGCACCGCCGTGCCCTCGATGGCGATCCCCTTGGTGAGCACGATGCTATCGCCTGGCCGCGCGCCTGAGGTGAGGACCACCCTGTCCTTGGCAACCTCGCCCAACATGGCCCCGACGGCGACGGGGCGTGGGAGGCCATAGGTCACCTCGGTATGGCCGCCCACCAGGGTGATGTTCAGCGCATCGCAGGCTTCCAACAGCTGGTCGAATATCCCCTCGACCGTACGGCGCTCGGTGCCCTCGGGGAGCAACAGGGTGACCATAAGCCACTTCGGGGTCGCCCCCATGACCGCGAGATCGTTGGCGTTGATCTGCACCACGTACCAGCCGATCAGGTCGGTGGCGAAGGTTATGGGATCGGTCTTGGCCACCAGGTATCCATCACCAAAATCGATGAGGGCGGCATCTTCGCCCGGCCTGGGGCCCAGGACAACTCGTGGGTCTTTTATGTCGACCCGCTCCAGCAGCGTGGACAGGAACTCAAGCGGCAGCTTTCCCGCCCGCATCAGAATCGCGCTCCTACAGCCTATCCAAAGAGTTCACGGCGCGGCATGCTTGGGGTGCTGGAAGCGGTGGGTATCCATCTTGATGAGGCGTTGGTAAGAGCCGAAGCGCTCCTCGGCGTCGCCTTCCACCAGGTCCAGGGGGCCCGATGCACCATCGTCCTCGTCGAACACCCGCCTTATCTCGTAGGTGGTGGACCTCTCGGCCGGGACCCTACCGGCGTCGCGTATGAGGCCGCGGATCTCCCTTGGCCTGAGGAGCTGTCCATGCTGAGCCCCCGCCGAGGTCGAGATGCTCTCGTTGATCAGCGTTCCGCCCATGTCGTTTACCCCGGCCCCCAGGAGCACCTGAGCGAATCGAGCGCCCTCCTTCGGCCAGGACACCTGGAGGTTGGGGATCCAGTTGTTGAGCATCAGCCTGGATATGGCATGGACTTTGATGATCTCGACTCCCGTTGGGCCGGGCCGGACGCCGTCTGCGACACCGGTGCTATACATGGGCGCCTCGGTGTGGACGAAGCTCAGCGGCACAAACTCGGTAATTCCACCGGTGCCTTTCTGAATGTCGCGTATGAGGGCGATGTGCTGCGCGATGTGCTCGCTGGTCTCGACGTGGCCGTACATGACGGTTGAGGTGGTCGGGATGCCAAGCTGGTGAGCGGTGGTGATCACCTCCACCCACTGTTCAACGGTGATCCGGCCCGGCGAGATGCGGTCCCTGATCTCCTGGTCCAGGATCTCGGCCGCCGTCCCCGGCAGGCTCCCCACACCGGCGGCCTTGAGCCCCTCTAGATACTCCCTGACGCTGCAACGCGACCGAACGGCGCCGTACAGCACCTCCTCAGGCGAGAAGCCGTGTATGTGGATTTCGGGAACCTCTTCCTTCACGGCCTCGCAGATTTTTATATACAGGTCGCCCTCCATCTGCGGAGGAAGCCCGGCCTGGATGCACACCTCCGTCGCTCCCAGGTCCCACGCCTCTTTGACCCGTCTAACGATCTCCACAATCGGCAGGAGGTAGCCCTCCTCCTCTCGGTGGTCGCGGCTGAATGCGCAGAACCCGCACCGCTTGATGCAGACGTTAGTGAAGTTGATATTCCTGTTGACCACGTAGGTGACGACGTCACCTACAGCGCGCCTTCTGAGCTCGTCCGCGGCCATCACCAGAGCGCTCAGCTCCATCCCTGACGCGCCGAACAGGACCACGGCCTCCTCCGACGAGATGTCGCGTCCGTCTAACGCCCGGTCCAGGACGCGGCCCACCGCCGGATCGACGGCGCCGATCAGACGCTCGAGGGGTGTCGCGCCGTTTGCATCAGGAGAGGCTTCCGACATAACGCTCGATACCCCCTTTCGCGTAGCCACGCTCGTCCGCCAGGGATGTGACATGGTCCACAAGCCCCTCTGGCAGGTAGTCTCGCTTATCGGTCACATACTCCGGATATACGGGCAGGCGCGGCCTGAGCTCGAAGCCCAGTTCCTCCGTTCGCCTTCGCAGCTCCGGGATCTGAGGCCACGGCGCCTCTGGGTTTACATAGTCGATGGTCAGCGGTGATATCCCGCCCCAGTCGTTGATTCCCGCCAGCAAATAGATGGGGTAGTCTTCGGCGCTCAGGTTTGGCGGCACCTGGATATTGGCCTCTGGGCCCAGGATGATTCGTGCGGTGGCCACCGCCCACAGCAGGTAGTCCCATGTGGGCTCAGGATGACCGCCCATGGGGGTTCCAGGCTTAGCCCGGAAGTTCTGCACGATCACTTCCTGGATGTGCCCATATCGCAGGTGAATGTCTCTTATGGCCAGCAGCGACTCAACCAGCTCTTCCTTGGTCTCGCCGATGCCGATGAGTACGCCTGTGGTAAAGGGCACCTTCAGCCGGCCGGCGTTACGCAGCGTCTTCAGCCGGGCCGCAGGCCACTTGCTGGGGGCGAGCTCGTGCGGCCCTCCCGGCTGGCGGAGGCGCTCGCTAACGTTCTCCAGCATGATGCCCATTGAAGCGTTCACCTGCTTCAGCCGCCCCATCTCACGCCCCCCCATGGTGCCGGGGTTGCCGTGAGGAAGCAGTGACGTCTCCTCCAGTATCAACGCCGAGACATCGTGCAGATACTCGAGGGTCGTCCTGTAACCGTGGCCTCGCAGCCACTCCCTGGCCTCCGGGTAGCGCTGCTCAGGCCTCTCGCCGAGGGTCAGCAACGCCTCTGTGCAGCCCAGACTTTCGCCCGCTCGGGCCACGTCCAGGACCTCTTCAGGGGTCATGTACAGGCGGTCAGCGGACGCCGGGTCCTGGCGGAAGGTGCAGTACCCGCAGAAGTCACGGCACAGCCTGGTGAGGGGGATGAAGACCTTGGGGGAGAAGCCGACCACACGGCCTTTCCCCGCTTCTCTTGCCGCCGACGCCGCCTTGCAAAGATAGGGCAACTCATCAGGTGAGCAGCCAGCCAGACGGTGGGCGTCCACGGGAGACGGCACGGCGCCGCCCATCGCCCTACCCACCACATCGGCGAGCCCGTCACTCAAGCCCGGCAACGGGTCGGTCACTTCAAGGAGCGCGGCCATCCTGCGGTCTAGATCGGTAGCGGCGGTCTTCAGACTCGTAAGGCTCAAGTGCCGATTCCTCAGGGGGTTGCGAGCGCATGATAACACTCTAACCACCCGTTTTCACCTGCGCTCACGCCTTTCTCCCGTCGCCACATCGATTCAGAGACTGCTTCCGCTAAATTCACCCTTAAGCGAAAGGCCCAGAGTGACAATGGCAGCCTCCATGTCATTCTGATACCACCATCAGGGGCGGGTGGGCGGGAACAACCATCCTGGGGTGGGGGCTCACTCGAAGGAGAAGGGTTTAGAATAACTTCCTAGGCTCGAAGACAGTCGAAATGCCCACCGGGTCCTACTCCGGCCACCTTTTAGACCACGCCTCTCGTCGGATGCTACCATGAGAGTGTGGCGATAAAGGCGGTCTTCTTCGATCTCTACGGCACGCTGGCCGGGTGGAGCCCCTCGCGGTTCGAGATCCAGTCGGAGGCGTGCGCCGACTTCGGCATCGCGCTCACGCACAAGGGTGTTCTGCGGGGGTACGCCCTGGCCGACCGGTACATGGCCGAGCAAAACGCGTTAAGCCCCCTGCGACAGCGCGATTCAGAAGGCCACAACCGCTTCTTCGCCGAGTACGAGCGTCTGGTCCTAAAAGGGGCGGAGGTGGAGGTCAGCGGCGAGCGGGCGTGGGAGATATGGCAGCGGATCCGCCAGATCCCCTATGAGCTGGCGCCGTTCGACGACGTGGTGCCGGCGCTGGAGGTGTTGCGAGAGCGGGGCCTGACGCTGGGCCTCCTTTCCAACATGGACCGCACCGGCCGGGAGCTATGCGAGAGCGTGGGTCTGACCTCACACCTGGACCTGGCCGTCACCTCCCACGAGGTCGGGGCCGAGAAACCCAACCCCGCCATGTTCCAGACTGCGCTGACCAGGGCCGGTGTCCAGTCTCACGAGGCGATGCACGTGGGGGACCAGATCAGCTCCGACGTGGAGGGCGCCCTGAGCGTAGGCATCAATCCGGTGCTGATGGACCGCGACGGCAACTACACGAGCTACACTGAGTGCCCCCGCATCGAGGGCATGACCGAGCTGCCCGAACTGGTGGATGGCGTGTAGGGTCTAGTTCAACCGGTCTGCTCGCCCTGGGCGCATCCAAGGGCGAGCGGTATCAAACAGGAGCGACCTCGGCCTGGGCGACTACCCGCTCCCTGAAGTCCGCCAGCTTCTGTACCACATCCATCAGCCGGTCCTCCCAGCCCTCGGGCATCTCGCCCAGCTCCAGCCTGATCTGTGTGTGGCCTACCGTTACTCCCCTTCCCAGGACTTTCTGAAGCGGCCGACTGGCGCCGCCGATCTCCTCCTCCATGCGAAGCACGATGAGGCCTCCCTCCCGCGCTATCGACCCCACGCCGGCATTCTTGGCGTACAGCCTCAACCGCACCGCGTACAGCAGGTTCCTCACCTGCCACGGCAGCGGCCCAAACCGATCGCGCAGCTCCTCCTCCATGGACGCCACGTCGTCCAGATCGGTGAGCCGGGCCAGCCGGTGGTAGATGCTCAGCCGGGTGGACAGGTCGACGACGTAGTCAGGCGATATGTGGGCCGGAACGCCCAGGTCGACGCTCACCTCGCCCGGAAGGGGCGAGGTCCCGCCGGGAGCGAACGCGACCCCATCCGACACCTTGAGTAGAGCTTCAGGCTCGACCGAAGCCGCGAGTGCCGGCGGGGTCTCATCGAGCCCTGCGGCCTCACCAGCATCCTCCGTGGACGGACCGACCGCTCTCTGCGCACGCAGCTCCTCCACCGCGCCCGAGAGCAATCGCGTGTACAGGTCGAAGCCCACGGCGTGGATGTATCCGCTCTGCTCGGAGCCTAGAATGTTGCCCGCACCCCGTATCTCCAGGTCCCTCATGGCGATACGGAACCCGGCGCCCAGCTCCGTTGCCGCCAGCATGGTCTTGAGCCGCTTCTCCGCCGTCTCGGGCAGACTCCTGTGCGGCGGGACCAGCAGGTAGGTGTAGGCCCGCCGCACGCCGCGTCCGACCCTGCCGCGCAACTGGTATAGCTGGGACAGGCCGAACACGTCGGCCCGGTTGATGATAAGGGTGTTCACATTGGGCATGTCCAACCCCGACTCGATGATGGTGGTGCAGGCCAGCACATCGAACTCGCGGGCGGCAAAGTCGATCATCGTCTGCTCCAGCCGGGCCTCGGGCATCTGGCCGTGGGCGACTCCGACCTCCGCCTCGGGCACTAGCGCGCGGATGTAGTCGGCCATGTAGCCGATGCTGTGAACCCTGTTATGCAGGAAGAACACCTGGCCGTCCCGGTCGATCTCGCGCAGTATCGCCTCCCTGATCAGCTCATCGCTTAACTCTGAGACGTAGGTCTTTATGGGCAGGCGCTCCTCTGGAGGCGTTTCGATGGTGCTGGTATCGCGCACGCCGGCCAGGGACATATGGAGAGTCCTGGGTATCGGCGTGGCCGTGAGAGTGAGAACGTCCACCTCCCGACGCATCTGCTTCAGGTGCTCTTTGTGGGCAACGCCAAACCGCTGCTCCTCGTCCAGTATGACCAGCCCCAGGTCCTTGAACCTGACGTCCTTCTGGATGAGCCGATGGGTCCCGATGCAGATGTCCACCTTCCCCGAGGCGAGTCCCTCAACCACGTCCCGCTGCTCCTTGTCCGTGCGGAACCGGCTCAGCACATCGATGCTGACTGGATAGGCCCCGAGCCGCTGGGAGAAGGTCACATAGTGCTGCTGAGCCAGGACGGTGGTGGGCACCAGCACCGCGACCTGTTTACCGTCCATCACGGCCTTGAAGGCGGCACGCAGCGCGATCTCCGTCTTGCCATAGCCCACGTCCCCGCAGACGAGGCGGTCCATCGGCCTGGTATCCTCCATGTCCGCCTTGACGTAGACGCTGGCCGTCTTCTGGTCGGGCGTCTCCTCGAAGGGGAACGAGTCCTCTAGCTCGGTCTGCCAGACTCCATCAGGGGCGAAGGCATGGCCGTTTACCAGCTCACGGTAGGCGTATAGCGACAGCAGCTCCCCAGCCATCTCTCTGGTGGACCGCTCGACCCGCTCCTTGGTCCGCTTCCACTCCTGGGTCCCGAGCCTGGTAAGCGCCGGAGCGCGGTCCATAGGCGCGATGTAAGGGCTCACTCGGTCCAGGTGCTCCAGAGGCACGTACAGCTTGTCATCGCCTGAGTACTGAAGGACCAGGTACTCCCCTTCTTCCTCGTCTTCCGACGCCCGGCCCGTGCCAATGAACTTGGCGATGCCGTGCTCGATGTGAACGACGTAGTCGCCCGGGTGAAGCTCCGACAGAAACTGGTCCCAGTTGGCGGCCCTGCGCCGTCTGGTGCGGTGCTGCTTGGCGAACCCGAAAATGTCCGTGTCGCTGAACACCACCAACTTACGGCGGCCGATCGGCAGGGCGAACCCGTCTCCAAGCCACGAGCCAGCCGAAGGCACCGCGGTGATGGACCCGGGGTCCGGCACCTCCTCCAGTGAGTCGGGCATCATGGCCTGGACGCCCCGCTCACCGAGTATCTCGGCCAGCCTTCTGGGGAGCGACGTGACCGCGATTACCCTGTGACCCGCCCCTGCCAGCCCCTTCACATCGTCCACGAAGTGGTCCAGCCTACCCAAATAGCCGGCCGTGGATACGAAGGGCAGCGTGTGGATGTCACGCCGGGTCAGGTCCTCGGCGCCCCAGGGCACGATGTCCAGGCGGCTTCCAAACCTGGCACCGCTCTGCTCGATCTCAGTCCAGAGGAGATGAGACGAGGGAAACCGCAGGGGCAGTTCGCCGCGCCGCTCCTTGACGGCGCGCAGCGCGTGTGCGCGCTCATCGGCCTCCCACGCGGCGGCCGCTGTATCCGAGGGCCGGCACATCACCAGTAGAGCGTTCTCGGGGAAGTAGTCGAGGAGCGAGCCCTGGTTGAAGAAGCCGGAGTAGAAGTGCAACTCCTCTACGTCGTGGCCGTCCAGAAGCCGGTCCAACTCCTCCCGAATACGGTCCTGCGCGGCATCGGTGCAATTGGACGTGTCGAGGGAGGCCATTACGCGGCCTACCTCATCTCGCTCGCTCAGAGCCGGAAGGGTCTCGTGGGCCGGAATCACGGCCACCGAGTCTACGATCTCGGTCGAACGCTGCGTGGCCGGATCGAAGTGGCGAATGCTGTCTATCTCGTCGCCCCACAGCTCTATGCGAGCGGGCACGGCCGACCCCACGGGGAATACGTCCAGGATGCCTCCCCGCCGGCTCACCACGCCTGGGCCTAGGACCGTCGGCTCAAATTTGTAGCCCATGCGACGCCACGAACCCAGCAGGTCCTCCAGGTCAACCTCCTGGCCGGTGTGCAGGATGTGGGTGGTGGAGACGAACAAGTCCACGTCGATTGTCTTCTGAGCGGCCGCGGCTGCCGACGCCACCACAACAGGGGCGGCCCGATCATCGCCCGCCAGTCTGGAAAGCGTGTACAGCCGCTGGTGAATCGTGTCGATGTCGGACACGATACGCTCGAAAGGCAGCGTCTCGGTCTCGGGAAAGTGGAGAACAGACTCCTCCCGGCCGCTCCAGGCGACCATCTGCTCGTGGATCCGACGGGCCTCCTCGGGACGCGGCGCGATGACCAGGACAGGGACGCCCAACTCCCGCCACAGCGTAGCCAGCGCGAAGGGAACGGCGTCGCCCAGCACCTGAGCGGTAGTGTATGGCGCCCGCTTTCGAAGTACGCTCGCCAGTCTCTTGTACTGAGGGGCCGTCTGAAGCAGGCCCCCCAACGCCTCCAGGCTCATATCACCTCTAACATAATCGCCCGCGGGGCCGGCACTTCAGATGGCCCCTGGCCCCAACGCCTAATGGGCCGGCCCCCGAAAACAGGGCCAGCCTGACTCCTAAATTGTAACATGGAGGCCAAAAGAGTAGGGGCACACGACCGTGTGCCCCTACCCGCTCAGACGCAGCCGAAAGACTACTGTACCGTGAACTCGTCTATCATGCCGAGGAAGGCGTGCGGTGGGCCACCGCTCATCACACCCGCCTTGTGCGGCCCTTGAGGTAATCGACCATCACATACCGCCCGAGCTGGCCGGAGGTGGTGTAGAAGGCGCGGCCCCTGTTGATCCGGGTCAACCTGTCGACGAAGTCCATCAGGTGGTGGCTGGCCTCCAGCATGAAGACGTTGATGGTGACGCCCTCCTGGGTGCACCGTTTCACCTCTTTGAGGGTCTCGCTAACGGTGTCGTAGCTGGGCGGATAGCTGAAGTACGAGCGTCCATCTTGCAGATGAGCGGTGGGCTCGCCATCGGTGACCATCAGGACCTGTCTGGTGGCCGCCTTCTGCCTGGACAGCAGGCGGCGTGCGATCATCAGGGCGTGGTGCATGTTGGTCCCGGAGACCCAGGCATTCCAGGTCAGCTCGGCCACATCCTCACCTTTAACCTCCACGGCGTAGTCGGAGAACCCGACGATGCCGAAGTAGTCTCTGGGAAACCTGCTATGGACGAGCTGGTACAGCGCCAGCGCCACCCTCTTGGCCGCGGCAAAGTTGCCGAACATACCCATCGAACGGCTCAGGTCCAGAAGCAGCACCGTGGCCGCCTGGGTGAGATGCTCGGTTCGGCGCACTTCCAGGTCCTCGGGGCTCAGCCGAACGGGAATCTCCGGCCCTCCTCGCTGGACGGCGTTGAACAGCGTCCGGTGCAGGTCTATGTCAAAGGGGTCTCCGAACTCGAAACCCTTGGTCTCACCGGTGACCTCTCCTCCCTCACCCCGACGGCGCATAACGTGGCGGCCAAGGCGGTCCTTCTTCAGCTCGGAGAAGACCTGATGTAACGCCTGATACCCTAGTTTCCTTATGCCTCGCGGTGTCAGCCCTAACCGGTCCCCATCGTCCCTGAGATATCCCGCCTCCTCCAGCTGCTGGACAATACGTTGCAGCTCCTCAAGCTGACGCCGCGCCTCCCCACCCAGGTGCTCCTCTATCCTGTTGGGGTCAAGGTCCTGGATATTGCCGCGGCGCATCACTTCCTGGATCTGTTCTTCCAGCTCATCCAGTTCCCGGAGATCCCCTATCACTTCCATCGCCCGCTGGAGCGTCAGCGGCTCATCGCCCATGAACGGGTACTCTGCATCCAGGTCACCCGTGGGGAACATGTCTTGCATCAGCGACGCCAGCTCGCCGAGCTGGCGCATGAGCTCGGGGTCAATCGCAGATTCCATTAGCGGACTCCAGGTCGCGGCGCATCTCGGGGCTCATGCTGGCCATCAGCGAACGCATTGCCGCCATCCGGTGCTCAAGCCGCTCGACAAGCTCGTCCAGGCTGGTAGGACGGTCGGGGTCGAAGAAGCGGCCGTACCTCTCCATGAACCCTTCGAAGTCGGGATCGAGACCGGAGAACCGATCGCGCAGCATCTGGTTGAACGCCTGGACCATGTTCCTGAGCTCATCCATCTCCTCGGGGCTGGTCTCCTGAAGCTGCTTGCGCAGGCTCTGGAAAAGACTTTCCAACATCTACCGATTCAGCATGTCCAGCAGGTCCTGGAACTTACGGCGGGCCTCAGGGTCCATGAAGTCGTAGTCCCTGAGCTGCGCAACGGCTCCGGCCGCACTATCAGGCAGGTTGTCCAGGGTTTCCTTGCTCTGCCGTGCGCGCTGTTCAAGCAGCTCCATTGCGAGACCCAGGTGCTCCTCATGCGCGACGGACTCCGCCAACTCCCCGCGGGCCTCGTCCAGACGACGGTCGATTCCTCTCCGCTCGGTGTCGACGATGTCTCGAATGCGCTCCTCAAGGCCGTCGAACAGTGAATCCAGATTGTAGCGATCAAGCTGCCGTTGGCGCTGCCTTTTTAGACGCTCCAGCAGGTCGTGCAGTCCCTCGATTCGCTCCATCCGGCCTCCGTCCTCGACGCCCTGGCGGAACAGGCTGCGGAGCGCGTGGTTCACGTCGCCGTGGGACAGAATATCGTCCGACAAGGATTCGAGAATCGAGTCCTCATCGACCCCGAATGCATCTTGGCTTCCATCCCAGCGAGAGTATCTGTAAACGGTCACGGGCCAGTCCTGGAGTGTGTGTCAGGCCATAATACTACACCCCACTTAGCAACCTTTAACCGTGCGTGCCCCAGAAGGCGCTTCACCACCATGAGCCCGCCGGAGCTCATGTTAAAGTTAGTATGGGGTTACCATATCCGCTCGCCGGCGAAGGCACGACGGCCGGTGTTTTCATCAAGCCGCAGGTGAAACATGGAAGGACAAGACAGCACAATAGCCGAGCCTCGAGAGCAGGGAGAGGGGGCTTGGAGACAGATTCATGATCTCCTCGAACGGGAGGAGTTCGAGTCCGCCCTCGACCTGTTCAATGCCCTGCACCGTGCGGACCAGGCGTACGTACTGCGGTTGCTGAGTGGTCTGCATCAGCAAGCCCTTTTGAACACGCTAACGTCGGAAGATTCCGCCAAGGTCCTGGAGCATCTGAGTCCGGAAGAGGCCGTGGAGGTGTTCGGGGAAGTAGAGACCTCTTCTCTCTCGGAAATCCTGGATGACGCAAGGCCCGAGGTGGCGGCGGACGTTCTAAGGCAGCTTCCGGAGGAGCGGTCCCAGGAGACCCTGGAGGGAATGGAGGAGGCCGCCGAGGTCGCCCAGCTGCTGGAGTATGCCGAGGAGAGCGCCGGGGGCGTGATGACCCCCGAGTACCTCTCCGTCAGAGAAGACATGACGGCGGCCAATGCCCTGGACGCACTCAGGCTTCTGGAACCCGAGGCGGAGAGCGTGGACACCATTTTCATCGTGGACGGCGCGGGGAGGCTGGTGGGTACTCTGAGCGTGACCCGCCTCGCCCTGGCCCGACCCACGGGCCTCGTACGGGAAATCATGGACCCCGACATCATCTCGGTTGGCGCCGACGTCGATCAAGAAGAGTCCGCCCGCCTGATGGACCGCTACAGCTTAAGGACTCTACCGGTAGTAGATGAGGAGCAGAGACTTGTGGGAGTCATCTTGCTGGAAGACGCGGTAGAGGTGCTGGAGGAAGAGGCCACCGAAGACATGTATATGATCACGGGTATAGGCGGGGAGAGGGTATTCGGCCCTTTGAGAAGCTCGGTGGGTCGCCGGCTGCCGTGGCTCTACGTCAACCTGGCTACCACCATTTTGGCCGCACTGGTGATCAGCGCCTTCGAGTCAACAATTGCCAAGGTGGTGACGATAGCCGTGTTCCTTCCCGTCATCGCCGGCCAAGGGGGCATCGCCGGCACTCAGACCCTCACGCTGGTCATCCGGAGCATGGCCCTGGGAGACATCCCCGGGCAACGTGGGGTCCCCCTTCTCGCCAAGGAGCTGTCCCTGGGTCTCGTACACGGGCTACTGCTGGGTGTCGTCATCGGGCTCATCGCGTTCGGATGGAAGGGCGATCCGATCCTGGGCTTAATAGTAGGCGTGGCCATGGTAGGCAACATGCTGGTGGCGGGACTGGCAGGCGCCGCCATACCCCTTTTGCTACGGCGCTTTCACATGGACCCGGCAACGGGCTCCGCCGTGATCGTAACCACCGTCACCGACGTTATCGGCTTCCTCTTATTGCTTGGTATAGCTACGATCCTGGTCAACTCGCTGCTTTAGAAGCTATATCTAAAGGCCTCGGTGTGTCCTTAAGTAGGCACCACGCTCCACACACCGTTCACTCAGCCGACTGCTTTTCATCTCCCGGCCTTTTGTGCGGCCTCAGCCTCCTCCTTGGGTACGGCTCCCTCAGCGGCCTCGACACCCTCCTCGATCTCCTCCTCGGCGACTTTCACCACCTCCTCTTCCTCGACCAGCCTCGGCGCCAAGACCCTGCAGACCATCTCATCCAAGGAACTCACGATCGTCACCCTCGGGTCCACCGAAAGGTCGCTCACGTGGACCGACTGCTCGAAGTCCTCCAGGACCGATACATCGACTGTGACGGACTCCGGAATCTCCATCGGCAGGCCCTCAACGACCAGGACCTGTAACTGCTGCACCAGCGTGCCGTCCATCAGGTGGGTCGCGGGAGCGACGCCCTCCAGAACGATGGGGACCTCGACTTGTATCCTGCGGGAGGCCTCGACTCGCATGAAATCAACGTGGACGATATCATCGGTCACCGGATGGCTCTGGACCTCGCGCACGAAGCAGATGGACTCGCCGTCCTCACCATCGACGGCCACCGACACGGGGACATTGGTGCCCACGCGGGGCAGAAGCCGCCGCAGCACCTGAGCCTCCACCTGGAGGGACTGGGGATCCCGGTCCATACCGTAGACGTGGACGGGGACGATCCCCTGGCGGCGCAGCCTGCTCACCTTCTTTCCAGTTATCATCCTGGGCGACAGTTGGACGCTCGCAACTTCCATGCCTGAACCTCTCTTAAGTGAACCGCGGCCTACAGAGTGCGGCCCCGGTACGTCGGGGCCGACACCGCATATGGTAGCATAGTCGTCGCCCGGTGGGTAACATGACGTTTCCAAAGTATCCGGCATAGAGTAGGTCCTCCACTAGAAGCATCGGGCGTCGCAGTGGGCGGGTGAATGGGTATAACCACATTAAGGCGGCCCATGAAAGGACAATTCAAGCCATATGGCCGGCACTGAAGACCAGCGCCTGACTCCCTGCACCGTCGTCTCTCTCGGCATGGTGGACTACCGCGAGGCGTGGGACCTGCAGAGAACCATAGCGCAGGAGGTCGCAGGAGGCTCACATCCCGACACCCTGATCCTTCTGGAGCACCCCCACGTCTACACGCTTGGCAGGCGGGGCAAGGACACGGACATCCTGCTCACCACTGAAAGGCTCGCGGAGCTAGGTGTTCAGGTGCACTCCGTGGACAGGGGCGGCGAGGTCACCTATCACGGCCCAGGCCAGCTAGTCGCGTACCCCATCCTAAATCTGAGGGCGTATCTGGGCGGTCCGTTGAAGTACGTGCGGGCCCTGGAGCAGGCCATCCTCGCCACACTGTCGGAGTTCGGCATCGAGGCTGAGTGTGGCGACCGGCCCATAGGCATCTGGGTGGGCGACGCCAAGATCGCCGCCATCGGCGTCAGAGTCAGCCGTGGGGTAACCACCCATGGCCTCGCCCTGAACGTCGACCCGGACCTGTCGTACTTCGATCACATCGTGCCTTGCGGTATGCGGGACACCCGGGTCACGTCCATGTCGGCCGTTCTTGGGAGGACGATAGGCGTCTCGCAGGTAGCCCCGGTGCTGGCGCGCCACCTCGGACGCCTCTGCGGATGGCAAATCCAGTGGGTCGAAACCGTTACCGAGGATGTCACCGCCTGATTCTTTCTGCATAGAGTGGTTACTCGCGAGTAAATTGGCTGGCCGTGCGCGACTATCACCGGACTATCTTGATCGTGATCCCCGAGCGCGTATAAGGCACCGCGGCGTGAGCTAGCGCTCTTTCATAATGTCCTCGACGGCCCTCTCCAGACGAAAGCGAGGCTCTCCCAGCTCCTCTGCCTGATCCAGGTCTCGCTGTCCCTCCTCGTCCCTGCCGATGAGGATGTAGATCAGCCCACGGTTGGCCCAATATCCCCTCTCCTTAGGCTTGAGTCGGATCGCCTCGCTAAGGTCCTCAATGGCGCGCCCGTATTCGCCCAATTTGAAGTACGCATAGCCACGGTTGTTGTAGGCCTCGGCATGCTCCGAGTCCACCAGGATGGCCTGGTCGTACAGGGCGATAGCCTCTGTCCAGCGCTCGTCGTTTCCAAGCTTGTTACCTTCGTTGACCAGATTCCCCACCTCACCGCCCGAGCAGGCCAACGCCATAAGAGCAAGTGCGAGCACAAGGGCGGCCATAGGCATCGGGCGTTTCACCGTAGAACTCGTAACCCCTCTGGACGGCCTCCTCGCAGAGTTACGGCAATGACACCGCGGGTTCCCTCTGGGGCCTTCTGGGGCCTTCTGGGGCCTTCTGGGGCCTTCTGGGGCCTTCTGGGGCCTTCTGGGGCCTTCTGGGGCCTTCTGGGGATGAGGATACTGGACTGGAGGCTCGAGCACGGCACCCCTGCGATGCCGGTCTGATGGGACCTAGGACCTTAATGGGGGCGGACGTCGATCAAGGGTGAAATATGGTCTGTGGGTCAGACTCCAGGCCAAGTACTCAGACGTGGCGCTAGGTGCGAACAGCCACCACGTCGAGCCAGTCGCGGCGGACGTACTTGAGGTTGAGGTCATCGAAGGTCCGCCTGACCGCTTCCTGCATGGCGGCACTGGCCTTATCTAGGGGCACTCCCGGCATGACGCCGCGGATGAAGTCCTCGAACTTGCTGATGTCGAGCCATCCCTCCAACGGCACCTTAACTGGGTCGATCTCCTGCTTGACTACTTCGAAGCCGTGGCTTTCCATCAGCTCTCGATACTGTTCGGGAGACAGGTGGATTCGGGATTCCACCTTTTCCTCCCTCACGGGGCTGAGATTATACTCACGCTTCAGGATCCTGGTCGCCTTGAGCATCCATTTGCGGTAGAACCGCCTCGCCTCAGGCGTCTGCTCCCCCTCGAAGAACGAGGTGTTAAAAGCAAAGGTGCCCCCGGGTTTCAAAGCCTTAGAGATCTCGTCCATTAGTGCGTCTTTGTCACGAACGTAGTGGATAGCATTGCAGTAGATTATCGTGTCCACCGAGCCCTTCAGGGCATCAGAGAGATGCTCCACCCGGCTCTGGACGAAGTCGATCGCTGCGTTGCGGACGTCATTAAGGTTCTCCATAGCCTGCTTGAGAGCCGACGCCGACTGGTCTATAGCGATTATCACCGAGTCCCGGGCGCCGCGCAGCCTCTCAAAAATCATGCGGGTTACGCCGCCGGTCCCGCACGCCAGATCGACGATCCGCTGTTCGGAACCAACGGAGACCATATCCAGAAGATGAGCGTTCAGCTTGGTATAGAACGCGTTCCTGGTAAACGGCTCGAATCCGAACTCATCGGAGCTCATTCCATCCTCCTTGTGACAACACCGAGGTGGGCCTTAACCCCCTCGGCGCCAAGGCGCTACCGGCTCATTTTATCAAAATCCACCGCGACGAGCTACCTCACACCATGACTGAGGCATCTTTGGAGACCGTTTTTAGAGCCGCCTCCTATCGCCGGAAGGAAGTGGACTTCGCTATCGTCTCCCACCTTCTCCAGCATCCCCAAAGGGGTCGTCTGGCCGTCTACGGCCACAGATATGTTGGGTTTGATCCGATGCCCATCCACCAGCCGTTCCTTGATGCCCGGATACTCCTTTTCCAGGTTCTCCACGATCTGCCGCACAGTGGAGCCTGGAACGGTAACCTTGCTACGACCCTCCGTCAGCTTTTGCATTAGAGAGGGTATGTACACTGTCGCCATGACATCACGATTTCCGTTTGGAGGCTTACTTGGGAATACGCTGAGAGTCGTGACCGCCATGGCGGGGGCGTGCGTCGCGTTGCCCATCGCCGGCGGTGCGATGCCCACTTTGCTTCAGATACCACATCATGCTACCGGGCCGGGCCCGCATGACGGAGGAGTAGACGTTTGCTCTCCGGCGGGAGTCCAGGTGAAAGCCCTCCCTCGCTACGCGCCTTTGGCGCGCTCCACAGCGAGGTTCAAGACCCGCCTCGTCAACACATCGCACAAGTGCTTTCTGTACTCTATGGTGCCTCGCATGTCGGTAATGGGCTTGGCAGCGTCCTTGGCCAAGTTGGCCGCCGCCTGGATGTTCTCCTCGCTGACCTCTTTGCCCGCAAGAAACTCTCCCGCCGCTTTTACAAACAGCGGGGTGGGAGCGACCGACGCCAGGACGATTCGCGCCGAGCTGAACCTTCCGTCATCGAGAACCACGGAGGCGCCCACGCCGGCCACGGCGATGTCCATCTCGTTCCTGGGTATGAAGCGCCGGTAATGCGCTCCCTGGTTGGACGCGGGCGGCGGGAAGTGGATAGACACCATCATCTCGCCAGGTTTCAGAATCGTTGTGCCCGGTCCAGTGCAGAAATCCTCCACAGGTACCTGGCGAGAGCCGTTGGAGCTCACGATGGTGCAGGTAGCGCCTAGGGCGATCAGGATTGGGATCGTATCGGCGCTGGGCGCCGCGTTGCAGAGATTACCCCCTATCGAGGCCCTGCCCTGAATCTGTATCCCTCCAATGATAGACGCTGAGTCGATCAGGCCGGGATACGCCGCACTCACCGCAGCGTCGCCATAGATCTTGTAGCACGGCACCGCCGCTCCCAGTGTCAGACCCGACTTGGGATCATAGCTGATTTCGTTCAGCTCGGGGATCGACTTACCGTCCACTACCAGGTCCGTCTTGTGTCTACCTATCCTGAGTTGGACCAGCAGATCGGTGCCACCGGCCAGTACGCGGGCCTTATCACCCGCATCCGTAAGCAGACCGATCGCTTCCTCTAAGCTGCGGGGGTTGGCATAATCAATCCACTTCAATGGGCTTCCTCCTTCTTCATCGCGTTTGAGTCAACGCGTCTTGATGGTCCCTCGTGACGCGTTACCCTCCCCAGGGGTCCGGTTATCGTCGCTCAGGGCTTCAATACCGCGATGCCCATCAACTTGCACAGAGAATTGGGATGGACTTGTCTTGAGGCAAGTTGCCCAACCAATGTCTGGGTAGACTCTCCCGCCCCTACGGCCCGGACGGCTCCGAAGCGCGGGGTCGAACGAACCCGCCCAGTATATCAGACCCAACAATCCGCAACAATGATACTCCGAACAGGGGGAATCACGGGGTGTTTCCGCGACCAGACCGCCTCTGCTTTGAACCGGCCTCCAAGGTCTGACCAGGGCATTATTTCGTAAGAATAGACAGCGCGATCGATGCCCTGAAGCATCTCGTAGGTCGCCAAACGGTTGAAGTAAAGGCCGGAGGGTGTACGATTGAGGCCCGCCCAAGCCAGTGGTAGTCGGATGAAACAACGATGAACTCCAAACGCCTCGCCTATTTCATCGGCTCAGTGACACTGTCACTAGGCGTGGCCTTCCTGATAGGTCACTCCACCGGGGCGCTACCGTTATCCCGCGGCGTGGTCGAAGGACACGGAGCAACCGAGAATCAGCAGGCCGTCGGAGTGACCCGATCACAGAACAAACTCCACGCTCCAGGCCCGCCGGTTTCCCCCCTTCTCGCGCCCCAGGCAGCCTCCTCCACGACTCCCGCCCCAACCCCAATATCGCCTCCTGACATCGAAGAGGTCATCAGGATGATAGAGGAAGCCGAGACCACAGAACAGAAGATAGAGGCGCTAGAGACCCTATCTACCAGCGAGAAGAAAGCCGAGGTGATTGGTAGGGTAGACGTGGAGGTTGCGGCTGAGATCACAGAGCGGATAGACGTCGGCGACGCGGTAGCGATCATGTCGGCCACCGCGCCTGAGACCGCCGCCCAAATACTAGGCCAAGTGGAGATGTCTCACGCCACAGATATCGTATCCACAATGGCGATAACGGTGGACGCCGACACGGCCGGCGCGATCGTCGAAAGCGCAGATATACCTGTCGCGGCCGCCATGATGACCACCATGGTTGAGACGATTGACCCGAGAGTTGCGGCGACCATCATGGAGACGGGCCCATTAGCATGGGCGGCGAGTGTAGTGGAGGAGATCGAGGAGGTCACCGTGTCCGCTCGCATGGTAGATGAAATGAAGGACCTGGCTCGGGCCTCCGACATTCTGGAAAATGTGAGCGCGCAAAAGGCCGGAGGTGTTCTCGACGCCACCGAGACTCGGAGGGTGGTTGAGATCGTCCAGATAATGGAGGAGGAGAAGCTGAATGACCGGCTGCCCGTTATGAGGCCGGAAAAGCTCTTCGAGATCCCCGTGGAAGTCCTGTTCAACGAGCTGAGCACCGCGCCCACGGAGCAGCTCGCCTTCGAGGTTACACCCGAGGTGGACCCCGCTCTGGCCCTGCCCGTTGCCACACAGATCGGCCCTGACTCGGTCAGATACACTTTGCCGGAGACGTCCGCCGGCCAGTGGGCCACACTGGTGGGGAGTCCAGCCCCTATCAACAGGATCCTGGCCAAGTTCAATCGACGGGTTACCGACCTAACGATCGATGTCGAGAGCCTTGCCGCAAGGCCCTTAGAGACGCCCGAGCTTCCATCCGGGCATGTGGTGAATTCCGTCTTCAGCATCGATATGGAGGGAGTGGAGCCAGAGGACGTCAGCGTAGCCCACGTCAGCCTCACCGTGGAGAAAAGCTGGCTGGAAGCCAACGAGATACATAAGTGGTCGGTCCAGTTCAACCGGTTTGACGAGTCGTTGAGCTCGTGGGTTCCCTTTCCCTCGAAGCGGGTCCGTGAAGATGAGGAGCGGATTTTCTATACGGTCTCGATACCAGGCTTCTCCTTAATCGCCGTTACCGGCAGCAAGGAGTTGCCGAAGCCCCTCTTCGAGGTCAGGAACCTGGCCGTAAACCCACCGTGGCCCACCGCCGATGAAGAGTTCACGGTCAGCGCCGTTGTCAGGAACAAGAGCACCGAAGCCGCGGTGTATCCGGCAACCCTTTGGATCAACGATACCGTCCACGACAGCGAGGCGATTTTAGTTCCCGGGCTGTCGATGACGCCGATTACCTTCACGGTCAGGCTCGACGCAGGCCACTACAACGTGCGGCTTGAGCGGGAGCTACGAGAGGTTGACGTTGTTCCGGTGGGTCTGGCGCCCATCATGGTCCCTCTTCCGGAAACACCTGCGCCAGCAACAGCCGCGGAGGACGCAACCCCTGAAGACTCTCAAGGCATAGGACTAGCGCTGCTCGCCGGACTCGTGGCGGCGGGAGTCGCTCTTGCCGCCATCGCGTGGATAGTGTACCTAAGGCGTGCTAGTCGCTCACACTGAGCTCGTCGAACGGTGATACGGCCCCGGACGCAGCATAGGACATGGCACTCACCCGCTAGGTCATTAGATTGAGCAGGTAGTACAGTACGGCACCCATTAGTGCGCAGGCCGGAAACGTCAGGACCCAGGCGTACACGATCCCCTTCGCCACTCCCCAGCGCACCGCCGACAGCCGCCGGGTCGAGCCCATACCGAGGATGGAAGACGTTATCACATGCGTGGTGCTCAGCGGTAGCCCGAAGCGAGACCCCGCCTCGATGACGCTGGCGGCTGAGCTCTCGGCCGAAAACCCGTGGACCGGCCTCATCTTAACGATGCGCACTCCCAGCGTGCGTATCACCCGCGATCCCCCGAAATAGGTCCCCAGGGCCATAATGCCTCCTGAGAGGAATATGACCCACAGCGGAATCTCGAACGCCCTTCCGGACTCCGCCCACTGATAATGAATGAACAGCGCCAGGGTGATAACGCCCATCGTCTTCTGCGCGTCGTTGGAGCCGTGGCTGAAGGCCATGGCCGCCGCCGTAAAGATCTGTAGTTTTCCAAACACCGCGGTTATTCTGGCCGGTGACACCCTACGGAAGACCCAGTAGATGGCCAGCATCAAAATGTACCCACCGAAGAAGCCTATCACTGGCGCAAAGGCGAGGCCCAGGAGTATCTTACGTATCCCCGAGCCCACCAGAACGCTCCACCCCGCCTGTGCGACTCCTGCTCCCGCAATGCCCGCGATAAGGCTATGACTACCGCTGACCGGCATACCGAACCGCGTGGCGACGAACACCCACACGGCCGCGGCGGCCACCCCGCCCGCCACGGTCAGCAGCGTGATGCCATCGGGGTCGACCACTCCCTTGCCTACGGCCTTGGCGACCGCCGTCCCAGAGATCGCGCCGGCAAAATTCATACCGGCGGCCATCAGAACCGCGACGAGGGGCGACAACACCCGAGTGGAGACCACAGTAGCGATGGCATTGGCCGCGTCGTTGAAGCCGTTGGCGAAGTCGAACGCCACGGCGATCAATATCACCAGTACGAGGAAGCTGAATGACGTCTCGTCTATCATAAACGCGCCTGGACTTTACCGGTCCTCGCTACAGGTGCTTGTAAACAATTCCCTCCAACACGTCGGCGGCGTCCTCGGCCCTGTCTGTGGCCTGCTCCAGGTCATCGTATATGTCGCGCCACTTGAGGACGTGCGACACGTCAAAGCCGTTGCTGAAGAGGTCTCCTCTGGCCCGGCTGGCCACCTTGTCCGCCTCGTTTTCCAGCCGATTCAGCTCCACGGTCATGGTCAGCACCTCTCGCAGTTTGGACCCCCTGGTAAAGAGGAGAGCAACGGCCCGCTCCAACTCGTCGGCGCACTGAACGATGATGGTCGCCAGGTGCCGAGCGTATTCGGTGGACTCCTCTATCTTGTACTCGAGAATGTACTGAGCGGCCTCGTCCATGGCGTCCAGCACGTCGTCGAGCCTTCCGGCCAAGGCCATGATGTCCTCCCGGTCTATGGGCGTCACGAACGTGCGGTACAGCGCATGGGCGATATCGTGGATGATCCGGTCTCCGAACTCTTCCAGGTCTTTGATCTCCTGCACCTTGGCTGGGATATTCTCGAAATTCTCAAAAAGGTCCTCGAGCCTGCGCGCCACTTCCTTGATGTTAATCGCGCTCTGATGCAGCAGGGAAAAAAACCTGTCTTCCCTCGGCAAAAAGGACAGTGAAAGCCTCATGGTTCACCTCTCAAGCGTCTTTTAACTAAAAAGCCCTTCCGATTTGGAAGGGCTATTTGTTGCGTGAACACGAGGTCTAGCCGGCTGGGCCACATTGGCGCTCTAGACTTCCGTTTGACCGAGCCGCTCGTCATCCGCGTCGCCGAGTCTTGCGTCTTACCATACTTCGTGAAAATATTAACAAGCTGCTAATCGGGATGTCAAGATATTAGGACGCCCTATCCAAGGGCACCGCGAATATAGCACAAAGGTGAGGCCGAAACAAGGCCAACCCGGAGGGCACCCTATGTGAAGTGGCCTGCCTCTCCCGCCTGTGATACCCTTTGCCGCGACCCTCCTCTGGGCGACCGGGACTTCAAATTTAGAACCGCTACAGCGCCGGCGGTTCAGAACCCTGACGGGGCTTGGGCGTCTCCCAGGTTTTTCCCATCCACACCCCACAAATTATCCAGGCACAACCCACGAGCCCGGGTGGTCCTTCCTAGGAAGGATCAGACACCGCCCGGCCCATATCATGGACCTTAAAGACTACATACGAGACATCCCCGACTTTCCACGGCCAGGCGTCCTGTTCAAGGACATAACACCGCTCCTCAAGGACACATCAGCCTTCCAGAAGGCCATTGACTCGTTCGCACAGCGGTGCTCCCACCTGGATTTCAGCGCAATCGTCGGCATCGAGTCAAGGGGGTTCTTATTTGCCGCGCCCCTGGCCCGCGACTTGAGGAAGCGGCTGATACCGGTGCGGAAGGAGGGTAAGCTCCCCGCCGAGACCTTCGCCCACGAGTACAAGCTGGAGTACGGAGACAGCGTGGTCGAGCTGCATAGAGACGCTATCGAGAAGGGAGAAAGAGTACTCATCGTAGACGACCTGCTCGCAACGGGCGGGACCATAACCGCCACCGCCAGTCTGGTGGAGAAGGCCGGAGGCACAGTGAGCGGTGTGGCGGTGCTCATCGAGCTCTCCTCTCTCCGAGGCGGAGACGTACTGACCGACTACGAGGTCATCTCACTAATCCGGTACTGACCTGTGACGGTTTACACAAAGTTGACAACGATCCGGCAGCATGGCAATTATGAAGGGGTGTTTTTTAACCGGAGTCCTCTGGGACGACTCCGGCCATAGTTAGCGAACCAGGGGAGGTGAACCATGGCCGTGATAACAATGGGCGGCCTAACAGGTGGAGGCGGCAGACTGCTGGGGCCTATCGTCGCCCAGAAGCTCGAAGCCGACTATGTGGACCGGTTGATACTGACCGATGCAGCCCGGCATTTGGGGGCAACCGTTGAGGCGCTGCACGAGAGGGAAGAACGGCCTCCCACCCGCACCGAGCGTTTCTCGCGCATTATTCAGCGCATTCTAGAGCGGTCCGCGGTTACCGGCGCGGGAGGTGATCCCTACTTCGGCCCAGGGGCTATCGCGCTGCTGACTCAGGAGTATGAGGACCTGCGACCGTCCACCATCACGAGGGGACACGAGGTCGAGGACCAGCCATATCTGGAGGCGATGCGCAAAGTAATGAAGGAACTCGCCAAAGGGGGGAGTGTAATCATCGTCGGCCGCGGTGGGTCTATCATCCTCAAGGACGACCCAAAGGTACTGCGGGTAGGAGTGGTCGCCCGCCTGGAGGACCGCATCGCCAGGATCGCCGAACGCGAGCGCGTGGACCTAGAAGAGGCCGAGAAGGTCGTCGCCGCAAGAGATAAGGCCAGGGAGTACAACTTCAGGCGCTTCTTCGGCATCGAGTACCCCGACGACCCCCACCTGTACCAGCTGGTTATAAACAGCAGCGACATAAGCCTGGAGTACGCGGCACAGATGGTCATCGACGCCGCTCAGGCCATCGAGAACGGAACGCTGCTCACAAAAGTCCCCGTCGCCGTCTAGGGCCCACAGGAGGAAGGCCAGAACATCCCAGGCGGGACCTTAGCGCGGGCACCGCAACACGCCAGCACTCCTGAAGTCACCATGCTCGGAAGCCACTCACCCCAGGAGTCGCTCGGCCAGACCGTCCGCGGTTAAAGTCTCCGTTATTCACTCCCCCGGCAGGCCTGGCTTGAAAAAACGGTCGGCGCCAACTATAAAATCTTCAGCACCGAGGCCCCTATTGCTGAACATCGAGTTGCTGAACATCGAGAAAAATCACGTCGCAAAAGTGATCGAGCACGCCAGGCGTGAAGACCCAATCGAGTGCTGCGGAATATTGGCCGGTAACGGCGGTACGATCTCGCACGTGTATACCATCACCAATACCGCCAAAAGTCCTTTCCGCTATCTTATGGACCCGCAGGAGCAGCTTAACGCCATGCTGGACGCGGAACGCAATGGGTGGGAGTTTGTGGCCTTCTACCATTCTCATACAAACAGCCCAGCGTATCCATCCCGGACCGACGTGAGAATGGCGCTGCAGAGCGGATGGCTCGACGTCTTTTATGTCCTGGTCTCACTGCAAGACAAGGATTACCCCGCCATCAGGACTTTCCAGATAAAAGAGGACGGCTCCATTGTCGAGGAGAATCTGGAGATAGCCTGAAAAGCGATCGGCACGACGGACATCTGTCACCCGCGTGACACCGTGATAGATAGAAAGCTGGTCGCGTGAGGCGGCGTCTGATCACAAGGCGGTGAAGCGGGTCGTGGACGACCACAGATCAGGCGTCGCTTCTTCCGTTATTCCCCAGGTCGCCACGGGGCGTGGCTATACCCTGGGGCTATGAAGACTTTCGGATCAGCTTCCTAGGCGGCCTGCCTGCGCCGTCCCGCCTTACGTGGCCTCCCCGCCTTCCCTCTCATGACAGCGATGGCGTGGTTAACTTTGTTGGACCTTTGAACGTCAAGCGAGTAACCGCACTGAAGGCACCACTTATACTCGCCGTACATGTCCCTCGTGGCGTGTAGGTCTCCCTGACACCTGGGACAGGCTTTGAATTCCATTAACCGCTAGTCTCCCTTCATTCCACTGAAGCCCCACCACCTATCCCCCTTACTACCACCATGCGCGAATCACGGCGCCGACAGCTCCGCGGCCGCCCGTGGGCTGAGGAACCATCCAGGGTTAGTAATGAGCCCTTAACGCCGATTTTACCAGGTAAACATCCATTAGTCAACTTTCCATGCAACTATACAAGAAAAGTCCATTTGGTGACGCTCCAGGGTCCGAGTTGACACTCGCCCAGACCGTGCGTATTCTGCCCCTTGGCGGACGTGGCCCACCTCCGCCACCACATGGCCCGACCGGCAAGAATACACCGAGCGAGGATGAATCCTCGTAAGCGGTCATCTACGGGACACGATAAGCCCACCAAGCTTAAATTAGAGCGTGGCAACCGAAAGCGACATAGACGATATCCTCGGAAGGCACACCGCCGAAGTCAGGAAGGTGGCCAAGGATCTGCGCAAGCTGGTGCGCGATGCCGCTCCGGACGGGGAGGAACGTCCACACAAGGGGTGGGGCAACATCGGCTACTACAGCAACGGCCAGTTCTGTTACATCATGCCTCAAAGAAACTGGGTAAACCTCGGCTTCTATAAAGGCACAGACTTGCCGGACCCACACGGGCTCCTAGAGGGGACCGGCAAAAGGCTGCGCCACGTCAAGGTTGTGCCGGAGCGTAACGTACCCGTAGAGCAGCTCAAAGGGCTGGTGCGGGAGGCTTTTCAACTGAACGTCGGGTAATTTGCGGATCAGCCCCGACACCGGGGAAATGGACCCTCAACGCATCGAACGGTCCATGAGGCTTATCGGTGAAAAATCAATACCACATTTCAGGTAGCCGCCCCGGCCTAAGGCAAAAGCCAATCTGTTAAACTGTTACCGTTTCTGACCCCCTTCACATCTAACGGACACCGATGCGTGGTCGCAGGACCCATCGCCTAAGGAAGGGAGTTGCCATGGCAGCGGAGGAAACCGGAACGAAAGAGCTTTGGGGATCGAAGTTCTCGATAGTGCCCGAGGGCCTTTCCGAGGAGCAGGTCGTCTCCTTCGTGAACGACCTGATGACCAAGTCTAAACAGCCTGAGACGACCGCGGAGAAGCAGGCCTCATTACTCAAGCTGGCGGAACAGACCGTGGTGGAGGCGGACAAGCTGGCGGAAAGCATCAAGGAGAGGGCACGGCAAGAGGCTGAGGCTGAGGCCGCCAGGATCGTGGCCGACGGGAAAGAGAAAGCCCAAGAGGAGGGTCGGCAGATCCTCCAGGCGGCGCAGAAGGAGGCCGAGGCCCAGTCCAACGCAACCGGAACAAAGGCCGAGGAAGAGGCCAAGGAGACCATACGAAGGGCTCAGCGCGACGCCCAAAGCGCGGTCGATGCCGCACGAGACCGTGTCACAAGCATCGAAGACGAAGCCAAGCTAGCGGCCGAATTCATCGTTCGCCGGACGACCCAAAAAGTCGCTGAAGGGATTAGGAAGGCGGTGACCAAGACCTGCGATGACTTGCTTCCATCAGTAGAGGACTCGGCTAAGGAGTTGCGTAAGACCCCGGGCCTGGATGAAGCGGAAGAGAGGTCCACGTCTCGAGCCAAGGGGAAGGCGTCGAGCAGGCGGTAATCGCCGAGCGATCTTGGTAGTACGATTCCGGGAGGCGGGGACTTTTTCGCCCGATCCGGTCTAACCTGGGGAGAAACAGCGGAAGGGCAGTTCGTCCAGAGGTACCTGATGGCCGAGAACAAAGGGAAGACAATGTGGGGGAAGAAGTTTCGGGTGGTCCCAAAGGGGCTCTCGGAGAAGGACGTTGTCACCTTCGTTGAGAGCCTCATGACGCAATACCACGAGAGTATCGAGAAGCTGGAACACCTGGATGCCCTCCGCGAGCTTGCAAACAGGTCCGTCGACGATGCCGAAACCTTTGCCGCCAAACTCAGAGAAGAGGTAAAGAAGGAGGTCGAGGATCACGCGGCCTCCGTCGTCGAGGAGGGGAAACATCGCGCCCGAGAGATCGTCGAGGAGGCCGAGGGCATGGCGGCGAGTTTGAAGGAGGCGGCGCAAAAAGAGGCCGACAAGACGGTCGCCAAATTTATCTCCGACGCGAAGAAGGAGGCGAAGAATCTGATATCGGAAGGGCAAAGCTCGGTAGATGCGGTAATAGAGGAAGCGAAGGCGGAGGTCGAGAGCCGCTATGCAGGCCTCATCTCAGAGGCCGAGGAAAAAGCTCAAACTATCATAGAGAATGCCGAAACGCAGGCCAGCGAATCGGAGCGCACGTCCGGTTACACCATATCGAAGGCCGAGAGACAGGCGGAGGAGGTCCTCAGAGAGGCCGAAGAGGCGGCACTTGAGGTGGTCCGGAGCCGGCTTGCCGCGGCAAGCGACGAGGGGCGCGGAAAGGCCCCTCCCGTACTACGATGGTCGCCGGTGCCAGGCGCGCAGCGTTACGGCCTGTACGTGAGCAGACCCCCATATGGAGAGGACAACCTGGTCTTCGTCCGAGAGGACCTCTCAGACACCACTATCACCCTTCCCATCGAGCTTGAGCCAGGCGTTGCTTACCAGTGGACGGTCCGGGGGGGGCAACTCCGGTGGGTGGGGTCCCTACGCTCCGCAACGCGCTCTGGAGATCTAGAATCAGCCAGCCGACCGTTTCTCCGCCGTTTTAGCAAGCAGCTTTACACAGGCATAGGCGATGCGGGTGTAGGGCATATCGTGCCCCAGCATATCGCCCAGCTCCACCACGGCGCCCACGATGCTCTCCACCTCCATGGGTCGGCCTCTCTCTAGGTCCTGCAGCATGGACGTCTTGTGGTGTCCGACCTTTGCCGCGCCCGCCAGTCTCTGGTCGATAGTGACGGGAATCTCAACGCCCAGCGCTCTGGTCACGGCATCGGTTTCCTCCATGACGGCGCGTGCGACGGCCCTGGTGCCTGGGTCGGTGACGACCTCCACCAGCGTAGCCCTCGTAAGGGCGCTCAAAGGATTGAAGGCCACGTTGCCAAGCAGCTTGACCCATAGGCCGTTTCGGATCCGCGTGCTGATGGGACACTTGATACCCGCACTTATCAGGACCTTGGCAAGCTGTCGGCACCTTTCACTCCTAGCCCCGTCCAGCTCTCCGATGGTGAACCTCTCTCCCTCGATATGCTCTACGACGCCCGGCTCGGCGAGTACGGCCGAGGGATAAACGATGCACCCGATGATACGCTGGGGTTCGATGGCGGCGGCGATCACGCCTTCGGGGTCCAAGCTGTCCAGGCGGGTACCCTCCATAGGGCCGCCATGCCTCTGAAAATACCACCACGGGATGCCGTTCTGGGCCGACACTACAGCCGTTTCCGAACCTAACAAGGGGCGTATCTTGGGAGCGACCTCGGTGAGACTATGGGCCTTGACGGTCAGGAAAACGTAGTCGACCTGGCCGACCGCATCCGGGTCGCCGGTGGCTGTCGGGAAGGCCCGAAAGTCTCCCTCGCGGCTCCCCACGAGGACACCGTTCTTCTGCATGGCTCGAAGATGAGGTCCCCTAGCTATCAGCGACACGTCCTCTCCGGCCCGGGCCAGCTTGGCCCCAAGGTACGCGCCAATGGCCCCCGCGCCAAAAATCGCAAACCTCATCGGTTCCCCACGAGCTTTTCGGCCACGACGCGCCGCTGAACCTTGCCCGTGGCCGTTCGAGGAATCGCGTCCACGATATAGATGGTCCGCGGCACCTTGAAGTCGGCAAGGCGCTCGCGGCAGTGACGGATCAGCTCCTCCTTGGTGGCGGGACTGTGCAAGACCACCGCCGCGCCAGGCTCCTCACCGTGAACAGGATGGGACATACCGAAGCTCACCGCCTCGGCGGTCGCGGGATGAGACAGCAGTACCTCGTCTATCTCCAGGGGCGATATCTTCTCTCCGCTCCTGTTGATAATCTCCTTCAGCCGACCGGTCAAAGTCAGATAGCCCTCCGAGTCGAGATACCCCTGGTCGCCGGTACGGAACCAGCCATTAGTGAACGAGGCGGCGTCGGCCTCGGGGTTGCCCTCGTAACCATCAATGACGTTGGGGCCTTTCACCACCACCTCGCCGCGTGAGCCTGGAGACAGTAACTGCCCGTCATCATCCATGATTGCGACGGACACGCCGGTGCCGCGTCCAACCGTCCCCGGTACCCGCTTGCCCGGCGGCAACGGATTCGAGGTCATCTGGTGCGAGGCTTCAGTCATGCCATAGGCGTCGAGAACCGGCACACCAAACCGCTCCTCCATCTCCAGCATCATGTCTCCGGACAGCGGCGCGCTGCAGGAGCGGATGAACCGGAGGCTCGGACTCTGCGCCACCGCTTTACCGACGCCGCGCCCTCCGGCGCGTTTAAGCAAAGCCCCATGCGCCGTCGGGACCGCGCTGAACCAGGTCGCGTTATGCCTATTCGCTATGGACCAGAATTTAAGGGCGTCGAACCTCGGCGGCACCACCACCGTACCGCCCGAAAACAGGGTAGCCAAAGCGGATGCCAACAGACCGTGGACATGGAACAGGGGCATCACACAAAGGGTCACGTCCTCAGGCCCCAGCCGATAGGTCTCCCCGATGTTGACAATCGATGCGGTCAGGTTTCGATGTCGTAGCGCCACCCGTTTGGGGCGACTGGTGGTACCGCTGGTGTAGAGCATCAAGGCCACGTCGTCGGGAGCCGGTGGCTCATACGACCCGGCGCCGAGCCGGCGACCTGCGGCCGAAAGGCCGACCTGGCCACGCGCATCGACGCTGGCTTCTACGAGAACGGTCGCCCGGGGGGCGGCTTTTGTGGCGACATCGCCACTCCCGGCGGTCGTTATCAGCGCCTTGTGCTCGGCGTCCCCCATGAAGAACCGCAGCTCGTCCGCCTTATAGCCTGGGTTCAGTGGCACTACCGTGGCCACGGTGGAGACGGCCAGGAAGGATATTATCGCCTCGATGCCGTTGGGCAGAACCGTTATCACCCGGTCGCCGCGCCCTATCCCAAGGGATGCGAGGTGCGCCGCCAACGAGTCCACCTGACGGCTCAGCGACCCATAGGTGACGGACGGGCCGCCGGGAACCTCGATGGCCACCCTAGAGGGAGCGCCCGTCTCTAGGAGGTCTCGGAGTGTTGCCAAGGACATTTTGTCAGCCATGCCGGATGCCTCGAAGCCCACATTCGGATAATCAGCGTAGCTCAACAAAGGGGCCAGCGCAAACCGGAAAGCGGCGGCCCCCATGGCACCTTCAGCCCTCGGTCCTAAAACCTTCCAGCCACCTCCTCGAAGGAAAGGGAAGTGAGACCTCCTCTGATACAATCAGACGTGAGCAGAGCGATCCTCGACAACGGTGTATGATTTTGAGTCTGCTTCTAGTCCCTATCACCCCTGGTGGCAAGGCGTAACGCCGCATGGCCGAACCCCAATTGCACCTCGAATACCACGGCGCGGAGGCGCGGAAGCGTCTGGCCTTCCTGCTCGCCGAGGCCAAGTCCGAAGACCCGCTGGCGCCCGTGACCGTAGTCGTGCCCACCCAGTACACGGGGCTCTCGCTGCGGCGGAGCCTCGCGTCGACGGGCGGACTGGTCAACGTGCGCTTCATGGTGCCGTCGCGACTCGCGGAGTATCTGGGCGCCCCGTCTCTCGCGGCCCAGGATAAGGTCCCGCTATCTCCTCTGGTGGAGCTGGCGGCCATCAGGGCCGGTGCACCCGAGATGGCCGGGCATGAGCCCCTCGACCCCTTGGCCCATCACCCCGGCCTCCACAGGTCCCTTCGCAACACCTTCAGAGACCTGGCAAGGCTGTCCGCCCAAGGGCTCCAGCGACTGGATGAGGCAGACCCGCTGAGGGCCCAGATCGTGCGGTGGTACCGGCTCACTAAGGAGCACCTGAGCCATACCTACAACCGTGAGGAGCTGGCCCAGGCGGCAGCTGCCGCCGTCGGCGAAGGAAGGGCCGCCAGCGCCCTGTGGGACCTCGGGCTCGTCGTGTTCTACCTGGTCCAGGACATCACGCCTGGTGAAACATCCCTCATCGAAGCCCTGGGGGGTGAGGGAATGTGCGCCGTGGTGTTGGGCCTCGTTGGAGAGGATGATGCCGATGCCTCGGCGCAACGGCTGGCGGCTCGACTCGCATCGACATTCGGGCCACGACCCACTCGTGACGTGAATCTGCACCCCGAGGTCGCGGCAGACCACCTGGTGAGCGCCCCAAACGCGCATGAAGAGGTGCAGTGGATCGTGCGCCACATCGCCCACAAGGCCGAGCGGGGCCTGCCGTTTCACCGCATGGCGGTCCTATACAGGCAGGCCGATCCTTATGGCTACTTAGTCCCCTCCCTGCTTCGCATGGCGACGATACCCGTCGCCGGCCCAGACCCGCGTCCGCTGAGAGACTCCCCGGCTGGAAAACTCCTGACCATGTTGTTAACGGTCGTCGAGAGCGACTTCAGCCGGGAGAGCGTTATGGAGTGGATCGCTGAGGCGCCGGTCAAGGGAGACAACGGTACCCCCGCCTCTGCGGAGCTTGGGAGGTGGGAAACGGTCTCCCGGGAGGCCGGAATCGTGGGCGGAATCTCCCAGTGGACAGAGCGGCTGGGCCGCCACCGGGGCCATGTCTCCCAGAGGATTGAAAAGCTCGAGAGGCTAGAGGAGACTACACCCGCCATACTCAGTGGTCTTCGCGAGCTCGTCTCATCATCCAGACGCCTCGAGTCCTTCATCAAGAAACTGGAGGCCGATGCGCCTCCGCCGCAGAGCGATCGGTGGAGAGATCACGCACGGTGGGCCGAGCGCCTGCTCAAAAAATACGCCTTCAACCCAGAGCGATGGCCCGAGGAACACCGCGACAGCTACGACCAGGTCCTGGCGAAGCTGGACGACATAAGCGGACTCGACACCGTGGCCGGACATACCGACCTTGCCGGCTTTCGCCTCATGTTCAGCGATGCCCTGGAGTCCTCCTCGGGCCGACTCGGAAAAGTGGGAGAAGGCGTATTCGTGGGACCGGTCGCCTCGGCGCAGGGCATGGACTTCGACGTAGTCCATCTTGTCGGCGTGGCCGAGGGCGCGTTTCCGCCTCGTGTCGCGGAAGACCCGATGCTGCCGGACCATATACGAAAGGCATTGGGAGGGGCCCGCGCCCTGCCGCTTCGTGAGGACCGGAGTGTGGAAGAACGGCGTCTGTTCCTCTCGGCACTGGCCGCCGGCGGTCAGCGGGTCCTCAGCTACCCGAGGGGCGATACCTCCGGGCAGCGGGCCCAGTACCCCTCGGTGTGGCTCCTGGAAGCGGCCGAACACGCGCATGGCGGCCCTGTCTCCTCCACAGACCTGACCAGGCATGCGGCCGAGGGCTGGCTTACCGTGGTCGAGTCGTCTGAGCACGGCCTGGAGCACGCCGGTAGCCTGGCGCCGGCCGACGCCCACGATTACGACGTCGCCAGCGTAGCTCGATGGCGGGCAGGAGGCCGACGGCTGGGTGATCATCCCCTCCTGTCTGAGGGTGAAACCCTGGACCGCGCCCTGAGAATGGAGCAGGCCAGGCGGAGCGACCGGTTCACCGCCTGGGACGGGCGCTTGTCCGAGCTGGCCGGAAAGAGCCCTCGATTGCCTCTCCCATCCGAGATCGAGCTGTCGCCCACCAGACTCGAGAGGTGGGCCACGTGTCCCTACCGATACTTCCTGGCCGATGTCCTCGGCCTGTCCGCGCTGGAAAGCCCCGAGGAGATGCTGGCCATCTCGCCTCTGGACCGGGGAACCCTCATTCACAGAATCCTGGAGCGCTTCGTGGAGGCCGCTACCAAGCGAGGGCAACTTCCCGGCTACGGCGAGCCGTGGCGGGAAGACCACCAGGGGCTGCTAATGGAGATAGCGGAGGAGGAGTTCAAACAGGCCGAAGCCCAAGGGATAACCGGCAGGAAGCTGATCTGGGAGGTAGTGAAGGACGAGATCCGAGACGACCTCGCATCCTTTCTGGAATACGACAGCCGGTGGCGGGCGGAGCACGGGTCGAGACCTATGTGGGTCGAGCGAAGTTTCGGGTTCGGCACGACCGACAGCCTGCCGGCGGTGCCGCTTGAGCTGCCCAACGGAGATCTCGTCCGCTTTCGCGGGCTGATCGACCGCGTAGACACCGACCAGTCCGGCTCCAGGACCACCGTTATCGACTATAAGTCGGGCCGCACCGATTCGTACGACGACATGAGAAGGGACCCCCTGGGAGCCGGACGACACCTGCAGCTCCCCGTGTACGCAATGGCGGTGCGCTCCCTCCAGGATGGGGCACAGGACGTCGAAGGCCAGTACTGGTTCGTTAGCGCACAGGGCAAATTCGACCGGAAGGCCATACGCCTGGCGGACGTGGAATCTCATCTCAAGGAGGTGGTTGGGACCATCGCCTCGGGGATCGAACGAGGCCTCTTTCCCGCGAATCCGGGCGCACCCGGCCTGTATGGCTCCGAGAATTGCAAGTTCTGCGACTTCGACCGCGTATGCCCATCGAACCGGGACGCGCTATGGACGCGTAAGCGAGGCGATCCTGACCTTGCCGGCTACGTGGAGCTGACAGAGGGATGAGCCAGACGTTCGTACCCACCGATCAGGCCCATCGCAACCGGATAAGCGGGTCCCTGGACGAGACGCTGTTCGTCGAGGCGGGAGCGGGGACCGGGAAGACGAGCGCCCTGGTGGAGAGGACCGTCAACCTGGTGGCGTCGGCCCGAGCCACCATAGATGGCGTCGCGGCCATCACCTTCACGGAGGCCGCCGCAGCTGAGCTGCGCGAGCGGGTACGCCTAGGTCTGGAGGAGAAAGGCCGTTCTACCTCCTCCACCGAAGAAGAGCGGCAGCGGTGCCTACGGGAGGCGCGGCGCCTCGAGCGGGGATCGATCCAGACGATTCACAGCTTCGCGGCCTCCCTACTACGAGAGCTACCGTTGGAGGCGGGGCTTCCTCCCGACTTCGACACGGTGGAGGAGATCGAGGCCGACCTTAATTTCGAGGACAGGTGGCGGAGATGGCTGGATGAAGCTCTGGAAGCCGAGGACATCGCCCCTCACCTGTCCAATGCCCTCCGACTCGGCCTTAAATTGGATGGCCTCCGCAAAGTAGCCCGCGAGTTCCACAACAACTACAACCTTCTCCTGCAAACGTTTGCCGAGGCCCGGGCGCCAACTCTCAAGGCCGCCCGCGGAGTCGTGGAGGCGCGAGAGGAGATACGACGCCTGCTTCGGCTAGCCCACGATGGGGCAGACGACCCGCTGGGAGCCCACGCCAATCGCGTCGCCGACCTGGGAGACAGGCTAGCCGCCATGGAGCCCGACACGGAGAAGGCCGCGCTTTTCCTGACCAGATGGGGAAAACTATCATCCAAAGAGGGCAACCAGAAGGGTTGGGATGTTGACCGGGATACCGGGGAAAATAGCTGCAAGCTGATGAAGGGCCTCCTCCATGACCTGGAAGGCCAAAGAAGTCAGGAGGAGAAAGAGGCCCGCAGGAAGGCCATACTGCCTCTGCTAGAGAGGCTTCGACGCTTCGTCCTGACCTACGCGGAGGAGCGGCGGAACGCCGGTAAGGCCGAGTTTCACGACCTGCTGGTCTGGGCCCGGAACCTGCTGCGCGACAACCCGGACGCCCAGGCCCACTTCCAGCGGAGGTTCAGCCACATCCTCATCGATGAGCTCCAAGATACCGATCCCATACAGGCCGAGATAGCGTTCTTCTTGGCCGGACGGCCGGGCACGGGAGCGGCGGACTGGACCCGCGTGAAGGTGACCCCCGGAAAGCTCTTCATGGTGGGAGACTCCAAGCAGTCCATCTACCGCTTCCGCCGGGCCGACATCACGGCGTTAAGCCGGGTTCGAGACCTGCTCGGAGGCGCTGCGGTCCCGTTGGAACAAAACTTCCGCTGCCAGGAGCCGATCATATCCTGGGTAAACGAGATCTTCGGCCGGTGGATGAGCGATGACCAGGGACTCACCCAGGCCCCGTACGCCGCGCTGACCGCCAGGTGGTCGCCACCCAGGGCAACGCCACCCCTGGGGGTTCACTGGTTCGGTGGGCAGAGGGAGACCTCATCCCACGACATACGCCAGGAGGAGGGCGCCAACATCGCGGCCGTCCTCCGCCGGATCAAGTCCTCGGCGTGGAAAGTGCGAGACGGGGGCGATGGCGGCCTGCGCGACGCCCGCTTCCAGGACGTCTGCGTGCTTATCCCCAATCGGACGGTACTCGGAGCCCTGGAACGGGCCCTGGAGGACGCCAACATCCCTTACCGCATCGAGAGCCAGTCCATGGTCCTGGCCAACCAGGACGTGAGGGAGCTCCTGGACTGCATGCGCGCCATAGACTCCCCCGCGGACCAGGTGGCGCTGGTGGCGGCGCTGCGGTCCTCGGCGTTCGGCTGTAGCGATGTGGAGCTACTGCGGTTCGTCGAGTCCGGTGGGAGCCTGGACTACATCAACCCGGGGATGGCCAATGGCCCTGTACGTGATGCGCTGGACACCCTGAGGCGGTTCCACGAATCGAGGACGTGGGAGGCGTCCGACCAACTCATCGAGCGTTTCATTCGCGAGCGGCGGATGATCGAGGCCTGCTTCGGAAGGAAGCGCCCGCGCGAGCGATGGCGACGCCTCCGCTTCGTCGTCCAGCGCGCCCGCGCCTTCACACAGGTGGGCGGCGGCTCTCTGAGGGCCTTCCTCAACTGGATCGAGCGTCAGGCACAGGAGGGAGCTCGCATGGTGGAAACTCCGGTCCCGGAGACCGACGAGGACGCGGTCCGCATCATGACCATCCACGCCGCCAAGGGCCTGGAGTTCCCCATCGTGCTGCTGGCCGGCCTGGGCTCGGCGTCTAGAGGGCGCATCGGGCCCGTCATCTTCGATAGGGCCACCGGCGAGGTGGAAGTGAGCATAGGGCCCAATAAGGCGCCATTCGTGACGGCAGGGTTTGAGGAGGCAAGCCGCCGAGAGGTGGCGATGGAAGAGTCCGAGGCGGTCCGCCTCATGTACGTGGCCGCAACGAGGGCCAAAGACCACCTGATAGTCAGCCTCTTCCACGGGAAAAGGGGTGAAAAATCGGCCGCGGCCAGGATCGCAGATCTGTCCTCGCGGCGGCCTGAGCTCTGGCACGGGATACTCCTAGGCACGGGGGATGTCGGGGAAGTGGTGGCGGAGAGCGTGGGCGATGAGTCGAAGGTTGACACCGCGACGGACAGGATGACATGGCTTCAAAAAAGAAGGGAGGACTTCGCGCGCGCCTCCATCCCGGCCTCCGTAGCAGCCACAAAGCTGGCCGAGATAGATAAAGAGGAGGCCGAGAGAGGGGAGGTGTCGTATCGCAGGGGACGCGCGGGGACCAGCCTGGGACGCGCCGTCCACAGCGCCTTGCAGAGCATCGACCTCGAAACGGGCGCCGGCCTAGAGGAGATCAGCCGCGCTCAGGCCGCCGCCGAAGGCATCGGCGGCCGATGGCGCGACGTGGCGCGGTTGGTACGCCGCGGCATTGAAACGTCGGTGGTCAAGCGGGCCGTGGCGTCCAAACAGTACTACCGCGAGGTATTTGTCAGCACCCCGGTGAACGGCACCCTGGTGGAGGGCTTCATCGACCTGCTGTTCGAGAGCGATGGGTGCCTCGTCGTCGTGGACTACAAGACGGATGAGGTGGACGGTGAAGAGGCGGCGGGGCGGGCGAAAGACCGATACCGTGTCCAGGTAGGGGCCTACGCGCTGGCCGTCGAAGAAGCTACCGGGCTGCCGGTCAAGGAGATCGTGCTGGCGTTCCTGCACGCCGAGAGAGAGGTGCCCTTCAAAGACCTCGAGAACCTGAAGACATTGGCCCGCGAGCGGGTGGAGGCGGCCGCTCGACCGTTGGCAAGCTAGGGCATATCAAATCCCCCCACCATGAGCCATGGGTGGGGCGTCTTGGCACGCCGCCCAGGGCGGGTGGGTGGGAACAACCCCTCCCGGGTGGGGTGGACCAGTTCCAAGACTCAGCCCCGCCAATGGGACGGGGCACCTCCACGTACCGCTCAGGGCGGGTGAGCGGGAATTAACCACCCAGGGGCAGAGTGCTTTCAGTCCAGGCGGATTAAGGGCGGCGGGACCTACCCCACCTCCACCTCACATGAGCCGGGCCTGCGCTTCAGACCCGGACGCAGAGGTGTCCAGGTCGATCACCTTCGCGTCGGGGTCCGCCCCCTTGAACAGCTTCACCGTCGAGGGATGGCAGGTGAAAACCAGCACCTGATTGGTCTGGGACAGCTCGACGAATGCCTGGACTGCCCTTCGCGCCCTCTCGGGATCGAAGTTGACCAGCGCCTCATCGACGACGACCGGCAGGGGCTCCGCATGCTCGCTGAACTCACGGATCAGTCCGAAACGTAGGGCCAGGTAGAGCTGCTCCCGCGTACCTCTGCTCAGCTCTTCAGGCCGCCTTGTCGAGCCATCGCTGCTCTCGACGGTGACCCTGTGCTCCCCGAGAGGAGCGTACAAACGGTTGTACCTCCCTCCCGTTACCGTCTTGAAGAACCGTTCCGCATAGCGCATGACGCCTGGCTGGCGCTCTTGCTCGTATCTCTGCCGGGCGCGTCGGAGCAGTGACTGCGCGATGGTCAACTTGGACCACTCACGCGCGTGGTCGCAAAGCCGCTCGACGAGCATCGCCCTTTCGGCCCGAAGCGCGGATGACGCCTCCTCGCCGGTAAGCTGCTCCAGTCGGGAGTTAACGCGGGCCTTCTCCGCAACGAGCTCGTCCCGACGCTCATCGATCTCTCTCAGCTCGCCCTCAAGCCGTTCCCACTCCTCGCTTATCGACTCGGGGGTGCCTTGGCGAAGGGCCTCGATAAGGCTCTCCAGCGATTCGCCCGGTGCGCAGAGCTGCTGCAGCCTCATCCTTTGCCCGCGCTGCGTCTCCTCAAGCGTCCTTCGCTGGACGTGCAGCGCGGCTCTGCGCCTTAGCTCTTCCGAGTCGGCCGCGCCTCCCGCGGCGATGAGGCCTCCAACCTCCTCTCGCAGCGCCTCGACTCGACGGCGATGCTTCTCTAAGCTTCGCCTGGCGCCGTCGGCCGCCTCCTTCGCGTTGTTGCGTCGTGTTGCCTCCTCGCGGGCCGCCTCGAACCGCGCGATCAGCCGGTCGGCCACGTCCACAGGGGCATCAGCTTCGCTGCTTTGGGGGTTCGCACCGTGTTTGGCGGCCAACGGCCCCACGAGCCCCCGGTACTCCTCGATATCCTTCCTGATAGCATTCGCCCGGTTCCGCATCTCCACTACCTGGTCATGCTTGACACGCGCGGTCTCGATCCGTTCCAGCAATTGGTTCACCGTAACAGGCATAAGGGTCTCGACAAGCTGGTGACCCTTGAGCCATGCGCTCCACTCGGTCTGCGCCTGACTCCGCGCGTCCAGGGCCTGTGCTTGCACCTCCTGCGCCTCCTCGACCCGACGCTCGCAACGCTGGGCGTGCTTCGATGCGTCCGCCAGGCGCTGCATAACGTCGTTCCGGATTCTAAGGGCGTCCGCGGCGCCATCCAGCTCCTCATCGACCCCGTCGAGCGCACCTGCGTCCGGGAGCTCCAGGCCCAGAGCGCGAGACTCCTCCCGCAGCGCCGCCTCAGCCGCAGCCTCTTCCCGGAGCGCGTCCTCGAGCAGGCTGCGTAAGGGTCCGTCGCGCGGCGACACGAGCCCACCCACGCGCAACCGTCCCCCAGGCGGCATGGCGTATGCCACGACCCCCAGGACGACCAGGACCACACCGATGGCGAGCGCGGCCTCCTGTCCGCTCACCACCAGTCCCACTACAAGCGCGGAAAGACCGACGCCGATCAGCACCAGCGGCAGCAAGGGCAAACGTCTCATCAACGGGCCTGCTTCCCGAGGCGGACCCGTCTCCTGGCCCAACTGGGCCTCCAGATCTCTCCGTCGGTGGCGCAACTGCGTTAGCTCGTTAAGGCGACTCCTGGCTGTCCTCAGCGCGCCACGCCGAATTTCCAGCGCGTCGGCGTCCAGTGGTGGCTCGGGGGTCCCGTCAACTACGGACCTGGCCCCGGCCTCCGCATCTACGGCGTCCTGGTGCTCCTCCCTGCGACGCTCCAGCCCACCCTCATGGTCTCGCACCTTCTGATCGGTCTCGGTCAGCCGCTGACCCCACTGCCCCACCTCGTCGTGGACGGTCATGGATGTATCGGACCCAACTACTCGCGCCTCATCCCACCCCGGACCGAGGTCCCGGATGCCATCGTCGAGCGCCCGCTGCATTCCCCTCAAATCAGCCTCGCGTTCGGGAAGATGGCGCACTGAGTCCTGAAAGCTGCCCAGGCGACGCCGCATGTGCTCAACAGCGTCGCCCTCCTGGAGCAACGCCTCATCAGAGATCGTCACATCGGCGACACCTTCAGCACGTTCAAGCTCTTCGGCCGCCTCCCTCATCTCTTGCTCGGCCACTCGCAGCTGCCCCTCAAGGTTATCCAGGCGAACGGTCGCGTCCTCCGGAAACCCCTCGAAGGGTGGAATCCCATCGAGCTGCCCCTCAAGCTCGAGGAGGGGCGCCAGTTCACCCCATCCCCTCTTGAACCTGTCCAGCTCCCTGATACGCGACTGAAACGCCGCCCGCCTCTGGTCGACGGTCCGCAGGTCACGCTCCACATCCACCAAGTGAGTCGTCAGGTCGCCGTACTCGGCGGCCTGGGCCGACAGCTCCTCCAGCTTCGAGTCCACCTCCTGCATCTCGGCCAGCACGTTGGCGACGTGGTGCTTCCTCCCTCTGACAGTGAAGATCCCTCCCTGCTCGGCCTCCAACTCCCGGAGGACTTTAGGGAGGCTGGAGGCGCCTATCCCCGCGCTGTAGATCCTCCCGCTCACTTCCGCGCCGCTTAGCGAGCCCATATCCTGGAGTTCATCGAGGCCGAAGGCGAACACGGACTGGAAGAGGTCGAGGGAGGCGTGACCCACAAGCTCCGGTAGGGCCACCCCATCGCGCTGAGAGCCATCGGCCGCGGTGACTGTGGCCTGTCCTCCACGAGGCCCACGATGCCGCTCTACGGTATACCGCTGTCCGTCGTCTGCAATGATGGCGACACGGCCTCCGTGCCTGCCGCCCGTCAATGGCGGGTAGTGATAGTCGCTCCCCCTGGCCGGAAATCCAAACAGGATCGCACGCACAAAAGCCAGGAGAGTGCTCTTGCCGGCCTCGTTTGGGCCGGCGATTACAGTGAGGCCGACGTCCAGCGGCCCCACTTCACGCTGGAAGAAGTAGCCGAATCCGTCGATCTGAAGCCGCTCAATCCTCACGCCGGTCTCCATCGAGCAGCCTGTCCACGCAGAGCGCCTCGGCGGCCTCCAGCAGTTGCAGCAGCCCGTCGCCAGGAGGCAGCTCGTCCCGAAGGATGCGTCCCGCCCTGGGAGCTCTGTAAAGCGTATCGAGCTCAGAGACCAAGGCCTCCAGCTCTTTCGGGTCCTCCTTGAAGCCATCCACGAGGCGCAGCAGATCGCCGATGAAATCTTCCGCCCGACTCCGCTCCTGGCGGTCGAATGGCGGCGCGGTGTCGTCGGTGATCCGCTCGCAAAAGGCGAAGGGGGTACGCTGCGCCCACGTCTCGTTCAGTCTGGCGCGCACGTCATCGGTGAAGTCGGGCCGTCCGATGGACTTGTGAAGCACCCCGCGTCCGGCGAGCCACAGCCTGAACACCAAGTCTCGTCCATCGGCGGCGGCACAGGCCTCTTCGACTCTCTGGTCCACGGCGTCGATCAGCGCCTGCTCGTCCTCCATACCGTCTATTCTCACCTCGGTGTGCTCCCATCGGGCCACGTCCACCGGTTGAAAGGCGAGGTCGACCTCGCCGGAGTCGCTTACGTCCACCAGGTACACTCCCCGCCCGCCACGCTCGTTTGGGTGCCGGCCCTGCGGGTTGCCGGGGTACACCACGGTGGGCGAGCGCTCGCGCAGCACCTTCCGCGTGTGAACATGTCCCAGCGCCCAGTAGTCGATGCCGGACGCCTCCAGGTCCTCCAGCGTGCACGGCGCGTACGGCTCGTGGCCCGTGTCCGCGCCCACGTTGGCGTGGACCAGGCCGATGGAGAAGCGGGCTGACCCTGACGCCTCGAAGCGCGGGATCAGGTTCTCGCGCACCTCGCGCGTGGGGTAGCTGATCCCGTGGACCATAGCCCGGTCTGGGTCGTCGGGGAACACGGGCACCCGCTCGACCTCAGGCCCGAATCGGTAACAGCCTGGCGGAAAGGACAGCTTAGCCCCCCAGCCGTCGAGCGGGTCGTGGTTGCCGTGGCAGATAAACGAACGGATGCCGCCATCCTCCAGCCTGCGCAGGCCGTCCACGAAATGGAGCTGTGCGCGCAGGCTCCGGTCCGCGCCGTCGAACACATCGCCGGCGACAAGCAGCGCGTCCACGCCCTCTTTCAGGCACAGGTCGATGATGCGGTCGTAGGCGGCGAAGGTCGCCCGCTGAAGGGCTTTGGCGACGTGCGGCTCCAGCGTGAGCAGCCCGCGGAAGGGGCTGTCCAGATGCAGGTCGGCGGCGTGTACGAAGCGGACGATCGACATACTCAAAGAGAATATAATATCCGGCGCCCCGCCCCGTCAAAGCGAACCCGGCCCGTCATAGGGCCAGACATGGCATATGGATAGGAGAGATTGGTCGTGGTAACATCCGATGCACTAACACGTTCCGGGGAGAGGAACACCCTCACGATACTCCACCCGCAAGAAGTCAGGTAACCGGACGCACGGGCTGTTTTGTCCAACCACAGAGGTTATGAAGGAGGAACGCATGGACTTCTTGGATGAGATTCGAGCCCTGGCCACACGCAAGCGTGACCAGTTAGAGCATCTTAAAACCGAGGAGGCCGCTAAGACCTCTCTAGTCATGCCGTTCATACAGGTTCTCGGCTACAACATCTTCGACCCTACGGAGGTCGTGCCTGAGTTCGGCGCGGATGTCGGGAAGAAGAAGGGAGAGAAGGTTGACTACGCCATCTTGATGGATGGCAAGCCTATCATCCTCTTCGAGTGCAAACCTGTCGGCACCACCTTAGACGAAAGCCATACCTACCAGCTTTTTCGATACTTTAACGTTACTGAGGCCCGCTTCGGGGTTCTGACGGACGGCGTAGCCTATCGATTTTTCTCGGACCTCGACAAGTCTAACGTGATGGATACCAAGCCCTTCCTTGAGTTCAATCTACTTGAGGCGTCCGACGCCCAGATCGAAGAACTTAAGAGGTTCACGAAGTCGTCATTCAACTTGGGGGACATCCTTGACGTAGCTCGGGAACAAAAATACACAAAGGAGATCAAGCGCTTATTCGGTGAGCAGCTGAGCAAGCCTTCGGAGGCTTTTGTGAAGTTATTTGCCTCGCAGGTTTATCACGGCATGTTGACCCAACCCGTGAAACAGAAGTTTGCCTAATTGACAAAGCAGGCGCTACACGAGCTCATAAACGACCGGATCAATGACAGATTGAAGTCAGCTCTGGCAACCGAGGATCAGATGGCGCTTGAGGAAGGTAGCCAGCAGCTCGAAAGCCCAGTGGTAGAAGGCATTGTCGAGGCGCACAGTGAGGATGGAATTACCACCACCGAGGAGGAGATTCAAGGCTATCATATCGTTAGGGCGATCGTCGGCTCGGTGGTGGAGGTTAAGCGTGTCATTATGCGCGACGTGAAAAGTTATTGTGGCGTGCTTCTCGACGACACCAACCGAAAGCCCATCTGCCGATTATGGTTCAACTCTCCCCAAAAATACGTGGGCCTTGTCGACGAGCACAAGCAGGAGGAAAAGGTTCCCATCGATGACATTGATGACCTATACAAATATGCTGATCGTCTAAAGGCGACAGTCGGCTACTACGAACGGTCGCCCGTAAGCGTGGACTCCGCATCAACAGACGCGGCCAATGAATCAGAGGCTGCCTGGTCCCATGAACCCGGCCCGTCATAAGAATGATTGGGGAATTATATACTTGTGTACCAAAAGCTCTTGACATCTCCGACCGTCTCTGGTACACTGACTCCATAAAGTTTAAGGGGAGGACAGCCATGAATTGGGCGGAAGCAAAGACCGCAGGGAACGGGAATCTTGGCAAGAGACGCCCTCGCACCCATATTCGCAGACCCTCAGAGTGGGGAGTGACCATCTGTGGTAAGAAGGCATCAACCGTCCTCGATGTCGTTACACCTGACAGGTACGATTTGGTGACCTGCAAATCCTGCAAGTAGGCGAAGCAATGACAACCAACGCTAGGAACGCACCAGGCAAGCACTACCGCAAGGGCATCAGCCTCATTCAGGCTCTACGGCAATTCGGAGACGACGCCAAGGCCGAAGCCTGGTTCGTGTCTCGCCGGTGGCCCAACGGGATTGACTGCCCGAAGTGCGGCAGCGACGCCGTTTCAGTCCGCAAGGGCAGGCGTCAGACTCCCCAATACCACTGCAAGGGCTGTACCGCCAATTTCACCGTCAAGACCGACACAATCATGCACGACTCGAAGCTGTCGTTGAGCAAGTGGGCCTTGGCCTTCTACCTGTACAGCACGAACCTCAAGGGCGTATCCAGCATGAAGCTTCACCGTGACCTCGACATCACCCAAAAGGCGGCATGGCACCTTGCCCACCGAATCCGTGAGACCTGGAACGACGAGACGGAGAAGATGGCCGGGCCGGTAGAGGCCGACGAGACCTACATCGGCGGGAAAGAAGCCAACAAGCATTCCAGCAAGAAGCTCCGGGCCGGGCGGGGGCCAGTTGGCAAGACGGCGGTAGCAGGGTTGAAGGACCGGACAACCAACATGGTCAAGACCCAGGTTGTCGAGTCCACAGACGCGCCCACACTACAGGGGTTCGTCCGGCAGCACACCGAGCGGGACGCACAGGTCTACACCGATGAAGCCCTAGCCTACCGAGGGATTAACCGCCCACACCAGGCCGTCAAGCACAGCGTCGGGGAGTTCGTACGGGCCATGGCTCACACGAACGGCATGGAGTCCCATTGGGCGATGCTGAAGCGGGGGCATGATGGCGTCTATCACCACTTCAGCCACAAGCACCTGCCGCGCTACATCACAGAGTTTGAGGGTCGCCACAACAACCGCCCGATGGACACTGCCGATCAGATGGCGCGCATGGCACAGGGAGCGGACGGCAAGCGTCTGCCCTATGCCGACCTGATAGGCCCTAAGTCCACTACCCGGCCCGCGATGCTGTAGAAGGGGAGACATGACGCAAGGCATAGTCCACCAAATTGAACGGAATCGCGACGGTAGCTACTCGGTCACGTGTGGGACGGTACTGGACAGCATAGATGCCGCCGTGACCAATTGGCGATTCGTGACGTGCGGATGGTGCCTCAAGGAAGCCTCCGCACACGCAACGCTGGCGAGAATGCCTACGGTGCCAGCCAGTCCTGCGATGGACATGGTGATGGAGGCCTTTGAGAGTATGGACTTCCCTCCGAATCCGAGCAATGGACCTGCGCTGCTTGGGACGGACTACTAGGCATGGCGGCCAACTTCGTCAACCGGACCCTATGGACGGGCGACAACCTGGACATCCTCCGGGGGATGAACTCGGAGTGTGTGGACCTGAGATACCTCGATCCGCCGTTCAACAGTAACCAGGACTATTCCGCGCCCGTGGGGAGCGCAGCTGCTGACCGGGGCCATTCGCCGCAGAACCTCATACTGAACCCCATCGGCTTCACCAACTACAACAAGGGTTCGGAATGGGTAGGATACCCGACACAAAAGCCCCTGGCTCTGTTGGAGCGCATCATCCTGGCCAGTAGCAATGAGGGGGACATGGTTCTTGACCCCTTCTGTGGCTGCGCTACGGCATGTGTGGCCGCCGACAAGCTGGGTCGGGCATGGGTGGGGATAGACCTGTCGCCCAAGGCAATTGAGTTGGTAAATCGGCGGTTGCAGCAGGCCCCGCCCCTGGGAATCGGCTCCCTGTTCCATCACGGCTACGTCACGGCTAGGACGGACATACCCCGCCGGACGGACATAGATGCTCCCATTCCCTACCGCCAGAATAAGCACGTCCTATTCGGCCAGCAGGAAGGCGTCTGCAATGGCTGCAAGACCGAGTTCCCCTTCCGCATCTTAGAGGTGGACCATCGCATCCCCAGGTCACGCGGGGGCACGGACCACTTGGAGAATCTGCAATTGCTCTGTCCCAGCTGCAATCGAATCAAGGGAGACCGGCCCCAGGAATACCTGCTAGCACGATTGAAGGAGATGGCGATATGAACGACGAAACGGCGAAGAAGACGCCGAAGGGCCGCCCGCCCAAGTACGCGATGCCGGAGCGGATAGACGCGTCGCCGGAGGAGATCGCCGAGGTGGTGCTAAAGGCGAAACCCAAGGAGACTTGGCAGTATGAGGAAGAGACGGGACGGAAGCGTACTAGGAAGCCCGCCTAGTTATGGATTTGGTACACAGGTATATAATTCCCAATGATTGCTAGGAGGGCGCTTCGTAAAGCGTGGTCTCCGCGTGATATCCCGACCAGCCGTACCATTCGGAAATGAAGGACGGCACGAATTGGAGGGCCTTTCCGGCGAGCGCCCCGGAAACGGCCTTGCCTTGACTGTTCCACACTGAACCTGTCGCCAGGTCCCTTAGCTCAAAGTCACCCTGCGCGGCATTGCGGAACTCGAGAACCTGGCCGTCCACCTCGCGGGAGTAGGCAAGGCCCGTTTGTGCGACCGCGTCGTAGAAGACCAGGATGGGCTGACCGGCCAGTGTATCGTTCACGACGCCGTCCACACCTTCGAGTTCCTCCAGCGGATACCCCTTGAAATCTCCATTGGCTTCCACTCCCACGACCAGGGCGTTAGAGGCCAGGCGGTCGTCCCCAAAGGAGGCCTCGGAGCTATCGAAGACGCCGAATTCAACTGGCCGATAGAGGTCACTGAAGGAGGTGTCCTGAGAGAGGACCTTGGTTTCGGGATATAAGGCCTTCCATTCACCCCAGGTCATTACCGGCATCGGGACTATGGTCATGCGGGCGCCTTCGAGCGGTCCTACAAGCGCCTTCCCGTCGAGATGAGTCCACATGGTGCCGGTCTCCCGATCGATCATCGAAAGCACACCTTCCCACAGGCCAAAGACCTCAAAGGTGAGGGCGCGTCCATCCACCACGGGGTCGAACCCGACCCCCGAGCTGCACTTAATTCAGAAAGTAACGAGGTATGGAATGCCTCCAACTGTGTCGTTGACTATGTGGTGGAACCACAGCATACGCAAAGGGTAGGCCCTAGCCATACCCTCATGGTCCAGGCCCAAGACCTGCTCATTATCATTAAGGGAAGGCATTTCCTGAGCACTCAGCATCACCGGGTTGTCCAGAGGCACAAAAGGAGTCCGACGGTTGAACGCGATGTCGGATTCAGGCGGGTCATCAAGCTGCGCGACTTCGGTCGGCGGGTCGAAGTATCCCTGCAGCCTCCGCAAGGTATCCTCGTCGGGCGTGACCTCGTGGCTGGCTATTCGCCCATTCTCAACCACGATCGCCACCGCGCCTGTGCGGAGGCCGTCAGGGTCAGGGGTCCTATATGAATAACCGCCCGTGACCGTGTTGCCTTCGACATGGGGGTCTGAGAGGGTAATTTGCGCACCGGCGGAGATACTTACGAAATGGCTTTCCAATACCTCCTGAAAGCCGATCAGGACAAGGCCCAGGGACGGCGCCAGGGAGTAGACCACGTCAGGAGTGAGGATGGCCGAAATCGTTTCTATGTCGCCGTCATTGAAAGCCTCGTAGTAGGCGACCGTTACAGATAGAGGGTCGGGTGGTTCGGGAGTGGATATGGGAGCAGGTGCGGATGTGTGCGCCGGCGTGGGGGTAGAGGTGGGGGCGGATGCGGCGGTCGGCGGCGGAGTGGACGTAGCAGCGGATTCGGCAGCAGTCGTTGGCGTAGCCATAGGAGCGGATTCGGCGGCTGGTGCGGAAGTAGACGTGGGAGTGGATATAGCGGCAGGTGTCGGGGTAGACGTAGGGGCGGATACGGCGGCCGGCGTGGGCGTAGACGTGGGAGCGGAGATAGCGGCAGGCGCAGAGGAGTCCTCGCCGGCACAGGCCGCAAGGATCAGCACGATTGCCAGCGAAGTCGGATGTGGGAGACTAAGCCTCATTAATAATAATTATACTCGCTCCAATACTGGGCTCAGGTTACGGGCATCTCCGGGCCGGTTGTCCGTGGCCACGGACAACCGGCCCGTGTGCGCACCGTGGGCCGACGTGATAAGATTCATGCTCACGAATTTGGCTCTTTACGAGACAGTACGAAGGAGGAATCTCATGGCAGTAACCCACCGCGCCGACGCCACATGGGAAGGAGACCTGTCATCGGGGAGCGGAGTAGTCAGCGCCACGACAAGCGGGGCCTTCAGCAATCTTCCCGTCACGTGGGCATCACGGGCGGTATCGGCCGACGACCGCACCAGCCCCGAAGAGTTGGTTGCGGCGGCTCACGCAAGCTGCTACGCCATGGCCCTCTCGGCGGGCCTGGGGCAAGCCGGGACGCCCCCCAAGAAGCTGGAGGTAAGCGCCACCGTCGCCTTTGGCGAGACCGAAGGCGGCTGGCGGGTCCTGTCCAGCGAGCTCACGGTACGCGGCGAGGTCCCCGGCAGTGACGACGACGCATTCCAGAAGGCCGCGGAAGGGGCCAAGGACGGCTGCCCCATCTCGCAGGCCCTCAAGGGCAACGTCACCCTCAGCGTTAAGGCGACCCTGGCCGGCTGACGCCCCACGATCGACCCACTTTGGGCAGCGAAACTAGATACGCGTTCTGTAGAGGATGCCGACCATGGAGATCGCCGGATACAGGGTCAAGCACCCAGAGGACATAGAGACACCGGCCTTCCTGGTCTTCGAAGACCTGGTCCAGCACAACATTCGCGAGGTAGTCCGCGTCTGCGGGTCGCCCCAAAGGGTCGTCCCCCACGCCAAGACCCACAAGTCCGCCGAGGTGCTGAAGCTCCAGATGGAGGCCGGGATGACCTCCTTCAAGTGCGCCACTCTCAAGGAGGCGGAGCTCCTGGCGGAGAACGGCGTAAAGGAGCTCATCATCTCGTATCCGCTCCTTCACCCGAAGAAGCTGGAGCGGTTCATGGACCTCAAACGGCGATACCCAGACATCGACCTGAAGACCATCGTCAGCACCCCAGAACATGTTTCGGGTCTATCAGAAGCAGCCGTGGCCCATAACGAGCAGGTGGACGTTTACGTCGACCTGGACACCGGGATGCACCGTACCGGCGTACAGCCGGGTGAGGAGGCAGCGGAGCTCTATGCCCAGGCGGCCAAGGCGCCGGCCCTAAAGCCCCTGGGCGTCCACCTTTTCGACGGCCACACGCTTTACAAGCCGGAAATCTCCGAACGACGAGCTCTGGTCAAAAAGAGCCTCGAGTACATATACGACCTATGGGAGCGGGCGAGAGGCCTGGGCCTAGACGTTGTGGACAATCTGGTCGCCGGATCGTGGTCGTTCCACCTCTACCTGGAGGAGGAGAATATCCGTGTCTCACCGGGGACGTGGATCTACTGGGACATTCAAAACGCCCGGATGTCGGAGCTGGACTTCAAAATCGCGGCCCTCGTTTTGGGCCAGGTGATCGACCGAAACGCGCAACAGGGAACGGTGACCCTGGACATAGGCTCCAAGGCCATTACCGACGACCAGCCTATACCGTGGCGTTTGAAGGTGGTGGGCCACGAGAGCGCCGAACTGGTCGGCCACAGCGAGGAGCACGCCGTCGTCAAGCTCAACGGCGCGTCCCTCCAGGTCGGGGACATGGTCCTGGCCGCACCGGGACACGCCTGTACCACCACCGTGAGGTATCCGGGCGCGCTGGTCGTGAACGGCGACGGAGACGTCGTGGGCCGATACGAGCACCAGGCGCGCGACCGCTAGGACCGGCTCGGCGCCTGTATCTCCTCCTAACCTCAAGCCGGTCGACTCATAGGAGAGGCGCTCTCGGACGCGGTCCAGGGCGGGTGGGTGGGAATAACCACCCTGGGGCAGGGTCTCTGAGCTGCCATAATCACCGCAAGGGGAGGCGCTCGCGGACGCGGTCCAGGGCGGGTGGGTGGGAATAACCACCCTGGGGCGGGGTCCCTGAGCCGCCATAATCACGCCAGAGGAGGACTATACTATGGACATCGTCGGCTACAGCGACCGGCTCAGCGTTCAGCCGGGTGACACGATCAGGTTCATGGTCAGCTGCCGGCTGCCCACATACACGGCCGACATCGTCCGTCTCATACACGGCGATACAAACCCCAGAGGGCCGGGCTTCAAAGAGGAGCTTGTCGAGACGGCCGTCAGCGGGGAGTATCCGGGCCGTACGCAGCAACTCTACATCGGCTCTTACGCGACGGTCCCCGACCACCCTCTCCTCCAACAGTCCTCAAGCTTCACCCTCCAGTGCTGGATATACCCCACCACGCCTCAGAAGGGACCCCAGGGCATCCTCACCAAGTGGTCCGCATCCGACGGCACCGGATACGGCCTGTTCGTGGACCACAACGGTAGCCTGGCCCTGTGGATAGGCGACCAGACCGGTCGAGTGGAGAGGCTGAGCACGGGCAAACCCCTTCACGCAGCCTCATGGTACTTCGTCGCCGGGGTCTTCGATGCCGACGGCCCCAGGGTGTCCCTCTACCAGGAGCCGGTCACCGCCTGGCCCAGGGACGATTCCAGGGCGGTCACGGAGCAGGCCGTCCAGACTTCGACGGTGAGCACGAACGACGCCTCATTCCTGATGGCTGGACACTGGGACAAAGAGCCGTCCGGCAAGGCCGTCGTGCGAGGACATTTCAACGGCAAGATCGACAGCCCTCGACTCTTCGGACGTGCGCTAAACGAGAAGGAGGTCGAGGCGCTCAGACAGGGCGCACCCCCAGAGGACCCGGTCGCCGCATGGGACTTCGCACGAGACTTCCCCTCGGCAACGGTCACCGATACCTCCCCAAACGCACTCCACGGCACAACGGTCAACATGCCCGCGCGGGCCATGACCGGCCACAACTGGACCGGCAACGAGACCAACTTCAACCGCGCGCCCGGCGAGTACGGCGCCATCCACTTCCACGACGACGACCTGGAGGACGCCCGATGGGAGGTGGACTTCGAGCTGAAAGTCCCCCAGGGGATGAAAAGCGGTGTGTACGCCGCCCGTTTGAGGGCCAACAACGGAGACGCCGAGGACTACCTCCCCTTCTTCTTGCGTCCCAAGAGGGGCACCTCCACCGCCCCCATTCTGTTCTTGGCCTCCACGGCCAGCTATATAGCCTACGCCAACTCGCACCTCTTCCTTCACCCTACACTACGGGACGGCCTGGCCGATGTTCTGGACGGGAGGGTACAGATGGAGTTCCCGGTGCAGCCGCAGGACAGGTACATGGTGGACAACAGCTTGCTGAGCCTGTACGAAAGCCACTCGGACGGCAGCGGAGTGTGCTACTCCTCCAGGTTGCGCCCCATGGTGAGCATGAGGCCCAAGTACTTCATGCGGTCGCTCAAAGACGGCGAAGGCGTCACTCACGCAATCAACGGGGACCTCCACCTCCTGGACTGGATGGAGGCTAAGGGTTACCGGTTCGACGTGGTGACCGACGAGGACCTTCACGCCGAGGGCGCGGACCTCCTGGCTCCATACAACGTGGTATTGACGGGCTGCCACCCTGAGTACTGGTCAGCCCGGATGCTGGACTCCCTGGAAGCCTACCTGGCCAACGGTGGACGGCACATGTACATGGGTGGCGATGGCTACTACTGGGTGACGGCCTTCGACCCCCAGCGTCCTCACGTCATAGAGATACGGCGGTGGGGTGGCACCCAGACCTGGGACGCGTGCCCAGGAGAGTATTACCTCAGCACCACGGGAGAGCTTGGAGGCCTGTGGCGTAACAGGGGCAGGGCGCCCCAAAAGCTGGTGGGCGTCGGCTTCACCTCTCAGGGCATGGACTACGGCCAACCCTATCGCCGCCGGCCCGGCAGCTTCGACCCCAGGGCGTCGTTCATCTTCGAGGGGATCGGCGATGACGAGGTCATCGGCGGCTTTGGGCTGGGACTGGGCGGAGCCGCCGGCCATGAAGTCGACCGAGCGGACGTTGCGTTGGGCACCCCTCACCACGCACTTGTGCTGGCGACGGCTACCGGCTTCTCAGATTCCTACCAGCACGTGATCGAGGAGGTCTCGATGAGCGACTCCAAGCAGGGAGCGACCGTGAACCCCCTGGTGAAAGGAGACATGGTGTACTTCGAGACCCACAACGGGGGCGCGGTGTTCTCTGTCGGCTCCATCTCCTGGTTGGAGAGCCTGTCCCACAACAACTACGACAACAACCTCTCGCGCATCACCGAAAACGTCCTGAGGAGGTTCGCCTCGGATGACCCGATCACGTAAGCCCGACGCGGACCCAGGACCCCCGGAGGTCTAGAGGCCGGTGCAGGGCCAACGGGTGTCTACGGCACCGTGAACGTTTCGGTGGCAGCGGGCAGCCCCTCCGGTTCATCTGAGTGGGGGAAGCAGAGCAGAGCATAGCGGCCTGGGTCCAGCGGCACGGTGAAAGCCATGTTTATCTGCTCGCCCGGCGCCAGGCTATCGACGAAGCCGATGCGGTCTATTCCCTCGAGTGATGGCCCATCCCCTGAAACGATCTGCATGACGTCAAGCTCCTCCGGCACCCTGTTCAATACGATGCGGTAGGGTTGATCGCCGATGTTGTCCAGTGCAAAGGCCACGTTGCCACTGGTTACAGCGCCGGCATCGAACGCGAACACGCACTCGTCCAGTTGGACGTCCACTGCCGTCGTTGCGCCTTTGATCTTCGGCGATTGCTGCTCCTCACCATCGATCTTCCAGGCCCCATTTTGCTTGACCATGGAGTGAAGGACCGACTTTCGCTGCGTCCCCAGGGCGTACATGGCGTGAATGGTGGCAGTGTCGCCGGAAACCGTTGTCTCCATCACCCGGCGAATGGCGATGGGGAACTCGCCTATGACCTCAGGGACCCCTGATATTCCATTATCCGTATAGCCGGATGTAAAGGCTTCGGCGTCTTTTCTGTTCCAGGCAAGAAAGGTCTCCAGCAGGGCCTCCCGCGCCTCGGCCCCATCGACCGCATCCTGGAGCGCTTCCACGTTCGCCCTCTCCTGCGCGACCTGCGATTCCAGTACAGCTATGTCCACCCCAACCTCATCGAGGTCTCCCTGGAGGTCGGCTACGATGGCCCTCTCCTGTGTTAGCTCCTGCTGGACAGCCGCGAGCTCATCTTCCGATACTCCGCTGCTACACGACGCGGCCACCGCTGCGAGCGCGAACGCCAGCGAAATGAGCGCCAGGCGGCGCTTCAGCCGGGTACTAAACCTTATAGCAAACATCAGATAGCCTCCTAACTTAGGAGCCAAACGGCCAGGGCTTTGCTCCGAGAACACCTGCGAATCGTAAGGCCCACAGTCCAGCCGAGATGGCTGTGGAGCCGAGGAGTATAATCCCAGCTCTACGCTGCCAGACCGTAACTCGGTGGTGACTGAACTGAAGATACCAGCCCCTACCCAACAATCCTATAGTGATAGCTAGAAGGGGCCAATTGAGTACCCGCAACGCGGGTGCGATGGCGAGTCCGACTCCACTGGCACCAATGAGGCCGAGCACGCCGGGAGCAATTCATCACCACGGTAGAGGGGTTAGTGTCCCAAGTGGCGCGAACAGAGCCTCAAAGCGAAAAAACTTCCACATGCCTAACCTCCCTATCTACATTTGACGCTGGTGCTCTCGAATAATAGCAGCCCGTTTGGTCGCGTCGTACATGCCGTTGCCCGGTTGGTCTACTTTGGCTCCCACCCAGCCCTCTACTCCACTACCAGCGTTCCTACGACGGTGTTTCTGTTGTATCGGATTTCGAACTCCCCGGCAACATCGGGGATGAACTCGATGGTGGTGATCTCCCTCTTCTTGACGTTGAGCTCGTTGGATGTGTAAAGGGGCTCAATTGTCACTCTTACATCTCCACTCAAGCCGACATTGTAGATCTTTACCGGAATGTCCTTCTGAACGACTAGCCGGCCGGGAGTTACGATGCCGCCCACTAGATCGTGAATCAAGGAGAACTCCTGGACACCCATCTCCGCTATCCGTATTCTTGCCTCCTCCTCGCTATCCACCACTATGAACTCGCCCTCGAAGAAGTGTCCAACATTATGCATCTTGAACTCTCCGGATTGATCCGGTGTAAACTCTACCACCCCTATATTGCCTACTCCGCTGAACGGCCGGCTGTCGATGAAAGGCTCGATGTTGAATTCATTACGGTGCTCGCTATGTAGCCTGGTCATGTACAGCTTCAGTGGAACGTCCTTGATGACCACGATCCTGGGCGGGAAGAACTGGCTGGCCGCGTAGTTTTCGATGGTCGAGACCTCCTGCACTATGGTTGGAGGGCCGATCTCTGGCGGCGGAGGGGGGCCTGGAGTAGCTTCCACACCCTCTCCGGCGGCAGTGGGAGCGGGTGTAGGATGGTCCATCACCATGGCGGTGGGCGTGGCCACGGGTGCGATCACCGCCTCCCCCTCGGCGGAAACCACGAACCATATATCGCCGACGCCCTGGCCGTTGGCGTCACCCGGCTTCTCATCCGGGGCGAAGTAGTATAGCGGCCGGCCGTTGTATGTAACCTGGGTGGACCCATCATCGCGGGTGATACTCCCCAACTGGTCGCCTGCCACGCCCTCACCAGCGGAGGGGTCGCCAACCGTCAGGAATGGGGGCCACGCCAGGGCGCACCCTCCCAAGCAGTTGGACTTGTTCCTTTCATCATCCGTGAACAGGTACACGGTGCGGCCGCTAAGCTCGGTGAGGATGATTCCCAGCTCAGGGTGCTGAGAGGCCTGGACTACGGCGTTGCTCTGGATGGGCCCTCCGTCAGTGGAGACCACGAACCATATGTCTCCCGCGTCCTGGCCTCTCGTGTCGCCCGGCTTCTCATCCAGCGCAAAGTAGTACAGGGGCCAGCCATTATATGTGACCTGCGTTGAGCCATCATCCCGGGTCTGTGTATCGTCAGCACATTTGGGACAGCTGATGGGGAATTGAGAAGCGACAATTAAGGCGATTGTCCTGGCTCAGGTAGGAGAGTAGATTCACGGAAGTGAAAGGAGCCAGGATGCAGGAAGTCAGTCGAAGCTACGATCAAGCCGACGAGAACGCGAGGCAGGTGGTCCGACGGACCAGAAACGTTACACGTCGCAAGTACACACCTGAGGAGAAGGTACGGATCGTCATAGAGGGGATCCGCGGGGAGATATCAGTCAGCGCCTTGTGCAGGCGAGAGGGAATCAACCCCGGGGTCTATTACAAGTGGCTCAAGGACTACATGGAGGCGGGCAAGTCGAGGCTGAAGGGTGACACGCTACGGGAGGCGAACAAGGCGGAGGTCGATGCCTTGAAGCGCGAGAACGAGCGGCTCAAGGAACTTGTTGCTCAGCTGTCGGTGGAGAACCTGGTCCTGAAAAAAGCCTCGGTTAGAGCCCATGGGCAAGCCCTATGTGAGAAGGGAGGCCCAGCTCAAGGCGGAGGTCCTTCAGATCGTCGAGAGGTCTCCTCTGCCGGTCAGGCAGACCCTCCAAGAGTTGCAGATAGCACCCTCGACCTACTACCGCTGGAAGAGCAGGTATCGAGACAAGGGGTTTAACGGTCTGGTAGACCGGCCACCAGAGCCCAGGCGAGTGTGGAACCGGTTGGCTACAAAGCAAAGACGGTACGTGGTCAGGTATGCGTTGGAGCACCCATCGTTGAGCCCGAGAGAGGTGGCGACCACCCTGGTGGACGAACAGGTCATGTACGTCTCCGAGTCCACCGTATACCGGATACTGAAGGAAGCGGGGCTCATCAAGCCGCCCGAGACCAAGGGCTTCCCAGCAGGAAAGGAGTTTCACACCAAGACTGCCAGGCCCAATGAGCTATGGCAGACCGATGCCAGCTACTTCTTCGTGGTGGGTTGGGGCTACTACTACCTGATCAGCGTGCTGGATGACTATTCCAGGATGATCGTGGGCTGGAGGGTGCAGACCAGCATGAGCAGTGCCGACATCATCGACGTGGTCCAGGATGCGGTGGAGTTCACCGGTCAACCGACGGCGCCTGTAGAGCCAGGTCCAGCCCTTCTGAGCGACAACGGTCCAGGCTTTCTGTCTAGGGCGTTGGACGAGTTCCTAAGGGCCAGGTTCATGAAACACATCTTCGCCTCACCTTTCCATCCCCAGACCAACGGCAAGTTGGAGCGGTACCATCGCACAGCCAAGGCTAAGGTCAACGTCTTTGTCCACCACAGCCTGGAAGAGCTTGTAGCGGCTATGGAGGGCTTCGTAAGGTACTACAACTACGAGCGCTATCACGAGGCTTTGGGGAACATCACGCCGGCGGATATGTACCACGGACGCCAAGACGCCATACTGGCGACGAGACAGGAGGTGAAGCAAAAGAGTCTAGCCGAACGGAGGTTGGCAAATCTGAGAACTGCCTGAGCCGGTTAGCGTCCAAGTTGCACGCTTTAAAGGCTCCCCTTTTGTCCCACTTGTTTTGACGACGTACACGAACACTAGCCTGCCCATCGGGGGCTAGATCATCCCAACACCCGTAGACCCGTACGCAGCCGAGGGTCACATCGTCAGGCTACTGAAATCCGCTCCCTGGCGAACCTGCGGGCTCTCCTGACCCCAAATATGGCCAGCGAAAACGCCACGACCGGCACGACAATAGTCCACCACATCGCGAGCCCCACAGCAATAGCTGAGGCGACCATCAACCCTCCGCTCATCCGTGCCGAGCGTTTATTTGCCCAAAGGCCCGCAAGGAGCATGACGGCCGCACCCCCGGTTAGTAGCCCTATCATGAGCTTCTCCACGACATTCATGGGGTATTCCTCATCGCCCCCGGCAACACCACTCGCCACGCTGGCGCACAGGTATAATAGCGCCACAACTATGACAACCCCCGGGAACGCCCATTGCCTCGCTTTCTCTTTCACGATTCCTCTCCTTTCTCTAAGGTCATTCACACTAATTGGGTTCCTGGGTCACCGTCTCTTTCAGGGCATCAAATAGGCCATCGTAAAAGGAGTCGAACTCCTCGCCCTCAGACTGGACCGCCGTCTCCCATAGAGCGTCAAGGGATGGGTCTTCAACAGCCGTTAGTTTCGCCCCAACCTCTTCGAGGAATTCGAGTGAAGGCTCGCCCAGCTGCTCCCAAGCCTCGAGAATCTCCTCATTTCCCGATGCACGAATCAGGCCCTCGAATTCCTCAAACAGCTCGAAAGGTGGCTCTCCCTCCGGGCTGGCCTCATTGAATTCGACGAACGCCGCTTGGAGAGCGGGGTCACCCGAGGCTTGGATGAGGGCGGCCAACTCCACGAACGCTGCCCCGCCTTCACCTCGCGCCACCGCCTCTAGGAACTCCTGGAACTTTTCCACGACCTGCGCGTTTCCGGAAGCCTGAACCTTGGCTGCCGCCTGACTCAAAGCCTCCTGCGGGGGAGGACCTCCGCTTGCCAGAATAGCGTCGACGATTTCCGCATACCCGGCCAGCAACGTCGGGTCGCCAGAGGCCTGAATCAAGGCGGAGAATTCCAAGATGGCCTCCGGCGGTGGCCCAAAGCCGGCGAAAATGGCATCAACCACCTCCGTGATGGCCGCCCCTCGGTCCAACCGCTGCTGAAGCTCCGCGACGCGTGCCTGCGCCGTTTGTGCCTGGGCCTGCGCGGCCTGCAAGTCCCCCTGGACCGCCGCGAACTCCTCGTCCGACACCCCGTCGCCGCAGGCAGCCAGCAGAATAGGGAGCACTGCCAGCATGGCTAGCCAGGTCAATTTAAAGCGTTTCCTAACATCCAGAAATCCCATCACGTCGCCTCCTCGATTCCTCAAGTTTCTATAGCGATAGGGCAGATCGCCACCCTCAATTGTCAATTTGGCGCTCACAGGTTAAAGCGCCATTCCTTTGATGAAATGAGTCCAGGGTCCCAGGGTGGGTGGGTAAATAATCCCAGGGGGCTGGTGGGGCCACGGGCCTAGTGACCGCGTTACACTCTTGCGAGTGCAAAGGTAAGACAAGGTGGGTAAGGGCTACGGTGAAGACGGGCGGCGCAGGCTCCCAGCGGGAGCGTTCATTACCCCAGGTTCTGGAACAGCTCGATGAAGTAGCGAAGAGCGTCTGGGTTGCTCATAGCATCCCGACTGATAGCCTTTTCCACAGGTGTTCCCGTTAGGATGCGCTTGGCCGGAACCTCCACCTTCTTGCCGTTGAGGGTATAGGGTACCTCGGAGATGGCATAAATCTCGTCAGGCACGTGGCGCGGTGAAAGCTCTTGGCTGAGCTTCTCGTTGACTCGACCCTTTAGCCCTTCGTCCAGGACCAGATCGTCCCGCGGCACTATGAACAGCAGCAACCTCCCCTCCCTGCCAAGCTCGCCCGTATCCACCACCAGGCTATCCAGTACCTCGGGCATCTCTTCAACAACCCTATAGAACTCGTTGGTGCCCATTCGAACGCCGCCGCGGTTGAGGGTCGCATCCGAGCGGCCATAGATAACACAGCTGCCTCGGCTTGTGACCTTTATCCAGTCACCATGTCGCCAGACACCCGGGAACATCTCAAAGTAGCTCTCCCGATAGCGGCGGCCGTGTGGATCGTTCCAGAAGAATAGAGGCATCGATGGCATGGGCTCGGTTATCACAAGCTCCCCCACTCGATCCACTGCAGAGGCCCCCTGCTCGTCATAAGACTCCACCGAGGCGCCTAATAACCGGCAGGGGATCTCGCCCGCGCGGACAGGGAGAATAGGACAGGCTCCCAGAACCCCGGTACACAGGTCCGTTCCCCCGCAGAACGAGTTGAGCAAGAGGTCTGACTTGACCCTATCGTATATCCACTGGAAGCCCTCCGGGGGTAAAGGCGCGCCCGTCGAGCCCACCCCTTTAAGGCGACTCAGGTCGAATTCCCGAGCCGGCTCAACACCGGACTTCATACAGGACTGAACATAGGAGGCGCTGACGCCAAAGTACGTTGTTTCCGTCTCCTGGGCCACACGCCACAACGCTCCCATGTCGGGGTGACTGGGGTGCCCGTCATATAGCACCACAGTCGCGTCCAGAAGCAGCCCGCTTATCAAGAAGTTCCACATCATCCAGCCGGTGGTGGTAAACCAAAAGAACCGGTCCTCTGGGCTGAGGTCCAGGTGGAGTGAGAGGGTCTTGAGGTGCTCAAGTAGGATGCCTCCGTGACCTTGCACGATGGGTTTAGGGAGCCCAGTGGTGCCGGAGGAGTAAAGTATCCATAAGGGATGATCGAAGGGCACGGGCTCAAAGGCCGGGTCATGGGTATCGGCCAACAGCTCATTCCATACCTTCGCGTTGCGAATGCCGTCCAGAGACGGACGGTCGCTGAGATATGGCACGACGACGGTGGTCTCCAGCGTGGGTAGGTTGCGCTCTAGCTGGGCTACCGCGGAAAGACGGTCGTACGCCTCGCCTTTGTATCGATAGCCATCCACGGCGAGCAAGACCTTCGGCTCTATCTGTCGAAACCTGTCGAGCACGGTGCGGATGCCGAATTCGGCGGGAGAGCAAGACCAGATGGCGCCGATACTCGCAGTGGCGAGAAAGGCGATCAAGGTCTCGGGGATGTTGGGCATGAAAGCGGCCACTCGGTCACCCCGTCGCACCCCGAGCCGCCTCAGGCTCGCGGCCACCGCCGCCATATGCCGTGATAGCTCCGCGTAAGATAGGGAGACGAGAGGCCGGGTCTCTGAGCGGGCGATCACGGCAGGGTGTTCGTCACGTCGCGAGAGTGCGTGCTCGGCGTAATTTAGCTCGGCGCCCTCGAACCACCGGGCGCCCGGCATGCGGCGTTCACTCAGCACCCGCCGATATGGCCGGTGGGCTTTCACCTCGAAGAACTCCCATATCGAGGACCAGAAGCCTTCCAGGTCGTTGACGGACCACTGCCAAACATCACGGTAGTCGCCGAAGTGAAGCCCTCGATTATCCTTCAGCCAGCGCAGATAGCGCGTGATGGCGGCGTCCTCTCTTAGCCGCTTAGACGGCTCCCAGAGAAGCGCCCCCTCAGCTATCTTCCGGGCGTTCCTCCCGTGTTGCACGGCGGGCTCCTTTTCACCCATGACCCATAAGCCCCGTCACGTTGAGATGACGCGTTTCGCACCGTCAAGATAGCGTACTTTGGCCCGCATCGCACCATGTTGAATTGCGGCCCGCCTCAGTCCTGGTAGAAGGTGGTATGAGGGAAGAAGTCGCGCCAGGCCCATTCATAGGATGTGACGTACGGTACCTGCTGAAGCAGTGTCCCCTTGAGCGGCCCGTCTATCGCTAGGCCGAGGGCGATATCCCAGACGCTGCCGGTCTCCAAATCGACGATACGTCTGCGGTCGTCCTCCCCAAACAGCAGCTCAGAGGAGGCTGCTCCGTCAGAGTCATCCACTACGGATCCCCTTAGATAGACCTTGATGTCGCGGGTGTCAGGGCTAACGAACACCGCCACCGGGTGCTCGCCGATGCGGTCGTTGATGACGCGCTTCTCGGACGCCAGCCGGAAATCGTACGCTTTGGCGGCATCCGCCAGGGCGACGCCGACGACGAACTCATCGATGATGGTATTTCCGGGAGCGAGAAGCTTTCGGCCGAGGTCGTCCGCGACCACCGTGGTCTCCGGGTGCTGTTGCAGCCAGGTGGGCCAGGGGACTATGGAGGCGGGAATCAGGGTGAGCGCGGTGTCCTTGAGTTCGCCGTCTATGGCGCTGCCCCAGGGCTGGGACCAGATGCTCAAGGTCTCGTGGTCCCACCAGGTCATAGCATTCATGAATAGCGCGCCAAAGTTGCCGAACGTCAGCGCCTTCCCATTCACCCGCCGGTCGTGCACGAGACCGGTGTAGCAGATCGGTCAAAACGTGACCAGTATTGGCACACCCCCCAGCTCATCGTTGACCATCTCCCGGAACACCAAGGGGGCGACCGGGTAGGCCCTGGACTCACCGCCGATGCTGACGCCGATAACCAGGTCGTCGGGGGCGATGTCGGCCTCCTCCGGCGAAACGATAGTCGGAGAGTAGATCGGCCTGATGGAGTCGGGCGGCAGTCCGATCCTCAAACCCTCGAGAGCGACATCCTTCGGCCCGCTGGGGTTAAGTCTTCTATAGAGCGAGAAAAGCGGGTCATCGCCCTCGGCCACGGATGGTGGGGAGACATCGCCGGTTGGTGGACTCTCAGGTGTGGGAAAGGTCACATCGGTCGGGTCCACAGCCGACGAGCAGGCCGCGCCGACGAGCACGGCAAAGCCCGCGGCCATTGCCAGGTCAGTGCGTGAGCGCCTGACGATGCCGAGCCACTTCCATCGCAAATGCACTACCATCTTCACGCTTGTTTAGATGCTATGCCACCGCTGGTGGATACGCCAAAGTTCAGCAGAAAATTGACAGCTAGGGTCCTATACTAACAATAATACCCAGTCCGCTCCTGAGGATAGCGATGTCAATAACCATAGTTGGAAGGCGAAACCTTCGCATGGCCCTCGAGCAGAAGGCCGAGGCCCTGCCAGACAAGACTTTCCTCACTTTCGAGGACCAGGACGAGCATGTCCAATCGTTCACCTACGGGCAGTTCAATCAGATGGTGAACCGCACCGCCAACGGACTGCTAGAGCTGGGCGTGAAAAAAGGCGACAAGGTCCACCTGCACCTGACCAACCGGCCGGAGTTCCTGTTCTTCTGGTACGCCACCGCCAAACTTGGCGCGGTGATGGTCCCCACCAACCCCTTATCGCCACCCGACGAGCTCAGCTACCCGGTGGACCACTCGGAGAGTGTGGTCTCCGTAACTCAGCCCGATCTCCTGCCATCGGTGGAGGCCATCCGCGACTCCTGCCCCGGTATACGCCAAGTGGTCCTGTGCGGGTCCGACCAGACGCCTTCCGGTGTAGTGCCATTCTCCGAACTTGTCGAGGCCCAGCCTGACGAGCTGGCCCAGGTCCCACTGGAGCCCGTCAATGAGGCCGCCATCCTCTACACCTCCGGCACCACGAGCCGGCCCAAGGGTGTGCTGGTGACTCACGCCAACTACATCTACGTGGGTGAGGTGGTGTCCAAGCTGATGCGCCTGGCTTCCGACGACCGCCACCTGGTGACGCTGCCCCTGTTCCACGGAAACGCTCAGTACTACTCCTTTATGACCGCGCTAATCGTGGGCGCCAGCGTCGCCCTTATGCCGCGGTTCAGCGCTTCCCGGTTCATGACGCAGGCCATTCGCCACCGGTGCACGGTGGCCAGCCTTTTCGCCGCTCCGATCAGGATGGTCTTGGCGCAACCCAAGGACCCAACGGACAAGAACAACCAGCTACGACTGGTGATCTTCGCCCAGAACGTAACCGAGACCCAGCTTGAGGAGTGGCACGAGCGATTTGGCGCACCCCTGATGCAGATCTACGGCATGACGGAGACCATGGGCCATCCGCTGGCCAACCCTCTGGACTACACCAGAGATAATATGACCATGGGCACGGTGACTCTGGGCTACGAGTGCAGAGTCGTGGACGACGAGGGCAACGACGTGCCGCCGGGTGTTCCCGGCCAGCTCCTGGTGTCCGGCGAGCCCGGTTGGACCATCATGAAAGGGTACTTCAAAAACCCGGATGCCACGGCGGAGGCCATCAGGGACGGATGGCTGTGGACCGGCGATATCGCAGAGGTGAACGAGGACGGCTACTTCCGGTTTGTGGACCGGGCCAAGGACATGATCAAGCGGGGCGGGGAAAACGTGGCCGCCGGTGAGGTGGAGATGATCATCAAGCAGCATCCCAGCGTAGCGGACGCTGCCGTCGTGGGGGTGCCGGACCCCATACGGGACGAGGCCCTCAAGGCTTTCGTCATTCTCAAAGAAGGACATACGGTCGCGGAAGAGGAGATAATCGAGTTCTGCAAGGCTAGGCTGTCCAAGTTCCGGGTTCCTGAGTTCGTGGAGTTTCGGGACGACTTCCCACGCACCTCTGTCGGGAAGACTCAGAAGCACATACTGCGCCAAGAGGAGCTTGCCAGGCGCAAGGGGCAGGAGTCGGCGGCCTCTTCCTAGTGCGCATTCAGGAGACATTCTCGGCAAACCGTAGGGGCCTTGAGCCGTAGTCCGTCAGTCCCCTTTTAGGGGTTCCAAAGAGCCAAGCCCTGGTGGAGGAAAAGAATGGGACAATCTGACTCGGTAGTCATCCTCGGGGGTGCCCGAACGCCCATAGGCAAGCTGGGAGGCAGTCTATCCGACGTGCAGGCCCCTTTGCTGGGCGCCTCGGCTATCCGCGCGGCACTGGAGCGTGCGGGGGTGGAACACGACCAAGTGGACTACACGATCATGGGAAACGTGCTTCCGGCGGGGCTAGGTCAGTCTCCCGCCCGGCAAGCCGCCATATATGCGGAGCTGCCAGAGACGTGTCCCGCCGTCACGATAAACAAGGTGTGCGCCTCAGGGCTGATGGCGGTGATACTGGGAGCCCAGATGATCAAGGCGGGGGACGTGCAGACAGTGGTGACCGGTGGCATGGAGAGCATGAGCCAGGCCCCCCACGTCCTCAAGGGAAGTCGATCTGGCAAACGTCTGGGAAACTGGGAACTGGTGGACACGATGGTCCATGACGGGCTCTGGTGCTGCTTTAACGACCGGCCGATGGGCCGTCTCGCTGAGACCACTGCGTCGGCCTTCGGCGTCAGCCGGGGCGAGCAGGACCGCTTTGCCCTCTCAAGCCATCAGAAGGCGGTCCAGGCCACGGCCAGCGGAAGTTTTAAGGAGGAGATCATTCCCATCCTGGCGGACGGTAAAAATGGCCCGCAGGAGGTCGATGCCGATGAGGGCCCGCGTTCTGATACCTCGCTAGAGGCTTTGGCAAAGCTTGCGGCCGCTTTTCCCCCTGAGAGCACCGTAACCGCAGGTAATTCATCTCAGATCTCTGATGGCGCCGCCGCCGTGGTTATCAGCAGTGAAGAGCAGGCACGCGCCCAGGGCCTCACCCCCATCGCTCGCATCGAAGACTACACCTTCGTGGCCAACGATCCGGCCCGCCTTTTCGAGGCGCCGGCGATGGCGGTTGACGGCCTCCTTCGGAAAGGTGATTTAACCCTGAAGGACATCGACCTCCTGGAGGTGAACGAGGCCTTCGCGTCGCAGGTCCTGGCCAACGGGAAAGCACTGGAGTGGGACTGGGACAAAGTCAACATTAAAGGGGGAGCGATCGCTCTAGGCCACCCCATTGGCGCCAGCGGCGCCCGCATTCTGGTCACACTCCTATTCGCTCTGAGGGAGCGTGGCCTCGCCACAGGGGTTGCTGCCCTCTGCCACGGCGGTGGCGGCAGTGTGGCAATGAGGGTGAGGCTGATCTAATAGACTGCCTCGGCCAACGGCGTTGCTGTGCTGCTTATGGCAACTGGTGTGTTGACCCAAAAGCCGAAGGAGAAGGGGCATTCGCGCCGGGGTGACTGGGTTCGAACCGGCGACCTCCACGTCCTGATGGCGAGATACTAGCGCCATGTCCCAGGGTCGTCAAACGCTCAACACCATACTCGTCGTGGTGTCGTTTTCACCCCATCGTGGGTGGTGTATACTAGCCGGGTGATTTCTGCGCTTGATGCCGGGTTGTAGGTGTTCCGGCTCGAAATGCTTAAGGAGGGGTCCGGTGGTAAGACGTACTAACGGTCAAGCCAACGGCAGAGTCCATGGGTTGATCGAGAAGCATCGTCCGGGGTGGACGCTGGATCAGGCGTTCTACACCGATCCGGAGATCTTCGAGCTGGATATGAAGAATGTATTCGGCAAGTACTGGCTCTACGCGGGCCATGTCAGCCAGATACCGAATCCGGGCGACTACTTCCTCCGGAACGTCCAGAACGAATCGCTGATCATCATGCGGGGCGATGACCACCAGGTGCGCGCCCTGTACAACGTCTGCCGCCATCGGGGTTCGCAGATCTGCTGGGAAGAGACCGGCCACATGGGCAACCTGGTGTGCCCCTACCACGCCTGGGTCTACAAGCGGGACGGAACGCTTAAGCACGCCAGGCTGTTTCCCGAGGACTTCGACAAGTCGCGGTTCGGGCTCCACCGCGCGCCCGTGGAGGTCTTAGAGGGGTTCATCTTCTTCAGCCTGTCCGACGACCCGGTCGACTTCGAGCCAGCTGGAAGCCTCCTCGGGGCGTACTTAGAGCCACACGACATCAACAACGCCAAGGTATGCCACACGGAATACCTCGACATCAAGGCCAACTGGAAACTCCTCGCCGAGAACTACCGCGAGTGTTATCACTGCGGCCCCACGCACCCCGAGCTTTGTTCTGCCTTGGCGTGGTCGGCTGGAGTAGGCTCCGAGAGGCTTAGAGAGGAAGAGCAACGGCTTGCTAAGATGGCGGAGCCTCGATGGAAGGAAATGGGACTTCCCTTTGAGGACTGGCTTCCATTTGGGGACTATCCCAGAGATGGGACCGACGAGTGGTACCACGCGTCTCGCGTCCCCCTCGCGGCCGACCACGAAAGCCTCACCTTGGACGGTAAGTTGGTGGCGCCGCCGATGGGCCGATTCGAGGGCCTGGAAGGCGTTGACTATGTGAGCACAACCGTCCTTCCCACATTTAGCGTCGAGCTCAGCGTAGACCACGGCTTCATGATGTGTTTCACCCCTGTGACGCCGACGGTAACCAGGCTGCAGCAGCAGTGGCTGGTCCGTGGAGACGCGGTCGAGGGTGTCGATTACGACCTGGCGGAAGTGACGAAGTTGTGGAAAATAACAGGCCCGCAAGACTGGGGCATTTGCGAACACCAGCAGGCCGGGATAAGCTCCAGCCGCTATCGGCCAGCCGCTTACGCCGATGTGGAGTCATGGACCGTTTCCTTTATAAACTGGTATTTAAGCCAGGTGGGAGGTCAAGCTCAGCCGTCGGAGTGGGAGCCTGCGACCGTTCAGTCCGGGTAGGACTCCCTCACGGGGACCAGCCCCATCAACTGAGAGAGCCAAAGGAACAGGCCCCTGAATTCAGGGGCCTGTTTGTTATACAGTGGAGTACGAGGCCTCACCTCGGACTTAGGCCAAGAACTTACTGAAGTAGAAAACACTCAACCCCATTCTCATCGTGACGTCGTTTTTGCCTCGCAGTGAGTGTTATATACTAGCGGGGGGCTTTCCCCGCTTGGTGCCGGGTTGTGGACATCCTAACCTTAATTTGTTGAGGAGGGTCAGGTGGTAAGACGTAATAACGGTCAAGCCAACGGCAGGGTCCGCCAGATGATCGAAAACCACCGACCGGAGGGGTCCCTGGAGCGGTCATTCTACACCGATCCGGCCGTGTTCGAGCTTGAGGAGGAGAAGATCTTCCGAAAATACTGGCTCTACGCCGGGCACGTCAGCCAGATACCGAACCCGGGTGACTACTTCCTCCGGAACGTCCAGAACGAGTCGCTGATCATCATGCGGGGCGATGACCACCAGGTGCGCGCCCTGTACAACGTCTGCCGCCATCGGGGTTCACAGATCTGCTGGGAAGAGACGGGCCATATGGGGAATCTGGTATGCCCCTACCACGCCTGGGTCTACAAGCGGGACGGAACGCTCAAACATGCACGGCTCTTTCCCGAGGACTTCGACAAGTCGCGGTTCGGGCTCCACCGGGCGCCTGTGGAGGTCTTGGAGGGGTTCATTTTCATCAGCCTGTCCGACGAGCCCGTCAGTTTCGACCCCGTGAGAAGTCTCCTGGGGGCGTACTTAGAGCCTCACGACATCACCAATGCAAAGGTATGCCACACCGAGTACCTCGACATCCAGGCCAACTGGAAAATCCTCGCCGAGAACTATCGCGAGTGTTACCACTGTGGCCCATCGCACCCCGACTTCTGCGTTGCTTCGCCCTGGGCGGCGGGCGTCGGCTCCAAGAGGCTTGCCGTGGAAGAACAACGGCTTATTAAGATGGCAGAGCCTCGATGGAAGGAAATGGGGCTTCCCTTTGGGGACTATCCTAGAGAGGGGATAGAGGCCTGGTACCAGGCGTCTCGCGCGCCCCTCGCGGCCGACCACGATAGCTTCACCTTGGACGGCAAGTTGGTGGCGCCGCCGATGGGCCAATTCGAGGGTCCGGAAGGCGTCGGCTACCTGAGCGTATCCGCCCTTCCCACATTTAGCATCGAGCTCAGTGTAGACCACGGCTTTTTGATGTGCATTACGCCGGTGACGCCGACGGTAACCAGGCTGCAGCAGCAGTGGCTGGTCCGTGGAGACGCGGTCGAGGGCGTCGATTACGATGTTGAAAAAGTGACGAAGATGTGGAAAATAGGAGGCCCACAAGACTGGGATATCTGCGAACGCCAGCAGGTCGGGATAAGCTCCAGCCGCTACCGGCCCGGTCCTTTCGCGGATGTCGAATCGTGGACCGTTTCCTTCATTCGCTGGTATTTAGGCCAGGTGGGAGGACAAACTCTGGCATCGGAAACGAAGCCTTCGGCCGTTCAGTCCGGCTAGCCCCTGCCACGACCGGCCTTCATCTATTCATCTCGGGAGGAATCAATGAAGACACCCACATGGCAGTACTTCTCTCTCGACGAGTACCAGCACCGTCTCGACGCCCTAAGAGGCCGCATGCAGCAGAAGGGCGTGGACGTTATGCTCATCCACACCCCCGAAAACCTCTACTACATGACCGGATACCAGACTCCGGGCTACTACTGGTACCAGACCCTGATCGTTCCCCTGGACAAGGATCCTGTTTTCATCACCCGCCTTTCAGAGGCCAGCAACGTCGAGTATCTCTCCTGGGTCGAGGAGAACAGGCCCTACGGGGACTCGGACGACTGGATCGCCGCGACCCGGGACGTCTTAGCGGACCTCGGCATGACATCCAAACGCATCGGGATCGAGAATCGGTCGTGGTTTATCACCATCGACGACTTCAACCGCCTCTCCTCAATACTACCCTCCGCTACGTTCGTGGACTGCTCCGGCCTGGTCGAAGAGGGCAGGATGATCAAGTCCCCCGCTGAGCTGGAGTACATCAGGCAGGCCGCCGCGGCCGCTCAGGCCGGAATGAGGGCCGGCATCGACGCCTGTAAGGTGGGTATCGGCGAGAACGACGTCGCCGCCGCGGTCCACGACGCCCAGATCAAGGCTGGCAGCGAGTACACCGGCCTGCCCCAGTTCATAACATCAGGGCCCAGGTCCGCCGTCGCCCATGCCACCTGGTACCGCCAGGAGATCGAGAGAGATAGCACGGTTTTCCTGGAGCTCTCGGGGTGCGTCAACCGGTACCATGCCGCTTTGATGAGAAACGTTTACATGGGAGACCCTCCGGAGAAGATGCTCAAGGGAACCGAGGTTATGGCCGCCGCGCTTCAGCAGACGATGGACTTCATAAAACCAGGGGTAACCGCCCACGACGCACACCAGTTTATGGCCCGAATCATAGCGGACTCCGACCTCGGGGTAACATTGGAACACCGGTCGGCCTACTCGATAGGTGTAGCCTTCGCTCCCGACTGGGGGGAGGGACATATCATCAGCATGAAGGACGGTGAGCATCGACCCCTGCAGGCTGACATGACTTTCCACGTCATCCCACTCGTCAAAATACCGGGGTTGGGGGCGATCGGAGTCAGCGAGACGATTCACGTGACGGGAAACGGGTGTGAGTCCCTGACCTCCGACTTCGAGAGGAAGCTATTCGTTAAATAAGCAGCCATCCCGCCTTTTCGTGGGCAGGTCAAGTCTGCAGTCATGAACTCGCAGGGCTGCCCGTGCACAATGTGATTGAAACGCATCAGGCCCTACTGCCCGCTTTGGGCCATAGTACTCGCATGGGGGACGTGCGGGAATCACAAGCTAAGCAATGGCTGCATTATTTCTAGGCCAGTAGCCGGGATTGGACGGGTTAGGGGGTTAAGCCGGGCAATACCTGCAGCGCAGGATCGGAAGGCTTAATTTAACAGGGAATCCCGGCTTGGGCCGTTTTGCCTATCGACAATAGGCCTTGGGGCTCATTTCAACCGGAGGGGAACAGTCTAAGCTCTATGCAGCTAACAAGCTCTGAGTACGATAATTGGAAGGACTCAACCCGACAAATAGTGCGGAGCGTTCCGTTACGTCCTGGCGGTTTCGAGGCCGGTCGGGCCCGCCTGTTTGTGACCGTCCAACACGGGAGATTGCGAAATGGATGACTTGATCGTCGCCGCAGGGGGCATTCACAAGACCTACGACACGGGTACGGTGAAGGTGCACGCCCTGCGCGGGGTGGAGCTCAACGTCGCGCGTGGCGAGATGGTGGCCATAATGGGCCCCAGCGGCTGTGGCAAGACGACTCTGCTCAACTGCCTCTCCGGCCTGGATGATCTTGACTCGGGCAATGTCCTGATCGACGGTGTGGTGCTGCACGAGCTGCCTGACGACGAGCGAAGCGATTACCGAGCTCAGCGTATGGGTTTCGTATTCCAGCTATACAATCTGCTCCCGGTCCTCAACGCCGTGGAGAACGTGGAGATGCCGCTGCTGATCTCAGGGGTAGGCGCCGCGGAGGCCCGCAGAAGGGCAATGGAGATGCTGGAGGTGGTGGGACTTACAGACAGGGCACGCCACATTCCCGCACAGCTCTCAGGAGGCGAGCGTCAGAGGGTCACCATCGCCCGGTCTCTGGTGAACCAGCCGGCCATCGTGTGGGCCGATGAACCTACCGGCGACCTGGATAGTGAGACCGCAGGCGATATCATCGACCTGATGTGCGAGCTCAATCGCGCCCACGGCCAGACATTTGTCCTGGTGACCCACGCTCTGGAGATAGGACAGCGTGCCCACCGCATAGTGCGCATGCGGGATGGCCAGATCGTTGACGATGGCCACGACCCCGGCGCTCCCGGGAACAGCGAGAAACGTCAGGGGATGGGTGAGTAATGGAAGAGATCTTTGGACTCTCCATGAACGTGCTCATGATGGTCGTCCTGGCCATTTTCCTGGCCGCGATGGCCGTGCTCATCACGCTGGCCTGGCGTAACCGCATCATGCTGAAGATGGGTCTGCGCCCCATACCTCGCAGACTGGGCCAGACCGTGCTCATCATCGTTGGCGTGATGCTGAGCACAGTGATCATCTCTGCCGCCTTTGGCACAGGCGATACTATCAGCTTCTCCATTCGGAGCCAGGTGTTGGAGGAGCTCAAAACCATAGACGAGGTCATTATTCCCGCCCGAGCCGAGGCCGACGACAGCTTCGGCAGCACCCCCTACGTCCCCTACCGGCGGTTCGAGGAGCTAAGGGCCGAACTGGCTGACTTTGAAGAGATTGACGGCCTGATGCCCCAGATCGGAGAATCGGTCCCGGCCGTGAATCTCAGGACCTCCCAGAGCGAGGGTTCCATGAGGGTGGCCGGCGTCGCCCCTGATCTTCTTGAGGGGTTTGGGACGTTCACGCTGACCTCGGGTGAGGATGTGCGCCTCGATGCCCTCCGGGACGACGAGGCCTACATCAACGACAAGGCTGCCGATGAGCTGGAGGCTGTGGCGGGCGACGAGCTGCGGCTGTTTATCGACGGCGGGATTCCAACCTTCAAGGTCAAGGGCGTGGTCGAGCGGGGTGGATTGGCTGGGCGTGACTCCACGCTGATCTTGCCGCTAGTACGCGCACAGAAGGTTTTTGGGAGAGTCGGCGAGATCAACAGCATCGTCGTGTCAAACCAGGGAGACGTCCGTGAAGGGGCGGAGCTAAGCAAACAGGTCGCACGCAGGCTGAGAGTCCTCTACACCGACAGGGGGGTTGCCACCCAGCTCAAGGGACTACTTAACCAGGAAGAGGTCCTCAAGGTGCTAGAGAAACGGGAGGAATCTCTGGCCGAGCATATGCAGAAGGACGTCTCCCAACTGCGCAATGAGCTACAGCGTGCTGGGCTGTCAGACGACCTCATAAGCCTGCTGGCTGACGACGATATCGTCGACGTGGTCTTCGATGTGCTGGAGAAGAATGAGCTCAAAGAGGTGGACCGGGAGGCGAGAACGCTGTTCGACGACCTGGTGGAGTTCCGCGTGATAGAGGTCAAGCGTCGCGGCCTGGACCTCGCGGATGATGTCGGGAGCGGAGTGGCAACGTTCTTCATGGTTTTCAGCCTGTTCTCCATATCGGTGGGGATTCTGCTTATCTTCCTCATATTCGTCATGTTGGCGTCGGCCCGAAGGTCGGAGATGGGCATGGCTCGGGCGGTGGGGGCCAAACGACGGCACCTGGTACAGATGTTTACCTTTGAGGGTACAGCCTACTCCGTGGTGTCCGCTGCCGTGGGGGTGGTGATGGGACTGGCGATAAGCGCCGGTATGATTGTGATAATAAACCGGCTGATCGCCAGCTTCGAAGAAGATTCCCAGATGACCGTCCACTTTGAGCCCCGCACCGTCATCGTATCCTACTGCGTGGGGATGATCATTACCTTCGCCACGGTAGCCGTGTCCTCCTACCGGGTCAGCCGCCTCAACATCGTCACCGCGGTTCGCGGCCTGCCTGAGGCCATTGTGCTAAGAGACGAAGCGCCCTTCTCGCAACGCCTGCTCCTGGTGGGGAGAGCCCTGGTGAGACCCTTCGTCTTCCTGTGGCTGGCGATCAAGTCCTTGCGGAGAATAAGGACCAGGAGCGTCCTGCTAAACCTTGGCCTCGCGGCTCTGTGGGCCATGCCGCCGGTCTGGGGTTTGGGTATTGCCGTTGCCCTGGTCCGGTTCTCCTGGCCGTATGTTCTTCGTGGATGGCTCCTTCTGCTCCTGGGTGCTCTGGTGACCTGGTGGGGCATCTCGGGATTGGAGCGGCTGTCGGTGTTCACCGCTGGAGTCTCTCTGATGATCCTGGGGCTCGGGCTGATGCTGCGGGTCCTAGCGGTACCCCGCCGAATGCCGCCCGAGGCATTCGGCTTGCTGATACTGGTGGGTGGGACCGCGCTGCTGGCTATCGGAATCGTCGAAACCAGTGTGCTGACCATCATAATAGCGGTAGTCTCGGTAGTCGTAGGGGCATCCATGGCGGCGCCGTTCGTGGTGGGAGGAATCGAAGGCGGCCCCGACGTCATCGACCGATTGGCCTACACCTTCCTCGGAGTGGTGATGCTCGTCTTCTGGACACTGCCCTCGAACGCCTTTCCGGATGTCATCAAAGACCTCGAGGGAGACTTCGACATGATGTTCGTCTCCGGGATATTCATGGTGTCGGCGGCGGTGTGGACGGTGATGTACAACGCCGACCTGCTTGTCAGGGCTTTGACCTTCGCGACGGCGCGTTTCGGCCAGCTCCGCCCAGTGCTGGTAACAGCGGTGGCCTATCCCATGAGCAACAAATTCCGCACCGGCCTGACACTGGCCATGTTCTCCCTGGTCATCTTCGCCCTCATGGTGATTTCCATCCTCTCCGAGATTTTCGGCACCCAGTTCGCCGATGCGGAGACCGTCACGGGAGGATGGGACATCGAAGCACGCGTGAACTCCAAGACCCCCATCGAGGATATTCGGCGCAACATTAATGAGGAGCCTGACCTGCGGATAGACGACTTCGAAGCCATCGGCGGCTACACCTGGGTAGCAGTGCAGGCGCGCCAGCTAGAGGGGAAAAGCCAGAAGTGGGAGGAGACGGGTGTGCGGGCGGCCAGCGACGACTTCCTGAAGGCCTCCGATTACAAATTCAAGCTGATCGCCGAAGGCTACGGGACTACGGGTGAACAGGTGTGGCAGGCCATGATGAGTGACCCAAGCCTGGCAGTAGTGGGTGGCAACATGGTCTCTAGCAGCGAGGGCGCCGATCATCAAGACTCCTGGCTGGAAAAGCCTTTTTATAAGGACGAGAAGATGTCCGCCGTGGACGTGGAGGTCCGAGAGCCACGTACCGGCGCGGTGGTTCAGCTCAAGGTTATCGGAGTGCTGGACCGGATTCACGAGAACCCCTGGTCGATGATTGTGTCCAAGTCTATCCTGGATGATGCGATTCCATTCCCGGTGCCCATCACCCACTACCGGTTCAGTGTGGCCGATGGCGTGGACGCTAAAGAGGTAGCCAGCCGCATGGAGGCATCCTTCCTGGAGCACGGCATGGATACCGAGGTCCTTGAAGAGGAGCTGGACAAGGAAGCGGCGGCGGCCAAGACCTTCTTCCGTCTTTTCATCGGATTCATGGCCCTGGGACTGCTGGTGGGCGTCGCAGGGCTCGGCGTGATAACCACCAGGGCGGTGGTGGAACGACGCCAGCAGATAGGCGTCTTAAGGGCCATAGGCTACCGCCGTCGTATGATCCAGCTGAGCTTCCTCCTGGAGTCCTCCTTCATCTCCCTGCTGGGCATCCTTATCGGAACGACCCTAGGCATCATCCTGGGCTGGCAGGCATACAATGACATCAAAGAGGATGAGGGTATCGACACCTTACGGTTCAGCATTCCCTGGATCCAGATCGGCATCATTCTGGCGGTCACCTACGCCGCCTCACTGCTGGCGACTTTCCTCCCTGCTCGGCAAGCCTCCCGCATATATCCCGCCGAGGCCCTGCGCTACGAATAGCGTCCGGTCATACGCTGGCGCGGGTGGCGTGTGGGGTGGCGCAGCCTCGCCAGGCCCTCAGTGTTTCGATTGGATGCAAGCGCCATTAGGCCTCTAGCGGCGTCACCCTGCTATCAAACCCACCATCAGCAGTCCAACAGCTTTAGCCGTGAACCTATCCCATTCCTGTCGGACCCGGTAACCAATGTGGCAATGGTCAGTTTAGCCCTGAACCAGTTTTTGGGGGGCAGGTCAGTCCGGCTTGTAAATCGACACCCGGCACAAATCAAAGGCCCCTCCAGATACGGAGAGGCCCTTTTCTCGCTCGGTTGCTGTCAAAATTTATGTTCGGCACTCGACAGGTACTGTGTGACTTGTAGTTGTTTCGTACGTGGTCGGGGTGACTGGGCTCAAGCCGTCGATTTCTTACCCCCATTGGCCTCCGGAATCAGAGTACTCGGCATCGAGGACTGGCTGAATCGACTCGCTTCTGTTGCCTAGCTGCCCTCGGCCTCAGATTACTGCGGTGGACAGGGAGTTCGGCCCCACTCCAACTCCACCACGAACGCGGAAAATTATGCCCTCCCCGTTCTCACTGAGCTTTCCTAGTGACATCCTGCAGGCTGGCTAGACTCATATCGTGGCGTATCCAAAAGGTGAGAACACACTGTGATCCATCTTTAAATAACGGGAGTAACCCCTCATTGCACGTTAGGCATCCGGCGGCGGTAAAATCTCTACGCCATTTCGCTCCGCCGCAGCGATCATGCGCTGAATCATTGCGTCGTCGAGCGACGGTGGGGTAGCATTTCGGTCCGTCGTTTCATCCATGGCCTCTCTAAAAAACCGTTCGGCGTTCCCGGCTGGCACAAAGGTCGCGATAAGCTTGGCAGGAGTCTGTGATCGATTTATGAAACTATGAGGCGTCCCCTTGGAGACATGCAAAAAATCACCGGCCTTTGCTTCGCGCACTTCGCCGCCCATCATTACTTCCAGTTGCCCTTCGACGATATAAAAGGTCTCAGCCTGATCGTGGTGGATATGGGGAGGTGGGCCAGCATCCGGTGGCACCATCCCTTCCAGCATGAAGTAGGCCCCGTCGGTCTCTGCCGTGGTTGCGAGAAATGTGTATTTATCGCCTGGGCCCAGAACCATCGGTCCAGTGTTTGCAGCTCTGAAAAATGACATGATTTACTCCTCCTTGCTCAAAGTGGATTCTCCTGAACAGTTGCCTGGCCATGGTACATTAAAGGCATGCCGGGCTTGTTGATGTTCAGCGATTCTGTCCTCCCTAACTGGTCAGCGAAAATGTCCGACTATGGAGACATTGACGTTGACTCAGAAGGAGCAGGCAAGACTTCAGGTGCTCAACAGCTTACTGGCAGAGCACATGACCCTGGACCAGGCGGCAACCCTCATGGGAGTGAGCGCACGCCACACCAGGCGCATCCTGGCGGCCTATAGGAGGGAGGGCGCAGCCGCACTCGCTCATGGTAACCGTGGACTACGGTCGACCAACGCAACGCCGGAGCCGCTGAGGTCCGAAGTGTTGCGACTTGCTCAAACCCGCTACCCCGATGCCAACCACACTCACCTGAGCGAGCTGCTCAGGGAGCGCGAGGGCATAGAGATCGGTCGAACCACGCTGCGGCGCATACTGACGGGTGCCGGCTTGAAGAGCCCGCGCCGCCGTCGGCCGCCCCGGCACCGTGTCCGCCGGCAGCGGATGCCCCGCGAGGGCATGCTGGTACAGGTGGACGGTAGCCACCACCGGTGGCTTGGAGACGATGGTCCTCCCTTCGCGCTGCTGCTGGCCGTCGATGACGCCACCGGCATCGTGGTCAACGCCCTGTTCTGCGAGCAGGAGAACACCCGCGACTATGTGTATCGTCAGCACATATGGGACAGCTGATGGGGAATTGAGAAGCGACAATTAAGGCGATTATCCTGGCTCAGGTAGGAGAGTAGATTCACGGAAGTGAAAGGAGCCAGGATGCAGGAAGTCAGTCGAAGCTACGATCAAGCCGACGAGAACGCGAGGCAGGTGGTCCGACGGACCAGAAACGTTACACGTCGCAAGTACACACCTGAGGAGAAGGTACGGATCGTCATAGAGGGGATCCGCGGGGAGATATCAGTCAGCGCCTTGTGCAGGCGAGAGGGAATCAACCCCGGGGTCTATTACAAGTGGCTCAAGGACTACATGGAGGCGGGCAAGTCGAGGCTGAAGGGTGACACGCTACGGGAGGCGAACAAGGCGGAGGTCGATGCCTTGAAGCGCGAGAACGAGCGGCTCAAGGAACTTGTTGCTCAGCTGTCGGTGGAGAACCTGGTCCTGAAAAAAAGCCTCGGTTAGAGCCCATGGGCAAGCCCTATGTGAGAAGGGAGGCCCAGCTCAAGGCGGAGGTCCTTCAGATCGTCGAGAGGTCTCCTCTGCCGGTCAGGCAGACCCTCCAAGAGTTGCAGATAGCACCCTCGACCTACTACCGCTGGAAGAGCAGGTATCGAGACAAGGGGTTTAACGGTCTGGTAGACCGGCCACCAGAGCCCAGGCGAGTGTGGAACCGGTTGGCTACAAAGCAAAGACGGTACGTGGTCAGGTATGCGTTGGAGCACCCATCGTTGAGCCCGAGAGAGGTGGCGACCACCCTGGTGGACGAACAGGTCATGTACGTCTCCGAGTCCACCGTATACCGGATACTGAAGGAAGCGGGGCTCATCAAGCCGCCCGAGACCAAGGGCTTCCCAGCAGGAAAGGAGTTTCACACCAAGACTGCCAGGCCCAATGAGCTATGGCAGACCGATGCCAGCTACTTCTTCGTGGTGGGTTGGGGCTACTACTACCTGATCAGCGTGCTGGATGACTATTCCAGGATGATCGTGGGCTGGAGGGTGCAGACCAGCATGAGCAGTGCCGACATCATCGACGTGGTCCAGGATGCGGTGGAGTTCACCGGTCAACCGACGGCGCCTGTAGAGCCAGGTCCAGCCCTTCTGAGCGACAACGGTCCAGGCTTTCTGTCTAGGGCGTTGGACGAGTTCCTAAGGGCCAGGTTCATGAAACACATCTTCGCCTCACCTTTCCATCCCCAGACCAACGGCAAGTTGGAGCGGTACCATCGCACAGCCAAGGCTAAGGTCAACGTCTTTGTCCACCACAGCCTGGAAGAGCTTGTAGCGGCTATGGAGGGCTTCGTAAGGTACTACAACTACGAGCGCTATCACGAGGCTTTGGGGAACATCACGCCGGCGGATATGTACCACGGACGCCAAGACGCCATACTGGCGACGAGACAGGAGGTGAAGCAAAAGAGTCTAGCCGAACGGAGGTTGGCAAATCTGAGAACTGCCTGAGCCGGTTAGCGTCCAAGTTGCACGCTTTAAAGGCTCCCCTTTTGTCCCACTTGTTTTGACGACGTACACCGCGACTACTTCCTGCTGATGAGGGGGCTGATACAGCGCTACGGCGTACCCATCGCCCTCTACACCGACCGGCACTCCGTCTTCAAGAACGTGCCCGGCTCCGGGCGCGCCGGTGCACCCACACAGTTCAGTCGTGCGATGGACGAGCTCGGCATACAGATGGTCTTCGCCCTGTCACCGCAGGCTAAGGGTAGAGTGGAGCGCACAGCGGGAACGTTCCAGGATAGGCTGGTGACCGAGCTCAGACTCGCTGGTGCAGTCACCATCGAGGAGGCCAACGCCCTGCTGAAGGAGTTCCTTGACCGCTTCAACGCTCGCTTCGGAGTGCCGGCACAGCACCCTGAGGCTGCCTACCGCCCGTTGGGACCGAGAGTGTGCCTCGACACTGCGCTCTGCTTCAGGCACAGCCGCAGGGTGGCCAGGGACAACACGGTGAAGTACCGCTGGAGAACGCTTCAGTTGCTGCCCGGGACGGAGCGGCGCAGCTATGCGGGGGCGGTGGCAGATGTGCTGGAAGGCCTGGACGGCCAGCTGGCTGTGCGTTACCGGGGAGAGATCATCCCCAGCCAGGAGGCGCCACCCCGCCCAGGCATACTCAGAAGCTTCAACGACTCTTCTTCACACGGGACACCCCCACGTCCCGACCTCAACGGTCTGAGCAGGCGCTGGGAGGCGGCCCTGGCAGCACTCGACGCACAGATGGACGCCGGCGATGCTGACGACACGGCCATCGACAACGGCGCCGTCAGAGTCCGCAAGGCACCTGCCATGCAGCGCAGGAAGCCCACTCCACTCCAGACGGCAAGGTGGAACGCTGTTCAGAAGGCGAAGCGCAGGGGGTTGTCGACTCGAGGGGTCGCCCGGGAACTCGGCATCCATCGGGACACGGCAAAGAAGTACATGGAAGCTCTGAGCCCGCCCATGAAGCGAGATCGGGTCGAATAGGAGCCATCTGTTATCATCGCGAGCAATACAAGTGACATTTTCGCTGGCCACTTAGCCGGACATTTTCGCTGACCATCGACACCGGGCTCAAAGAAAAAGAGCCCCTTACGCCCGTCTTAATGAGGAAGGCGAGTTACGGGACAAGAGCATCGAGAAAAAGCAAAGGGCTACTTTCCAGCCCAAGGATTTAATGCGGCTCATTGGTAAAGCAATAAAGCGGTGACCTGCCCGTCGAAAACTGGTCCAGGTCTAAAGTTAGTATCTGGGCCCAAAGGAAGTAGGCTCGGCAACCGACTTGGATATATGAACCCTCACGGCGACCGTGACCGCCAGAAGGCGCTCCAAAAGGAAATCTTTTTGGAGACGGGGAAGGGTAGAACTAGACCTAAGGATACTCTGAACAAGTCCGTGGATTATGGTGGCATAGTACCATGACAAGTGGAGACGAACTGACTAAGGACGGGAGCAAGAGTAGATGAACCAGCCGACATTTGCGGACCTGGAGTACGAGTGTAAGAAGCGCAAGACTCGGCGGGAGCTGTTTCTGGAGCGCATGGACGGTCTGATACCGTGGGGACAGTTGGAGAGTCGCATTCGACCATACTATCCCGAGGCTGGCCGAGGCCGGCATCCGTATGAGCTGTCGGCGATGCTTCGCATACACTGCGTGCAGCTGTTCTACAACCTGAGCGACCCTGGGATGGAAGACATGCTATACGAGGTCGAGTCGGTGAGGCGATTCGTGGGCCTGAGGCTGTCGGGCCCTCTGCCTGACGAGACGACGATCCTGAACTTCCGCCACTTGCTGGAGGAGCACGATCTTGGCGAAGGTCTGTTCAAGACCATCAACGTCCACCTGGAGACTCAGGGGCTTCGTCTTCGGGAGGGGACTATAGTGGACGCGAGCATCATCGAGGCGCCGTCGTCGACTAAGAACCGTGCCCGGGAGCGTGACCCAGAGATGCACCAGACCAAGAAGGGCAACAAGTGGAGCTTCGGTATGAAGGTGCACATCGGGGCGGACGAAGAGACAGGGGTGGTGCATAGTGTAGCTATGACATCAGCGAACGTGCATGACGTGACCGAAACTCACCGGTTACTACACGGTGGAGAGACGCGGGTGTGGGGCGATGCGGGGTATCAGGGAGTCGATAAGCGGGAGGAGAACCGAGAGTTGGATGTGGAGTGGCGCGTGGCGATGAAGCCCGGTCGGCGTCGGCAGCTAGCACCTGAAAGCGAGGAGGCGTTGGCGGAGAAGCGCAAGGCGTCGGTCAGGGCGAAGGTGGAGCATCCGTTCCTGTATGTGAAGCGTCACTTTGGCTACGCCAAGGTGCGGTATCGTGGACTGGCCAAGAACACGCAACGGCTGGCGTTGCTGCTGGGGTTTGCCAACTTGATGACAGCCGAGCGCCACTTGGCGGTGTGACGAGAGAGAAGTGCGCCCAAATCAGGTTGATAGCGGCGACACGCCCCCGGCAGAGCCCGCTTTCGAAGCCCAAACAGACCCGATTTAGGGCCGCAACAGCCTGATGGGCCATCGCAAAGAATTGAACATCTTCGAACTACCCCTGCAATCAATTCAATCCAGCATATGAAGGGTTATTCAGAGGTTCCCTAAAGCCTGACCGTTCTCATGGCAGTGTGAGAATCCGCTTGCCTAGTTTTCTGCAAGTTGCCAAAAGTTAGGCCATAGCCTCCACGACCTCTATCACCTCGAACTCTTCCCACTCTCCGGTCAAAACTCGCTCGAACTGGTCGTGACCCGCCGCCGGTATTTGTACCACTCTTTAAATTAGGCTTCCCAGGGCTGTGATCCGGCGGAGATGGGTGACTTTAAAGCGTGCGTAGTCCCTCGTCGAGCCATTTCATGAAGCTCTCGACCATGGCCGGGTCGGTCTCACGCCACACCTCCGTCGACCGTTGACCAAGCTCGCCCACCTCCTGAGGTGTCATTGTCCCTCCGAACAGGCCCATTACCCCGGGCCAGAGCCACTCGTCATGATCTGGTGCGGTGGTGTTCCACACCGAGATCGCAAATGCGTCTCGGTGCCACTCGTACCTCTGAAGGTCGAGGGGGTCGTCGCCTATCCAGGCCGGGTCGAATCGGTCATCGGCGACTATGCCTCCAGTGATTTCGTAGAGGCGCTTGATGCGCTCGGGTGAGTGGGTAAAGGCGACGAAGTCGGCGGCCTCCTGCTTGTTCTCACACCAGTCCGTGACGGCAATAGGCGGGGCGCCGCCGCAGACCTTGTTGCCGAAGGCACCATCGGCGAACTTAGGGCTGAGGTTCATCAAGCCCACGTTCTCACGCCCCAGCCTATCTGCGAACCCCTTGAGCTGGCTCTCCTCCATGTTGACGAACGTCGCCTTGCCCTGGGGGAATAGATCGAATCCTTCGTACATGTCCAGCGAGCGGACATCGTCGCTGAAGAAGTTGTTCTCGATCATCTCCTTCAGGCGGACAAACGGCTCGATAAATTTGGGGTCTGACAGCTTCTCGCCGCTGACGCCAAGCAGCATGTCGTACCATTCGGCCTCACTGTCCAGCGTCTGGGGCACGAAATACAGCCACGGAAAGTCAGCGTAATACTTGTCCCTCATCCCGGCGGCGATGGGCGTGATTCCGGCATCGTTAAGTAGCTTGCCCACCCGCAGGAACTCGTCCCAGGTCCGAGGTGGGGTGTCTGGGTCCCAGCCGACCTGAGCCAGGTGGGCTTTGTTGTACGCCCATAGGCGTTCGCCGTTGATGAACGGCGCGGCATAGGTCTTGCCGTTCCACGAGGCGTACAGACGGTCGGCTAGGTTCCAGTGCTCTATCTCCTCTTTAGTGAGATAGTCCTCAAACGCCACCAGGTGGCCGTTGATCATGTCCTCGACGAACCAGGTGATCGGCCAGTAGTGCTGAATGCAGGGGCCGCTCTGCGCGGCGAGGGCGGCGTTCGCGTTGGGCATGAAATCGTCCGTGGTCTGCCGCGTGAGCTTGACCATGATGTGGGGGTTCAACGCCTCGAATGCTACCTTCGTCTCGACCAGCCACTTCTCAGTGCCCGGAAGCTCCTCTTCGCCCCACCACCAGTACTCGATGGTGACATTTCGCATCGTTTGACCTCCTCCAGTCCGGGCAGCTCCATGGCAAGGGAGTATCGGCCGCACATGGTAGTGCCTATTGTACAGCCCTTGGCAGCTCTGGCGAACTAACTCAAAGGGTGGTACAAGTGGTATGGGCAGGTGATTGTACCGCGAGATATCTGAGAGGGAGGACGGTGTGAGCACCACATCAGCGTCTGAGATAACAGGGAACGTGATGACGGTCAAGGGCCCCATCGATCCGGAAAACCTGGGCATCACCCTCATGCATGAGCACCTTCTGCTCGACATGCTCGACAGTTATCCGGCATACACTCCAGACTGCTTCGCTCCGATCACCGAGGCGGTCCAATGGCATGAGAAGTTGACACTGGAAAACCTGCATGTCACGACAAAAGGTGAGGGCTTAATAAGAGACAACCTGGTTCTGACGGATGAGAAGATGGCTGCCGCCGAGGCGTCAGAATTTCGGACCTGGGGCGGGTCTACCATCGTAGACCTAACTAGTATCGGCATAGGAAGAGACCCACGGGCCCTACTCCGGATGTCCAACGCCACGGGGCTCAACATCGTTATGGGTTGCAGCTGGTATATCCCAACGAGCCACCACGACGATATGGGCGAACGTACGATAGAGGACCTGACGGATGAGATCGTTCGGGACGTTACTGTTGGGGTGGGAGACACCGGGATTCGGGCGGGAATCATCGGAGAGGTGGGCATCAGTGGCAACCCCCTTACTCCCAACGAAATTAAGGTCACGAGGGCGTCAGCGAGGGCCAGCCGGGCCACGGGGGCGGCCATTACCTTACACTGGGGTGGCTTGGGCCATGAGAAGCTGGAGATTGCCGGAATTATCGAGGAAGAGGGCGGAGACTTAACGCGTACCATCTTTGGGCACTCAGACATGATAGCGGGCAACATGCCCCTCATGCTGGAGCTGCTGGAGAGGGGGATGTACATTCAGTTCGACATGCTGGGGCTGGCCATGGTACCCCTGTCGTGGGAGCCGCTCAATTCTGAAGACCCTTGGTCTGAGTTGCTGACCTACAGCGGGACTGCTTTGGTGGCCGACGCCATCCCCAAGCTCATTGAGGCAGGACATTTGGGCCGGATCCTGGTCTCCCAAGACGTGTGCTCGAAGATCCAGCTAAAACACTACGGCGGAACGGGATACTCCTTCGTCCTCGAGATGTTCATTCCTCATCTGCGCAGGGTTGGGATGACGGAAAGGGACATAAACCAAATCGTGGTTGAGAACCCCAAGCGGCTGCTTACTTTCGCTGAGCCGAAGTAACCCGCTCCTGTGAGGACAAATGCCTCTGGTAACTCAGCACCGGAGGGGTCCTCGAGACGTCCTGTGACTGCTGCCCATTGTGACTCGGCATCGTAGCCCACTATTGTCGGCTGAGGCAGTGTAGCCCTGTGATATGATTCGGCCCCACAGGTCACCTCGATGAAAGGGCACCGCCTCGTTCATTGGTCACCCAGAGCATCTTATACGGACTAGTTGCCGCCACACTCGTGGGGACGTCGGTCTTCACCATGGCGCTTGCCACCAGAAAAGTGGGACTGCTTCAACTCCTATTCTGGTCGAATCTCGTGTCTGTTGGAATTGCCACCATCTATCTCGTGATAGCGAGCGATCTGAGCCTTCTTTCCCTTGGCCAATGGGTGCAGTTGGCAATTATTAGCTTCATAGGCCTGTGCGGCTATATTTCATACCTTATGGCGTTGAGGGTAGGGCCGGTGGCCATCGTCGCCCCCATCGTGTCCGGTGAGGGGGCTGTGGTCATCCTGCTTGCGGTGTTATTGGCGGGAGAGCGCCTGACGATTGGTCAGTCGTTGGGCGCTTCGGCCGCTGTGGGAGGTGTGGCGCTGGCCTCCGTGGACCTAAGGAGGCTCAATGGCAGTCGGCGTCTCATCGGCAAGGGCGCCGCGTTCGCCATTTTTACCATGGTGACGTTTGCCGTGAACCTGTACGTGTTGGCCAGGATTTCCCAGGACGTCGGTTGGTTCCTTCCGCTGTACGCGTACAACCTTCTCAAGTTGGGAATGATCACACCGGCTATCGCTATTCGAAGGCGGTTACCGTGGAGAGGGCTCACCTTGGGAATTGCGTCGTTGGTGACGATAGCTGCTGTGTTGGAGACGGGGGGATTTTTTGTATACTACCGGGGGACCGAAATTGGAATCATAGCTATCGTCACGGCCGCAATCGCGGTGTATCCTCTGGTACCCATAATGGGAGGCCTACTGATTTTCCGTGAGCGGTTGGCACATAACCAGACGATCGGAGTTATTACCGTGCTAGGAGGCCTGTTGCTGCTTAGCCTGGGATAATGGTCGCCGTGATGGTCCAGTGGTGTGGACTGAGGGCGAGTCCGTTTTGCACACTCGATCGCGACGACCTGAGATTGGCCTGCCCCCCGAAGACTGATCCAAGTCTAAAGTTAGTATCTGGGCAAGACGGTGATGGTCTCAAAGTCCCTTGGAATCATAGCTATCGTCACGGCCGCAATCGCGGTGTATCCTCTGGTACCCATAATGGGAGGCCTACTGATTTTCCGTGAGCGGTTGGCACATAACCAGACGATCGGAGTTATTACCGTGCTAGGAGGCCTGTTGCTGCTTAGCCTGGGATAATGGTCGCCGTGATGGTCCAGTGGTGTGGACTGAGGGCGAGTCCGTTTTGCACACTCGATCGCGACGACCTGAGATTGGCCTGCCCCCCGAAGACTGATCCAAGTCTAAAGTTAGTATCTGGGCAAGACGGTGATGGTCTCAAAGTCCCTTGATGAGGAGGCAGGAGTTGGTGTGGGGGTAGTAGGGTCAGTTGGAGTAGCCGTCACCCCAGGAGTAACTGGACCAACAGAAGGGCTGATTGCAGCGACCGCTCCCCCAGCCTGTTCTGCTGACTCTGTCTCTTTCCCATTCCCACTGGAGCAGGCGACAAGGGCAAACGCACCGATGCCAAGGAGGCCCACGGGGATGAGTCCTGCGATCTGCACCAATTCACACCTCGCCTTTTTCACTTAGATGTTGTTCTTGGGCTGTGGGTTCGCCTCTGTACCCCTGCGGCCGGATCTGACCTGCCCCTAGTATTTGTATCACCGATTAAGTTAGTCCTGCCAGGGCTGTCAGTGGCTCGCCGACTAGAAACCCTTCAGCGGCTGGCGGTCTGCATACCAGCGTACTGTGGGGCCTAATCCGGTTGTATGTCAGTCTCCGTCTGTTTGAGTCGATTGCCCTGGAGGAGACATGGATCAGGGGCTCCAAAAGGATGTGTCATTGCTCTGTAGCCACGATATACCTAGAATCGGAGGCTCCTAAAGGAAATCCTTTTGGTAAGAGAAAAGAGGAGGGTCGATCTACACCTTAATCACGAGTTGGCGGTGCTTGTAGCTGTGTAGGAGACTCGTGCGGGCTTTCCAGTTCTGGATATCAACAGATCTACCCGGGAGCCCTCGGCCAGAATGGTCGGCTTGGGTGCCCATTTGGGTGGACACCCATCTCACTTGGACGGCCCCGTGGGTTCACCTAGGGGCCTGGCTCTGTTGCCGCCTGGGGGGGTCTGCCGACCGCTTCCTGCGCATTCAGAGCATCTAGAGCCTGCCCTCCCCATGATTAGGCTCGGGAACACCGCCTGTGGTACAGTGGCTGGGACTCCAAGGCCAGTTGCAAACTTCGTTCCGCTTCCTGCGTTTCCAGTAGTACTCGACTCGCATACGACGCTTGCCCCGGGTGAGGAGAATTCAATTCTAAGGAGCACCGCATGAACATCTATGTGGGCAATCTATCGTTCGACACCACCGAAGAGTCCCTCCGAGTCGCCTTCGCTGCGTATGGGGAAGTGGAGACCGCAAGGATGATCACCGACCGAGAGACGGGGCGACCAAGAGGGTTTGGCTTCGTAGAAATGCCAGACACGTCCCAGGCCGAGGCCGCCATAGAGGGCCTGAATGACAAGGAACTCGACGGTAGAACACTGAAAGTGAATGAGTCTCGACCGAGGGAGCCCGGCGGTCGTAGCGACCGCGCTGGGAGTTTCTAGCCCCGCTGGTAAGCGACAATACTTGACCCCTCTGGCGACAAGCTAGTCCCTGACCTGGATAGAAGCGGTACCCAGTGTCATGGTGCGGCTAGCCGGTAGGGGTTTGATTTAGAACAAAGAGGCAGGCTAGTGGCAGTCTGCCTCTTTGCTTCATGAGGCCCTCTCGGCTGCTTGTGGCACGCCGCAAGATGGTTTCAGCGTGGTAGGCAGAGACCCGAAGGCGAGGACAGCTAGGCCTGCGACTTACACCGATACCACTTTGTCTGCTGCGACTATCCGATCCGCTGTTTTCTTAGGATTGGTAAACTCGGCGTTCTTGCCTTGTAGGTCCGTCTCAGTCACCCCACGGGCGGCAGAGCAACCTCCTCACACATAGACCGGAACTTTATTCTTTATTGCCGTGGCCATTAGTTCCTTGAGGGGCGGCTGGCCAACAGGAACAACGCTGTTGATGACCGGGTCACTCATGAGGACCACTGCGTCGCCGAACAGACTAATCTCCGCCTCATGGCCAGCTTCCACCGCGCCGTTAGCCAATATAAAAGGAAACACCGCCTTCGTTGGGTCCTCAGAGCCGCTGGATCCCATAAACATGAGCTTTGCCATGCACTCCTCCTTCACTTAGCTCTAGCTGCCCTCACCGCCGAATAACAAGAAGGTTTCCCACATCAAGCTTAGTGCTCCCCAAAAACGCACAATGCTTGACCACGCGAATGGTACTTTCACCCGAGCACACTGTCACTCTGGCTGTGACCTGCCCCCGAAAACTGGTCCAGGTCTAGTGGGGTTACCTGGCCGAGAAAGAATAATTACTTCGGGTTTGATAGAGCGCTACGTCCAGTGGCTCACAGTGCCGTGTGTATCGTCAGCACATATGGGACAGCTGATGGGGAATTGAGAAGCGACAATTAAGGCGATTGTCCTGGCTCAGGTAGGAGAGTAGATTCACGGAAGTGAAAGGAGCCAGGATGCAGGAAGTCAGTCGAAGCTACGATCAAGCCGACGAGAACGCGAGGCAGGTGGTCCGACGGACCAGAAACGTTACACGTCGCAAGTACACACCTGAGGAGAAGGTACGGATCGTCATAGAGGGGATCCGCGGGGAGATATCAGTCAGCGCCTTGTGCAGGCGAGAGGGAATCAACCCCGGGGTCTATTACAAGTGGCTCAAGGACTACATGGAGGCGGGCAAGTCGAGGCTGAAGGGTGACACGCTACGGGAGGCGAACAAGGCGGAGGTCGATGCCTTGAAGCGCGAGAACGAGCGGCTCAAGGAACTTGTTGCTCAGCTGTCGGTGGAGAACCTGGTCCTGAAAAAAAGCCTCGGTTAGAGCCCATGGGCAAGCCCTATGTGAGAAGGGAGGCCCAGCTCAAGGCGGAGGTCCTTCAGATCGTCGAGAGGTCTCCTCTGCCGGTCAGGCAGACCCTCCAAGAGTTGCAGATAGCACCCTCGACCTACTACCGCTGGAAGAGCAGGTATCGAGACAAGGGGTTTAACGGTCTGGTAGACCGGCCACCAGAGCCCAGGCGAGTGTGGAACCGGTTGGCTACAAAGCAAAGACGGTACGTGGTCAGGTATGCGTTGGAGCACCCATCGTTGAGCCCGAGAGAGGTGGCGACCACCCTGGTGGACGAACAGGTCATGTACGTCTCCGAGTCCACCGTATACCGGATACTGAAGGAAGCGGGGCTCATCAAGCCGCCCGAGACCAAGGGCTTCCCAGCAGGAAAGGAGTTTCACACCAAGACTGCCAGGCCCAATGAGCTATGGCAGACCGATGCCAGCTACTTCTTCGTGGTGGGTTGGGGCTACTACTACCTGATCAGCGTGCTGGATGACTATTCCAGGATGATCGTGGGCTGGAGGGTGCAGACCAGCATGAGCAGTGCCGACATCATCGACGTGGTCCAGGATGCGGTGGAGTTCACCGGTCAACCGACGGCGCCTGTAGAGCCAGGTCCAGCCCTTCTGAGCGACAACGGTCCAGGCTTTCTGTCTAGGGCGTTGGACGAGTTCCTAAGGGCCAGGTTCATGAAACACATCTTCGCCTCACCTTTCCATCCCCAGACCAACGGCAAGTTGGAGCGGTACCATCGCACAGCCAAGGCTAAGGTCAACGTCTTTGTCCACCACAGCCTGGAAGAGCTTGTAGCGGCTATGGAGGGCTTCGTAAGGTACTACAACTACGAGCGCTATCACGAGGCTTTGGGGAACATCACGCCGGCGGATATGTACCACGGACGCCAAGACGCCATACTGGCGACGAGACAGGAGGTGAAGCAAAAGAGTCTAGCCGAACGGAGGTTGGCAAATCTGAGAACTGCCTGAGCCGGTTAGCGTCCAAGTTGCACGCTTTAAAGGCTCCCCTTTTGTCCCACTTGTTTTGACGACGTACAGTCAACGCTTCAACTCCGCCCGGCGATACCGATTCGAACACTACGCTGACCCAGGTTTCATCATCGTCAGGGCGGAACTGATTACTGACACAATTTTCAAGTTCCCGTGGGTTGCCCAAATCCATACTTTCGCGGCGCGACAGCGAACCAGTGAACAGCCACTCCAAGGCCTCTGCGAGGCTTGTTTTCCCAGAACTGTTTCGCCCATCGATAACTACAAGATCCCCATCCGTGCGAATTGGTCGAGGCACCTCACGGAAGCCTCTGAAATAGTGGGGATGAACTGAATGTAGTCGAATGGGCTGAGCCAGCAACTGTGCCTGAGCAGAACCGGAACTCGAGTCAGGTGTCTGGACCGTGTCTGTCGCCGATATAGTCCCGGAAAAGTGTAGATTGATCCTTGCGTGGAACCATGCGTCGAGCCAATCCAGATCATCTGAGGATCGGACGCCTGGATAGGCGTTTACGAAATGCCCAATTGCACCGGGAACGCTCGCCAGGAAGGAAAGAGCCTCATCACCGGTCGGGTGGTCATGTCCGGCGGTCTTGTGCGCCATCTCTGGTCAATCCCTGTTCTTCAGTTTTGACCGGTCGATCTCCCCATTCGCTTCATGTCTGGGTAACTCCGTTCAGCCACCATGATTTGTGTCACGTCGAGCAAGTCCTATGGCTTGCGTTCGCCCTCGCAGCAGCGTCCGCAATACTCAGGTCAGCCGGAAAAGCTCGTTCGAACACCAACTAACTGACAATTCGGATACTATCCCCGAAATAGGCACAACACAGAATGTAGCAACCTTCGTCCGAGTAGTCACCAGAACCAAGTCCTTTTGGTGCGGCTGATTCTATATCTCCTGTAGCTACGGCACAAGGACTCCTCATTTTGGAGCGCGTATCGCCACACAAGCGTCACCCAACGGACTCAGCTCCCAAATCTCACGTGACCGATTTGTGACCAACTCGAGGAGGACATCTACTTTAGTGGAGCTTCTTCATTAGCCAAGGACGCCATTGTGATGGGGATTAGGAGTGGTGCCGAAGGTCGGAGTCGAACCGACACGGGGTTGCCCCCAACGGTTTTTGAGACCGTCGCATTCAAACGCATGCCAAGCATGATCATGAAGGGAGGTGTCGGGGTGACTGGACTCGAACCAGCGGCCTCCACGTCCCGAACGTGGCGCGCTACCAACTGCGCTACACCCCGACATACCCATTGTATGCCCGACGTCCGGCGGCGGCAAGCGATGCGGCGTACCATGCGCAACCAATAGAACACCGTCGTAATGCCCGGCGCCGCTAAGATAGAAAGGTTGTGCCAGGAGAGCCAAGCCCGGCACGTCTAGAGCACCGCGGTGGGGTTGACCGGCGAGCCGGTGCCTCCAATGAGCTTGAGGGGGTTGATGGTCACCATGAACTCGTATCTACCCTCCTCGGCGCACGCCGCGGCCAGCGGCTCCAGAAGGGCATTGTCCAGCAGGACCACGCCGTAGGCAAATATGGCCGCGTGCACGGTATGAGGGATAGTGTACTCGGGGTGGCTCGCGTCCATCATGTCCATGCCCAGGACGGCCATGTCGCTGTCTCGGATGAACGGTAGGCAGGAGGCGTGGAGACCGGGGCGCCCCTCCCTCCCCATTCCCCACCAAGCCCCGCCGTGGTCTCGTGCATAAGCATCGCGGCCGCTGTACACCATGACGGCATCGCCCGGTTCCAGAGTCAGACCCTCCTCCTTCGCCACGTCTTCCAGCTCCCAACCATGTACAGGCTCCTCGAGAGTAACGTAGGGTTTGCCCCGGTGTTTGGGCACATCCAGGAGTACGCCGCGGGTGAGAATTCCGTCGCTCCACGCGTCCACCGCGCCGTACAGAGCGCCGGTAAAGGTCAATATCTCGTCCGGGTCGCGACCGTCCCATCCGCCGTCCTGGTCCCACATGTGACAGAGGGCGTCGATATGGGTCTCGATGACTCCGTGATAATAGGACCCGTAGTAGTCCTCCGCAGCGGGGCCTCCAGCGGACTCATCCAGCGTCGTCATGTAGTGCTGAGCCGGCGTGGGGTTGTCGATTGACGGCTTCACGCTGACGGGCCTGCCCAGGGACACGGTGCGGCCTGTCTTGACCAGTGCCGCGGCGGACACGCGCTTCTCGGCGGTGATAAGGTTGACCGCGCCGGCGGAGCCCTTGTCACCCCACCTTCCCCAGTTGCGGTGGTCTCTCAAGGACGACTCCACCTCCTCTTGAGTAGGTACCCGTTGAGTAGGTACCCCACGTTCGGTCATTTCGTTAGCCTCCATCGACTTGATAACAACGGGGAAGACGCACAAGGCGTCCGCTCCTATCGAGCAATGCACCGATTGTATCCACACCGCGGCAGCCTGGCAACCACCGCACTGCCGGTCAAAAATTCGTTGACATCCACTCCGCCGCCGTGCTAATATTGGGCGTTGTTTCGCTATAAAACTTACGGATTGTGCGCTGACGGGGAGTAATACCGGAGCCACCAGCTCAAGAGAGCCGGTGTAGGTGGAAAGCCGGCGCTAGGAGCTCCGAGAACTCGCCCCTGAGCATCCGGGCCGAAAGGAGCGGCGAGCCGCTCACAACGAGTAGGGCCGGGCGGTTGGCCCCGTTATGGCCTTCGAGTGGTCCGCCGGTGGCGGACAATTAGGGTGGTACCGCGGGAGCGATGAGTTTAAGCTAAGGCCCGTCCCTTCTGGGACGGGATTTTTTTTGCTCGGTTTCAATAGAGAGCCTCACGAGGCGGGAAAGGCTAGACAGCAATGAAGCTGAACGGGTCGCAGATGGTCTGCGAATCCATGTTGAAAGAGGGCGTGGACGTAATCTTTGGCCTTCCAGGCGGAGCGATCCTGCCCCTTTACCAGACGCTGCCGCAGTACCCACAGCTACGCCACATCCTCGTACGCCACGAGCAGGGTGCGGCCCATGCCGCCGACGGCTACGCCCGCGTAACCGGACGCCCAGGCGTGGCGTGGGCAACGTCCGGGCCAGGAGCCACCAACCTTATAACCGGCATCGCCACCGCCTCCATGGACTCGGTACCCGTGGTAATCATAACCGGGCAGGTCGCCCGGTCGGCCATAGGTTCGGACGCGTTCCAGGAGACCGACACCACCGGTATTACCCTCCCCATTACCAAGCACAACTACCTTGTGATGCGGGCGGCGGACATTCCCACCGCCATCAAGGAGGCGTTCCACATCGCCAGCACCGGGCGGCCGGGACCTGTCCTAGTGGACATACCCAAGGATGTCTTCTTAGAGGAGGCCGAATTCGAATACCCAGATACGGTGGACCTCCCCGGCTACAAGCCCACCCTGGAAGGCCACCCGAGCCAGATCAATCGGGCCGCAAAGCTAATCAACCAGGCCGAGCGTCCGGTAATTCTGGCTGGGCATGGCATCATTCTCGCCGACGCCTACGCCGAGCTTAAGGAGCTGGCCGAAAAGGCCCAGATACCGGTAATCACCACCCTTCTCGGCATAAGCGGCTTCCCCGACGACCATGTGCTCTGCGTCGGCATGCCGGGAATGCACGGCATGGCTTACGCGAGCCTCGCCATCGACGAGTCGGACCTTCTCATCGCCCTGGGGATGCGGTTTGACGACCGGATTACCGGAAATCCCAAGACTTTCGCCACCAGGTCGAAGAAGATTCACGTGGAGATCGACCCTTCCGAGATAGGCAAGAACGTCAAAGTGGACGTCCCCATCGTGGGAGATGTGAAGCGCGTCCTACGCGCCCTCAACCAGAAGGTGGAGTCGGCGGTGCACATGGAGTGGCTGCGCCGCATCGGCGAGCTGAAGGATGTGCACCCGTCGATGCTTATCAGAGAGACGGACAAGCTCCTTCCCCAGCACATCATTAAGGAGCTGTCCGAGGTCACACAAGGCAACGCCATCATCGTGACCGGCGTGGGGCAGCACCAGATGTGGGCCGCACAGCACTACACCTTCAAGAACCCTCGGTCCCTGATCTCCTCCGGCGGCTCCGGGTCGATGGGATACGAGGTGCCGGGAGCCATGGGCGCCCAGGTCGGCGCGCCCGACAAGGTGGTATGGTCTATAGCCGGCGACGGCGGCTTTCAGATGACTATGGCAGAGTTAGCCACCATGGTGGAGAACAAGATCCCGGTCAAGTTCGCCATCATCAACAACAAGTACCTGGGCATGGTCCGTCAGTGGCAGGAGATTTTCTACCACAAGGACTATGTAGCCACCTACTACACAGGCAACCCCGACTTCGTGAAGCTTGCCGAGGCCTTCGGAATCCTGGGCATCAGAGTGACCGAAAGGTCCCAGATCCGGTCCGCTATCAACGAGGCGATGGGCTACGACGGCCCAGTCATCGTCGACTTTATGGTGGAGGAAGAGGAGAACGTCTATCCGATGATCCCGTCAGGCACCTCCGTTCGCGAGATGATAGAGGAGCCCAAACCTGAAAAGGCCCGCCGATGACGACGGGCAACTCTCTTCCAAAGCACACTATCACCGCACTGGTCACGGACAAGCCCGGCGTCCTCAATCGCATCTCCAGCATGTTCAGGCGGCGCGGGTTCAACATCGCCAGCCTGGCGGTTGGACACAGCGAGGTGCCCAACATGTCTCGCATGACCTTCGTCGTCGAGGGCGACGACAGCGTGGTCGAACAGGTAACGAAGCACCTTCACAAGCTCATAGACGTCATCAAAGTGTCCGATATGTCGGACCAGGACACCATCTCCCGCGAGCTGGCGCTGGTCAGGGTGAAGGCCAACGTCCAAAGCCGCAGCGAGATCATGCAGATCGTCGACATATTCAGGGCCAACATTGTGGACGTGGCGCCGGATTCCCTGGTAATCGAGGTCACCGGCGACGAGGACAAGGTGAACTCCCTCCAGGACATGCTAAAGAGCTTCGGCGTGGTGGAGGTGATGCGCACCGGCACCATCGCCATGGTACGGGGAATGGGGTCCGGCCGCTCAGATGAGGCCGGCAACGGCCGCCGATCGCGTCCTCGCCTGGAGAGCGGCCTGTGAGACTGGCACAGATGGCATGGAATAGCTTCTAACGCAAAGAGAGGCGAGAGGAAGTCGGAATGGCCCAGATGTACTACGACAACGACGCCGATCTGTCGCTGCTTGACGGCAAGACCATCGGCGTCATCGGCTACGGAAGCCAGGGCCATGCCCACGCCCTGAACCTCAAGGACAGCGGACTCGACGTGGTCGTGGGCTTGTACGAGGGCAGCAAGAGCTGGCCCAAGGCCGAGCAGGAGGGACTCAAGGTGACGACTTCCGCTGAGGCGTCAAGTCAGTCCGACATCATCATGGTGCTGCTGCCCGACACCTCCCAGGCCGAGGTGTACGTGGAGTCGATCAAGCCCCACCTGCTGCCGGGCAAGACGCTGATGTTCGCACACGGCTTTAACATCCATTACAGAACAATAATCCCGTCGGATGGCGTTGACGTGTCCATGGTAGCGCCCAAAGCGCCCGGGCATCGGATGCGGGAGGTGTTCACAAAGGGCTCAGGCGTGCCGGGGCTGCTCGCAATACATCAAGACGCCTCCGGCAAGGCCAGGGAGACCGGCCTGGCCTACGCCAAGGGCGTTGGCTGCACCCGCGCCGGAGTCCTGGACACCACATTCAAGGAGGAGACGGAGACCGACCTGTTCGGCGAGCAGACGGTGCTCTGCGGAGGCGTGAGCGCGCTCATCAAAGCGGCGTTCGAGACCCTGGTCGATGCCGGATACCAGCCCGAGTCGGCCTACTTCGAATGCCTCCATGAGCTGAAGCTTATCGTAGACCTGATGTACCAGGGCGGGTTGGAGTACATGCGCTACTCTGTCAGTGACACCGCCGAGTACGGCGACTATACCCGCGGCCCGAAGGTCATCGACGAGCACGTGAAAGAGAACATGCGGAAGGTCCTCGCGGCCGTCCAGGATGGCAGCTTCGCCCGAGAGTGGATAGCCGAGAACGACGAGGGCCGCCCCCGCTTCAACAGACTGCGCAGCGAGAACGCCCAGCACCCCATAGAGGCCGTGGGCAAAGAGCTGCGCGGCATGATGACGTTCTTGAAGGACGCGGATTAAACACCAAGCACAAGAGAGCAAATCCGTGGAGTCCAGAGGGGTGTACCCCTCTGGCGGGGGGTCTGAGGGTGAGGGTTTCTCCTAATAGCCTTCAAGGACGGTAAGTCCGTGAATCCTCAGGCATGACGTCAGGAGACGGTGGCAATGGCAGAAGAAAAGGTACTGATTTTCGACACCACTCTCAGGGACGGTGAGCAGTCGGCCGGGATCGGCATGGCGACCAGCGAGAAACTGGAGATCGCCAAACAGCTTGAGCGTCTGGGAGTGGATGTGATCGAGGCCGGCTTCGCGGCCAGCTCCCCAGGCGACTTCGGGGCGGTGCAGACGATCGCCCGCGAGGTGCGAGGACCCATTATCTGCTCGCTGGCCCGCTGCCTCCCCAACGACATCGACAAGGCGTGGGAGGCGATCAAGGACGCCAGACACCCGCGCATCCACGTCTTTCTCTCCAGCTCCGACATTCAGATTCTGCACCAGCTCCGGAGCAACCGTGAAGAAGTCATGGACAGGGCCGTTGCCTCGGTCGAGCGTGCCAGGGGCTACTGCGACGACGTGGAGTTCTCGCCGATGGACGCCACCCGCACAGAACCGGAGTACCTCTACCAACTCCTAGAGGCCGCTATCAGCGCCGGCGCCACCACGGTTAACATCCCCGACTCTGTAGGCTACACGGTGCCGTCGGAGTTCGGTCGCCTAATCGAGTCCATCATGGAAAAAGTGGCCGACATCGACAAGGTAGTGGTAAGCGTTCATTGCCACAACGACCTCGGCCTGTCCACGGCCAACAGCTTAGCGGCGGTAGAGGCCGGCGCCCGCCAGGTGGAGGGCTGCATCAACGGCCTGGGCGAGCGGGCGGGCAACGCCTCTCTCGAAGAGGTGATCATGGGCATTCATACCCGAAAAGACGTGCTAGGGGTAACTACCAATACCGATACCACCCAGATATATCGCACCAGCAGGTTGGTGAGCGACATCACGGGCTTTCCCACCCAGCCTAACAAGGCTATCGTCGGAGGCAACGCCTTCCGGCACTCCTCGGGCATCCACCAGGACGCTATTCTCAAGGAGCGGACGACCTTTGAGATCATGGAGGCCCAGTCGGTAGGCTGGCGCGGGGGTAGCTCCATCGTGCTGGGCAAGCTCAGCGGGCGCGCAGGGCTCCGCGCAAGGCTTGAGGAGCTTGGCTACACCCTCACCAAGGAAGAGCTGGATGTCGCCTTCGAAGACTTCAAGCACCTGGCCGACCGGAAACGCGAGGTGACGGACGCCGACCTGGAGACCCTGATGGCGCACCAGCGACGCACGGTCTCGGAGCCGGCGATATACAAGCTTGACCACGTCCAGGTCTCCTGCGGCAACCACGAGATTCCCACCGCGACCGTCACCCTCACCGACTCCGACGGGAAGTCCGTAACGGACGCCTCTACCGGCACAGGCCCCGTGGATGCCGTCTATAAGGCCATCAACCGGATCATCCAGGTCCCCAACGTGCTGACAGAGTTCAACGTCAACGCGGTCACCGAGGGCATCGACGCCCTGGGAAGCGTCACCATACGCATCGAAAGTAACGGCCACCTGTACGTCGGCCGTGGCTCCGATACCGACATAATCGTCGCCAGCGCCAGGGCCTACATGAACGCCTTGAACCGCCTCCTGGATGAAGAGAAGGTCAAGGCGGAGCCCGTGGGCAAGGAGAGCCGCTAGCCGTTGGCGAGATGGGCTCGGCAAGCCCACCATCCTAAGGGTTGGGTGCAAAAAACCGCCCTGGGAGGGATCGCCGCCCAGTCACCCACAGCTACGGTAAGCCCTTTAACCTCTCGGCAACGTCATAACACCCCATTCCCTCCAGGGTTTTACTAAATATGCAGTCGAAGACCATGTTCGAAAAGATCTGGGATGCCCACGCGGTACACGAGGAGGAGGGCCAGCCTTCGCTGCTCTACGTGGACCTTCACCTTGTCCACGAGGTGACCTCGCCGCAGGCGTTCGAGGGGCTCCGCCTGGCGGGTCGCAGAGTACGCCGCCCCGACCTGACCGTCGCCACCGCGGACCACAACGTGCCCACATGGGACCGCTCTCTGCCCATCACAGACGAGGTCTCACGCAAACAGGTGGAGGCCCTCTCCCGCAACTGCCAGGAGTTCGCCATCACCCTTTACGACATGCGCAGCCCTCTACAGGGCATCGTGCATATCATCGCGCCGGAACAGGGCCTGACCCACCCGGGCCAGGTGATCGTCTGCGGGGACAGCCACACGTCAACTCACGGGGCATTCGGGGCGTTCGCGCTTGGCATCGGCACGTCGGAGGTGGAGCACGTGCTGGCTACCCAAACACTGCGCCAGGCGAAGCCAAAGGCCATGGAGGTTCGGGTCGATGGCCAATTGCCCTTCGGCGTGACCGCGAAGGACCTCATCCTGGGCGTCATCGGCCGCATCGGGGTGAGCGGCGCGGCAGGCCACGTCATCGAGTACACGGGCGAGGCCGTGCGCTCCCTGTCCATGGAGGGCCGCATGACCGTTTGCAACATGTCAATCGAGGCCGGGGCTCGGGCCGGCATGATCGCCCCAGACGACACCACCTTCGACTACATGCGGGGCCGCCCCCAGGTTCCACAGGGCGATGAGTTCGACGCCGCCGCGGAGCAGTGGCGCCAGCTGGCCACGGACCCAAAGGCCGAGTTCGACACCCTCGTGGAGATCGATGGAAGCTCGCTCGAGCCGTATGTCACATGGGGGACCAACCCGGGCATGGTGGCGCCGGTGACGGGGCGGGTGCCCGGCCCCGCGTCATTCGAGGGCGAAGAAGACCGGCGGGCCACCGAGCGGGCGCTGGAGTACATGGCACTGGAGCCGGACACCCCGATTCAGCAGATCGAAATCGACCGTGTGTTCCTGGGCTCTTGCACCAACTCCCGAATAGAGGACCTGCGCAGCGCCTCGGAGGTGGTCACCGGCCGCAAGGTCAGCGACCACGTGCGCGCCATGGTGGTCCCCGGCTCGACGGCCGTCAAGCGCCAGGCCGAGGTGGAGGGCCTGGACCGCATCTTCAAGGACGCGGGCTTCGACTGGCGGGAGGCGGGTTGCTCCATGTGCCTGGGCATGAACCCCGACATCCTCAAGCCCGGCGAGCGCTGCGCCTCGTCGTCCAACCGCAACTTCGAGGGCCGCCAGGGCCGGGGCGGGCGAACGCACCTGGTCAGCCCCCAGATGGCCGCCGCGGCGGCCATCGCAGGCCATTTCGTCGACATAAGGGAGTGGTAGCGCCAATGAAGCCGTTTGTAAAACACACAGGCGTCGTGGCGCCCATGGACAGGGTCAACGTGGACACCGATCAGATAGTCCCCAAGCAGTTCCTCAAGCGGATCGAGCGAACGGGCTTCGGCCAGTTCCTGTTCTACGACTGGCGGTTCGACGAGGACGGGGCTCCCAAGCCGGACTTCGAGCTGAACAGGCCCGGCTACGAGGCCGCCTCCATACTAGCCGCGGGCCGTAACTTCGGCTCAGGGTCGTCGCGAGAGCACGCCGCGTGGTCGCTGCTGGATTACGGCTTTCACTGCGTCATAGCGCCCAGCTTCGCCGACATCTTCTACAACAACTGCTTCCTCAGCGGCCTTCTGCCGGTGGTGCTACCGGAGGAGACCGTGAGACGGGTCATCGCCAACGCCCAGGCCAGTCCCGGCTACAGGCTCACTGTGGACCTCGAGACCCAGCGCGTGTGGGATGAGGATCAAGGGGTGGTAGCGTCGTTCGAGGTGGAGCCGTTCCGGCGCGATTCGCTCCTCAAGGGCCTCGACGCCATCGGGCTGACGCTGCAACACGTGGACGAGATTTCAGCCTTCGAGGCCCGACGTAGTACGCACGGGGGCGTGCTCAGCTAAAGGCGACGGCACCCCACCCAAGCGGAAACGAGGCCCGCCGGGGCGTCGTTACTTCTTATTCTCTGATATATCCTCGTCCGGTGGGCTGCCTTCAGCCAACACCTTCGACCTCTCCCGACGGCGTCTGGCTATTCGCTTAACGCCGCCGACCACGAGGCCCTGAAGTGTGTTTACTTCTCTCGTTATGGCCGCCCGAAAGTGGGAGCTGTACTCGCCCATCTTGCGGAATTTCTTGTACCGCTCCCCAAGCATTCTTCTTCTGGACCTGGACTGAAGGTCCGCCAGCTCTCGTAGCACCGCACGTCGTAGCTGCCGGGCGGCGTCCTCCGGGTTGGTGTGCGCGCCCCCTGGAGGCTCGGACACAACCTCGTCGACAATACCCAGCTCCAGGCAGTCCTGGGCGGTGAGCTTCAACGACTCGGCCACCTCATCAGCCCTGGCCTCGTCCTGATAAATAAGGTCCGCGGCGTCCTCCGGAGAGATGATCGAATATATGGCGTTCTCCATCATGATGACCCGGTCGGCCACCGCCAGGGCCAGTGCCCCCTCGCTCCCTCCCTCGCCGATGACTACCGAGATGGAGGGCACCTTCAATCCTCCCATCACGGCCATGGCGTTGGCGATGGCGTTTCCCAGCCCTCTCTCTTCGGCCTCCAGGCTGGGATGGGGACCAGGGGTATCCACCAGTGTGATCAACGGCATATCAAATTTAGCGGCCAGGTGCATCGCTCGCTGAGCCTTCCTAAAGCCCTCCGGCGACGTCCTGCCCCCGTGCCGCTCCGTTATATCGCCGCTCTGCCCACGCTCCTGGCCTACTACCATGACGGTCTGCCCGCCCAGGTGCGCCAGCCCACAGACCACGGCTCCATCGTCCCCGTAGACGCGGTCTCCGTGAAGCTCAACGAAGTTGGTGAAGATGCTGCCTATATAGTCCAGCGCCGAAGGCCTCGACGCATGTCTGGCGAGCCTAACCGACTCCCACGCCTGGGTGCGGCTTAGCTCGGACTGCTGCCTCTTATCCTTTCGCTTAGGGGTTAGCTTGTACTGAGGCCCAAGCAGGTCAAGCAGCACCGCCAGCAGGTCTCTGAGCTCGCCCCTATCTACCAGCATGTCAAGCATGCCGTGTTTCAGGTGAGACTCAGCCGTGTGCGAACCCGTCGGCAGTGGCTGCCCGCTGGTCTCCCTCATTACCCTGAGGGGGGAGAATCCCACAATGGCTCCCGGCTCAGCCAGGATGATATCCGCCAGGTTGGCAAAGCTGGCATACGCCTGGCCTGTTGCGGGGTTGGCCAACACCGAGATGAAGGGCATCCCCTTGTCGTTGAGGTGGCTGGACGCGATGGACGTCTTAGCCATCTGCATCAGAGAGAGGGCCCCCTCCTGGATTCGGGCCCCTCCACTGGTAACCACGGACACGACCGGCATCTTCCGCTTGACGGCGTGCTCAAGGGCCAGGGCAACCTTTTCACCGACCACACAACCCATGCTTCCACCCATGAAGCCAAAGTCGAGCACGATGAGCACGGTCGGGCTACCACCGATCAAACACGTGCCCGTGACCACGGCCTCGGTTAGCCCGGTACGCCGCTGGTCTTGCTTCAGCCGCTGTTTATACGACACACGGGAGGAGAAGGACAGTGGATCGAGAGAAACCACCGACCTGTTGATCTCGCGAAACGTGCCCGGGGCGACTAGTGAGTCGATGCGCTCCCTGGCCGTCATACTGTAGTGGAACCGGCACTTGGGACAAACGCGGTACTGGACGTACAACTCGGAGTCCACCAGGCTGGCTTCACACACCAGACACTCCTCTCTGGCAGTGAAGGTCTCCTCCTCGGGGCGCTCCTTCTTTACGACAGAGCTTAGAAGATCGGTTAGGCTTCGAACCACGCGGGCCTCTTTCCGGGGGCAAATAGTGTGAGCGGCTTTTTCCGGGGGTCTCGATCGCATCCAGACCACCCCAGCCGTCGTCCCAGGACACCGTCGATGGGCAATCCTACCGGTGGGACGCTTCTGGAGGCGCTTCCAAATCGTGGGCTTGCTCAAGCTGTAAGAAGCAGGCAGCAGCCGGACCCAAATGACGGACTACCTGCCGTTAATTATAACATCCCGCGATTTCGAGCCGTCGCTGGGGCCAACGACTCCGGCCTCCTCCAGCTGGTCCATTAGCCTTCCGGCTCGAGGATAGCCGATGCGCAGGCGGCGCTGGAGCAACGACGTCGATAGCTTGTTATAGTGGTTGGACAACTCGATGGCTTTGTCCATCATCTCGTCTCTAAGAACGCCGCCTTTTCCATTCTCGCTCTCAACGCCCCCATCACCCTCGTTCCTTACCGGCGCCAGGGGAACTTTAGGAAGAGGGGGCCAATGGGTATTTTGCCAGAAGCGGACCAGATCCCCCACCTCCAGGTCTGAAATATATACACCCTGCACACGCGCCGGCCTCGACGCGTCCAGGGGCAGGTACAGCATGTCACCCCGGCCCAGCAGCTTATCGGCGCCAACGGTGTCCAGTATCGTCCGAGAGTCGATTTGCGACGTTACGCCAAAGCTGATCCTGGTGGGGAAGTTGGCTTTGATCAGCCCGGTCACGACATCAACTGAAGGCCGCTGGGTCGCGACGATCAGGTGGATGCCGGTTGCCCTGCCCAGTTGGGCGAGCCGGCAAAGCGACTGCTCGACATCGAACGCGGCCGTCATCATTAGATCGGCCAGCTCATCAACGGCAACCACCAGAAGAGGCATCTTCTCGGGCATCTTCTTGTTGTAAGCGTCGATGTTCTTGACTCCCACCTCCTCCATGAGGCGATACCGATTGAACATCTCACGAATCATCCCCTTCAGGTAGCCCACCACCTGGTCGGTCTCGACAATCACCGGCGTCAGCAGATGGGGGATGCCGTTGTAGGGCGTGAGCTCCACCCGTTTGGGGTCAATGAGCAGTAACCGCAACTCAGCCGGCGTCTTCTCCATGATCAGGCAGGACACAATGGAGTTGATGCACACGCTTTTTCCGCTGCCGGTGGCGCCCGCAATAAGTAGATGGGGCATCTTAGCCAGATCAGCAGACACCGTCTCGCCATGGCTACCCTTGCCCAGGGCCACAGGAAGGTGAGCGCCGGCCTTGATCCTCTTGAACACGTCGCTCTCCATCGCGGAGCGCAATGTGACCAGATTCGGGTTGGGGTTGGGTACCTCGATGCCGACCTGAGACTCGCCCATGACAGGGGTCTCTATGCGGATGGAGGGGGTCTTAAGAGCCAGAGCCAGGTCCTTCTCCCGGGAGAGGATGCTATCCACCTTCACCCGGGTTTTCTCCTCAACGCGGGTGACTACCTGCTTACCAGACTCGTCCAGCCTAGCCGTCCCGTCATCGTTCCTCTCCTTTACCTGCCTGTACCGGCGCACCCACCCGGGGATGAGCCCGTACATCGTCACCGTGGGGCCTGGCCTGATCTGGCCGATATCCACCTCCACACCGTAGTCGGCCAGCGTGCCCTTGATAATATGCGCGGTCTCATCCATGTCTTCGGGCGAGATTCCGTCCTCAGGAGCGTCCAAGAGCGTGTCGATTGATGGCTTGGTCCAAACGTCCTCCGCAGGACCCAGAATCGGCATATCGTCGCGCTCATCCTCCGTACGCTCCTCCATGTCGCCTGAGGCATCCGTCGCCACTTCGTTCCCATCACCGGCCTCAACCACCTCGACAACCTCATACGACTGAGACGAAGAAGCCTCAGAATCTTCTGACGCCTCCGTCCAGTACCGGTTGAACTTGCCGGCGACCGGTTGGGGTTCCTGAACCTCACGGTCCCCTTCGGGAAGCGCGGGCAGACCCGCCTCCGAGGCGGGCAGAGCGGGATATTCAAGAGGTTTAGCGGGGGCCCGTGAGGGATCAAAGACCGAGTCATCCCGCCCATCCAGCTCCTCTATTTCGGACTCCTCGTCCTCCATGAGAGAGGCCGACAGCGCCGCAGGGGATGGAACTTCCAGAGTCCCAGTCGACGCAACAGTCTCCACGTCTTCAGCTACGCTCGAGGATGGGAATGTTCCCTCAGCAGGTGTCTCGGAGATGTTCTTTCGAGCGGCCAGCCGGGTTCCCAGATACGTCTGATAGATACGTCTCAGCCAAGACGCCAGCGCCTTCACCGCGAGAATCAAGGTGAGGTAGAGGAAGAAACCAAATTTACCGAGGGCCACGGCCGCGTCCGCCGCCAGCGTGGGAAGGGCTACCGAGGTGACAAGCACAGACAGCAGTAAGGCCCGCATCGCGCCCGCCCAGTAAGGGATGGCTCCAGACGATTCTCCGACGGGGCCGATGATCGCACGTCCCACTTTGCCGCCAAGACGAATCTCTCCGTCGAGCGTGAACTCGCCCAGAAAACCACCAGACGGGCCGAAAAAGGCCAGCACGCCCATGGCTAAAGCCAGCAGCCCAAGAGACCCGAGCCAGAGCCTGAACCTCAGGAACCAAATACGATGTCGGACCGCGGTCCACGCGAACACTGCCACCCAAACGGTCAGGGGGATAACCCCGAGCCCAAAGTAGATGACCGCCGACTCCTGGAAGCTAAGATATCCATCTCTAATTGGGTCTCGGAATCCGATACCCAGACCGATGAGTATGGCCGCGGAGCCCAACAGGGCGCTCCTCACGGGCCACAATAAGACCAGCCTCCACACCCAGGCCCCCGTTCCTACTACTCCATTGAGCACGCTGTTTACCATTTTTAGTCCTACCGGTTTTCGACTCTGCCGACGAGTTTTTGAAGAATAGTGTGCCCTTGGTTGTCTTTACCAGGGGTTCCGCCTAGCTAATAGGCGTGCTGCCGCAAGACCTAAGCCAGCTACTCTCCGTTACGCCTTTTCCACGACCGTAAGGACGGTCGGTCTCCTTCGGGTCTCGGTGCGAAGGAAATCGGCGACCGACTTGCCAACGATGGCCTCGACCTTGTCCCACCTTAGACCGTTGCTCATCTCCCGCTCTAGGGTTGTTTGGACCATTTGTGAGATTCTTTGGAAGAGGTCCTCCGAGTCCTCGGAATCCACAAATCCCGAAGACTCCACCTCGGGGGGCCTGACTAGCTCACCCGTTTCCCCGTTCAGGACGACCGAGACCACCACTACTCCATCTCGGCCCAAACGCCTACGCTCACCCAGCACTTTGCTATCCGGACCCCACAGCCTCCTACCATCAACATACACGTGCCCAGCGGGCACTCTGTCGACCACGCGACCCTCGTCGGGCGTCACCTCGAGCACGTCCCCATCTTCCAAGACGAAGGTGTTTGCGGCTGGGATGCCCAAAGACTGGGCCAACTGGGCATGGGCCACAAGGTGCCGGTACTCGCCATGAACCGGGACGAAAAACCGCGGTCTCACCAGCCCAAGCATCATCTTGAGTTCCTCTCGGCTGGCGTGGCCGTGCACGTGCACAAGGGACGTCCGGCTGTACAACACCTTCGCACCCTGACGGTAGAGGTTGTCGATGGTCTTGGCCACGAGGGTCTCGTTGCCAGGGATGGGCGACGCGGAAATCACCACGGTATCGTCGGGAACAACCTCGATGTCTGGATGCTCTCCATTGGCGATGCGTACCAGAGCGGATGTGGGCTCGCCCTGGCTACCCGTGGCCATGATCACCACCTGGTCGAGGGGAAGCTGCCTGGCCTCATTAAGCGTGATCAGGCTACCCGGCGGGGCCTCGAGGTAGCCCATACTCTCGGCCATCTTAGAATTGTCCACCATGCTACGGCCCACCAGCACCACCTTTCGGTTGTGCTTTACCGCCGCGTTGACCACCTGCTGTATGCGTGATATGAGCGAGGCGAAGCTGGCCACCATTACCCGCCCGCTGGCCTCTCCTATCACCCTGTCCAGTGTCTCTCCTACCACCTGCTCAGAGAGCGTGTATCCCTCAACCTCGGCGTACGTGGAGTCGGAAAATAGCAGCAACACACCGTTCGCGGTCAGCTCCGCTAAGGCCGCGAAGTCGGTGGGCCTGCCGTCCACGGGCGTGTGGTCTATCTTGAAATCGCCAGTATGCACCACCAGCCCGAGGGGTGTGGTCAGTGCGATCCCCATTGCGTCGGGAATGGAGTGACATACCCGGAAGAACTCTACCGTGAAAGGGCCGATCTTGAACGGTGTGTGGGGCTCGACGACGTTCAGCTTCGTCTCTTTGAGCTTACTTCGTTCCCGCAGCTTCACCGTGATCAGGCCATGGGTCAGACGGGAAGAGTAAACGGGGACATTCAGATCGGAGAGCACCCAGGGGAGGGCGCCTATGTGGTCCTCGTGACCGTGGGTCACGAGGATGGCCTTGACCTTCTGCCTTCTCTCAACCAGGTAGGAGATATCCGGGATGACGAAATCTATCCCCGGCATATCCTCTTCGGGGAAGAGCAGGCCCGCATCGATGACGACGATGTGGTCGTCATACTCCAGGGCCATCATGTTCTTGCCGATCTCGCCGAGACCGCCGAGAGGGATGACCTTCAGTGGGGATGCGCTCATTCAGTCGACGAGAAGAGGCTGAGTTGCTGGGGTTCTTCCATTGTCTCGGCCTCGTCGACCTGGACGGCCTCGTCTATCAGCGACGGCAAGCGCCTGAAGTCGTCCTCGATCACGGAGCGAAGGGCAGGATTGTGGAGCGCTGCGGCGGGATGGTACATCGGGTACACGAGAAGGCCATTCCACCTCCTGGGTTTGCCGCGGGCCTTGCTGATGGTCTGTCCGGGGAAGAAGCTTGAAAATGAGTATCGTCCAAGGGTGACAATCACCTTGGGACCGATCATCTCAAGCTGCTTGTCCAGATAAGGCTTACAGGCCTGAATCTCGCCGGGAAGTGGGTCCCTGTTGTTGGGGGGACGGCACTTCACCATGTTGGTGATGTAGACATCGGGCCGGTTCAAGCCAATGGAGGCGAGCAACTCATCGAGAAGCATCCCCGCCGGCCCGACAAAGGGACGGCCGTCTCGGTCTTCATAAAAGCCGGGGCCTTCCCCGATGAACACTATGTCGGCGGACTGAGAGCCCTCGCCCGGCACCGCCTGCGTCCGCTCTCGGGACAGCACGCACAGCGTGCAACTGAGGATCTGTCGGGTCAGGGACTCAAATTCGGACATGAAAGCCTGCGAGACTATTCTCTGCATCCATCCTAGCAGGTGGGTATGAGGGCGTCAATCGGCATGTCCGGACTCACTCTTCAAAGAGCACAGGGGGAGGTGTTTCTGATGCCTCAGTGAGCGTTTTCCGGCGGCCCTTCGACGGATTATACGACACACCTCACAAGCAATAAAGGCAGGTCTAGTTGACCTGCCTTAGCTAGCTGATGGGGCTTACCGGGGGGCAACTACTCGTCCTTTACGCCTTTTTCCCTTAGGTAGTCGACAGCCATCTGAACCGTGGCTATGCTCTCCGCGTCCTCATCTGAGATTTCCAGAGGCGTGTCGCCCGCGCCGAACTCCTCCTCAATGGCCATGATAAGCTCAACCAGGTCCAAAGAGTCGGCGTTCAGGTCCTCGGTAAAGGAGGCTCCGGGGACAACTTCAGCCGGGTCCACTCCCAGCTTGTCGGCAACTACCGCCTGAACTCGCTCTACGACTGTCGCCATTAAGGCACCTCCACGATGGAACACATCGAATTAGGCGTGCGTTTCCAGTTTGTCGGCTTCCATAACCGAGCCCAGAACACCATTGATGAACTTGGGCGAACTGTCGGAGCCGAAGGTCTTGGCCATCTCCACAGCCTCGTTGATGGCCACCTTCGGCGGGGTCTCTTCGCCAATCATTATCTCAAAGATGGCTATTCTCAGCATATTCCTGTCCACTATGGCCATCTGGCCGATGGGCCATGCCGGCGCATGGGTGGAGATTATCTTGTCTATCAGTTCCTTGTTGGCCAGCACCCCGTCCACCAAGCTTCGAGCGAACATCTCCCCGGCGGACGATAGGGGCTGCTCCTCCAGTCGCCGCTCCAAGGCCACGGCGGGGTCTCGCCGCACGCTGTCGACTTCGTAAAGCACGTGGAGGGCGACGACGCGTGCCTTGCGTCTGGTTGTTGTGACTCTGTCCTTTTCCATCCTGAGTTTTTCAAGGTGCGTGGTCACGAACCCGCCGGTCTATCGACGTTCCGTTCCTCAGGCCACCGTTTCCTTTAATTGTTGTGTAACTTGAGGATGGAGTCTATATCGCCAACGCTATCCACCCTAGCATGCCTGTCAATTCGCTTGACCATACCGCTCAACGCTGTGCCTGGCCCAACCTCGATAAACCTGGAAACTCCGGACTTAATCATATACTCTATGGACCGTTTCCATTGCACGCAACTACTGATCTGAGACACGAGCTCCTGCTTGACGTCTCCGGCCGTGGTGACAGGCTCTCCCGTACAGTTTGCCACGATCGGAACCCTAGGGTGCTTAAACTCGAGATGGTCCACAGCCTCCTGCAGGCCTAACTTAGCCGGCTCCATGAGCGCCGAGTGGAACGCGCCCCCAACCCGCAGCGGAATGGCCCTTCTGGCCCCTCTGGCCGACGCAAGGTCAAGCGCCCTGGCGACCGCCATCCGTTCGCCGCTGATGACCACCTGATTATCCGTATTCACGTTTGAAACATAGGTCCCCGTCTCTCTGGCGATCTCCTCGGTCGTCATCAGGTCCAGCCCGATGATGGCGGCCATCGTGCCCGGCTTCAATTCACACGCCTCTTGCATCAGCTCCCCACGCCTCTGGACCAGCTTGACGGCGTCGCCCGCGTCGAGCACTCCGGCCGCCGCCAGCGCGGTGTACTCACCCACGCTATGGCCTGCCACGAACGTGGGCTTGGGCATCTCACCGGTCCCCAGGTTTTCCTCCATCGCCTTCATGCATGCCAGGCTAACCGCCATGATGGCCGGCTGAGCGTTTACCGTCCGCCTTAACTCCTCCTCAGGCCCACTGAAGAGAATCTCAGTAAGCGGCCGTCCGAGCGCCATGTCCACCTGCTGAAACACAGTCCGCGCGTGCTCCGAGGCCTCGTAGAGCTCCCGGCCCATGCCAACGGCCTGGGACCCCTGACCTGGGTACAAGAAGGCGACTGCTGAGCCGTCGGGGCTGGTTGAAAGGTCCGAGGTCATTACATCTCCTGGAGAGGGTGTAAGGCGGAATTCGTTTCAGGGCAAAGGACCGATTCTAAGCCTCTGTCTCCATTGGCACAACCGCCCGGCCTTTATAGTACCCACACGAGGGGCACGCACGGTGCGGCAGTCTAGTCGACCTGCACTGCGGGCACTCCACGAGCGACATGGGCCGCAGCGCGGAGTGGGCCGACCTCCCGCCCTGGCGCTTTTTCGAGTGCTTTTTCTTCGGAAGAGGTGGCATCACTCTGCTCGACGATCAATGGCCTCGCTGGCCGGCACCATCTCCAGCAGCGCGTCCCATTTGGGGTCTCTTTGTGTCTTATCGCAATGGCATGCGGCTTGGTTCAGGTTGGCGCCACATGACGCACAAAGGCCTGCACAGTCGTCGCGGCACATCGGCTTCATTGGAACGCTCAGGGTGGAATACTGCCGAATGGCTTCGGTCAAGTCCAGGATGTTGTTCACGTCTATGTTGAAGCTCTCTTCAGGCCCCAGGGATTCACCGGTTGCGGCCAAGCCGCGACGTTCAAAGGAAGGGAAAAACTCCTCCTCGATTTCCATGTGTATCGACTGCATGTACCGCTCCAGGCATAGGCTGCATACACAGACCGCCTCGGCGTCCAGCTTGGCGTTGACCCAGATGCCCTTGTCCGTCCTCATCAAATCAGCGGTACCCCGGACGTAGCTGACGCTGGTCTCTTCAAGCGGCGTGAAGGATTCATCGAGAGTGTAGGAGCGGGTGGACCCGCCGTGCTCCTTCAGCAGTTGCGATACATTAAAGTACATCCCCAGTCCACCCCTCAAGCGCAAGCGCTAAGGCGCCTACCGAGACCCAGCGCGTCGCAATCGGACGCGCCATTCTAGGTTGGCACAGCACTTTGTGTCAAGTTTCACATAGAGCAAGTTTAGCAAATTCCAGACTATCTGGTGGATGAGTTGAAGCGCACTCGGACGCCGTCCTGGGTAGGGCCAGCTGCCCCACGATTGGAATACTGCGAGCCATTCAATGGTTTTGACGAGCCGCTAAGAGCGCGCCTTCCCCTTGTCCCGTTCTGTCACCGCCTCGCGAATGAACTCGGCGATGTCCGAGGTCTTCGTCCCGGGGCCGAATATGGCCTGGACGCCCATCTTCGCCATGGCGGGCCGGTCGTCCTCGGGGATGATACCACCGGCAACCACCAGCACGTCGCCCATGTCGTTTTTGGCCAGCCCCTGGAGTATCTTGGGGAACAGTTCCATGTGGGCGCCCGACAGTATGCTGAGCCCGATGGCGTCCACGTCCTCTTGAAGGGCCGCCTCTACGATCATCTCCGGGGTCTGCCGGATGCCCGTGTATATCACTTCCATACCTGCGTCTCGCAGTGCCCGGGCGACTATCTTCGCCCCCCTGTCATGGCCGTCGAGTCCAGGCTTGCCCACCAAGACCCTGATTATCCGCTCCGCCACTGCACTACCTCCTGGCCGTGCCCTGGTCCACCAGCTCGACGAGAACGCCCCTGGTCGAACGGGGATGGAGGAAGGCGATCATGCCCGACAGCCCCTGCCTCGGCGCCCTGTCCACCAGCTCTATCCCGTTGGCGTCGAGCCGGTCGAGCGTGCCCTGCAGGTCCTCCACCTCCATACACAGATGGTGCATCCCCTCGCCCTTGCGCTCGATGAAGCGGGCCACGGCGCCGTCTGGGTTGGTGGGCTCGATGAACTCCAGCTGAGACCCGCCTACCCTCAGCAGCGCCGCCCTCACGCCCTGGTCCTCGATCTCCTCGACCTCAGCCCCTTCCAGTCCGAAGACGTCGCTGTAAAACTTCAGAGTGCCCTCGATGTCGCGCACCGCGATGCCCACGTGGTTCAGGTGGCTCGCCAGGCATACGGCTTCCTTCGCCATAGCTAATCCTCTCTCCGGCCGATCCATACCGCGCTAAAACGGGGCGAACTCGCCCTGCTCCCCGAAAACGCCCCGGAATACATCGGCGATCTCGCCCACCGTCGCATACGCCTCGACGCACTCCAGGATAGCAGGAACGGTGTTATCGGTGCCCTTGGCGACCTTCTTGAGCCGCCCGAGCGTCGCCTTAACCGCAGCGCCGTCCCGCTCCTTCCTGACCCGCGCCAGACGGTCCAGCTGCCTTCTCGTCTGCTCGGGATCGATGGTCTGGATCTTCTTGATTGGAGGCACGTCGGTCTCGTACTTATTGACCCCAACCACGACGCGCTCCTCCGCCTCGATCTCCCGCTGGATCTTGAAGGCGCTCTCGTGAATCTCCTGTATCTGAAAGCCCTCTTCCAGCGCGGCCACGGAGCCACCCATGCGGTCTATCTGGTCGATGTACTTGAACGCCTCCCCCTCCAGCCGGTCTGTCAGGGTCTCGATATAGTACGAGCCGGCCAGCGGGTCGACGGTCTCGGTGACCCCGCTCTCGTGCGCCAGGACCTGCTGCGTCCTGAGCGAAAGCTGGGCCGACTCCTCGGTGGGCAGGGCCAGCGCCTCGTCTCGAGAGTTGACGTGCAACGACTGGGTGCCGCCCAGGACGGCGGCCAGCGCCTGCACGGTGGTGCGGACTGTATTGTTATCCGGCTGCTGGGCGGTGAGCGTCACACCCGCCGTCTGCGTGTGGAACCGCAGCATCCATGAGCGAGGGCTCCTGGCGCCAAACCGCTCGCGCATTATCCTGGCCCACATGCGACGCGCGGCCCGGAACTTCGCCACCTCCTCCAATAGATTGCTCTGCGACACGAAAAAGAAGGACAGGCGTCCGGCAAATGCATCGATGTCCAGTCCTGCGTCCAGGGCCGCCTGCACATAGGCGATGGCGTTGGAGAAGGTGAACGCCAGCTCCTGCACCGCCGTTGCTCCGGCCTCCCGCATGTGGTACCCGCTGATGCTGATGGTGTTCCACTTCGGCACGTTCTGGTTGCAGTACTGGAACACATCGGTAACCAGACGCATCGATGGCTTGGGCGGGTAGATGTAGGTCCCTCGGGCGATGTACTCCTTGAGGATGTCGTTCTGGAGCGTGCCGTTGAGCCTCGACGGGTCCACGGCCTGCTTTCTGGCCACGGCGATGTACAGGGCCAGCAGGATGGAGGCCGTGGAATTTATGGTCATGGACGTGCTGACCTCGTCCAGCGGAATCTCGTCGAACAGCAGCGCCATGTCCGCGAGTGTGTCGATGGGCACGCCGGACTTACCCACCTCTCCCTGCGCCATTGGATGGTCAGAGTCGTACCCCGTCTGAGTCGGCAGATCGAAGGCGACGCTCAGCCCCGATTGTCCCTGGCTAAGGAGGTACCGGTACCGGAGGTTCGACTCCTCGGGCGATGCGAACCCCGCGTACTGCCTCATCGTCCACAGACGGCCGCGGTACATATTAGGCTGCACGCCACGCGTATAGGGGTACTCCCCCGCGTAGCCCAGCTTCCGCCGGTAGTTGAAGCCCTTCACGTCGTCGGGGGTGTACATAGTATCCACGTCGAGCCCCGACTCGGTCTCGAAGGCGGCTTTCCTCTCGCTGAAACGCTCCTTTGCAGGCGCCAGCGTATCGTCCTCCCACTCGCGCTTGGTCTTGCTGGCCGTAACCGACCGCTTCCGAGAGTCCGCGCCGGGCTTTCGAGCCTTCTTGGCCTCTTTGACCATCGCAGATTTCCTTTCACATCAGCCCAAAGATTATACCAAGTCGCCCTATATGCGATTTCAAGCGAGAATTGCCCGCACAATCGGGCAAAACTCCCTCACACCCATCCGGGGGCAGGGCACCCACGTAAGGGAGACACCCCGCTCCTTGACACCTCCCACCAGCCATCCCTTAGAATGAACAACAGTTCTGAACCGCGGTGAAACCCTCCATGGCCCAGCGCCTCGTATCCGGCGAGCCCCAGGAAGAGGACTACGCTCTCGACACCAGCCTCCGGCCGCGCCGTCTGGCCGACTACGTGGGCCAGACCCAGATGAAGGCCAACCTGGAGATCGCCATAACCGCCGCCATGCAGCGGGGCGAGCCCATCGACCACATGCTGCTTCACGGCCCACCGGGACTGGGCAAGACCACCCTCGCCAACATCGTGGCCAACGAGATGGATGTCCGCATCAAGACCTCGTCGGGACCGGCCATCGAGCGGCCGGGAGACATGGCCGCCATCCTCACCAAGCTGGACACGGGCGACATCCTGTTCATCGACGAGGTACACCGCCTAAGCCGGGTCGTGGAGGAGGTCCTCTACCCCGCCATGGAAGACTACTTCGTCTCGTGGGTCATCGACAAGGGGCTAAAGGCCGGGCCATGAACATCACCATCAAGCCCTTTACGCTGATCGGCGCCACGACGCGCTACTCCATGGTCAGCCCGCCGCTGCGCGATCGCTTCGGCGTGATATACAGGCTGGACTTCTATGACGAGGACGCCATGGCCACCATCGTGAGGCGTTCCGCCCGAATCCTGGAGATCGAGGCCGACGACGATGGCGTAGGGGAGATCGCGCGGCGCTCAAGGGGCACGCCCAGGGCGGGAAACCGCCTGCTCAAGCGGGTCCGCGACTACGCCCAGGTCAAGGCAGACAACGTGGTCACGGGAGACGTGGCGCGGGAGGCGCTGGCCAAGCTAGAGGTGGACGCCCTGGGGCTGGACGACCTGGACCGTCGGGTTCTGCGGTCCATAATCGAAAAATACGACGGCGGGCCTGTAGGCCTGGACACGCTGGCCGCCTCCATCAGCGAGGAGGCCGACACCATCATGGACGTGTACGAGCCCTTCCTGATGCAGATGGGCTTCCTGGAGCGGACTCCGCGGGGCCGTGTCGCCACCCGCAGGGCGTACGAGCACCTGGGCGTAGACTACCCGGACCGCGGCCCCAACGCCGGCCAACCGAGTATGTTTTAGGAGCCACGGCCCGTCTGCTCCTGCGGTCGCGTTACGGACACCCCCCTAGAGATGCACGATGCGTGCATCGGGGAAGAGCCCCCGCTTGAGGAACTCCGCCGCCAGCCGCCGGTGGCACCGGTCGGGCGCAGGCTCTCCGCACAACAACACGGCCCCCTCGGCGAACAGGGCCCGGTCGACCAACTGCGCCACCCGCCTATCCTCCATCAGCCGAATATAGCTCTCTTCGTACGCCGGCCAGTCTCCACCACCGCTCCGGTAGCGTTTGAACATCGCCTCCGACGGCGCCAGCAAAGGCACCTCCGCATAGGTCAGGTGGGTCAACTGCTCGGTGAAGTACTCGACGTGGCCCTTCTTGGTGAAGCCGGCCAGGTGGGAGTCGTTGCGGAGCCTGACGTCGAGAAGATACCGAGCGTCGGTGGACTGTAGCAGCTCGAAGAACTCGCGGGCCGACTTCCTGGTGTAGCCGATGGTGTAGATATTCACGCGCCGCTTCCCTTGCCCGCATAAGCCGTCCTACAAAACCCTCGGGTCGATGATGGGACCCCACCCCACAGGTTGCTTCTCCCACCCAACCCACCCTGGACGGTGTCCGCAAGACGCCTCACCCCCAATGGGTTGTCACGGTTCGGTCAGGAGGGGCAACCTCTAGCGCAAAGGCCGGGCGACCGGCGCCGGGGCCTGGCCCAGCTCAGTCGTCGGCGGCCTCCAGCGGCGCCTCGATGGCGGCGTAGTTCATGCGGTACAGGTGGGCGTACAGTCCGTCGCGCTCAATCAGCTCGTCGTGGGCGCCCACCTCGACTACCCCGCCCCGGTCCAGCACCACTATCTTGTCGGCGCCGCGGACCGTGGACAGCCGGTGGGCGATGACCACCGCGGTGCGGCCGTGCAGCAGCCTCTTGAGCGCCCGCTGAATCAGCACCTCAGTGTGGCTGTCCACACTGGCCGTGGCCTCGTCCAGGACCAGGATCCGGGGGTCGGCGACGATTGCCCTGGCGAAGCTCACCAGCTGCCGCTGCCCCACGCTGAGGTTCATACCGCGCTCCTGCAGGTACGTATCGTAGCCGTCCTTCAGCTTCACGATGAAGTCGTGAGCGCCCACCGCCCTCGCCGCAGCGACCGCCTCATCATCGGTGGCGTCGGTATGGTTGTACCTGATGTTTTCCATAATGGTTCCAGAGAAGAGGAACGGCACCTGGAGCACCATGCTCATCTGGGTGATCAGCGAGTCGCGGGTCACCTCCCTGATGTCGTGGCCGTCCACCAGGATAGCCCCTCGACCGTGCGGCACGTCGTAGAAGCGTGCGAGGAGCGAGACCAGCGTGGTCTTACCGGCGCCCGTCGGCCCTACGATAGCCACCGTCTCGCCCGGATTTATGTGCAGGCTGACTTCCTTGAGCACGTCTTCGCCCGGCGCGTAGCCGAACCCGACTTCGCGGAACTCGATCTCACCCCTCAACGCGGGCAGCTCAACCGCGCCCGGCGCGTCCTGAAGGTCGGGCCGGGCGTCCAGCAGGTCGAATATACGCGTGCCCGAGGCCATCGAACGCTGCAACTGGGTGTACTCCATGGTGAGGTTGCGGATGGGGTCGAAGAACCACTGTATGTACATCACGAAGGCGATCAGCTCGCCCACTCCAAGCGCGTTACTGCCTATCATGCGCGAGCCGAAGTAGATCGACAGCCCGATAGACACCGCGGTCAAGATGTCCACCGACGGCAGGAGGCCAGCGGACATCCGGCTGGCGGCGCGGGCCTCCCCAACGTGCGCACGGTTCTTGCCGTCGAAGACCTCCAGGTTCCGGTCCTGGCGGTTCATGCTCTGGACCACACGGACCCCCTGTATCCCCTCGTTCAAGGCGCTATTGACGATGGCGATGGCGCGCCGAACGCGCATGAAGGCACCTCGGGCCCTGGGCTGCCACACGCCCACGATCAACGCCAGCGCCGGCACTACCGCCATAGATATGAGACCCAGCTTCAGGTTCATCACAAGGAGGGCCACAACGATTCCGCCGAGGCTCAACAGGTCGCCCAGGGTCGTCACTCCCACCGAGACCACCTGCTGAAGCTGGCCCACATCTCCGTGGACACGGGACATGACGCGCCCCACCTCGGTCTTGTCGTAGAAGGAGAGGGACAGCCTCTGGCAGTGGTGGAACAGGTGTTTACGCAGACCATACAGGACCCCCTCTCCCGCCTTTACCAGGGCCACCTGCTGGGCGTAATTGGCGCCCCAGTTCACGAAGGCGATGCCGATGAAGAGCGCCGCAATCCACGCGAGGCCGGAGGAATCACCGGCAAGCACGTAGTCATCGATGGCGACCTTGATCAGCCACGGCGCCGCCACCAGGGTGCCAGTGTAAATCAGCATCGCCCCGGTGGCGACGAACGCCAGGCGCATATACGGGACCATGTAGGGAAGCAGGCGCCGTATGACGCGCTGATCGTAAACCCTGCCAAAGACCTCTTCATCCACCATTCCCTCGCGGACGCCGTGGAACATTTCCCCCATCATCGCGACGAACCCCTCTGGGAAACTTCCGAGGACTCAAACTCCAGCAAGACCTCCTCCTGGGGGCGCAGCTGCAGCTCGTATATCTCGCGGTAACGGCCGCCTAGAGCCAACAACTCTTGGTGCGTCCCTCGCTCCACGATCTGTCCGTCCTCAAGTACCACGATCTTGTCGGCCTTGTGGACGGTACTCAGTCTGTGGGCGATGACGAAGGTGGTGCGGCCCTGCATGACCGAACTCATCGCCCGGTGAATCAGGTCTTCGGTCTCGGCGTCGACGCTGGACGTCGAGTCGTCGAGGATCAGCATCGGTGGGTCGAGGAGCACGGCCCGCGCGATGGCCAGACGCTGCCTCTCGCCGCCGGAAAGGGTGACTCCTCTCTCACCGATGACGGTGTCGTAGCCTCTGCCGAGACTCCGTATGAAATCGTCCAGGTGGGCCACCCTGGCCGCCTGAACGATCTCATCCATGGACGCCTCCTCGCGGCCGTAGGCGATGTTCTCGCGGAGGCTGGTCGTGAACAGAAACACGTCCTGCTGGACCATGCCGATGTTGCGGCGCAGCGACGCAAGGCTCACGTCGCGGACATCCATTCCGTCGATGGTGATGCGGCCTGAGCCCACCTCATAAAACCGGGGAACGAGGCTCGCTATCGTGGTCTTGCCACTACCCGGAGCGCCCAGAAGAGCGATGACCTCGCCAGGTTCCACGTCCAGGTCGATGTTCTTGAGCACGGGGGGGCCGCCCTCGTAACCGAAGGACACGCCGTGAAACCGGACGTGACCACGAACCCGCGGCATCTCGAAAGCGCTGCTCTTCTCCTCCACGTCGGGCTGGAAGTCCAGCACCTCGAACAGCCGCTCGCCGGACGAAGCGGCGCGCGCGTACGAGCTGACGAGCCATCCCACCATACGGACGGGCATGGACAGTATCTGCATATAGAGCATGAACTGGGCCAGGTCTCCCACCGACATGCGACCCTCGATCACCTGTGTGCCGCCGTACCAGAGGATCAGCCCCGTCACCAGCGTAAAGGTAAATAACATGAACGTTGAGTTCGCCGTGCGCATCCGCTCCGCCTCCACCGTGGTCGAGGCAACGTTGCTGTTGTGCTCGTCAAACTTCTTTTCCTCATATCTCTCCGACGCAAACGCCTTCACCACCCGCATCCCGGTCAGGTTCTCCTGAAGCACCGTGTTGAGCTCGGCCATCATCACCTGCACCTGAAGCCAGATGCGCCTCAGCCGGAGCCTTACCCTCCCCGACTGTAGGGCGAGAAGCGGCATGAAGCTGATGCTCATCAGCCCCAGTCGCAAGTCCAGGTGAAGCAACAGCACCGACACGAAGACGAACAGGAACAGATAGTATGGCGTGCGGATAAGGCCCATGTTGATGAACATGCGGACGTTTTCGACGTCCTGGATGGCTCTGGACATCAGGTTGCCCGTGTGGTACCGGTCGTGAAACCCGAAGCTCAGGCGCTGGACGCGGTCGTAGAATTCGTTGCGGAGGTCGTAGGAGACACTCAGAGCGAGAGACTCACCCAGGTACGACTGGCCGAAGGAAAGAATCCCACGGATTACGTAAACGCCGAAAATAAGCAGGACGGTGGAAAGGATTACACCTTCCGAGAAGCCGCCATCATCAAGGCCCAACGCCACCTCGTCGATGGCCCTCCCCACAAGCCTGGGCAGATAGAGATAGGCCACCGCGGCGCCCGCGGTGCAGGCGTAGGCGGCGGCCATCTGACGCCTTCGGCGCGCAGCTATGCCGATGATGCGAAGGAGTATCTTCATTGGTTGGCCTGGAACGCCTCTCCCAAGGCAGCTCAGGGATCTGGACGCGGTTCAATCGCCTGCAGGCAGACCCCGGTTGGGAAACGCGTCCTCTCCGTTAACCCTACCACAGGACACCGCCCAATACCTTTGACGGCCCGCATCGTCGCCTGACCGGCATCCGCCTATGCTAGAATGGAATTTCCACAGGTAGTCCCGCCTGCCGAGGGGCTCGCCATCGGCTGAGAGTAAGACCGCATTTCGGTCGCCCAGAGCGCGTGGAAGGGAAAGGACGGAGAGAGGCGCTTTGAGAGCCATTGCCGCACAGACAGCCCACAAGATGATGCTGTTCGCGGTGCGCCCGCTGGAGGAACGGGACATCGCCCAGTCTAAGGAGATCGAACGGGACGCGTTTCCAACCCAATTTCCACCCACTTCGTTCCGCCGCGAGCTGAAGCACCGCCTGGCCAGATACCTGGTGACGTGGAGGTTCATCGCCGCCGACCAGTCGAACGGGCACACCACGACCTCTCCATCGCGACCTCAAGAGAACGGCAACTCGTCCCTCATCCGTAGGTTGCTCAACAACGCCAAGACCATCTGGACGGCCGTAGACCCTGCGAGGGGGCGCGACGGAATAATCCTGTCTGGCTACGTGGGCACCTGGTACATGATAGACGAGGCCCACATTATCTCGGTTGGGGTCAGGAACGAGTATCGAGGCCTCGGCGTCGGGGAGCTGCTGCTGATCAGCACCATCGAGCAGGCGATGATGCGGCGCGCTAGGGTGGTCACGCTGGAGGTCCGGTCCTCCAATGACATCGCCAGGAGGCTATACCTGAAGTACGGCTTCGAGGAGCGAGGCGTTCGAAAGGCGTACTACACCGATAACGGAGAAGACGCCATCATCATGACCACCGACCCTATTAACACTCCGTCCTACACCGGGACGTTCCGCAGGCTGGTCGAGGCGCACGAGAGACGCTGGGGCCTCTCTCATCGTAGAGTTAGTTAGAAGGGGTCTGGCCACACTGACGTGTAGCATCCCAGGGGATGTCTGGGAGCGAAACGGTTTCCCAACCCCGCGCATCTAACCAGTTGAATCCTCTAAATTGACCAACCGTGCACCCATGTTTGGAAAACTCGCCATTCTAGTCGCGTTAATAGCTCTTGTCGTGGCGTTCGGCTTGCCTACAGCGAAGCGAGCGTTTCCCCGGCTGTTCGGCGGCGTCAAGACGGTGACGGTGCCCGCCTCAAACCCCGGCGAGCTCGAACGCGAGCTCAAAATAGTGACCGTAATCGGCTATGACGCCATTCCCGCAATACTGGACCCTGAGTTCGCCAGCGCAGAGGAGGCGGAGGAGTGGATGGCGCCCCAGGAGCAGGTAATAGGACTGTCCATCAATGGCGACCACCGAGCATATCCCATAAGGATGCTCAGCGGCCGTGAGATCGCTAACGACGTGGTAGGTGGAAAGCCCGTCGCCGTGACGTGGTGACCTCTGTGCTTTACGGGAATCGTGTATTCCCGTGAGATCCAGGGACGTGAACACACCTTCGGCGTTTCGGGCAAGCTAATCATGAACACTCTGGTGATGTACGACCACCAGACCCGGACCCTATGGGCCCAGTCTTTTCACAAAGGGGTCGACGGGCCTTTGAAAGGGGCTGAACTGGAAGTCATTCCCGCAGTCCATACCGAGTGGGCCTTGTGGCGCGAACTCCACCCCGACACCCTCGTCCTTGACGACGAGCGAGGCAGATTTCGGGGCGACAGGTACAAGTCCTACTTCAAGAGCCGGCAGGCGGGGATATTCGGGGAGAGCGTCAGAGACACCCGGAACCGGGTGAAGGAGCTGGTGCTGGGCGTTGAGGTGGACGACCACTTCAAGGCCTACCCCTTCCGCCTGCTGCACGGTCAGCCTGTGGTCAACGACGAGCTCGCGGACAGGGATCTTGTGGTCTTTTTTGATACAGCCACTGAGACCGCACTGGCCTACCTCAGCGAGGTCGACGGGCGGATGCTGACCTTTCGCCTCCAAGAGGACAGCGACGGAGGTCCACCGCTCCTAGTGGACAACGAGACCGGCTCCACATGGATGGTACTCACCGGAAGGGCTATCGAGGGAGAGCTCAAGGGAAAGACCCTAGAGCGGGCCCTATCCCATCTGTCGTTCTGGTTTGCGTGGAAGGACTGGAACCCACAGACTGAGCTGTTCACGGGATAGTAGTCTTCCGGTCAGGGTGAGCCGCTCAACTAAGGATCCTAGTTGCCGCCACCAGCGCCGCAATCAGGATCATTCCCACTACTGTCCACCAGGGAAGGAGGCCTCTCTTCGTTCGCCCCAACCGGCGTTCAGACCTTCGCCGCTTACGACGAGTGCTCATTAGGCCCGCCGGACCCTGAGTGCTAGGAACCCATGCCCTCTCCGAGCAGGTCCAAAGTGCCTGCTAAGCGCCCCAGGTGGCACGCCCACCGGCCCAAGACGATAAACGGCCCGCCGCTACCCTCCCGATCTCGAATCCGCGGCAGCCGGTTCGAGGGCCCAGTTCCACTCCACTCCCTCACTCTTAGGCGTCTTGACGACGGGTTTGGACTTGAGCACGTGGACAACGTAATCTATCACGTCGCCGGCACAATGCTCGCAGTAGCCATACTGTTTGATCAGCCGATTGACTATGGCCTCTCGTCGTCCCGCCCACTCCACTTTCTTTTTGGTGAAACGGGGTTCACTCAGGTCCCGTTCCAGTTTCTTGGGCGGCTGGAATAGCTGCGCCTCGATGGCCGCCCTGATGCGAGGCTCGGTGGTGTAATCGAAGGAAAGGCCCTTCTTCTTCCACTGAGTAAACATCTCGTAAATCTCGTTGCGATACGCGATCTTATTGCGCTCGTTCACGCCCATGTATCGCTCCATGTCCCTCAGGTCACGTTCGAGCATCGCGCGCTCTTTGCTGCCTCTCACTCCCTGTAGATTCGTCGCGTTTACATAGACGTCCAGACCCTCCAGATAGGAGTTAAGGGACATGGCGGCGCTCTGCTCGAAGGACTCCTGATACGCCAACTGGAGCTGGCGGACGGCCATGGCATTGTATTCCTTAACGGTATCTACCACGAATCCGATATACGTGAGCAGGTCTTCGCTGTCCAGGCTCACATTCTCGTTAAGGCCTTCCCACATACTGTTCAGCGCGGCAAGGGGCATTATGCAGGAGACCGCGTCGTCGCCGGCAACTGAGGCTAAGCGGTTCATGACGTAGCGTGGAGAGATGCCGCTCATCCCCTCACTTGGGCTGTGGCGTTGCATCTCGATGACATCTTGTTTCGTGAACTTGGGGACTGTCTTGCCGTCGTACAGGCGCAGCTTGTCGATTAGGCCCATGCCCTGTTTAGGCGGCGGCTCCAGACGCGAAAAGATGGCAAAGGTGCTGACTACCGGGAGGGCCAGCGGGGCCACATGGACACCGTGCAGTGTGCTCGTGCCCAGCATTTTCTGGTATATCTTGACCTCTTCGCTCACCCTGAGGTTGTAGGGTACCTGTATAGCGATGATCCTGTCCCTGAGGGCCTCAGAGTGCTCGTCGGAGGCAAAAACGGCAAAGTCGCCCTCGTTGGAATGCGCCATAATTGACTCGTCGGCGTACACCGAGCCGAACCGCTCCATCTTGATGAGCTGTTCCTGCGCCAGGCCCAGAAGTGTGGTGAGCATGTTCTTGTCGGCCTTGAAAATCTCGACGAACTCCATCACGCCACGGTTGGCAACGTTGAACTCGCCGTCCATTCGAAAGGCCTTGCCCGCCACCTCGAGGCGGCTGCCGTCCAGTTTGCTGGAGTCCACACTACCCACCAGGAGCGACGCGTCGGTCGGGTTCGGATTAGTGGCAACGTAATACCCGATACCGACGGCCTCGTACTCTGAGAAGACCACGCGGGTTACCGGCATCTCGGCTATGTTGCCCTTGGCCTCGGTGCGCAGGACATACCGGCACCTGGGACAGAGGTCCCCCTCTACATAAACCCCGTAGTCGCTCAGCAGCTTGGGTCTGAGCTGCTCGGGGATCAGATGAAGGGGCTCTTCCTGCATAGGACACCCCTTGATAGCGTAGACCGCCCCTTCGTCGGTCCGGGTGTACTTTTCCAGCGCTCGCTTGGTGAGTTCGACTATCGAGGACTTGCCGCTGGCGGGCGGGCCCAGCAGCAGGATAATCCGCTTACGGATCTCCAACCGCTGGGCGGAGGAGGCGAAGTATTGGATTATGGAGTCCAGGGCCGATTCTAGGCCAAATATCTCGTGCTTGAACAGGCCGTATACGCGTTCCTCACTGGTGGTTTCCTCTACACCTTCCGCAAGGATCGCGTCGTAAATCAGCGCGTGGGAAAGGCGGGATACAGAAGGGTCTCGACACACCATGGCGAGGTAGTCGGCAAATGTGCCCTCCCAGGCGAACCTTCCGAACTCCGACTCACTTTGCGCAAGTAGGTTCTGAATGGAGAGTTTGCTCGTCATACCTTCTCCCCATGTCCCCTGACTACAGGAGTATCACGACTTCCCGAGGCAAGGGACAGGTGTCCTCGATGGAACACCCCGCCTCGTGTTACTCCTAGTACTCAGTCAACTCGGTTTTGGTAATTGTTTAAGAAAACGTCTAAGGTTGCTACCCTTTTTTAGGAGTGTTGACGTAGGAGGGTGGCAGCCATGGGACGAGAACGGTATGTGGTCCGGTTGGAAAGGGAAGAACGAGACCAGTTGGAACGACTGATTCGCGGGGGAAAGAGCCCAGCGCGAAAGGTTGCCCGGGCCCGTATTCTGCTAAAGGCAGATACGGGCTGGGGGGTGATGCGCATCGTGGAGGCGCTGGACACGTCTGCGGGTACGGTGTGCCGTACCAAGCGGCGGTACCTGGAGGGAGGACTGAAGCGGGCCTTGGAGGAAGATCCTCGGCCAGGACATCCGACCAAACTGGATGAGCGGGGGGAAGCGCACCTGATTGCCCTGGCGTGCAGCGAGGCCCCTCCAGGCCATGACCACTGGACCCTGCGGCTCCTGGCAAACAAGGTGGTGGAGTTGGGGCTGGCGCCCTCCATGTCCCACGAGGGAATTCGCAAGCGGTTGAAAAAAACAGTCTCAAGCCGTGGCAGAAGAAGGAGTGGTGTATTCCCCAGGTGAGCGCCGAGTTTGTGGCGTGTATGGAGGATGTGCTGGACCTTTACGCGGAACCCTATGACCCAGAGCGCCCGGTGGTCTGTTTCGACGAGACCTCCAAGCAGTTGCTGGCGGAAAAGAGGTCTCCGATCCCGCCCAAGCCGGCACGACGGGAGCGATACGATTACGAGTACCAGCGCAATGGCACCCGAAACCTGTTCATGCTGTGCGAGCCCCTGGCGGGCTGGAGGCATGTGGCAGTGACCGAACGTCGTACCATGGTGGACTTCGCTCAGCAGATGCGGTGGCTGGCCGATGAAGCTTACCCAGCGTCCGAGAAGATCCGGGTGGTGCTGGACAACCTCAACACCCACAAACCAGCTTCCCTCTACGAAACCTTCGAGCCCAAGGAGGCTAGGCGAATACGCAAACGCTTGGAGTTTCACTACACTCCCAAGCACGGTAGTTGGCTCAACATGGCAGAGATCGAGTTCAGTGTCTTGGCCAGGCGAGTCCTGCGCCGGCGTATTGCCGATGAAGAGACTTTGAGTGGCGAGATCGCGGCCCTGGAGGCAGAACGAAACCAAGCCGGAGCAACCATTGACTGGAGATTCTCCACTGTGGACGCCCGAGTCAAGCTTCACCATCTCTATCCTGCCAACAATTAGGTTGACTGAGTACTAGCCCGTCACCCTGATTACCGTGGTAAGCATCAACATGCCCAGGGCCGCCACAGAGCCGCCTCCAATTAGCAAGAACCAGCCGGCCACCAGCCTGAGCACCAGGAAGGGGACTGCCAGGTAGAAGAGAAGCATCCCGGCCTGGATGGCGAGGAGCAGCGTCGCAATCGACACCCCGAGCATCACGCCGTCCCCGTAACGGGTCTGCAGTTCCACGAAGAAGTAGATCATCGGCACCGCGGTCGCGGCCAAAAGAACGATACCGTAGAACCCTATCGCCCTCTCGTCGAAGTCCCACAGGCCCTGAGCAGCCACGACGAGGCCGTAGGCAGCCCAGACGATGATCAGAGACTTCAACATATTCGATTGGGCCAAGACATCCTCAGAGTCGATTATCTTTGTCCCCTTACCCGCTGCGATCAGCAGTTGAGGCTCGACGACGAGGGCTATCAACGTAGCCGCTCCCAACCCTCCTACTACCACACCCATGGTGCGTCCATCGGTATAAAGGCCCAGGATATACCACGAGTGTGAGAAAAGAGCCGCTCCAGTTAGTAAAAAGAAAATTCCTTCCATTGTGCCTCCCTACAACATAGTAGCAAATGTGTGCCGGTTTCAGTACCGATTAAGACGCCGCGCCAGGGGGTCTCTCCTCCCACTCAGACACAACGGGCAAGGCCTCCTCGCGGAACACCCCAGCGACCGTTGAGCGGCGAAACTCTATTTTACTCCGGTCAGTCAAGGCCGCCGCACCGTAGTAATTTCACACACGGCCACCCAGTTGTCTAGGAGAAGTCCCACCTCGTTAACGGTTCTTGAGGCGCGGAGCACGGCGGGAAGAACCGTCGCGCGGCCCTACTCGAACAGTGGAGCGGGTTGCCCGATGACCTGCTGGAGACGTTTCAGGAACGCGGCGGCCACCACGCCATCAACGACCTGGTGGTCGACCGTCAAGCTGACGGTGGTCATGGTGCGAACGACGATCTCACCGTCTCTGACCACCGGTTTCTCCACCGTCCTACCGACACCCAGGATGCCGCTTTGACCTGGGTTCAGGATCGGCGTGAACCCGTCCACGGTCCCGAGCACGCTGATGGTAAAGGTTCCTCCGACCAGGTCGTCGGGCGCGATCTTGCCCTCCCTCACCTTGGTCGTGAGCTCGCGGGTCTCCTCTGAGATCTGAAAGATGGTCTTGTCCTGGGCCTCCCTGAGCACCGGAACCACGAGGCCTTCGTCCAGCGCCACCGCGATCGCCATGTTGACGTCATCGAAGTGCAGGACCTTCCCGTCAGCCAGCACGGTGTTAAGTATGGGGTTGTCCTTCAGCGTCTCCACGCACGCCTTTATGAACATGTGCGCCTTGGTAAGGGTTGTGCCCCGCTTTTTTGAGACCTCTTTTCGAAGCCGCTCCGCCTCCGTGACATCCACATCGAGCAAGAAGGTGAGCTGCGCGGTGGAGGAGATACTGCCGCGCATATGCTCTGCGATGGCCTTACGCATGCCCTCTACAGGCACGGTCTTCGAGGGTTCCGGCAGGCCCGGAGGGACCGGTGAGGCCGCTGCGGTTTGACCATCGGCATACGCCCTCACGTCGGCCTCCACAACCCTGCCTCGCGGCCCCGTAGGCGTGACGCTGGAGATCTCGACCTCCAGCTTAGCGGCCAGACGTCTGGCACCAGGAGTGGATGGCACCACGTCCCCGGCACCACGGCCGGCGGATGGCCGCCGTTGCGTCGGGGCTCGCTGAGCGGGCGCGTCCTGTGAAGGAGCCTCAGTCGGCGGTGGGGCCTCGGGAGGGGCCTCTCCCTCGGCGAGCAGGTACCCTAGCGCATCCCCAACAGGGACGGTAGCCCCCTCCTCCACTATCGGGTGAAGGGTGCCGCTGTCGGTGGCCTCCAGCTCATAGCTGATCTTCTCCGTCTCGATCTCCGCAACCACCTCGCCCTGCTGGACGGTGCCGCCCGGTGACTTGGTCCACTTGGTCAGGGTACCCTCGACCATGACCATTCCGAGCTTTGGCATCACGATTGGGACCGCCATAACCTGACCCCTACTCCATCACAGACAGCGCCGCCTCTATGACCGACTCCTTAGTCGGCATAAAGAGGGCCTCAAGCGGCGCGCTGTACGGCACCGAGGTGTGGGGTGTCGTGACCCGGCGGGGAGGCGCGTCCAGATAGTCGAAGGCCTGCTCCACCACCAGCGCTGAGATATCGCCGGCAATGCTACACCGGGGGTAGTCCTCGTCCACGATCACCACCTTCCTGGTCTTTTTCACGGACTCCAGGATCGTCTCCTCGTCCATGGGGGAGACGGACAGCAGGTCCACGACCTCTGCCGAGTAGCCCTGCTCACCGAGGCCTTGGGCGGCCTGGAGACAGACGTGGGTAGTGTAGCCGATACCCACCAGAGTCACATCGGCGCCCTCGATGGCGACGTCGGCTTTCCCGATGGGCAACGCGTAAGGCTCCTCGGGCACGTGCCACTCGCCGCGCAGCGCCATCACGCGGTTATTGTTGAATACGACCACAGGGTCGTCGTCTCGGATGGCGGCAGCATAGAGCCCCTTGGCGTTGTATGGATTGGATGGGACGAGACACTTGAGCCCCGGGAAATGCGCAAACACCGAGTATAGGGACTCCGAGTGCTGCGCCGCCTTGCTGCCGCCGGCCCCCATACTCGTCATGACGGTAAGCGGGATATTGATCTTTCCGCCGAACATGTAGCGCATCTTGGCGGCGTTGTCGATGATCTGGTCTGCGCATACGCCCCAGAATCCAACGTACATAAGGTCCACCACGGGACGGAGGCCCGTCGCCGCAGCCCCGACACCGGCGCCGATAAAGCCAGCCTCCGAGATGGGCGTGTCGCGGATGCGCTCGGGACCGAACTGACCTATGAGCCCTTTGGTAAATCTCATTGGGCCGCCCCAGGCGTCCTGCTTCTCGGGCCGTCCGGCTCCACCGGCGATGTCCTCGCCCATGAAGATAACCGACGGGTCGCGCTCCATCTCCTGCCGGAAGCACTCGTTCACGGCCTTTATATAAGTCATCTGCCTGGTAGCTTGTGCCTGCGTCATGATTGGGCAGTACCCGTCTCACTCGAGGGCGGAAAGCGCCGCCTCCATGACCGACTCTTTGTTCGGCAGATACAACTGCTCAAGAGACGTGGCGTAGGGTATGGAGGTATGAGGCGCCGTAACTCGACGCGGCGGTGCATCCAGATAGTCGAAGGCCTGCTCTGCAACCAGCGCCGAGATGTCGCTGGCCACGCTGCAGCGAGGATAGTCCTCGTCCACGATCACTATCTTCCTGGTCTTTTTCACAGACTCTAGAATCGTCTCCTCATCCATTGGCGAAATCGATTGCAGGTCCACTACCTCGGCCGAATAGCCCTGCTCGCCGAGGCCCTGGGCTGCCTGCAGGCAGACTTGAGTGGTATAGCCGATGCCCACCAGGGTCACGTCGGTGCCCTCCAAGGGGACATCGGCCTTCCCTATGGGCACAACGTACGGCTCCTCGGGAATGTGCTGGTCACCGCGCATGCCCATCAGCAGATTATGGTTGAAGATGACCACGGGATCGTCGTCGCGGATGGCGGCCGCATGGAGCCCCTTGGCGTTGTATGGATTGGACGGGACGAGGCACTTGAGCCCTGGGAAGTGGGTGAACACCGAGTACAGGGTCTCCGAGTGCTGTGCCGCGAGATTGCCGCCGGCCCCGATGGCGGTCATGACAGTCAGCGGGATCTTGATCTTTCCACCGAACATGTAGCGCATTTTGGCGGCATTGTCGGTGATCTGATCGGTGCACACGCCCAAAAACCCTACGAACATCAGGTCCACTATAGGCCGTAGGCCGGTCGCCGCCGCTCCCACGCCGGCGCCGACAAAGCCCGCTTCCGAGATGGGCGTGTCGCGGATGCGCTCGGGGCCAAACCGACCTATAAGTCCTTCCGTGAGCTTATAGGGACCTCCCCACGCATCCTCAAACTGCGGACGGCCGGCACCGCCCGCGATATCCTCGCCCATGATGATTATCGTCGGGTCGCGCTCCATCTCCTGCCGGAAGCACTCGTTTACCGCCTGTGTGAAGGTTAGCTGTCTGACGGCCTGCGCCTGTGTCATGCTGGTCTCCCTATGGGGAACTCGCCAATGTTCGTCACGGGCTATGGATAGGACAAGTAAACGTCTTCGAAGAGCTCCTGCGGCTCCGGAAACGGGCTCTCATCCGCGAACTTGACAGAGGTGGCGACGTTCTCCACGGCGAGGCTCTCGATCTGCTCGAGGTCGTCGGGCGTGGCGTGGTCTCCGTCCAGCAGGTAGATCTTGAAGGTGTCGATGCAGTCTTTGGCCCGATAGGACGCCTCTTCCTCTTCGGTCCTGTATTGGAGGGGATCATCGGCCCCGAAATGACCCATGTACCGGTAGGTCATCGCCTCAATCAGGGTCGGGCCTTCACCCGACCTCGCCCTCTCGATAGCCTCGCCGCTGGCCTGGTACACGTCCAGGACCGACTGGCCGTCCACGGTCACGCCCGGCATGGCGTAACCGGCGGCCCGGTTAGCCACGGAGCCGCCCGCGATGGCGTACTCGGAAGGGGTTGCCTCGGCATAGCGGTTGTTCTCGCAAACGAAGATGACCGGCAGCTTCCAGATCGAGGCCAGGTTCATCGACTCGTGGAGAGTGCCCTGGCTGGAGGCGCCGTCGCCGAAAAATGAGACGGTCACCTGCTTGGTGCCACGCACCTTTGCGCTCAACGCAGCGCCCGTCGCCACCGGGATGCTGGACCCCACCACGCTGTTGGCGCCGAGCATACCCTTGTTGACGTCGGCGATGTGCATGGTGCCGCCTTTTCCCTTGTTGGTCCCCGTGGCCTTGCCCAGGAGCTCCGCCATCATCTCGTTAAGGCCGACGCCCTTGGCGATGCAGTGGTGATGGCTCCGGTGTGTGCCAAGTACGTAGTCGTCGATGTTGAGGTGGGCGCAGACGCCGGTCGGCACCGCCTCTTGCCCGATGGATGAGTGCATGCCGGTCAGCTTACCCGAGTCCGACTGTCGCTTCGCCTCCTCCTCGAAACGACGGATGGTCACCATCGTCTCGTACATCCATAGCATCTTCTCGGTAGTAATCGAGGAGCGGTTTGATCCCACAGCCTGTCCTCCTTCGCGACCAGATGTTCTCGGCCCCCAGGGGTAGTTGGAAGGGCCGTTCCCCGGCTGGATTATAACATCGCATGTCGGCATCCGCCACAGGAACTCAGGCCGTGGTGGGCCAGTCGGACCACTGCGGATGCGGCGTCCTCGGACAACGTCCGAGGGTGGGAGGGTGAGAGACCCACCCAAAGGGGCGGGACGCCTTCGGACAACCATACAGGGTGGGAGGGCGGGAAAACTACCCGGGGGCGGGGTGCCACACCCTCTATGAGTATGAGCATTTCGCTCCGCCCCTCAACAAGTTTGGGACACGCGGGGTGCAGTCCCTACGAGAGAATTAGGCCCGCGACCCGCTCCCGGTGGAAGTCACCGTCGCCGAAGGCGAGCTCGGCCGCCTTGGCCCGGCGGGTGTAGAGCTGCAGGTCGTGCTCTTTGGTGAACCCGATGGCGCCGTGGCACTGGTGGCCCAGGGCGCAGACGCGGCCGTAGGCGTCGCTGACCCAGGCCTTGGCCATCGCCACCTCCCGGTGGGCAGGCAGGCCTTCTGATAGCCTCCATGCGGCCTGGTGGGTGATATGGCGAGAGCCCTCTACGTCTATGGCCATGTCGGCGCAGTGGTGCTGCACGGCCTGGAAGCTGCCGATGGGCCGGCCGAACTGCACGCGCCGCTTGGCGTACTCGACCGTCATGTCCAGTACTTGCTGGGCCCCTCCAACCATCTCAGCGCACCTCGCTATGGCGCCCCAGGCAAGTACCTTTTCGATTGTTCTCCAGCCCCCACCAACCTCGCCCAGGACCGATGAAACCGGCGCTCGCACGCTATCGAGAACCACTTCGGACTGGCGGTCGGATGCGATGGTCTTGAGGGGGGTCTGGCTCAGGCCCTGCGCGTCGCTCGGGACCATCAGTAAGGTGACATCGTCGTCGGCCTCGCCCGTCCTGGCTGCAACTACCAGCAGGTCGGAGACGTGCGCGTTGAGGACGAAGAGCTTCGTCCCGTTGAGCACGAAATCCCGTCCGCTGACCGTGGCGGTGGCCTGGACGCCCTTCGCGTCCCACCGGGCGTTGGGCTCGGTCAGGGCCAGGGTCGCGATCAGCTCTCCCTCGGCTATTCCAGGAAGAACCTCTTGCTTTTGGGCCTCCCTACCGGAGTCCATAATCGCCATGCCCGCCATGACCACCGACGAGAAAAACGGGCCTGGAAGTAACGCCCTTCCCGTCTCTTCCATGAGTACGCATAGGTCGAGGAAGCCAAGCCCCGCGCCGCCGTACCGTTGGGGGAACACTAGGCCGAGCCAGCCTTGTTGGGCCAGCTTACGCCACACCTCGGGCGAAAACCCTTTCTCGTCCTCCTCCATTGCCCGGACGTAGCCAGCCGGGCACTCGCGCTCCAGGAACTCCCGCGCGCTGGTTTTGAGCATCTGCTGGGTTTCGTTAAGTCCAAAGTCCATCGTTATCTCATCGACATCGTATGGGGACGGGGCGTCCTAAGACGCGGTCCAGGGTGGGTTGGGTGGGAAGAATCGCCCTGGGGCGGGGGCACACCCTCCCGTCAGCCTCTTGAAACAGAGCAAAGTGGCTCCATAAGTAGGCCTCAGCATAGGCGGCGTCACCTCTACCCTCTGGGCAGGCCGAGGCCGCGTGTCGCGATGACGCTGCGCTGAATCTCCGACGTGCCGGCCAGGATAGTCGCCGACACCGACCAGAGGTAAGCCCGCTCGATACGCCCCTGCAGAGGCGTGTGTTTGGAGCCGGGCTCAAGCTGCCCGTGCAGCCCCAGCAACCACATGCCCGCCCTGGCGACCTTCTGCTGGAGCTCGGTGCCGAACGCCTTGGCGATCGACGCCTCTTTATTGGGCACGGCCCCCTGGTCCCGCATCCATGCGATGTTATACGCCATGAGCCGGCTGACCTCGGCCTCGATGGCAAGCTCGGCCAGGCGTTGCCGCACTAGAGGGTCGTCGGCCAGACTCCGTCCGTCGTGGCGCGCCTCTCCGGCATATTGAAGCAGATCATTCAGCGTGGCCACCGCGCCGGCCCAGTACTCGACTCCGGACCTCTCCAGGTCCAGCATCGTCGCGCCGACGTACCAGCCCCCGTTCTTTCCTCCCACCAGGTTCTTCTTAGGGACCCGCACGTCCTCGAATACCACCATGTTGAAGCTGTGCTGGTCGGCCATGTTGATAATGGGCCGAACGGTGATTCCGGGGTCCGTTATATCGGCCAGGAGGAAGCTGATGCCGCGGTGCCTGGGTGCGTCGGGGTCGGTGCGGGCCAGGAACATGATGTGGTCGGCGCGGTGGGCCCCCGTGGTCCATGTCTTGGTCCCGTTGACGACGAAATCGTCTCCGTCCTCGACCGCGCTGGTCTGGAGTGACGCCAGATCGGAGCCCGAGTCGGGCTCGGAGTAGCCCTGGCACCACTGGGCCTCGCCTCGGGCGATGGGGGATAGGTGCTCCCTCTTCTGCGCCTCGGTGCCGTGGACCATCAGTGTGGGAGCAAGCATCTGGACGCCGAAGGGGTCACGACCTGGAGCGCGATGGTACGCCATCTCCTCGTCGAAGATGAGCTGCCTTACAAGCGACGCGGCCTGGCCGCCATACTCCTTCGGCCAGGCCATCGTGAGCCAGCCCTTCGCGGCCAGCTTCTTGCGTATCCGGAGGGTGAACCCCCACTCCTCCTCGTCGCCCACCCCCACTCCACCCGACCATCCCTCGGGCAGCTCCGCCTCCAGGAACCGTCGGACCTCCCCTCGAAACGCCTCTTCCTCGGGGGTAAACCCAAACTCCATAGCGCACTACGGCCCTATCGGACCCGGCGACGTCCGCCGGGCAACGGGGAATTAACCCGGTCCCTACGCGCCCCCCACCGTCAAGCAGGTGACGGTGCGGATGATCCCATTGATGGTATGGATCTGGCCGGTGACCAGGTCTCCCACCGCGTTCAGGTCATCGGCCGAGACCACGGAGATGATGTCGTAGGGTCCGGTGACGGCGTCCACGGTCTCAACGCCGGGGAGGGCTTTAAGCTCCTTGGACACATCTTTCGACTTGCCTACGGCCGTCTCAATCAATATATAGGCCTTGGTCGCCATAGATAACCTCCGGGACGGGGGCTGCTAAGAACGGTAAAAGAAGAAGCCGAGCGCGAGACCGGTTTTCGTCGCAGGCGGCGACTCCCGCATTCTAAGACCGACACGTAGGCGTGTCAAATGAGCTTTGTTGATATTTCAAGCCAGGGGTAGCGTCCTAATTAGAACTCGGGTGTAGAGCTTTCTCGTATGCGATGATGTCAAACCTCCCTCTCTTCGTCCGCCCTGTCTCGGCATAGCCATTCTTGATATAGAAGTTCTGGGCCCCAACTTGATGAACAGTCGTGTCCAGGCGCAAGGTCTCGTAACCTAATTCACGTGCTCTGGCTTCTAACGCCTCTAAGACTGCCTGTCCAAAACCCTGTCGTTGGCAATCAGGATACACTCGCATACGTTTGATTTCCGCATGGTGGTCTGACAACCGCTCTAACGCACCCATCGCGATGATCTTTTTTCCGTAGACACCTACCAGGAATTCGCCACCACCACCGAGGTAAACTTCCTTGATACGGTGTAGGTCGTCGTCCCAAGGCCCATGTCCGGCGTATGCACCTGTCTTTTCCAATGCCAAAGTGTGGAGAGCCCACACTTCGTCATGGTCAGAGGCCCGATATCTTCGTACTTCCATCAGTTTTCCTGGACAATGGCAGCAGGCACGGCTGTGATGAGCGGGCCGACCATCCCATCAACCATCACGCACGCGATAGATCGCCGTTCGCTCGTTCTCGAACACCTTGTCTAGATACTCGCTGAGCGCGCCGTCGAACTTGGATAGGCCGTCGCCCGGATAGTACAGCCGCTCCACCTGGCCGACGTACACGTACTCCACGCCGTACTTCCTCAGCAGCGCAAGAGCCTCCTCGGCGTCGGTGCTTCCGTAAATCCGCGCCACGTCTTGGATCCGGCTGGAAACGGCCCATCGGTAGTCCCACCTCTGCTGCTCCTGGTGCCACCTCCAGCCCACCACGCTGGGCAGCCCCGTATATATCGAGACCCGCCCACCCCAGCGATAGGTCGGCGTGTTGCCCTCGAGGACGACCGGGGAGCCCTCGACGTTCTCCCGGAGCCAGGCTATGCCCTCGAAGTCGGCGGCCAGATCGATGTCTCCGTTGCGGTCGTGGTACACCGCGCCCTGCGCGTACGCCGTCCCGTCCAGCGTCATCGGGATGACCTGGCCGTTGAACCGGTCTCTGAGGCGGTCCTGCGCGCCCATTATCGGGTAGATCGACGCGCTGACCATCAGCGCCGCCAAGGCCCCCAGCCACACCTTTTTGTCCAGCCCCAGCTTCCAGAGGGGAATGCGAATGCCATGCCCAAGGCGCCACAGCAGGTAGGCCGACGCCAGCGCCAGGAGGACCCACACCTGGAGGTAGAATTTGAACACGCTGTTCATCCGGGCGATGTCGTTCTCGACACGGTAGATGTCCAGCCCGATCACCAGGGCCAGCGACACCATTATCATGCCCGCCACGAAGGTCAGGATGGGGCCATCGGGCCGGGACGACAGGGCCCACCTTAAGGCCACAGCCAGCACTACGACCAAGAGCGCGGTAACGAACGGTATCGTGCTACCCGTAGCCCCGGAGACGGCCGCCAGGATGACATACACGGTCAGCGAAAGCACCGCGGCCAGCACCAGTGCACCCCCGGGGCTAATTCGCACCCCGTCTCCGCCGACGCGCCCCGTGCCCTTGATCACGGACGAAGCCCGGCGCCCAAGCAGCGAAAGGCCGTCCCGCACCGGGGACGCGATCCAGCCCGCGGCCTCGCGCGCGAAGAACGACCCGATTATGAAGATGAAGAGGCCATGTATGGCCAGGAACTGCCACAGCACCGTCCGGTTGGTAGTCGACTCGAGCCCATCCACAAAGGTCTCGTTGGTGAGATGGAACGGAAGAAAGGCCAGAAAACTCACAGCGACCACGAAAAAGGCCTTTACTCCCGAGTCGAAAAGGGGCCGCAGGGCGAGCCCACCGTGCCGGTAGTAGCCGGCCAGAAACACGGCAAACACGGCGACGATAAGGTACGTGGGGTAGTCCCACGCGTTGATCAGTCTCAGAGACCCCACGGCCACACCCAACATCGCCAACCGAGCGATCTCGCCAAAACTCCAGCTACCCTCGGCCCGTACGTCCCCGCGCCGGGATCTCCACCGCGTCGCTCCCAGGATGACGCTCAGCGCCAGCCCAAGGACCAGCAGCGTAAAGGGGATCGCCACCAGGTGGGCGTGCAGATCGGCGAACAGGAACGTGAAGAAGGGGAACTCGGTGATCTCGTGGCCGGGCGGGTCCGGCGGCATCATCCGCGAGCTGCGCCAGAAGTCGAACTCCCCGAACGGCAGGTTTCGGGCCAGCGCACGCCAGATTCCGTGACCAACCTGCACCGCGCCATCCAGGTTACCCAACACGGTCACGAAGAGCCCACCGGCCATTCCCGCCCAAACGGGCGACCAGCTAAGGGTGAATCGCTCCCTCGAGGAACCGGGGCCGGCGAGCCTCCGGCGCGTCGCCTCGGCCAGACAGTATACCAGCGAAAAGCCGCCCGCAACCGTGAGCGCGAACATCAGCGGCACGGCCAGGTTGTACGCCACGTCGGGGTTTATCCCGGTGGCCCGAACGAGCATCGCGACGATGAACTGCCCCCAGTAGTAGTAGTTGAGGAAGCCACCGCTGAACCACGGGTCATATGGGGGCATGTAGCTGGACCGCAGCACCGCGTTGAGGTACGCCAGGTCCATGGGCTTCTCGCCGCCGCGGAAGGGGTGCCACAGGTCCGGGTTGGCCATCCGGACCACCACGAAGGCGAAGAAGGCCGCCAGAAAGACCAGCTCCCCGATCAGCAGGATCGGCCAGCGCTCCTTGACGAACGCCACCATTTCGCGACGCCACCTGAGAAGGAGGCCGGCCGAGACGGCGCCCAGGGGCAGCAGTGCGACGAGAATGGACGCGAACGAGAACTGCATCCACCGCAGGCTGGCGAACAGCCAGACCACCAGGGCCACCAGCAGCAGTCCAAGCACTTTCGAGAACAGATACCCCCTGTCGGGCAGAGGCCGGAACAGGAGGAAGCCTATTGGCAGCGCCAGCAGAGCAATGCCCTCTACCACGATGAGCAACGCCAGGATCGGCAGCCGATTGGTCCAGCTCCCGTCGCGGACGATGTCCGACCAGCTCCCGCCTCGCCGTTGGGCCTCCGCGGCCTCGGGAGAGAGCATCAGGCCGACCGTGCGTGGGGCAACACTGCTTTCGCCGTTCACCGGGTAGGGCCCTGCCTCCTCGATCGCCCGCTGGATGGTGTCCGCGTCGTAGCGTGCTCGGTTCTCGAGGACCATGACTTTGGGGTGGTCGTAGACGGTGAAGCTCTCGTCCGCGAACCCAAGGCCCAGTGTCATACCCGATGGCCCGGACGCGTCCAGCACGTCCGGCTTGGAAACCCCCGGCCTGCGAAACGTGTCGTCCACAAAGCTAACTCCCAGCAGGTCGGGGTACGACGTCTGGAGGTCCACCAGCTCATACCCCAACGCGCCGGTGAAAAGCAGGTCGTAGTATGCGGCGCTGGTGGGATACCTCTCGGGGATACGCGGCAGGGTGCCGTACAACCGGTTGCTGAACAGCACCAGGTAGTCGGCCTCCTCCAAGTCTTTGGCGATCAGGCGGAACTTGTTGGGGTCGTCTCGATCGTACATGGGCAGCTCACGGACCCGGTAGTCGTTCAGTCCAGGGACGCTCTCTTCCCAGTGCTCCTTCAGCACCACGGACCCTTTTGGCGCGTTGTCTCTGATCCACTCCGAGGCGCGCACGGCGGTGTGAGACTCCCTGTAAATGGACATATAGGACAGGGCGTAGAAGCCGGTGGCGCCCAGCAGCAATACCAGGCCGGCTATCGCCCAAGGACGTGCCGAGGGCAGACGCCGCTTCGTCTCATCCCACGCCGACACGAGCATCTGTGACCCGAACAGCAACAGGAACGGTGTTATCGGCATCATGTAGCGGAGGAACTTGACCTGCAGCGCGCCGGTTATGAGGAAGTAAGGCACTACCCATGAGAGGAGCAGGACGTCGAGTCTGGACTCGGCAGAGCGGACGGGAAGGGTGGCCAGCAGCGCCGCGAAGGCGATGCCCGAGGCCGGCAGTATCATCTTGACGTCCGTTGAAAACAGGAGCAGCGCAGCCGGGACCGCCCAGCCCACGACCAGATACGCCAGGCCCATCCTCAGCCGCATCCCACGCAGTGAAGCGTAGAGAAGGCCGGCCCACGCTACTGCGCCCAGCGGCCAGCCCAACCCCCACGTTGCAAGCTGCCTGATGTGGTACCAGTAGGGGGTGGTGTCGATGTACTGGCGGGTGTACGGGTAGTCACGGATGCGACGCACCATCTCCGACTGCTCGGTGAAGTCCGCCGAGAAGCGCGACCAGTCCAGAAAGGCGTAGGGCTCCGTGATGAACACCACCAGAACGGAAGTCGCCGCTCCCGCAAGGAGGCCTTTTACGGCCACGCGCGTCCGGTCGGCGAAAGGCGTCGCCGGGCCTTGCCTGCCGCTCATGGCGAAAAGATAGATCAGGTGGGCGCCGATGAACGGAACGTAGATCGGCGCCAGGCTGGCCTTGGTGGCCAGCCCGAGGCCGATGAACGCACCGGCCAGAGCGGAGTCCCTGAGCCTCCCCTCGATGGCGACCCTGTACATAAAGAAAACGGCGGCAACGGCGAACAGCGTCAGCAGGGTGTCCACCGTGTAGAAGTGGCTTAGCTGGATATGGATCACGGCCAGAGCCGTGAAGGCGGAGGCCAGAAGCCCGGTCCGTCTGCCGTAGAGGCGGCTGCCGAGCCACAACACCAACAGCACCGTTCCGACGTCCGCCAGGGCCGAGATCGTTCGTCCCGCGAGCCTCAGGTCCCGCATTTCCAGGCCGGGCAGCTCCGAATAGACGAGCTGTACCCCTTTCAGGAGATAGAGGGGGAAACTGCCGTACGGGAACCAGCGGGGGTTCCACGGGCTTTCATCGGCATCGAACAGGGAGTCTAGATTACCCGGCGAAGGCGGCGATATCCTCTCCACCTGCGTGAGGATCGCGCGCTCGTCGGGATGGGGTGTCCATGAAAAGCCGGCATCCCAGTTCACGCCGTAGAGCCGCAGGGCCAGGGCCACCACGACGATACCAAGCGCCGCCAGCATCGCAAGCCTGGGCCACCGGCGGGTGGCTACTGTTGTCCCACTGCTGAAGATGGCGTCCATTCTCCGAGTCATTCGCATGTCCACGTAATTGTAGAGGCGCCGCATGGCCCCGGCAAACCGTCTACCAGGGGTGGCCACCCTTTAACTAATTACCGCAACATTGGCCAATTGGGGAGACCGGAGAGGGCACGCACCAAGGCCTCATCCACGCCGGGCGAAGGCGGCCCCGCACGTTTCAGGGGCCCGCAGCGTGTACATATCTACGTTGTGGGCATCTTATGAGATTACACCGGAGGGCGCATAACGGCGCCTCCAACAAGTCGCTGTTAAGCGCTGCCAACCTCTGGTCGGGCAGGCTCATGGAGCCCCTCTGGCTCACGGCCATCGGGCTGGTTCCCATCGTCTTCGCACCTCCTAACGCCATGCTCTTTCTCGACCTGCCCAAGGTCACCCTGCTGAGGAGCCTGGTCGCACTGATGGCGATGGCTTAGGCCATGCGGTGGGCGGCAAGCGGCGGCGCGTGGTGGGCGTGGCCGAGCCCGGGGTGCCGGACGCGTTTCAAGGCCTGGGTCGCCGACAACCCCTCGCGGTGGGCCATCGTATTCGCGACCCTGTTTGTGATCGCCTCCGGCGTCTCAACCCTCCTCTCGGTGGAGCCGAGCGTCAGCCTGTGGGGAAGGAACCCGGGCAGAGACGGCTACGGTCTGTACAACTTGGCCACGTACTACCTGCTGTTCATCTTTATCGCGACCCATCTAAAGACGAGGGGTCAGCTTTGGCGCCTCCTGGGGGTGATCGTCGCCTCGGCCACCCTGGCCGCATCTTATGGCGCTATCCAGCACTACGGACTGGACCCCCTCGGAGACGGCCCGGCGGCGAGGGCCAAGTCCTCCTTCGGCAACCCTAACTTTGCGGCCTCATACCTCGTGATGGCGCTGCCTATATCGCTCGGCCTAGCGACCTCCTCATGGCCGGAGTCGACGTCACTGTAAGGTAAAGACCGCCTGGATCCTGCTGATCGCGGTCCAGCTCATGGGCATCCTATTTACCATGAGCCGCGGCTCATGGGTCGGGCTGGCTGTCGGCATGGTGATATGGGTGGCCTTGATATGGCGCATCCAAGGAGGTAGGGCACTGGGCCGGACACTCCTCATCATAGGAGCGGCGGCCACGGTGGCGCTGGCAGCCATAGCGTTGCCATCCGTCCAAAGGGGGACCGGAGAGGATCGTGCGGTCGGCTATCACGCTCTGAGCTCCCTGGCGCACCGAGCGCAGAGCGCCTTCTCCGACACGTCCGCCAACGGCATCCGAGGGCGGACTGAACTCTGGCAGCGGTCCCTCCACGTTGCGCTGGATAGGCCATGGTTCGAAGACCAGCGACCATGGGCCGTCCCGGTACGCCACCTATTCGGGTATGGCCCCGACACCCTCATCTACGCTCTTCCTCTGCGCCGGGCCTCCGATGAAGCGGACCCGGTGAACGCCAGCGCCCACAATTACCCGATTCAGATGACCGTCGAGATTGGCGCGCTGGGAGCCGTCACCTACCTCGCGTTTGTTTCGAGCCTCGCCATAGCCGGCGCCTCTGCGCTACTCCGACATCATCGCCGCCTTGGCCCGGCTCTCTCCCTGGTGTATGCGTCGCTCCTGGCAAGCGTCGTCGTCAGGATCACGGAGCAGCTCACCGGCGTAGCCAGAGTCTCCGACCTGATGCTGTTCTCGGCCATCGCCGCCCTGATCGTAGCCACGTCAGCGCTGGTCAACGCCGAAACCGGTGTCGAAGCGGACAACCCAACGGCCAAAAGTACATCTCGTTCGCACACCCGGACAACCCCGCGCCCCACTATCATATGGGTGCGGCTGAGCGTGGCTCTTGCGGCGGTGCTTCTGGGGACCACCCTCATCACCCTCATCTGGCAGAAAAACGTCGCCTACGCCCACGCTGCGGCTCTTGGAGCAGCATCGGCCCAGGCGTTCCAGCGGGGCGACCTCGAGACCAGCCTTGTGCTGGTGGACCGGGCCAGGTCCGCCGCCCCGGACGTGGAACAATACCACCTCCAAAAGGCCACGATCCTCGCCTCTGGAGAGATGTCGGGAGAAGTGGATCCGGTGGACCTCGCCCGCCGGCGGTACGCGCTGACGAAAGAGGCCCGCGGCGCCAACCGCCTATCCCACACCGCCGTGGCCGCCGCCGCAGGAGCGGCCCTGGAGCTGGCGTCGCTGGGCGACCAAACCGCCGGCCTGGACTCCTACCTATCGGTGACAGACGCCTCCGACCGTTCCGCTGGGGCGCTCTACGTTGAGGGCCTGGCACATCAGCAGATGGGCTTTGCGAAGGAAGCTGCGTCTTCGTTCCGGGCCTCTGTGCGGGCCGACCCGGATGGCCCGTTCGCCGAAGCGGCCTCACAGCAACTCGCCGCGCTGGACTCCGGCCAGCACCCGCAGGTCCCTGGAGACGGCCCCGCTCGGCTTCCCGCTGATGTAAAGCCAGGCGAACCGTGAGGGGGCCACCCACCGTTGTGTCCCTCAGCCGACGGGGTTATCCTTAAGCCCGGATGCCTTGATGAAAATGGACTCAGCCGGCTACAAACTCTTCCTGGTGGACCTGGACGGCACCCTTATCGACGGTAACGAGAAGATGTCGCCTCGGGTCTCCCGCGCCGTGGCCAAAGCCTCGGCCAGCCTCCATGTAAGCATCGCCACCGGGCGGGAGCCGGACGGAGCCATACCCTACGCCCGCCAACTGGGACTGACGGCGCCACAGATATCGGACGGGGGCGCCAACGTCTTCGACCCCACTACGGGAAAGTCCCTATGGACTGCCCCTCTGAGTCAGGAGAACGTCGAGGAAATATTGGCGGAGATCCGTGGAATCGACGTGGCGTTGTTCGCGACCTACCCCGGGGGCACCATTACCCGCGCAGAGGATACGGCGGGCCGAGACCTGACCCGCGTGTCCCTGCTAGATGTGGACGGCGAGATGGCTGACCGGCTGCTGGCAATGTTCGCCAAGAACCCAGCCCTCAACGTGGTAAAAGTGTTCCTGCCGTATAACCGGCTCTGGGCCGTCGACATCACCCGCGACGGGGTGAACAAGGGGACCGCAACGCGTTGGGTTGCGGAAAGGCTCGGGGTGGAGTCGGACCAGATGATCGCCATCGGCGACAGCTACAACGACCTTCCTTTGCTGGAGGCGTGCGGGCTGCGAATCGCCATGTCCGGAGCGCCGGAGGAGCTGAAGGCGCTGGCCCACTACGTGGCACCGCCCGTCGAGGAGGACGGCGTTGCGGTAGCAATCGAGGAGTACATCTTGCCCAGGCTACAATCGCACTGACATTCCTATAGCCCTCTGGCGACTATCTCGCCTTTCGCGTTGGCCTCGAGCAACGCGACGAAGTCGTATCCGCGCCGTCTTATCTCATCGCTGCCGCCCTCGCACCGGTCCAGGACCGCGATCACCTTGACCACTTTGCACCCTTCTGCCTCCACAGCGTCGATGGCGTGTAGCAGGCTGGAGCCGCCGGTGCACGTATCGTCCACGACCGCGAGGCGGGCCCCCTCCCAGATCGGACCCTCAATGACCCGCCCGACTCCGTGCCGTTTGGCCTCCTTCCGCACGATAACGCCGGGAAGAGGGTGGCCCTGGATATGGCTCATCACCGCGACGGCTGAAACGATCGGGTCCGCGCCTAACGTCGGCCCCGCGATGGCCTCCGCCCCGCACTCTTCCAATATCGGTAGGATCGCACTGGCTACGTGATAGGCACCCTCAGGGTCCAGCGTTATAAGCCGGCCGTCGAAGTAGTATGTGCTCGTCCCTCCGCCGGAGAGCTCGAACTCGCCGAACATTAAGGCTCCCTTCCTCTTCGCCAGATCCAGGATGATCTCAGCCTCGGAGGCTGTCACGGCCGCTCCTTTTTGCCACTTGTCCGCGAGCGTATAGTCCGTGCTCGCGGATGTAGGCCTCGACGGGTTCGGGGACCAAATCGCGGATCGGCTCACCCCGGGGGGCGCGCCTCCTGATCTCCGTGCCGCTCACGTCAATCAGAGGGCCATCCAGCACGACGATTCTTTTCGACGCCCCTGGGAAAATGGAGTCCAGCGTCTCGGGGTCGAAGTCACCGGCGCCCGTGCGCGGCACTCCCACCAAGGTCGCAAGCTGTAATATCTCGGCCGGTCGGCGCCACTGCGCCAGCTCCTTCAACGAGTCCAGCCCAAGGATCAGATACATCTCCACCCCTAATGCCCGGCGCAGATCCCTCAGCGTATCGGCCGTGAAAGTAGGCCCGGGACGAGTTACCTCTGCGTCCGATACCTCGAAGCGGTTGTTCGACTCGACCGCAAGGCGAACCATGGCGAGTCGGTGCTCCGCCTCCGTAATCTCCTGTCCGGCCTTGAAGTAGGGCCGGCCGGCCGGAATGAAAATTACCTTGTCGAGGCCGAGCCGCATCGTCACCTTCTCGGCGATAATCAGGTGGCCTACGTGGATGGGGTCGAAGGTACCCCCAAAGACACCCAGCTTCAAGCTACTGCCACTCCATCTCTACCTTCCCTATCCTCACGGTGTCTCCCGGCCTCACACCCGCGTTCTCAAGGGCTTTCACAACCCCCATCCGGCTAAGCTGCGCGTAGAGCTGTATTCTCGCGCTCCAGTTGTCGACATCCACCATCGCAGCCAGCCTCTGGGCCGCCGTTGACTGCACGATGAACGCTCCGTCCTCTTTTCGTACCTCTACGCTCTCTCTGCGCGGTCTGGGCCTCAGCACTGGTATTTCTGCAGGCTGGTGGGCTTTCTCAACGGACCGCGTATCAGCCCGAGCCGCTCTAAGGACCTCCAACACGGCGTCCAGCAGGTCTCCAACACCATCGCCCGACACAGCCGAGATCGGGTGGACCTGTATGCCCTCCCTGCCCAGGTGCGTTCCCAGCTCGGAGGCACGCTCCAAAGCTTCGGGGAGGTCAACCTTGTTCAGCGCAACTATCTGTGGTTTGTCTCCAAGTGCTCCTCCGAACTGTCTCAGCTCCTTAGTCACTCGGTAGTACGAACCCAAGGGGTCTTCACTACCTCCATCGATCAGGTGAATTATCGCCCGGGTCCGTTCCATATGCTTCAGAAAGTCGTGGCCGAGACCCACTCCCTTGTGCGCTCCTTCAATAAGCCCTGGGATATCTACCAATACGAAGCTCTCGCGGCGGTGGTCCACCACACCAAGCACCGGCTCTAGAGTAGTGAAAGGGTACTCAGCGATCTTGGGCCTAGCCGCCGTTACAGCCGACAGCAGGCTTGATTTACCCGCGTTTGGCTCACCGGCAATACCAACGTCCGCGAGAAGCTTCAGCTCTAGCCTAACCGAGACACACTCACACTCTTCTCCCTCTTCAGCGAGCATGGGAAACTGGTTCTTTGAAGATACGAACCTAGCATTCCCTCGACCCCCACCTCCCCCACGCGCAACCACTATCAGCTGGCCATCCTCCACAATATCAGCTAACAGGCTAGAACCATCACCCACGCCCCACACCTCAGTGCCTACGGGCACAGCTAGCTGGACATCCTGGCCTTTACGTCCATGCTTTAACGCCTTCTCACCCCGCAAGCCATTCCCGGCCCTAAAAACCTTCCTGTATCGGTAGGCCAGAAGCGTGTTCACATTCGAATCACCTCGAATCAAGACGCTGCCCCCGTCCCCCCCATCCCCTCCATCAGGTCCGCCTCGAGGCACAAACTTCTCCCTACGCCCACTGATACAGCCGTTTCCACCTTTCCCACTAGTTATCTGAATTTTCACTTTGTCAATCATCTTAAGTAATAACAGATCATATTAAGGCTGGGGATTTCGTGGATATGTCGGCGGGAGGTCGATGTTAACGATAATTTTAGCATGGGTTATCTGTTGATTGGTTGGGGAGAGTCGGGGGTTTATTCCTGTTTGTGTGGATGGTTTGGGAACCGCGGTGGCGGTGGCGGTGTTATCCACATGCGTGGGGGGTTATCCACGATATTGGTGGACTTATCCACAGGGTTGTGGGTGTGGTGTAAGGCAGGAGGCGAGGGGTGTTTTGTGTCAGTGGGGTTGTGTTGCGAGAGCCTCGCGTATGTTGATGACGTCGCGGCGGAGGTGCGCGTCCACGTCCATCCGGCTTGAAATGCGACTGCATGCATGCGCAACGGTGCTGTGGTCCTTGCCTCCCAGGATGCGCCCGATAGCCGTGAGCCCCAAGCTGGCCTCTTCGCGCAGAAGGTACATTGCTACCTGCCTGGCGAGAGCGGTCTCCTTGTCTCTCCTACGTCCCTTAAGAGAGTCGATGTCGATGGCGAAGTACGTTGAGACGGCTTCGAGGATCTGCTTGTCTGACAACCGTTGACGGTCTGGGGACTGGGGTGAGTCCGCCATGGCCGTCCTGACCAGGTCGAGGGTAATGGGACTATGGGATAGCTGAGCATACGCTTTGACGCGGTTGAGATTTCCTTCCAGCTCTCGGATGTTCTTATGGATCCGCTCGGCGATGAACTCCAGGATTCCGGGTGCGAAGTGGTTGCCCATAGCGTCCGCTTTGGCTCTCAAAATGGTCAGGCGGGTCTCGAAATCTGGTGGCTGAATGTCCACGACAAGCCCACCTGAAAGTCTCGACCGCACCCGGTCTTCCAGGAGCGTAAGGGCCGTAACGGGGCGATCGCTTGTGATGACGATCTGCCTGTTGTACATGTGCAAGGCGTTGAACGTATGGAAGAAGCCCTCCTGCGTCTGCTCCTTTCCTATGAGGAACTGGATATCGTCCAAGAGAAGGATGTCTGCGGTGCGGTAGCGATCTCTAAACTCCTCCGTCTTCCCATCGCGAATGGCCTTGATGTATTCGTTGGTAAACTCCTCGGTGGTGGAGTATACGAGAGACCGTCCGCCGGCTACCAACCGGTGCCCTATGGCATGGAGCAGATGGGTCTTTCCCAGGCCTACGTCCGAGTAGAGGAACAGGGGGTTATAGACTGAACCGGGGTTCTTGGACACGTTGTCGGCAGCGGCGTGGGCAAGGTCATTGGACTTCCCCACGATGAACGTATCGAAGGTGTACATCGGGTTAAGTGCTACAGCTCTTTTGAGTGGCGGTTGGTAGCCGCTCGGAGAGGTCGGTCCATTGCTCGTGTGAGGCCCGTCCCGGTGATCTGAATAGGACTGGCTTCCGCCAACTATGGTTGCCTCGGGGCCGTTGGCGCCATCGCCGTCGGCCGGGTAGGCCCCGCCTTCTTGGGGCAGCACCTGGAAACGGACGTCGACGCGACTGTCGGTAACGCGTTCAAGGGCTTGGCATATGAGCGAGTACATTCGCTGCTCCAACATCTCGGCCACAAAAGTGTTGGGGGCACCAATAACGAAATCGCCCTCCGAGTGAGATAAGCCCTCGGTGTCTCTCAACCAGGTCTCGTAACTCGGGCGGGTGACTCGCATCTGCAGATCACCCAGGACGGCCTCCCAAACCTTCTTGGTGTTTTGCGTGATCATGGGGCGACTCACTTTACTAAGGGACTTGCCCAGGAAGCCCGTACCACAGGCGCGCACGCCGAATCCAGGTCACAAGCTCGCGGGGGGCACGTGGAGGATTCTAGCATGGGCGTCGCAAAAGACTGCAAGCCTTAAGCCCATGAATTTTGGGCTGGTTTTTTACCGACGAACGGCTATGCTATGGGATAGGCGTGGTATAAGACGGCGCATAGCTTGAGTTTGGGACAAGGGACATGAACGAAAAAGCCAAAGGCGCCCCAAAACATGTGTGGTTGTGGGCCAGCGGACAGTCGATGGGCGTCGCCGGCCCCGGCCCACCGAAGCAGACGCAGGTTATCCCTGTGGGCGCTCTCCCAGTGTGACCTCGCCCTCGAACCGGTCTTCGCCCCTGAACAGCTCGAAATGGACCGTCTCGCCCGGTAGGTGGTTCAAGAGGAACTTGGACAGCTCGCCCGTGTTGGAGATGGAGTCGTCTCCCAGCTTTACGATGACATCAAACTCCTGTAGGCCGGCCACCTCGGCAGCGCCTCCCGGAATCACTCTGGCAACGAGGACGCCCGCGGTGACCGGAAGGGCGAAAGGCGCCTGGCTGGCCAGGGCGGGCGTCAGGTTGAAGGGGGAGATGCCCAAGAAGCCGCGATCGACGTAGCCACGGTCGATTAGCTGCGACGCGACTACAGTGGCGTCGTCGATGTTGATGGCGAACCCAATGCCCTGGGTGCCCTGCAGGATGGCGGTGTTAATCCCGATAACCTCCGCCTGTGTATTGACCAGCGGCCCGCCGCTATTTCCCGGATTGATGGCGGAGTCGGTCTGGATCAGGTCGATCATCGTCGTCACCTGGTCGGTGTCGAGAGAGCGGCCCAAGGCGCTTATGACCCCCTTGCTGACGGTTGGTCCTCCCTGTAGTCCCAGGGCGTGTCCTATGGCGATGACGTCTTCGCCGATCTGCAGCGCCGACGAGTTGCCAATCACGGCGGGCTGGAGGCCATCGGCGTCGATGTGAAGTACCGCAAGGTCGGTCTGGAAGTCTCCGCCCAACAGCTCGGCGGGATAGCTTTCTCCGGTGTTCAGGGTAACGGTAATCTGTACGCTTCCGCCGATGACGTGATTATTGGTGAGTATGTAGCCATCCTCGTTGAGAATGACGCCCGTGCCGACTCCGCCACCCGGCAGTGGCTGATTGAGGGAGTCCGTCGCCAGAAGCTGGACCCCTATGTGTACGACGGAGGGGGTCAGGGTCTTGGCGACCTCGACTGTAGAGAGGACACCCGATGTAGACCCGACGGTCGCCGCGGGCGCATCATCGTCTCCACCGCCACACGCGCTCAAGGCCAACGCGGCAACGATGGCTGCGATAATCAGATAGTGCGCTGGCCTAAACATCTCGCACTTCCTCCTTCGAGGCCTGACTCAGGAAAAGCTTGTGATCTGCCCCCCGAAACTGGTCCAGGTCTAAAGTTAGTATCTGGACCAGACAGAGGGCCGTTGGGAAACGCCTGGGGGAATACACATCTCATACCTTTAAGATGCGCTAGACTCGCCGCGCGATGCCCCGAGGAGAGGCCATTAGGAAGCGGCAGAAGGTGCAAGGTCAGAGATGTCCGCGCCAGGTTTGACCGGAGCGTCGACCAATTCGTCGTCTTAAGCGGAAGAATCGGGGCTATTAGTCGGCGGATATACCAGCTACCGGCAAGAGACCTACGTCGTCGGCCGCCTGCGTTTACGTCGGAGGCGTCGGAGGCTCCGCTGGCGGTCGAGCCGTTCCTGCTCTCCCTTGGTGCGGAAGAAGCGCCGGTTTCTGAGGTCGCGTAGGATGCCGGACCGCTGCATCGACGACTGGAATCGCTTCAACAGGCCATCCGGGTCCTCTCCCTCTCGTAGCTTTACGTACGACAAATAGCGCTCCAGGCTCAAACTTTGTGGACGGTACGGTCTGCTAATAGCCCTCGAAACGCCCAGGGAAAAACGACCCGCACCGCACCAATAAGGGATCGAGTATACCATATAACGGGCTAGCCCTCAAAGGACACCTCTGCCATATGTGGCCTCGCACTGATAGAATGAAGCCTGGCCGTCGCGTCGCCAAACCCTTGGAGGATTCATAGAATTGCCGCTGGAGAACATCGTTGTCCGGGGCGCGCGCGAGCACAACCTCAAAAACATAGACGTTACAATCCCCCGCAACAAGCTGGTGGTGATCACCGGTGTGTCCGGCTCGGGCAAGAGCTCGTTGGCCTTCGACACCATCTACGCAGAGGGGCAGCGTCGGTTCGTGGAGTCGTTGTCGGCCTACGCCCGCCAGTTCCTGGGGCGCATGGACAAGCCCGACGTGGATTACATCGAGGGCTTATCACCGGCCATTTCCATCGACCAGAAAGGCGTGTCCCATAACCCCCGGTCCACCGTGGGCACCGTCACCGAGATTTATGATTACCTCAGGCTGCTGTTCGCAAGGGTCGGGCGTCCTCACTGCTACAACTGCGGGCGTCCCGTGCAAAAGCAGACGGTGCAGCAGATCGTGGACGCTATCCTGGCCCTGCCTGAAGGCAGTCGCATACAGGTCATGGCGCCCATGGTCCGAAGGCGGAAGGGCGAGCACAAGGAGGTGTTCGAGGAGGCTAGACGGTCGGGGTTCGTACGCGTACGCGTCAACGGTGACAACCGCGACCTATCCGAGACCTTCGACCTGGACAAGAAGCGGTGGCACACCATCGAAGTGGTGGTTGACCGGCTGGTGGTGGGTGACAGCGCCGAGCCGACTCGCGTCGCCGACTCTGTTGAGGCGGCCCTCAAGATGGCCGGCGGAATCGTTCTTGTCTCCGTACAAGATGGCGATGAGCAGCTGTTCTCCGAGCAGTTCGCCTGCGTCCACTGCAATCTGGGCTTCGGAGAGCTCGAGCCGCGTACCTTCAGCTTCAACAACCCGCATGGGGCCTGCCCCGAGTGCACCGGACTTGGCTACAGACTCGAGGTCGATCCGGACCTGATCCTTCCCAACAAGAAGCTGAGTCTTGCTGAAGGGGCCGTCGAGACCTGGGTGCGAGCGGGCACGCAAAGTCCTTGGTTCGCCAGCCTCCTGGAGTCGGTCGCCACGGCCTACCGCTTCTCCACCCGTGTGCCGGTGAGCAAGCTCAAGAAGAAGCACCTGGACATCATCTTGTATGGCAACAAGGGCAAGACGACCACGATGAGGCATCTCACCCGCGCCGGCCACACGTATGAGTGGGAGACTACCTTTGAAGGCGTGGTCAATAACCTGGAGCGCCGGTACCGCGAGACCGAGTCCGACTACGTTCGCTCCGAGATCGAGCGATATATGGCCTCGAGACCGTGCCAGGCCTGCAAAGGTCAGCGGCTAAAGCCGGAGGCGCTGGCGGTTACCGTCTGCGGACTGGACATCATCCAGGTCACAGGCAAGGCCATCGGGGAGGCACAGGCCTGGGTTCACGGTATCGGCGGCGAGACCGAGGTCTCCCCTGACGAAGCCGTCTCCACCGACGGTGTGGGCCCCGTCCCAGAGGTGCTAACCGAAAGAGAAATGGCCATCGCTCGTCAGATCCTGAAGGAGATCGATGCCCGCCTGCGGTTCTTGCTTAACATCGGGCTTGACTACCTGACCCTCGATAGGACGGCGTCCACGCTGAGCGGAGGTGAGGCCCAGCGCATACGGCTGGCGACTCAGATCGGCTCCGGCCTCATGGGTGTCCTATACGTTTGCGATGAGCCCTCCATAGGGCTGCATGCGGTAGATGACGCCCGCCTAATTCAGACGCTTCGCGACCTTCGCGACCTTGGGAACACGGTTCTGATCGTGGAGCACGACGAGGCCATCATGAGGGCGGCCGACCACATCGTCGACCTGGGCCCCGGCGCCGGTGAGCAAGGTGGTCACGTGGTGGTGTCCGGATCCATTGACAAGTTAGTCAAGTCCACGAGGTCCTCGACAGGCCAGTACCTCAGCGGGGCCCGGACGATCCCGGTGCCCTCCGAGCGACGTCCAGGTAATGGGAAACACATAACGATAAAGGGAGCCCGGCAGAACAACCTAAAGAATGCGGACGTCTGCATCCCCCTGGGGAAGCTGGTCTGCAACACCGGCGTGTCGGGCTCCGGCAAGAGCACCCTCATCTACGAGATCCTGTTCAAGAAGCTGGCGCAGCACTTCTACAAGTCCAAAGACCGGCCGGGCGACTGCGATGGGATAGAGGGCATCGAGGATATCGACAAGGTGGTCAACATCGACCAGTCTCCCATCGGGCGCACACCCAGAAGCAACCCTGCCACTTATACCGGCACCTTCACTCCTATTCGCGAGCTGTTCGCGACGATGCCAGAGGCCAGGACGCGTGGCTATAAGCCGGGCCGGTTTTCGTTCAACGTCAAGGGCGGTCGCTGCGAGGCGTGTACTGGTGACGGCTACATAAACATCGAGATGCAGTTCCTGCCGGACGTGACCGTGCCATGCGAGGTGTGCCAGGGCAAGAGGTACAGCCGGGAGGCGCTGGAGATCGGGTTCAAGGGCAAGAACATAGCCGACGTGCTGGACATGACCGTCTCGGAGGCCCTGGAGTTCTTCGCCAACATCCCCAGGATCAGGAACAAGCTTGAGACCATGAACGAAGTGGGCTTGGGATACATCCGGCTGGGCCAGCCAGCCACGCAGATCAGCGGAGGCGAGGCCCAGCGCGTCAAGCTGTCCACCGAGCTGTCCAAGCGCGCCACCGGCCAGACCCTGTACATACTGGACGAGCCCACCACCGGCCTGTCGTTCGAGGACTGCGCCCACCTGATGCGGGTGCTGCATCGCCTGGTCGACGCGGGCAACAGCGTGATCCTCATCGAGCACCACTTAGACTTGATCAAGAGCGCCGACTGGATCATCGACCTGGGCCCCGGCGCCGGCGATAAGGGCGGCTACGTCATCGCCGAGGGCACGCCCGAGCAGGTGGCCCAGCTTGAGCACTCCTACACGGGCCAGTACCTCAAGAAGGTCCTCGCCGGCCGTCGGCCGGTAGAGGCGGCCATCGCCGACTAGAGCTCCTAGCTCCGTTTTCAACGAAGGACCTGGTTGTGGGTGGGGCAGGTTCTGACGCCGTTCGGGGCGGGTCGGGTGGGAACAACAAGCCTGGGGTGGTGTGCCCTTCGGTAGGCTCAGGGCGAGCAGCTTAAGCGGCAGGGCCTCTGTTACAATGGAGCGGTCCGTTTAGGCGTGTGAGCTTGAGGTATTCTCATGAAGTGGAGCTCCGCAGTATCCGATAACCCCTCCCTGGCCGACGCCGTCGCGGAGTGCGCCGAGGAGCTCCACGCCGATGACGACGACCAGACGCCAGACCTGGCCATCGTCTTCGTTTCTGCGCATCATTCCCCGGTGTACGAGTCGGTGCCAGGCCTCGTCCGCCGCCACATCGGGGAACCTCTGCTCCTCGGCTGCTCTGGAGGAGGCGTTATAGGCGCCGGCCGGGAGGTGGAGCACCGCCCAGGATTCGCCGTCTCGGTCGCGCATCTGCCCGATGTGGAGATGGTCGCCTTTCACGTCGATGATGACGACCTGCCGGACGCCGATGCGGGACCTGACAAGTGGGAAGAGCTGGTGGGCACCCGCGCCGACAAAGATCCCAAGTTCATCCTGCTGGCGGACCCCTTTAGCATGCGCGGAGAGAGCCTGTTAATGGGGCTGGACTTCGCGTTTCCAGGCAGCGTCAAGATCGGAGGGCTTGCCAGCGGCGCCCACGAGCCGGGCGGCAACGCCCTCTATCTTTGTGGGAATGTCCACCAGTCGGGGGTAGTGGGAGTAGCGTTGCACGGAGAGGTGGCGGTGGACACCATTGTCGCGCAGGGCTGCAGGCCGATCGGCGAGCCGTTGACCATTACCTCATGCCGCCAGAACGTGCTGCTGGAGATGGACGGCCATACTCCCATGGAGGTGCTCAGGGAGACGTTCCAATCCCTGGGCGAGCGCGACCGAGAGCTGGCGCAGCATTCGCTCTTCCTCGGCGTCGTCATGGACGAGCTGAACGAATCGCCCCAGCTCGGCGACTTCCTAATACGCAACATAATCGGCGTCGACAACAGACTCGGCGCGCTGGCCGTCGGGGAACTCCTCAAGGAAGGTCAGACGGTCCAGTTCCACCTGCGGGACGCGCAGACGTCCGCTCAAGACCTGGACGCGCTCTTAACCAGGTACGCCACCGGACCACTCAGTAGACGGAGAGTCCGGCGCTCTGCTGTTCTCCTGCATGGGCCGCGGCTCCTATCTCTACGGTGCCCCTGACCATGACACGAACATGTTCCGCGAGAACGTGGGCCACATTCCCCTGACGGGATTCTTCTGCAACGGCGAGATCGGACCGGTCGGCGGCTCCACATTCCTGCACGGCTACACCAGCTCCTTCGGCATCGTCCGCCCAAAGCGCGCGGAGTAGGCCCTCAGCCGGTTAGCTTCAATAACCGCGCCGCGTTGTCTCCCAGCACTTTCTGGGCGTCTGCCGCCGCCAGCCCCGAGTCCTTGGCCTGCTGTACTAGGCGGCTGGTCCGCAGCAGGGGATAATCGCTGCCCATCAGGACCTTGTCCGCGCCCACCAGTGACGCCACCACGGGGAAGACCCGGGGTGTGTACAAGAACGCTGAGGCGGCGGTGTCGAAGTAAACATTGCTCAGTGCCTCGGTCACCTCGGGCATGAGTGCGTAGAAGGGGAGGCCGCCGCCCCAGTGGGCCAGGACGACGGTGGCGCCGGGGAAGTTCTGTACGAACCGCCACACGACCTCAGGCCTGGTCTCGCCTTTGCCCCGGTAAAGGTGGCCCACCGGCTCGGACGAATGGGCGGTCAGGGTCAGCCTGTGCGCCTGAACGGCCTCCATCAGCGGTGCCATGGTGGCCCGGTCGCCTAGGTCGAACCGCTGGGTGTCGGGGTGCAGCTCACCGACGCCGCGGAGGCCAGCCTCGGCGCACCTCCGCGCCTCGCGGGCCGCGCGCTCACCCCAGGCGGGGTTGACGCCCCCGAAGCCCACCAACCGGTCAGGGTACCGCCGCACCGACTCGATGATGTAGTCGTTGGCCTCCCGGGCGAGCCCCTCGTCAGTCCAGCCGATTCCCATGGTCACGGAGACGTCGACGCCATCTTCGTCCATGGCCCCCACCAGGTCATCGGCGGTGGCCAGCCTGGCCTTGGGGTCGGCGTAGAGCTCACCGAAGGTGGTGTCGCGCTCCAGGTACCGCTCTCGCTGGTCTTGGAGCCATGGGGGGAATATGTGGGTGTGGAAGTCTATTATCATGGGGTACTTATACTGGTGGCGCCCGCTGTCTGTTTCAAGCGGCTGGTTGGTCGGTAGGGGCCTCACCAGTCCAGGGTGGTCACACCCACCCGCCTCCTCCGGTTATCAGAGCAAACCCTCCGCCCAGGGTAGTTATTCCCACCCAGCCCGCCCCGGACGGCGTCCCACGGTGCCCAACCCCGCGCGGTGGAATTTGAAATGGACCTTAGATAAGTTTCAGCCCTCTTGGTGTCGGTTGTAATCGTCCTCCAGGCGGACGATGTCGTCTTCGCCAAGGTAGCTGCCCAGCTGCACCTCGATCACCTCCAGGGTGGTCTCGCCCGGGTTTGCCAGCCTGTGGACCGCCCCGAGAGGGATGAAGGTGGACTCGTTCTCGGAGAGATGGGTCACCTCATCGTCCCGGACGACCTTGGCGGTGCCGCTCACGACGACCCAATGCTCTGCCCTGTGCTGATGACTCTGCAGCGACGTGGCCGCGCCAGGCGTGACGGTGAGCTGTTTGACCTGGAAGCCTGGGCCCGCCTGCAGGACCTCGTAGCTGCCCCAAGGGCGATGCACTCTGCGGTGTTGTGCCTGCTCGGAGCGCCCCTCGGCCTTGAGCAGGGCGACCAACTCTCTTACCTCCTGAGCGCGGTCTTTGGGGGCCACCAGCACCGCGTCGGCCGTCTCGACCACCACTGTGTCCTCCAGGCCGACCGCGGCCAGGAGACGGTGCTGTGCAAGCAGCAGGTTGTTGCGGGCTGAGTTGGCGTACACGTCGCCCTGGATGAGGTTGCCCTGGGCATCCCTTGCGCCCTTGTCCCAAAGGCTAAACCACGAGCCCACGTCCGACCACCCCGCGTCCAGGGCCACCACCACGGAAGGGGCATGCACGGAACCCCACTCAGGGTCGCCCGCGGCCTTCTCCATGACGGCGTAGTCTATCGACTCGCTGGGGCACCGGGTAAACAGGCTGCGATCAGGACGGCAGATGCCATTGTCCATGTGCCCTCGCTCATAGGCCGCCCTGCATGCCTCGGCGATGTCGGGGCGATAGTGCGCCAGCGCCTGTTGCCATACGGAAGCGCGCATCATGAACATGCCACTGTTCCAGAGGTATTCCCCCGAGTCCATGTACGTCTGGGCCGTGGGTGCGTCCGGCTTTTCCACGAATGCGGAGACGGTGAACATCTGGCCTCCAGCCGGCGCATCCTTCCTGATATAGCCGTAGCCGGTCTCGGGTCCGGAGGGAACGATGCCGAACGTGACGAGACAGCCTTTCTCGGCCGGTAGCACTCCCTCACACACCGCGGCTTGGAACGCGGGCACGTCCCGGACGATGTGGTCCGCCGGCATGGCCAGCATAACCGGGTCCGGGTCATCGCCTTCGGCCACGTCGGCCAGGGCCAGGGCCGCCAGGGACAGAGCGGGAGCGGTGTTGCGGGAGACCGGCTCCAGGACCGTGATCGAGGCGGACCTGCCGAGCTCGGCGATCTGTTCCATCACCAGAAATCGGTGGGCCTCATTGCAGACCACCACCGGCGCCGCCACGCTCTCCAACCCATCCAGCCTGCTGATGGTGTCCTGCAGCAGGGTGCGGTCGCTTACCAGCGACAGGAATTGCTTGGGATACCCCTCGCGGGAGAGCGGCCACAGACGGGTGCCTTGCCCGCCGCAGAGTATCACCGGCCATAGGGTCATAGAGACCTCCAGTCCATTACTGGGCCGTCCAGCCCCCGTCGATGACCAGCTCGGAGCCTGTGACGTACGATGACTCATCGGACGCCAGGTACAGGATGCCGTATGCGATTTCGTCCGCCGTCGCCAGCCGGCCCAGCGGAATCCTCTCACGCCGCCACTCTTGGTATTCGGGTTCCTGGGGGTCCACATGAATCATGGGAGTCATGGCGAATCCGGGATGCACCGAGTTGACCCTGATACCGTCTTTTGCGTACTGTATGGCGGTCGCCTTGGTGAAGGTGCGGATCGCTCCCTTGGCGGCAAAGTAGGAAGGGGTGTCGTAGGGACTGCCCACTATTCCGTATATGGACGAGATATTTATGATCGACCCGCCTCCAGCCTTCCGCAGCTCGGCCACCGTGTGCTTGGTCCCCAGGAACGCCCCCTTTGCGTGGATGTCCATCATGTTGTCCCATTCCTCGACGGTGGTCTGCTCCATCGGGCCCCCAATGCCGATGCCGGCGTTGTTGACCACGATGTCCAGGTGTCCATAGGTGGACACCGTCTTCTCGACCGCGCTTGTCCAGTCCTCCTCCCGGGTTACGTCCAGCCGCACGAACACGACGTCACCTCCGCCCTCCCTTATCTGGGCGGCGGTCTTCTCACCCAACGCCTCGTTGATGTCGGAGAGGACCACTTTTGCCCCCTCGCGGACGAAGAGCCGAGCCGAGGCGCCGCCGAACCCCATCAGCTCACCCTCAATGCCTGCCGCGGCCCCCGTGATTAACGCGACCTTTCCTTCGAGGCGCATGGCCGTCCTCCAATCTGTGTGAAGTGGGTCCGCCCCGGATTATACCAGGGGTCGGGACACGGGCTTGAGCGGTTAACCGGAGGCGCATAGAATAAGCGACGAGTTAATCGAAACACCTTAAAATACCTTGTAGGAGGGGTTAATGACTAAAATCTGGGAGGAGCTGAGGCTTACACCGGTGATTAACGCGCAGGGATTCAGGACGCTGCTGGGCGGCAATACCCCTTCCCCGGCCGTTAGCTCAATCATGGATGAGATCGACGACCACTACTTCGACATGAGCGAGTTGTTGGATAGGGTCGGCGAGTGGATAGCGGAGATGCTGGGCGTCGAGGACGTCCTGGTCACATCAGGGTGCGCGGCGGCCCTCGCCGTTGGCGCCGCCGGGTTAATGACGGGCACAGATGCGGAGAAGGTGGAGCGTATCCCGGATGTCACCGGAATGCCCCATGAATTCATCATCCAGCGGCAGCTCCGCATCAAGTACGACAGGTGCGTCACCATACCAGGCGGCAAGTTGATAGAGGTAGGTGAGGCTAACGGGACCCGGCCCGAGCACATCGAGGCGGCGATCGGTCCCAAGACGGCCGGAATACACTATCTGGTCCCAAAGGGTAACAGGCAGGGAGCGCTATCCCTGGAGCAGCTCATCGAGATCGGTCACTCCCGCAATATCCCGATTATCGTGGACGCCGCCCCGCGGGTGTATCCCATCGAGAACATGAGCAAGTTCGCAAAAATGGGCGCCGACCTGGTGTGCTACGGGGCCAAGTACTTCGGCGCCATCAACTCCAGCGGCATGCTCACGGGAAAGAAGGAGTACGTGGAGGCCGCCCGGTTAAACAGCTTCATCGGGTTCGAGGCTACGACAGTCCGGTCCTTTGCCAGGGCCATGAAGCTGGACCGCCGGAACGTAATCGCCGTTTACGCGGCCCTGCGAGAGTGGCTGACCATGAACCATGAGGACCGGTACGCTCGCTACGAGGCGCGGATATCCTCCCTCCGGCACGACCTCGACGGGATTCCGGGCATCGAGATGGAGTACCACCCCACCGATGGACCCGCCGAGGGACTGCTCGTGCGGGTCGATTCACAACTAGCCGGCAAGAGTGCCGAAGACGTGATCGGCGAGCTTCGCAACGGCAGCCCTAGTATCTGGGTCCGTGAGACTCTCGAGTTCGACCCGGACGAGATGGATGAAGAGGAGGCTTTCGTGATAAGGATGCCCACTCTCGCCGAAGGCGATGAGAAGGCCATCGCCAAGAGGTTGCGCGAGATACTCAGGGGTTAGCTTGTTATTCCCAATACCGCAGGCTCACCGTGGGCGGGAAAAGTGGCTGGTTAGACGAAAGGCGATAGACGCCCTGTGATAAATATTGAGCTGATACGCAGGGAGCCGGACCTGGTGAGGCATGGCGTGGAGAGGCGAGGGGAAGATGCGCCCATCGACCGGATCCTCGAGCTAGACACGCGCCGCCGTGCGCTCATCGCCGAGGGGGACCAGCTGCGCGCCCGCAGCAATGAGGTGAGCAGGGAGCTAGGGCAGACCAAGGAGCGCCCCCCCGAGCTAATCGATGAGATGAGGCGGCTTCGCTCTCGGATCAAGGCCGTCGAGCAGGACACCAGGCAGGCTGAGGAGGAGGGGGACGCCCTCCTTCTTACCGTGCCCAACATCCCTCGCGACGATGTCCCAGACGGTGGAGATGAGGAAGGCAACGTCGTGGTCCGGACGGTAGGCGAGCCGCCCGACTTCTCCTTCGAGCCGCTGGCCCACTGGGAACTTGGTGAGAGGCTGGACATCATTGATTTTCAACGGGGAGCGAAAATATCCGGCTCGCGGTTTTTCGTCCTAAAGGGCAGAGGGTCCAGGCTCCAGCGCGCTCTGATCTCATGGATGCTGGACCTGCATACGACGGAGCATGGATACCAGGAGATGTACCTTCCCGCGCTGGTCAACTCCAACACTCTGACCGGCAGTGGACACCTCCCCAAGTTCGCCGACACCATGTACCACGATGAAGAGGACGATCTCTGGCTTATTCCGACGGCCGAGGCGCCTGTGAACAGCTTGTTCGGCGATGAGATCCTGCCGCCCGGCCGACTCCCCATCAGCTTCGTGGCCCATACGCCCTGCTTCCGACGGGAAAAGGCCGCCGCGGGCAAGGACACCAGGGGAATCAAGCGAGTGCACCAGTTCGAGAAGGTGGAGATGTTCAAGTTTGTCCAGCCCGAGGAATCGGATGCGGCCCTCGATGCCCTAGTGGCCGACGCCGAGGACGTTTGCGCCCGCCTGGGCATACCCTATCGCGCACTGGAGCTGTGCACGGGCGAGTTGAGCTTTGCCTCCATAAAGAGCTTCGACCTGGAGATGTGGGCACCTGGAAGCCAGGAGTGGCTGGAGGTAAGCTCCTGCTCGAACTGCGCCGACTTCCAGGCCCGTCGCGCCCGCATTCGCTACAGGCCTGAGGAGGGCGCTCGACCGAGGCTCGTACACACTCTTAACGGCTCCGGGCTGGCCCTTCCGCGCGTCATCATCGCCATTCTAGAGAATTTTCAGCAGCCCGATGGTTCGGTCGTCATCCCGGAGGTACTGCGGCCCTACACCGGGTTCGATCAGATAGAAGCGCCTGCGCCCCGGTGAACGCTCGAACCCCGTCGGCCCTCGATTCAATGGAGAAACTCCTCGTCCCTCGGCTCGCAGGCTTAGTCTTGCTCGGCGCCCTGCTTTTCCTCGCCGTCGCGTGTGACGATGAGATCGCGAAGCCCCTTGCGACCCACGACGACAGCTTCACCGTTGGAGCGGACCCCAGGCTGCTGGTGGACGGTGAAAACGGGAGCATCGTGGTCATCGCAGGCTCCGATAACACAATTCGCGTTCAGGCGGCGTTGATAAAACCTAGTAAGCTTGAGTACCTGGTTGCCCAGGACGGCGACACCGTCACGGTCGAGGTCGATGAGAAAGGGTCCGGTATATTTACCTTTGGTAGGAGCCCAAGCGCCGATATCCAGGTCACCGTTCCCCCAAAGACGGATGTGGAGCTGCGCACCAAAACCGGGGGTATTGAGCTTACCGGCGTAGAGGGAACGGGAATACTAGGGACTTCCAATGGAGACGTGGTCGTGCAGGGAGCCAAGGGCGCCTTTGACGTTGAAACCAGCAACGGGTCCATCGATTTCAACGGGGAGATGCTCTCGGGTGGCAAGAACCGGCTGAGGACCTCCAACGGCAGCGTGACCGTGACCCTGGAGGGAGAGCCGAGCTTGAAGCTAGACGCATCTACCAGCAATGGCTCGGTGACCAGCGATCTGCCGGTTCTGACGACGTCGACGGGAGATGCGAACCACCTGGTCGGGGTGATAGGCAACGGGGATGCGGAGCTCTTTATCAAAACCTCTAACGGCTCGGTGACCGTGCGGTAGGGATATCAGCGCGAGGGGCCACCGGGTTAAGTCGGCCCCGTTGTCGCCCTTGCCGCGAGGCGCTCCTCTACCTGCGCGCGCGTTGGTATGCCCTCCGTTCCCGGCGCCTCGACACAGAAGCTGGCGGCGCAGCTTGCGAAGCGGGCCGACGTCAGAGGGTCGCCCGTCTCAAGGTATCTGATAAGGTATGCCGCCGCGAACACATCCCCCGCGCCGGTGGGATCGACCTCCAACGTTGGGAATGGCTCTACGTCGTGCCAGGCCCCTTTGAAATGTACCCTTGCGCCCTCCTGTCCCATCGTCACGATTAGCACGGGTGCCAGGTCCTTCCAGGCCTCGGTCGGCCGGTGGTCGGGTATGTCATCCAGCGAGACCACGGCTGCATCGACATGGGGTAACACCTCCGTCCCGCTCCAACGTCGCCGACTCACGTTCCCGTTGTGGTCCCATTGCCTGAGCCAGCCCTGGATCACCGCCATCTCCGTGGCCCGGGGGAAATGCCTTACTAGCCGAGGGCTTACCTCGTCCGCGACGGGCCCTAGCATTACCAGTCGACATAAGCGCCACGGTTCGGGGATGTCCGAGGGGACGACGGGGCTCGCGACGCCGCGAATGGCCTGCTTACGGATGCCCCTCTCGTAGGTGTTTACAAATGTGGTGCTTTCGCGGGATGGCACCGAGTGGACCAGGATACCCGGCAGTGCTGAGTCCAGGTCCAGGTCGGCAGAGGCGCTGGTGACCACGGCGGTCACTAGTCCCATCTTGCGCGCGGTGTGGGCCCCGTACAACACCGCCCCGCCGAACCTGTTTCCATCCGGCGACAGGTCGTTGGTGACGTGACCTATGGCGAGGAAATCGGGAGGCGTTACCCCGGAATTCTCCATTGTTGCCGTCGGTGTTTCAGCCCTGGGCTGATCCCGTCCTTCCCGCCCTTGTGGGGGATTCGGCGGTTATCGCCCTTTCCAGGGCGCGGGGACGTCTTTTCCGCGTGGCTACTCCCCTTTGGGGGCCACCACTACCTGTCGTCCTTCGCGGTCCCCTGTGCTCTCGGTGACGACCTCGGGATGGTCGGCGAGGGCCAGGTGGACGATTCGTCGCTCGTTAGGAGGCATGGGTTCCAGGGCGATAGGGTGTCCGGTGGCCGAGACCCGCTGGGCGACGCGCCCGGCGAGGCTGGTAAGCGACTTGATGCGCTTCTCCTGGTATCCGGCCACGTCGACCATAATAGTGGTCCTGGTATCCAATTTTCGAGAGGCTAGAAGATTCACCAGGAGCTGGAGGGCTCTCAGGGTCTCCCCACGTCGGCCGATCAAGAGACCAGAGTCGTCTCCGTCGATGTCGAAGACGGGTCCCCCAAACTCGTCGCCCTGCGCACTTTTGAGGCTGGCGACGGCGTCGACACCCATGTGGGAGATGAGGGTTTCAAGGATGCCGGTGCCGATCTTTACCACGTCCGTGGGGGTTTCCAGCAGCGTAACGCGAACCCGGGCGGGCTCGCTGCCCAGGCCAAGGAGGCCGGTTTTCCCCCGGCTAACGACGTCTATTTCGACTTCTGCGCGATCTGCGTCTAGCTCCTTTAGGGCGATTTCTATGGCTTCTTCGGGCGTCTTGGCCGTTATCTCTATCGTCTTCATCGGTTGCCACCTCCTTCGCCGGGGATACCAACGCCTCCGCCGCGGCCGGTTGCTCGGAACGTCGGAAAGAGAGCACGGATTCCAGGGGCCCCCAGCCCGTGACGAACCCCTGGATCGCGATACCTACGATGTTTGAGATTACCCAGTACACTGCAAGCCCGGCCTGAAAAGACAGGGTGAAGAACCCGAACATGATCGGCATCATCCACAGCATCATCCTGGTGGTGGACTGTTGTCGCGGGTCGGCGGCCGGCGTGGCGGTCATCTTCTGCATGGCCCACATGGAGCCGCCCACCAGAAACGCCAGCAGCATTCCGGCGGCGCCCAGTTCGGACGAGACCCTCGCTAGGTCCATTCCCAGGAAGTTGCTGTCCAGCGGCACGGCCCGGTGCACCAGAGGGAGCCCCGAGTACAGCTTCTCGGCCAGGCTCGTCAGCCTCTCGGGAGTGGAGGGCAGGGTTAGACGCAGGGCCTGGTAGAGCCCTATAAAGATGGGGAACTGGATGGCCAGCGGCCCCAGACATCCCAGCGGATTGACGCCCTGCTTCTTGTAGAGGCTCAGGGTCTCCCGTGAGACCTTGTCCTTCTCGTTTTTGTATCGCTCCTGGATCTCCTTGATCTTGGGCTGGAGCGCGGACATGGCCTTTATCTGGCGGCTCTGCTTCAACGTCAGGGGGAACATGATCCCGCGGATCGCCACGGTGAAGATAATGATGCTCAGGCCGAAGTTGCTGAAGAACACCTGGTAGAGAACTATCAGGCTGTTGATCATCGGCCGGATGATGATCTGGTTCCATATCTCGCCGATAACTTCCACGATTAACCCAACGTCCTCCCTAGCAGGGCCTGTTTCGGTCGCCCGTCTCAGGCCCGTCCCTGTCGGTGAAGCGGGCCCACTCTTCGTCCGGGTCACCGTTCGTGTCGATTTTCAGAGCGCGGATAGACTTGTCGCTGGCCGCCAGGTACACGACTTCGCCGTCCGCCTCCAACGAGTAGACCTTGCTTTCGATATTACACTCACGTCGGCCGCCTCCGCTCTTCAGCCGGGCAAGCCAGACCCACCCGTCCTTGGAGGGCACCGCGATCCAGTCGCCGACGATCGCCGGTGAGCCGATGAGCGGTCCGTCGGTTTCCAGGGGAGGCCATTGCAGCTCTAGAGTGTCTAGGCTCAGGGCGTACAGATTGCCATCCAGTGACGGCGCGTAGATGGTGTCGGCCGTTGCGACGGCATCGGCCCAGTACCAGTTCTTGGCGTCCTCAAAGCGCAGAAGCTCCTCCCCGGTCTTGGCGTCGAGCGCGTACAGGTTGCCGTCGAACGACCCTGCATAGACTATGTCCCTGATCACCAGCACTTTGGCGACCACTGAGCCGTCGGTTGGAGACTCCCATACCTTGGTCCCGTCTTCGAGGCGCACGGCGTAGACGTTGTGGTCCATCGACCCGAAGTACACGACCCCGTCCATCACCGTGGGCGTGGCCCATACCTTACCGCCTGTCGGGAACCTCCACCGCTCGGAGCCTTCGTCGGAGTCGAAGTCGTAGTCGAAGGCGTACATGTACCCGTCGGAAGAGCCCACAAGCACCGTCTCACCGACCACGACCGGGCTTCCAACGATCGGCTCTCCCTCCCCTATGGTTTCGTGCCACTTAAGTTCCAGGCCGGTTGTCAGGGCATAAAGCCCGCCGTCGTATCCGCCTACGAACACCCTCTCTCCGGCCACCGCGGGGGTCCCGTAAATAGCCCGGTCCTCCACCTCCCCTCTTAGCTCAAAGCTCCGCAGCGTCTCCCCGGTCTCGGTGTCCAGCGCCACCAGTTCACCTGCCGTCGTCCCGATTATCAGGGCGTCGCCGACTACTATGCCGGCGGGCGAACCATTCGGCGTGGAGATCTGGGCGCACCCGGCCACAACCAGCAGAAGGACTATCTGAATTGCAAAAATCAGGCGTATGTTGAGGCTTAACGCGGAGCTCGTTCTGCCTCCTCCGGTGCGCGCGCAGAGCCACGAGGGGACACGTTCGCGCGACGAGGACGGACCTGCCGGGCTAGGGGACCGGGTCGTATCCACTGGTACCGAGCGGACGGCATCGTCCGATACGCCGCACGGCCAACCAGGTCCCTTTTGCCGGGCCATACGTTGAGAGAGCTTCGTGGGCATAATTGGAACAGGATGGAGAGTGGCGGCAGTAGCCCCGCACGTATGGGGATATGGCCGACTGGTACAGCCGTATGAGTTGGAGAGCCAGCTTTTGCGTCATGAAAGGCCCTACGGCGAAGCCATCTCGACCCCCGCGCGTCGGAGGAGATTCGTCATAGAGTGCCTGAGTTTTCGAAAGTCGGCGGAAGACGCTTCCCTACGGGCTATCACGACCAAGTCCCATCCGGGCTGTACGTGACTCAACTGTGCCACCTCCCTGAGCCTCCGCTTGATAGTATTCCTTACGACCGCCTTCCCCAGCCACTTGCCGACGGAAAAGCCGAACCGGCTCGTCTCCAAGCCGTTGGGCCGGACTGCTAGTACCAGCAGGCTGTCGGCGCCCCTGCGCCCCTCTCCCTGTACCAACCTGAAATCGTCTGACTTAGTGAGGCGCTGGTTTCGGCGCATGGGCCGTAGGACTTTGGATAGAGGAAACCAGAGTCACACGGTGAGCCGGGTTCGGCCCTTGAACATGCGGCGCCTCAGAACGTTACGTCCGCCACGGGTGCTCATCCGCGCTCTGAAGCCGTGTACTCTGGCGCGCCGTCGCTTTCGGGGTTGGTACGTTCGCTTGGGCATAGAAAGTAGCTCAGGGTTCCAGCCGATTATACCCACTGCCCGAAACTAGTGTCAATGCGGCGCCTCCTCCGCACCCCGACACTTCGGGCTTCGTCTTGAGCCAAAGCCACACCCTCAGAGGCCCCTGATGGCCGCGTTCTGAGCCTCGAAGAGCTCTGAAATTCCCCGCTGGGCCAGGGCCAACACCTCGTCCAGGGCCGCGCGAGGGAAGGCCCGACCCTCCGCTGTTCCCTGGATCTCCACGAACTCACCTCGGTCTGTCATCACGACGTTGAAGTCCGCGTCGGCCTGGGAGTCCTCCTCGTAGCAGAGGTCCAGCAGCACCTGGCCGTCTAACACGCCGACGCTGGTGGCGGCGACGGCGCACTTGAGTGGGAGAGAGCTAATGGTCTTGTCGTTTACCAGCTTTTGGAGGGCCTGGTACAGCGCCACGTACGCCCCTGTTACGGCGGCGGTGCGTGTTCCGCCGTCGGCCTGCAGCACGTCGCAGTCCACCGTCACCGTGCGGGCGCCCAACGCCTCTAGGTCCATGGCAGCCCTCAGGGAACGGCCGATCAGCCGCTGGATCTCCTGTGTCCGTCCGCGGCGTCCCCCAGTGGAGACCTCACGTGGAGACCGCGTCGAGGTGGCCCTGGGGAGCATCCCGTACTCGGCGGTCACCCATCCCCGGCCGGCGTCCTTCAGGAAAGGGGGCACCCCGTCCTCCACGCTGGCCGCGCACAGCACCCGGGTCCGTCCGGTCTCGATTACCACAGAGCCCTCGGCGTAGAGCTGGGCGTTGGGCTCTATCCGCACCGGCCTGAGCTGGTCTGGAGCGCGGCCGTCGACACGATTCAAAAGCATCCCTCCCTGGCGAACGTGCACGCGAGTATAGCACACCGTCCGGCAAGGTCACCGTTCGGTCTTCATCGTCAGACGTTCGCCGTCGGTGATGAACTCGATGGTGCCACTATCGCGGGTCAGGAAGACCATGTCGTCGGGCACACGTTGCCGCAGTGCGTCCATCACCTCCGGGTGCGGATGGCCGAAACGGTTACTTTCGCCCAATGAAATGATGGCGACAGAGGGGCTCACCGCGTCCAGAAAGATCTCCAGCGATGAGCTGCGGCTGCCGTGGTGCGCCACTTTCAGTACGTCGCTGTCTAACGGCGCACTACTCGAGACTAAGCTCGCCTCGACCTCGCTGAACACGTCCCCCGTCAGGAGGAAGCTGACTTCCCCATAGACCAGCCTCATGACCACCGAGGCGTTGTTTTCGTCGGAAGATGTGCCCTGTAGCAGCGTGTCCGGAGGATTGAGCACCTGTATGAACACCCCGTCGTCCAGTACGATCACCTGTCCCCTCTGGGCCTGGGTAACCTCTGCGCCCTCCTCCGCAACCCCCTTCCGCCAGGCCTGATATACTGCGCCCGCGAACTGGATTTCCCGCTCCACAATGTGCTCGACGCCGTACCGAGATAGCACCTCCACCAGGCCGGTAACATGGTCGCCGTGGGGGTGGGTCAGGACCACCAGTTCCACTGTGCGGTCCCGAAACCCCATTCGGTCGCTCAGCGCCCGCACCGCCGAGAGAGGGTCGGGGCCTCCATCCACCAGGACCTGCTTTCCCGCGGGAGTCGTGATGAGGACTGCGTCGCCTTGTCCCACGTCCAGGAAGGCGATGTGGAGCTTGCCGTCGGGTAGAGAGAGCGCGGCTATCCATAGCAGCGCGCTTACCGACATAAGCACGGCCACCGCCCACCAGCCAACGGTCCTTGCTAGAGGACTGGGAGTTGCTTTGAGCGATGGAACGTGATGCATCCACCGCCCCACGGTCCGCCTGCTACCCGCCCATGTGAAAACCACCACCAGTAGCCCGTAGTATGCCCACACCAGGCCGGGCGCGATCCGCCCGGTTTCGACGGACCCCACGGGTAGACGCGCGAGCAGGCTGACAATACCCTCTAGGTATGAGGTCGCCAGCCAGGCGAGCCAGGCAAACGGCGCGGCCGCTGTTTCGCTCACAAGGCCCACAAGTCCGGCCGCCGCCTGTGTTACCAGGACCGCCGGCAGCGAGGGCAGGGCCAGGATCGTGGTGGGCACTCCGAGAATCGATATCTGGTGGAAGTGGAAGGCGACCAGTGGCAGGGTGGCGATGGTCGCGGCGATGGTCACCGCTGCCAGGCTTGCCGCCAGCGTCCTGAGCCCTGTGGGTGTGGGGCCGGAGGCGGGATCTCGCTCGGCGACGGCGCCGAGAAGTCGCCCCAGAGGCTCTGCCCACAACGCGATCCCCGCCACAGCGGCGAAGCTGAGCTGGAAAGACACGTGCAGCAGCGCGTTGGGACTGATTGCCACCATTACCGCAGCGGCGAATCCGAGCGCCGGCAGCACGCTTCTAGGCCGACCCAGCCCAAGGGCGGCCATGTACACGGTCCCCATGACGGCGGCCCGGGCTACCGAAGGGGACATACCTGCGGTGAGCGCGTACAGCCAGACCAGAACCAGAGGTACTATCAGATAGACCTGCCGCCTCCTGCCGAAGATGCCCTGGCTCGCCGCGATCCCTATCCCCATCAGTACCCCGACGTGTAACCCGGAGATGGCCAACAGATGGGATGCGCCGGTGTCACGAAAGTTTTTGACCAACCCCTCGGGGAGGGTGCCGCGGAGACCCAGCAGAAGAGCTTGACCCAGCGACGCCTGCGGCTCCGGCAGGACACCCGCAAGGGACCGGCCCAGAGAACGCCGCGCGGTGTAGAGTCCCTGGTAAAAGGGATTGCCCTCGCCTTCGTCCAGCAAGGTGGCCTCCGGGAAGGACATTACGGAGCCTATACCCTGCCGGGCCAGGTACGTGGGATAGTCGAAATCCTCCAGGGTTGGAGGATCACTCAGGGCTCCCTCCAGCAACAACCGGTCCCCATAACGGAAGTAGGGCCTGTCGCGTTTGCGCGTCAGTTCTGCGCTCTCTCTGAGTGTGACCAGCGTATCGCCCTTTACCTCGGTCCACCCGTCGTCCAGTAGGATTTCCTCTACGCTCAGACGCAGCCTGGTGGCGTTGCCCACCGACTCGGGGTCGCTTATTGCGACTCCCCGGACCTGCACCGCGCGGCTCCCGTGGAATTGAGATAGCGAGAACGTGCCGTCGTCGCTGAGGACCTCGACCCGGAGAATCCCCAGTAACAGGGCTAGTGGGAGCAGCGCCAGGAGTGGGGACCGTCGGAGGGTGAAGACCAGTGCGCCCATCAGCAGCGAGGCGGCGGTGAAGAGCGCCAGAGGGGCCGTGGAGACATCCCACTCTAGGGCGAGGTACACGCCCACCAGCCAGGCGGCGGCGAGGGCCAGGATGGTCATGGGGTGTTGGCCGTCTTAGTCGTTTTGCTGTGTCTGTAACACTGGCGGGGGGCCGTTGGACGCCGGAGACAACAGCTTGCGCACGGGGTAGTTTATCTCGATCCCCTCTTCGTTGAACCGGGCGTGAATGCCCTTGATGAGCGCGCTTGTCAGCGAGAAGCTGCCTATCCGGTCGGCGGCCTGTACAAAGACCCAGAAGTCGATGTTGGAGTCGCCGAAGGTTGAAAAGCCGAAAAAGGGCTCGGTGTCCGTCACGGCATGGGGTGATTCGGCGATGACCTGCCGGGCCACCTCCGTGGCGACCATCTCCACGTGGGCGAGGTCGGAGTCATAGCTGACACCGCAGTTTACAATCACGTTCATGGCCGGCGTCGGGCTATAGTAGTTGGTCACGATGGTGTCGGCCATCTTGGAGTTAGGGACGATCACCAGGTTGTTGAACCGGCTGCGGATCTTGGTGCTGCGCCATCCCACATCTTCTACGTACCCTGAAGGACCGCCGTCTAACTCGATGAAATCCCCCACCTTGAGCTCTCCTTCGGTAACCAGGTACGTCCCGGAGAAGAAGTTGCTGAGGGTAGGCTGAACGGCCAGAGCCACAGCTATGCCGCCGATACCGAAACCGGCCAGCAAGGGGCTGATGGAGACGTCGAGGCCGTCCAGGGCCACCAGGGCGGCGACCGCGTAGATCACGACCGGAAGTATTCGCCTGACCGGGGGAAGCAGCCTGGCCTCAACTCCCGCACCGGTCCGAGCCGCAAGGGTACGCACGTACCAGGATATCAGGACCTGGGTGAGCTGCGAAACGAGGTAAGCCACCTCTGCAATTACCACCACGGTCCAAGCCCCACGGGCCCATTCGTCCCATCCTTCGAGAACGTCGTATGTATCGCTCTCCAGGTCCGTGAGAATAGTGAAACCCAGGAAAAGCCCGAGGATTAGGAGAAAGAGGACCAGAGGGCCCTTTATCGTGGCGAATATCTGGGTGTCAATAGCGTCCGGCGCGGCGGCTGTTCGTCTTTTTACGATGACCTGAAATATGACCTGTGCGATGGCCGCTATCAGGGTCAGCACCATGAAGACGCCTAGAGCCCACAGAGGCCCCCACAGCTCAGACACGCGGATTGCTTCCGGTGGCATCGCCCACCTCCGCTAACTATTCTTAGACGGGTGGGCCGGAATGACAAGGCATTTTAGTAACTTGGCGCCGGTGATTTCGACTGATCGACCGTAGGTTAGGTTACTTCTGTACGAAGGTCAGCGTATCTCGACGAGGTCCCTGATGCCTTCCAGAATAGTTGGACCGATGCCGGTTACGGCCAGAAGCTCCTCGAGGCTGGTCAAGGGGCCATTGGCCTCGCGAAAGCGCAGGATTGCCTCCGCTCTCACTTCTCCGATCCCCGGCAAGTCCATCAGCTCTTCTGCCGAGGCCGTGTTAAGGTTCAGCTTGCCTGAACCGCTGGTCCGGGCTGCCTCCGGACCCTGTCGAGCCTCGACCGCCTCGCCCGCTTTGGGTATATGCCAGTGGTCCTGGTCTTTCACCCGTATCGCCAGGTTGACGGCCGTGAGGTCGGCGTCTTCGGTCGGCCCGCCGGCCGCCTGGATGGCGTCGCTCAGGCGTGCGCCTTCTCCGATGTCGTAAACCCCGGGGACCTTAACCGCGCCGCTGAGGTACACCTTCACATCGACGACGGACTCGGAGGTTGCGGTGGGGAGGATGATCTCGACTCCGCCGCTCGATGACCGGTCTCGGACGAGGAGCACTACTCCGCCTGAGACCGCGGTAACAGTAGCAATTGCCAGGAGCGCCGGGAGAACAAATCTCATGGGAAACGACTTGAGGCGGGGTAGCCCACACTATATGCTTCCATAAGTGGTGGTGTCAAAAAGGTTGCCTTCCTCGGCCGCGGCTCGCACTCGGAAGCTTGTCGGGGGGTTTAGGGCGGACGGTGGGTTCGCCGTCCGCGACTTCCTTGACCGGCCTCTGAGGCCGTACCTATAATGACGCCATACAGGTGTTTTTGTTCAAGTTCGCGAGGCAGTTGACTGGAAATGTCCGAGGAGACGACCGTAAGCCAGGTGGAAGAGGTGAAGGCCCGGGCTCTCGAAGAGCTTGCGGCGGCCGACACCTCGGAAAAGGTTGAGCAGTGGCGGGTCTCGTACCTGGGCCGCAGCGGACACCTTACCCAGATCCTACGGAGCCTGGGCGGGCTACCGCCGGAGACACGCCGGATAATGGGAGCGGCGGCAAATGCGGCCAAGGTCGAGCTGGAGGGCCGGCTAGACGACCGCCTTCAGGGGCTGAAGGAGGCTGAGGCCGCCAGCCGGCTAGGGCGCGGCGCCGTGGACGTCACCCTTCCAGGACGGCCGGTGGTTTCTGGCGGACTGCATCCAATAACTCAGACCGTCCGCGAGACATGCGGCATCTTCGCCTCCATGGGGTTCGAGGTCGTTGAAGGGCCCGAGGTGGAGTGGGAACACTACAACTTCGAGATGCTCAACATCCCGAAGGACCATCCGGCGCGCGACATGTGGAACACCCTATGGGTGGACTACACCGATGAGAACGGCGACCACCCCATGCTCCTACGGACCCACACCTCCCCTATACAGGCCCGCGTCATGGAGAACAGGAAGCCACCTATCCGTATCGTGGTGCCAGGCAAGGTCTACCGATACGAGGCCACCGACCCAACCCACGAGTGGCACTTCTACCAGATCGAAGGGCTGGCCGTGGACCGTGGAATTACATTCGCGGACCTGAAGGGCACCCTCTACGAGTTCGCCAGAAACATGTACGGAGAGGAGAGGCGGGTCCGGTTCAGCTGCTCCTATTTCCCGTTCGTGGAGCCTGGGGCTGAGATGGCCATCGACTGCTTCCTATGCGCCGGCGAGGGATGCCGGGTGTGCCAGGAGACGGGGTGGATCGAGGTGCTGGGCGCTGGAATGGTCCACCCCAAGGTGCTGGAAGGGGTAGGCTATGACCCCGACGTGTACACCGGCTTCGCCTTTGGCATGGGCATCGAGCGCATGGCCATGCTCAAGCACGGCATCGAGGACATACGTCTCTTCTACGCCAACGACCTGCGATTCCTGCGGCAGTTTTAGGACCTAGATGAAAGTACCGCTTTCCTGGCTGACGAAGTACGTCCCGGTGAGCATACTGCCGAAGGAGCTCGCCCATCGCCTCACTATGGCCGGCATCGAAGTGGGCCGCGTCGAGGAGATAGGGAGCGACTGGGATAGGGAGAAGATCGTCGTTGGCCGAGTGCTTAAAGTGGACAAGCATCCCAACGCCGACAAGCTCACCCTCCCAACCGTCGAGCTAAGCGGCGGCGAGACCGCTACCGTGGTGTGCGGTGCCCCCAACATAGCCGCCGGGCAGACGGTCGTCTTCGCCAGAGAGGGGGCGATGCTGTTCAGCCCCCGCTCTCGACGCATGGAGCAGCTGAAGGCGGCCACCATCAGGGGCGTGGTATCCGCCGGAATGGTCTGCTCGGATCTTGAGCTGGGGCTGGGAGAGGACCACGAGGGCATCGTGGTCCTGGACGCCGACGCCCCAATGGGCACTCCTCTCGCCGACTACCTGGGTGATGTCATCCTGGATGTGGAGATTACACCCAACAGACCGGACTGCCTCTCCATGCTGGGCGTGGCCCACGAGGTGGCGGCCCTGACAGGTGAGGCCGTGGAGGAGCCTGACCTGGGTTACCCAGAAACGGATGAACCTATTGGGGACCAGGTCAAGATCGAGATCTCCGATCCCGGCCTCTGCGCCCGGTACACCGCCAGCCTGATAAGCGGCGTTGAGATCGGACCCTCGCCACGGTGGATGCAGGACACTTTGTCGAAGGCCGGACAGCGCCCCATCAACAACGTGGTGGACGTCACCAACTACGTCATGCTGGAGTTTGGGCAGCCCTTGCACGCTTTCGACTTCGATGTGGTGAAGGAGCGGACAATCATTGTGAGAGCGGCCCGCCCCGACGAGGAGCTCATCACTCTGGACGGCCAGACCCGTAAACTGAGGCCTCCGATGCTGACCATAGCCGATGCTCACGACGCCATCGGCCTGGCCGGCGTGATGGGAGGGGCCAACAGCGAGATGCATGAGGGCACGACGTCGGTCCTCCTGGAGTCGGCCAGCTTCGACGCGGTCAACAGCAGACGCACCGCCTCTGCGCTCAAGCTCAGCACCGAGGCGTCGTATCGCTTCGAGCGAGGCATCCGTGCGGAGCTGGCGCCCCTGGCCCTTCGACGTGCCACGCAGCTCATTCTAGAGGTCGCCGGCGGCAAGGCCGCAAAGGGTTTCGTAGACCTTTACCCGGGCCGAAAAGAGCCCCCGGTGGTCAAGATCAGCAAGCGACGCGTCAAGCAGGTCCTGGGCGTGGATCTGAGCATCGAAAAGGTGGAAAAGGTACTGTCCTCGCTGGGCTTCGAGCGATCCCAAGAGCCCGATGCGGCCCCTGAGCGCAAGCGCGAGTCGGCGGTGTGGATGAAAGTCCCCTACTGGCGCTCGGACATCGTCATCGAGGATGACCTGGTGGAGGAGGTGGCCAGGATCATGGGCTATGACAGCATCCCAACCACGATGCTGTCGGCGCCGGTCCCCCATCATGAGGCCCAGCCGGCAAGGTTGCTGCGCGAGCGAATCAGGGACACTCTTGCCGCTTCAGGGTTGCAGGAGGTTATCTCATACTCCCTCAGCAGTCTTGAAACTCTGCGAAAGTCGGAGGCGCTGGACCAGGACGCGCGGCCACTGTCCATCGCCAACCCTTTGAGCAGCGAACACACCTACCTCAGGACTACCCTAAGGGGGAGCATTCTCGATACGCTGGCGGCCAACCGCCGTACCAACCATCACGAGGGTATCCGACTGTTCGAGATCGGGCGCGTGTACATCCCAGGGCCGTCCGCGGAGCGCGGGCTACCTCACGAGAGGGAGATGGCGGTCGCCGTGTTCTCGGGGCCGAGGTTCCCCATCTCTTGGCTGGTCCCTCAGAATGACATGGACTTTTTCGACGCGAAAGGTGTCGTCGAGGCAATGTTTGGGACTTTGGACTCCCCAGTCTCCTTTGAGTCCGGCAGTGACCCGGTCCTCCAACAGGGGAGGACCGCGCTGCTGGTGTGTGACGGAACAGAGGTGGGCCGCGTGGGGGAAGTTGACCCGCGCGTGGCGGAACGGTTCGACGTGGGAGACCGTCCCGTGGCTATGTTCGAGATCGATCTGGAGGCGCTCGTGAGGGCGGTTTCCGGGGGCGCTGGCCACTACCATACCGCCAGCCGCTTCCCTGAATCTGAACGGGACCTGGGCATCATCGTAGATGAGGGTACCTCGTCCAGGAGGGTTCAACAGATCATCGAGCGCCATGAGCTGGTGGTCAGCAGCCGGCCCTTCGACGTTTATGCCGGCCAGGAGGTGCCCTCGGGGAAGAAGTCCGTCGCCTACCGGGTGGTATTCCAATCGCCGGTTACCACCCTGACCGCGGAACAGGTGAACCGGGCACAGGAAGAGATACTTGGCCAACTGCGTCGTGAGCTGGGCGCAGAGCTGCGAGGTTGAGTCGGGGCTGGAACTGCACCGAAGCGGTTCCCGTGACGATTCCAGCCCAGGGGAACGTCTTGAAACACCACCAACACCACGATGAGTCGATGCTGAGCGTCGAGGATGCGCTGGAGCGGGTCCTGAGCGTATTCGAGGTGCTGGATGCCGAGGATAAGCCCATCGTGGATGCCCTGGGGCAGGTGCTGGCCGAGGACGTGGTCTCCTCGATTGGCATCCCGCCTCTGGATAACTCGGCCATGGACGGCTACGCGGTCCAAGCCGGCACCGTCAAGGGCGCCTCAGCCGACGCGCCGGCCGTAATACGCGCGGCTGGCACCGTCGCGGCGGGGCAGATGCCACGCCATGAAGTTACCTCGGACACGGCGGTGCGCATCATGACCGGGGCGCCCATTCCGCCAGGTGCGGACGCAGTCGTGCCTTTCGAGGATACCGACGAGGTGGCGCGTAGGGCCTCGGGAGGGCCGGATACCGAGATTGGGATAAAAATTCAGGCGGCGAAAGGGGATAACATCCGCCCGGCGGGGCAGGACGTTGCGAAGGGCGAGAGGGTTCTGGTAAAGGGTACGGCGCTGCGGCCTGCCGAAATCGGCGTGCTGGCCTCCCTGGGCTGCGCTTCCGTCCGCGTGGTCCGACGCCCCATAGTGGCTATCATCGCGACGGGAGATGAGTTGATCGAGCCAGGCCATCAGAGCGAGCCCAGCAAGATTTACAACAGCAACAGCTACAGTGTTGCGGCAGCGGTGCTGCGCTATGGAGGTATTCCAAAGGTCTTGGGAATGGCCGGAGACGATATAGAATCGATGAGTGCCAAGCTCAGTGAGGGACTCAACTCTGATATACTCACAACCTCGGCCGGAGTGTCCAAGGGCGACTACGACACTGTGAAGGATGTCCTGGCTCAGCACGGCAGGATAGACTTCTGGTCGGTCCGGATGCGGCCTGCAAAGCCCCTGGCATTCGGGGTCCTGACGGCTCCGGATGGCCGGCGGGTGCCGCATCTCGGTCTGCCAGGCAACCCCGTGAGCGCAATGGTAGCCTTCGAGCAGTTCGGGCGAGCCGCGATATACAAGATGCTGGGCAAGACTAAGCTCAACAGGCCTACAGTAGAGGCCGTGCTAGAGGAGCCCATCTACAATACCGATGGCCGTCGGGTGTATGCTAGGGCCATAGTGACCAAGCGCGACGGCAGGTACTTCGCCCGGTTGACGGGTCAACAAGGCTCCAACCTCTTGACATCTATGGCCCGGGCCAACGGACTGGCCATCTGCCCGGAGGACACCACCAAGAAGGACGCGGGCGAGACGGTCACGGTCCAGATGTTAGACTGGCCCGAGGAAGTGTTTTGAGGCTCACGGTCGAACGGAGCACAACCTAAGGAGGGAACGGCTCTATGGATGAAAACGGCGATCAGCCGCGATATTTCATCGACACGGCGGGGGACGGAGGCCGACGGAAGTCCACAACGTTCCTGATTGCCGGCAGGAGATGCCATGAGTGCCAAAAGGGAGGCGCGGTGGACATCGCGGACTCAGATCCTAAAAAGCATATCAAGCTGGTCGCCAAGCACTGTTCAAAGGGAGATGACTATCTGCCTTCCGACACTCCCCTTAAAGAGGCCATCTTTCGGACTATTCTCGCGGCTGGCAACAAGCCCATGTCGCCAGATGAGATCAGCCAGGAGCTCAGCACAAAGTGGGGGATGACTGCCCACGCCAGGAACGTCGCCCCGGAAGTGATCCAGCGCCTGATGGACCACGGGGAGTTCTACTCCATCAAAAAGGTGCCCGAGCCCAAGGTCGTGGAAAAGGCGCCTGTAGGGGATGTGTCCACAGAAGAGGCGGGTGAGTCCGCCGGCGCCGCAGAGGAGCCTAAAAAGGGACAAGGGGTGAAGGATTCCTAGGAGAGGTGCCGGGCGAGGGTCAGCCGTTGAGATGGACTGCCTAAGGCGGGCCGGAACCGTTCCTGACGTGCGTACCGCTGGGCCCAAAGGGACTTTAAAATAGCTTCTAGAGGTTCTCGTCTTTCGGTTTTTTCCTCTTCTTCTTAATGAGCTCCACCTCTGTTGAGGGTAAAATAAGAGACGATATGACTTCGCTTTTGGCGTCCTTTTTCCTTGGCTTTTTGGACTCGCGTTTCCTAAAATCTCCTCGGGGCATCGTCCACCTTCCTCTTTCAATCCACGATCGGCGACCGCACTTTGAGTCTAGAGAATATGACAGCCTGGTGTAAAGGTGGATTAGACCCCTGGAGGGGCTTCCAGTATGCCATACAGGATGCGCCAACGGGCGTAGGGGCCAAGGGTGGAGCCGTGTTGTCTTTGTCCGAAAGCTTCGATTATAATTGACCGCCAGCCTCATGGAACCCAGTCTCTTGCGCCAAGGAGAGCCGCGTAATGCCCGAGGCCCTAGCCTTCTTTCGTGGGAAAGTCGTCCCGCTTCAGGAGGCCACTGTAAGCGTCATGACGCATGCGCTCCACTACGGCACCGCCGTAATCGAGGGCATCAGAGGCAACTGGAACGAGGACCAGGGGAAGATGTTTATCTTTCGCCTGAGGGAGCATTACGAGCGGCTTCTCCAGGGTTGCCGCATCATGATGCTTGAGATGCCCCACACCGTGGACGAGTTCTGCGCTATAACAGAGGAGCTCGTCGTACGCTGCGGCTATAGAGAGGACCTTTACATCAGGCCCCTGGCCTACAAGAGCGCCGAACGGGTGGCCAACCTGAAATTACATGAGCTTGACAGCGACTTCACCCTTATGGTGTTGCCCTTCGGCTCGTACCTGGCGACCGATGGAGCCATTCGGTGTTGCACTTCCTCGTGGCGCCGCATAGACGACACCATCATCCCCCCGCGGGTGAAGATCTCAGGCCACTACGTCAACAGCGTCCTGGCCAAGACCGAGGCGGCGCTGGGTGGCTTTGATGAGGCCATCATGCTGAACCAGGATGGCTCCGTCTCTGAAGGCACTGGGGAGAACCTCTTCTTGGTGACCAACGGGACGCTGCACACCCCGCCGGTCGGGGATAACAACCTCACCGGAATCACCAGAGATTCGGTCTTCCAGCTGGCGGGCGATCAGATGGGACTGGAAATCGTGGAGCGGCACATTAGGCGTAGTGAACTCTACCTGGCTGATGAGATCTTCCTGACGGGAACAGCGGCCCACGTCACACCTGTGGGGTACATTGACAATCGCCCTATAGGAGACGGCGACGTGGGCACTATTACAAAGTCGTTGCGGGACCTATACGCGGATGTCGTGAGAGGGAATAATCCGGACTACCTGCATTGGTGTACTTCGGTGGCCATGGACCGCTGATGTAGTCGCAGTGCGCAAAGGCCACAAGGCTTCTAAAAACGTTTGTAACGGCTTCTATTGTCATCCTACGGAGGGCTGTTCCAACACAGCGTAGATGCCCAAGTTCATCGCCGAATACTTTATCTTCGTCGTCGTCGCCGGCATTGGTGTTGTCCAGATAGCCGCGTCAATCGGACAGCTGAAGGGCCTGCTGTTCTTCAAGTCGAACCTGCTGGCGCGCACGTTAGGTGCGCTTCTGGTGCTTGGGGTCTCGGTCTGGTTCTTCGCCTCCGATGACCGCAACATCAGCGACATGAAGGGCGGTATCGACGCCAACGGGCAGGCGCTCTACTTTTTTCTCGGCGTCATGACCACCGTTGTTACCACCCTCGTGGTCTCCTCTCTGGTCAACCTGCGGATGAGTGGGGCCGACAACCCAGGACATAAGCCGTTGGCAGGGTTCGAGGCCCTGAAAACCACCAACTATCTCAGCGCCCTGTGGAGAAGCCTTCGCTACTGGTCGAAAGAATGGCGAGCGCAGACGAAAAGCTATTTCTTTGGATAAATCGTGGGGTGGGCAAGTTCTCGCCCTTCGACAACCTGATCGAGTTGCTGGTCAGCGACTACCTCATTCCTGTGGGGCTTGCCCTGACGCTGCTGGGCCTCTGGTTCGTCGGAAGGGATGCCACGGCCCGCCATAGTCATCAGATCGGCGTATTTGTCGCCTTTTCCTCCATGGGCTTCTCTAGCCTGGCCGTGTTCATCATCACCGCCTTTTACCATAGGCCCAGGCCGTTCCTTACGCTCGACGACGTCAACATGCTGTTCTACCAGCCGACCGACTACTCTTTTCCCTCCAACCCCATCGCCGCCACTTTTGCCATCGCGGCCGCCGTGTGGGGGGTAAACAGGCGTGTGGGGACCGTCCTGTTGTTGGTGGCCGGACTCTACGCCTTTGCCCGGGTGTACGCAGGGGTACACTACCCGTTGGATGTCGTCGCGGGGGGGCTCATCGGTATCGTGGTGACCTACCTGGTCTTCAGACTCAGAGACCTGCTGGAGCCGATCCCGACCCTTGCGATCAAGGCGGCGCGAATCTTCTGCCTGGCGTAGCGGGAGCTGTGCGTCCTACCGAGGGGGGTGGCCCCCAAGCGTCCATTGAGGGCGGGCGGGTGGGCCATTACGACCCTGGGTGGGGTGACTGCGCAGCGAGAAAGAAGCCTCGCCGCTACATCCTTACCAGCCTTGGGGCCGACATCTCGCCGGCGACGTCATCGAACCACTGGACCACCTCTCTGTGCAGGGGAATGCCGTTGGCCCGCCTGTCCTGCTCCTCCTCGTATTCCGGAAGGCCGGCGTACAGTACGCGGTCGTGGCCGCGTGCGGGCGGGGTGTTTTTGAGCTTTCGCAGCATTTCGTCCATCGTGTCCTTGAACGCATCCACGTCGGTGAAGGACGCGATATTATAGGCGGCTCCGAAGAATGCGTTGTTCCCGTAGGTCATTCCGAGCACGCCCGGAAGGCCCCCGCCAAGCACGGAGCACAGCACCTCCGCCATTACGGCAAGGCCGTAGCCCTTGTGGGACCCCTGCTCCCGTGTGCTGCCCAGCGGAAGCTGAAAGTACTCCCCGAATTCCGGTGCCGGCACCTCCTCCATGATGGGGATGCCGTCTTTGTCGGCGATCCAGCCCGGCAGCAGGTTGGCGCCGTTCCTCCTGGCGAGCGTGATCTTGTTGTCGGCGACGACGGAGGTCGCGGCGTCGAACAGGAAGGGCGCCTCATTCCTCGCTGGGGCGGCGATGGCAATGGGGTTGGTGCCCAGTCGCCCTTCGGCCCCGAAGGTGGGCGCCATGACGTTCGCCCCCGTGGTCATGCACATGCCGACCATGTCTTCCCGCGCCGCCAGCACCGCGTGGTGCCCTATGGCGCCTGTGTGTCCGCCGTTGACTAGGGTCACCGCGCCCACCCCAGCACTCCGGGCCTTCTCGATGGCGATCCGCATGGCCCTGGGCGCGACTATGATGCCCAGTCCTTTGTCGGCGTCGATGGTTGCCGTCCCTGGGGACTCGCGTACGATGCGCCATTGCGGCGTGGGATTGAGAGACCCGTCCTGGTACTTCCGAATGTAATGGGGCATCATGTTGGAGACGCCGTGGGACTCCACGCCGCGCAGGTCGGTCATCACCAGCGTGTTGGCCCCCTCGGCGGCGTCCTCCGGCGGCACGCCGGACTTCTCGAAGAGGGCGGCCACCGTTGTCCTCAGCGATTGCTCGGACACCCGCACCTGGTCCTTAGCGGAGACTTTGAACCGTTCGAGCATCTTCCCTCCAGCGCGACCGCGGTGTGCAAAACAATGTGGGTTAGGCCGAAGGCGATTGTACCACCTCTCACATTATCAGCATCACATCGGCAGTGGTGGCTTTATGCTATGAAGCTCTCGTGCAGAGGAGTCGTGTCTTCAGTGCGGACCGCTGTGCTGGCGTAGCGCCCAATTCGGATCAACCGGTTGACTCAGGCATTTCCGGTGATTTGACCGCCTATGGTGGAGATGATACGGTACGCCCCAGAAGGAAGAACCTACCAGCCGGTGGCAAATCGCATGGTTTCCGCCGGCCTTGCGACAGTGGGTTAGCCGCTCACCCCCGATATGGTATCGGCCTTCAGGTGCGCTGGCCACTGTGGCTGTATCGCCTTCATGTAAGCCGCCGTTCTCCCATTCCTGAAGGGCCGGCTCGGCGATCCAATACTTCCTCCCACCAGCACATCCCGTGAGCCCACGGGCTCTCTACGCGTGTTGGCGGATCCTTGTGTTTCTCATGATTAAGTGAGCAAGGGGGACTTATGCGAGGTGTTATTCTAGCGGCGGGGTACGGCTCCCGGCTCTCAATGTCGAACGGGAAGCGCCCAAAAGTGCTCCTGCCGATCGCGGGGCGCGCTATTATCGAACACACCCTGGAGGCATTTAGCCAGGTGGGTGTCACCGACCTGGGCGTCGTGATCGGTTACCAGGGCGATGCTGTGAAAGAATGGGTCGGGGATGGTTCCCGATATGGCCTTCGCATCCAGTACATCTACAACCCGGATTACCAGCTTGGAATCGCTCTCTCCGTCTATGCCGCCAGGTCTTTCACGAATGACGAGCCTTTCCTACTCTCCATGGCCGACCACATGATTTCTTACGACATGCTGGCGCGAATATTGGGCTTCCAGGAATCCGGGAACGTCCTGGGCGTCAATTTTGAAGTGTCTCCTCGGGACATGGAAGAGGGTACCCGGGTGTTGGTAAATGAAGACAGCCTTGTGACCGATATCGGGAAGGACCTGCGCCGTTGGAACGGTATCGATGTTGGCGTTTTCCAACTCACCTCTGCCGTCTTCAAGGCCATCGAGGACATCCTTGGCGAGGAGAGGAACGAGTATCAACTAAGCCAGGCCATAATCCGGATGATCGACGCGGGGTATCCCCTTTGGGCTTGCGACGTGTCGGGCTGCTTCTGGCACGACGTCGATACCTTGGAGGACCTGAACTACATGGAGGAGAAACTGGCGGGTTAGGGCAGGTGAGCGTAGCTCAGGAAGGACTGGTCTCCGAGTACCTCAACCGCAGGATATCGCGTCCCCTGGCGCGGCTGCTGGCCGGAACGCCCGTCACTCCCAATCAGGTGTCCGTTGCCAGCTTCGCCATCGCCTTGGCCTCCCTCGGGCTATTCGTCGGCGACTACAACATCTGGGCCGGCCTTGCTGCGCAGGTCTCCTCCATTGTGGACGGGGCGGACGGCGACCTGGCCCGGCTCAAGAACATGACCACACGATTCGGTGGATTCTTGGATGCCGTCCTTGACCGCTACGCCGATGTCGCCATCGTGGCGGGTCTGGCCTACTGGTCATATGCCTTCGAGGGCAGGGTGTCCTCAGAGCTTGTCGTGGCCGTCGGCTTGCTGGCCATCGTGGGTGCCCTCTTGGTGAGCTACACCCGCGCCCGCGCGGAGGCCTCCCTGGGGATCACCTTCCATGGACTGGCCGGGTCTCTGGCCTCCAGGGATGCACGACTCTTGCTCATCATGATTGGGGCGATGTTGGGGCAAGGGCTGGCTACCCTGGCGCTCGTGGCCCTCCTGTCCAACGGTGTCGTCATCTACCGCGTAGTGCTCGCCCGAGCCCGGTCCTGAACGCCGCTGTCTCGGCCCCTACAGTATCAGCATTGCGTCACCGAAGCTGTAGAAGCGGTAGCGCCGCTCAGCCGCCTCACGGTACGCCCGCAGGACCAGCTCTCGACCGGCGAAGGCGCAGGTGAGCATCAGCAGCGTTGACCGCGGCAGGTGAAAGTTGGTCACCAGCGTGTCCACGACCCGAAACCGGTATCCCGGCGTGATGAAAAGGTCGGCCCACCCCGAACCGGCGCGCAACTCTCCATCGGACTCTCGGCCCAGCGAGGCGGCCTGCTCCAGCAGGCGCACCGCCGTCGTGCCGACGGAGATGACGCGCCTGCCCTCGCGCCTGGCGGCGTTCACCGCGTCGGCGGCCTCCTGCGACAGCTCCCAGTACTCCGAGTGCAGGTCGTGGGTGGAGATGTCCTCGGTCTTGACCGGACGGAACGAGCCCCACCCCACGTGCAGCGTCACGAAGACCGTCTGAACCCCCATGCCGCGGACGCGGCCCAGGAGCTCGGGGGTGAAGTGTAGCCCAGCCGTAGGCGCGGCCACGCTGCCCTCGACACGGGCGTAGACTGTCTGGTACCGCTCCGGGTCCTGAAGGGGCTCGTGAATATACGGCGGAAGGGGCATCGTGCCCAGGGAGCGCAACCGCTCCTCGCCCTCCAGCCTGACGGTCCGGTCTCCGTTGGGCTCGACGGATAGCACCTTACCTCGAACTCCGCCGTTGCCCCCCGGTATCTCGAACTCGGCCCCCGGACGCAGGCGATGTCCCGGCTTGACCAGCGCACGCCACGTTCCAGGCGCCTGCCGGTCTTCTAAGCGGTGTAAAAGCAGCAGCTCCACCCGGCCTCCCGTGTCGGTCCGTCTGCCCTTTAGCCTGGCCGGCATAACCCTGCTGTCGTTGTGGACCAGCACGTCGCCGGAGCGAAGGTACTCGGGCAGGTCGTAGAACAGGCGGTGGTGGACCGACCCGTCCTTCCGAGATACCACCATCAGCCGCGAGTGGTCTCGTGGCTCCATCGGGGTCTGGGCGATGAGGTCTTTGGGCAGGGGGTAGTCGAAATCGCTCGTCTTCATAATCCGTGATGACGGTTCCGCCCGGTCGTCAGGGTATGAGGATCACACTCGCTCGACAAAAGAGGGCGATTACCCTAATCCGTCGAGTCCGGATGAATGCTCAGGCGGGCGGCCTTCAGCGTGTTGTGGAGCAGCATTGCGATGGTCATGGGGCCGACGCCGCCCGGCACTGGCGTTATGGCCGCCGCCTTCTCGGACACCGATTCGAAGTCCACGTCGCCCACCAGCCGGTATCCCCGCTTGGCCTGCGGGTCGTCCACCCTGTTTACTCCCACGTCGATCACCACCACGTCCTCTTTGACCATGTCGCCAGTGATGAAGCGAGCGCGGCCCATTGCGGCGATGAGGATGTCCGCCTGCCCGATGATGGCGGGCAGGTCCCTGGTCCTGGTGTGGCACACGGTGACGGTGGCGTTTGCGCCCTTCTGACGCTGCATCAGGAGGGTGGATATGGGCTTGCCGACGATTTGGCTGCGGCCGCAGACCACCACGTGCTTGCCCTCGGGGTCGAAGCCGCTGCGCAGGAGCAGCTGCTGAATCCCCGCCGGCGTCGCCGGTACGAACCGGGGCCTGCCGGCCATCAGGAGTCCCGTGTTGATGGGATGTAGGCCGTCGACGTCTTTGTCCGGGTCGATTGCCTCTGTTATGGTGTCCTCATCGATGTGGTCCGGCAGTGGGAGCTGGACCAGGATCCCGTGAAATCGGCCGTCGCGGTTCGGTCCCTCCAGCAGTCCCAGGAGTTTGTCCTGGGTCGTGTCGGCGGGCAGCCTGATGTCCTCGGCGAACATGCCGGCTTCCGTCGCGGCCCGCTGTTTGTTTCGGACGTAAACGGCGGAGGCCGGGTCGTCTCCGACTAGAAACACGGCCAGGCCCGGCACGACGCCGTGTTTCTCCTTCATCTCACTGACGCCCTCGGCTACCTCGTCCCTGACCTCCTTGGCGATGTGAGCGCCGTCTAGTATCTTCGCTGTCAACCGGTCACACTCCTTTGCAGTGCGGTGGCAACCGGATTATACCGGGCGAGTGTCCCCGAACAAAAGTGCGCTTTCAATTTCGCTCTCGCGGCCACTATAATAGCGGCGTTCTGAACCTGAAAGGGTGAGATGCTGGTCACCGGCGTGGACATCGTGGAAATCCCCCGGGTGGGACGCGTGGCGGAGAGATATGGCCAGCGTTTTCTCAATCGAATCTATACAGACGGAGAGATCGAGTACAGTCGAGGACGTGCGCCTCAGCTTGCGAGCCGGTTCGCCGCCAAGGAGGCGGTGATGAAAGCCCTGGGCACCGGCATCCGAGGAGTCAGATGGCGGGACATCGAGGTCGTGAGACGGAGCGGACGCGCCCCCACGATAGAGTTGCACGGTGCCGCCTCCGCCCTGGCGACCCAGATGGGATAAAGCATCTGGCGGTTTCCTTATCCCACTCGGAGCAATACGCCGTGGCGTTCGTCGTGGGCGAAAGCAGGACATCCAATGCTTAAGCCGTGCCCTGACCGTGGCTTGGTCGGTGGGACCGGGATAGTTTTCGGAATGGGCTCATGAAGATAGTCACCTCTGACCAAATGCGCGAGATCGAGGGGCGCTCGGAGGCGGCCGGCGTGTCCACCGACGCGCTGATGGAGCAAGCTGGATTCGCGGTGGCCAGACGGGTGGAGCACCACCTGGGGCATCTGTCGGGCGTTCCCGTGGTCGCCCTCATCGGATCGGGCAACAACGGCGGCGATGGCCTGGTGATGGCCAGGCACCTCCACGAGGCGGGAGCCGACATCACCGCGTACCTTTGTGGAGACCGCAGGCAACCTGACCCCAAACTGGACGATGCGGTTGGCGGTGGAGTATCCGTTCAGCGTTTGTCGGACGATGACGGGCTTGGCCGGCTGCGTGAGTTGCTCTCGTCGGCCAGCATGGTGGTTGACGCGGTGCTCGGCACCGGCCGCTCGCGCACCATAGAGGGCCCACTGAAGTCGGTGCTGCAAGAGGTCGCGGAGGCGAAGGCCAGGCGCGAGGGCCTACGCGTGCTGGCGCTGGACCTGCCCAGCGGCCTGGACTCCGATACCGGCGCCGTCGATCCGGCGTGCCTTGCGGCCGACCTCACCGTGACCCTGGGACATCCGAAGGTGGGGTTATTCCACCACCCGGGCTCAGAGTCGATCGGGGAACTGGAGGTGGCTGATATCGGAATCCCCCAGGGGCTTGATGGCGACGTGGCCCTGGGGATGATGACCCGCCGGTGGGCACGAGGCATCCTACCGCGCCGGCCTTCTACGGCTCACAAGGGTACGTTTGGCAGTGTCATGATGGTGGTGGGGTCGCGTAACTTCGTGGGAGCCGCATCCCTTGCCGCCGCCGCCGCCACACGTGTCGGCGCGGGGCTAGTCACGGTTGCGATATCCGAGAGCCTGAGGGCTTCCGTCGCCGGTATAGTGGCCGAGCCGACCTACCTGCCGCTGCCCGAATCCTCGCCCGGGGCCGTATCACCTGATGCGGCCCGGCTTGTACTGCAGAGCCTGGATCAGTATAACGCCCTGTTGGTGGGCTGCGGGCTGGGCCAGGCGCCTGAAACGGCGGAGGTGCTCCACGAGCTTCTGCTGTCGGGCGAGCCGCTGCCGCCGACGGTTGTGGACGCCGACGGACTCAACCTCCTTGCGTCGTCCGGCTCCCCCGGCAACAAGTGGTGGGAGAAAATTGCGGGTCCGGCCGTCCTGACGCCTCACCCCGGCGAGATGTCCCGCCTGACCGGGCATTCCGTCGATGAGATCCAGGCCGACCGCATCGGAACGGCTACGAGGTGGGCGGGTAACTGGAACAAGATAACGGTGCTCAAGGGCGCTTACACCGTGGTCGCGTACCCCGATGGGAGGGCGAAGGTGAGTCCCTTCGCCAACCCCGGTCTGGCCTCGGCCGGAACGGGCGATGTGTTAGCCGGGGCCATCGCGGGACTCCTATCGCAGGGCATGCCGCTGGAGGATGCGGCCGCCCTGGGGGTTTACCTCCACGGCGCGGCGGCCGAGCGTGTGAGAGGCGAGGTCGGAGATACCGGCATGGTCGCCAGCGACCTGCTACCTGAGATGCCCAGGGCCATCAGAGAGCTGCGCGGCTAAGGCAGGACGCGGTCCTGCACGGTCCAGACGACGGTGGACCCGGTTGAGGCCTGGTGGTGGGAAAAATCCCCTGGGGTGGGGTGCCCCTCCGTCCAGGCGACCAGGCGAATTAAGACAGCAGCTAGCCCTGATGTAGGACACACCGTGGCTCATCTACGAGGACATGAGCGGGCCCGGTACGTAGCCCGCATGTTCGCGCGTATTTCCCGACGCTACGACCTGCTCAACACGGTGATGTCGGGCGGACGGCACCACGCGTGGCGCCGCATGGCCGCCGAGACGGCGATCGGGCGCCTTTCGGGACCTGCGCTGGACGTGGCCACGGGGACGGGCGACCTCGCCTTCGACCTCACCCGCAACCCGTCCGTCTCAGACGTGGTCGGCCTGGACTTTACCGACGAGATGCTCTCGATGGCCAGACGCAAGGCCCGGAGGCGTGATCTTGAGGGGAGGGTTAGCTTCGTGTCCGGCGACGCCCACGAACTGCCCTTTGCGGACGGCCGGTTCATCTGCGCCACCGTGGGCTTCGGCGTACGGAACTTCATCGACATGCCCCTGGCGCTGTCCGAGATGGCCCGCGTGGTCAGGCCGGGTGGCCGGGTGGTCGTCGTGGAGATCGTCCCGATGGAAGGCAGAGGGCCTCTAAGGTGGCTTTTCCCGTTGGTTTTTCGCTACGTGACGCCCTGGGTGGGAGCCCTGCTGGCCGGAAACCGTGAGGCGTACACTTACCTGCCCGAGTCTGTGCAGGTGTTCCACAACGCGGCCGGACTGGCGGCTCTCATGGAGCAGGCCGGACTTGTTAACGTCGCGTATCGGAAGCTGGCCCTCGGCGCCGTCGCCATCCATGTCGGGGAGAAGGTAGAGTAGTTTAGAACGGGCGCTGATCAGTGTCCAGGCGCGTGGCTCTACCTGCTGCGCATCTGTGGGAACAGCACCACTTCTCGGATGGTGCGCTGACCCGTCAGCAGCATAACCAGCCGGTCGACGCCCATGCCCAGGCCCCCCGTCGGCGGCATGCCGTGCTCGATGGCCACCAGGAAGTCCTCGTCCAGCCTGTCCATCTCCTCGTCCTTGAACTTAAGCCTCAGAGCCTCCTGGTGCTCGAACCGCTGTCGCTGGTCGACGGGATCGTTTAGCTCGGTGAAGGCGTTGCATATCTCCATACCGGCGGCGAAGCCCTCGAACCGCTCGACGAGCCTCGGATCGTCCCGCTTCTTCTTCGCCAGAGGCGACATCTCCACGGGATAGTCTACAAGGAAGGTGGGCTGTACCAGGTGCGGCTCCACGGCCGAGGACACGAGCTTGTCCAGCAGGCCACCCCAGCTCGTCTGCTCCCCGGCCTCAAATCCGGCCCCTTCCATCGCTTTCCCCAGTGACTCGATGTCGCGGCACTCCAGGAAGTCGATGCCCGTGCGCTGGATGATCTCGTCGCGGAGGCTGAGTCTGGGCCATGGAGGTGTAAAGTCGATGTCATCACCGTCGTGCTGGACGGTGGAGGCCCCGATCACCTCCTGGGCGATTGTGTTAACCATCTCCTCCACCATTCGCATGACGTCGGTGTAGTCGGAGTAGGCCTCATAGCTCTCCATCATCGTGTACTCGGGGTTGTGGTAGTAGTCCAGGCCCTCGTTCCGGAACACCCTCCCGATCTCATACACCTTTTCCAGCCCGCCTACGATGAGCCTCTTCAGGTATAGCTCGGTGGCAATGCGCAAGTAGAGGTCGCGGTCCAGTGCGTTGTGGTGAGTGACGAAGGGGTTGGCCATGGCGCCCGCGGCCACCGGCACCAGGATAGGCGTCTCCACCTCGAGGAAGCCCCTGTCTTCGAGGAATCGCCGCATGGCCGCAGTGACGCGGCTGCGGAGCAGCGCGACGCGCATCGCATCCTCGTTAGCGATGAGGTCCAGGTACCGCTGCCTGTAGCGGATCTCGACGTCGGAGAGGCCATGCCATTTCTCCGGCAGCGGTCGAAGGGACTTGCAGAGCAAGGTGAATTTCAGGCCCTCTATGGTTATCTCGCCCGTCTTTGTGCGGAACAGCGGCCCCTCGACTCCTAGCCAGTCTCCCAGATCTAGGTCGCTTAGCACTTCGTAGGAGTCGGCCAGCGTGTTTTGGCGAAACAGGACCTGGACTCGCCCCTCGCCATCCTGCAGGTCGAGGAAGGTCGCCTTGCCCATGCCGCGGAAGCGCACGATGCGTCCGGCCAGAGAGACGGAGTCTGTGAGACCGTCCTCTCCCAGGCCTTTCTCTTGGGGCTCGAAGAAGGAGATGGCCTCTCGAGTGGTATGAGTCCGGTCGAACCTGTGAGGATAAGGCTCGATGCCCTTGGCCCGGAGCCTCGCGAGTTTTTCCAGGCGCACCCTGACCTGTTGGTTGTCTCCCTGAGTGGTCATGGAGCTCTCCCGCGACAGGGCGTTACTTGATCTTGGAGATGGTCAGAGTTACCACGCCCGAGGGGGTTTTTACCTTCACCTTGTCTTTGACCTTATGGCCCAGGAGCGCCTGTCCTACAGGGGACTCGTTGGAGATCTTGCCTTTGAGGGGGTTGGCTTCGGCGCTTCCCACAACGGTGTAGTGCTGCTTGGCGCCCCCATCCGTCACGACGGTGACCGAAGCGCCGATCTCCACCTTTCCCCCGGTCTTTTGGTGACTGGGAGCGACCACGGCGGTGGCGAGGATGTTCTCTATGTCCCTAATGCGGCCTTCCACGAAAGCCTGCTCGTTCTTGGCCTCGTCGTACTCGGCGTTGTCGACCGTGCCTCCCCCAGACTGGCTGGCCTCGTGTATTCGAGCGGCTACCTCCTGTCGACGGACCGAGCGGAGGTGTTGAAGCTCTTCTTCCAGGCCCTTGCGGCCTTCTTTTGTGAGGTAGGACTGACGGGTGGCCACTTCTACTCTCCCAAAACCAAAAAGACTGAGAAACGTCCGTTTCCTTCGGTTCGCTTCTCAGCCCGTCCTCATATTTTAACCCATAACGCGCGGGGTTGTAAATCCTCAAGGTTGGGGCCCTGGCTTTTATACTTTTCTCAAAAACTGTACAGATTTCTGCTTTAATGCGTCATCGGACGTTGCTAGCATGTTTTCTTGTGAACAGGCTCTTCGCGGCGGCGTGGGTGTCGCCGTGACAAGAGCTCCCTATCATGGCATGAATGTACGGATCACGGGTGGTACACATAGAGGCAGAAGGCTTCGGTCGCCCGGCGGAACCGGCCTCAGACCCACCACTGAGAAGGTGAGAGGTGCGGTCTTCTCGATACTGGGACGCGATGTCGTGCACGGTGCTCGAGTGCTGGACCTGTTCGCTGGTACCGGGGTGATGGGTATCGAGGCTCTCAGCAGGGGGGCGGAACAGGCCGACTTCGTGGAAGTGGACGCCCTCAGGGCTAAGAGCATTCGGGAGGGCCTGTCAGGGCTCTCGATGGACGAGCGGGGGCGGGTGTACAGGATGAGGGTCGAAAGGGCCCTCGTCTCCCTCTCGGGGGTGTACGACCTGGTGTTCGTCGATCCTCCGTATGACCTGGAGGACTGGGACGCGCTCATGGATGGGATAGCGGCGAGCGGCTTAACAGAGGCGGAAGGAGAGGTGGTGGTGGAGCACTCGTCTCGGACCAGTTTGGCGACCCGGTACGGAGGGTTGGTCGAGGACACCCGCAGGCGCTACGGAGATACTTCGATCACAATTTACAGAGTTGAACCGGTCGATGACTAGAGCGGTGTATCCAGGGAGCTTTGATCCGGTGCACAATGGCCATGTGGACATAACAAACCGGGCATCGCAAGTTTTTGACAGTCTGGTAGTGGGCGTGTACGAGGCCCCTCCCAAGGAGCTGTTGTTCGCTACCGAGGAGCGGGTCGATCTGTTCAGGAAGTCGGTCGCCCACCTGCCAAACGTCGAGGTGGCTTCTTTCAGCGGGCTTGTGGTCTCCTTTGCCCGCCATGTGGAGGCGGGGTTCGTCGTGAGAGGGCTGCGGGCGGGACTGGACTTCGAAACCGAGTTCGAAATGGCGCACATGTGGCGGACCCTCGCAAGCGATGTCGACGTGGTCTGTATGATGAGCGCCCTAGAGTATCAGTTCGTTAACTCGAGCAGAATTAAGGAAGTGGTTCAACTGGGGGCCGATGTGCATGGCCTAGTGCCAGAGCACGTCGCCTCCGCGCTTTCTGCGAGAATGAAGCCGCGCTAACAGGCGCAAGCATGTGAAAGGGGGAACCGTCATCGAGATCACACACATCATCGAGGAAATGGATACCTTGGCAAGTTCTGGGACCCGCGTGCCCGGGCTAAGAGGAAAAGTCCTGGTGGATGTCGGGCGCCTGAGCGCCATGGGGGAGCAGCTTCGCAACTCCGTCCCTGCCGACGTTCAGGAGGCCAAGGAGATTCTCAAGCAGAAGGAAAGCATCATCAACCAGGTGTACCTGGAGGCCCAGAGGATCAAGGAGAACGCCGAACGTGAATCGGCGGACATCACCTCCTCCGCGCACAGGGAGCATGAGGCCAGGGTAGACGAGACCGAGGTCGTCAAGGTCTCGGAACTCAGGGCGCAGGAGGTTAACGAGCAGGCGCTCCAGGAGGCGCAGCAGATAACCCAGGAAGCCCAGCAACGGGCCTACCGTATTATCGACGAAGCGGAGTCCGCAGCGCGAAGCCGGCGAGAAGGCGCGGACCAGTACGCTCGCGAAGTGCTGTTCCATCTGGAAGAACAGCTCGCAGACGTGTTGGCCCAGGTGCGGAAAGGCATTGACGCGCTAGGCGTAGAGGCAGAAGCTCAGGTGCCCGCGTAGATATTCACCTCCTTCCCCGCGGGCGCATTTAGTATCGCTCCAGCTGCCGGCTTTCCTCGTGTCTTGGGGACATAGCATAGTGGGAAGCCCGCAACCCCAGAGCGGAAAAGAGGCCAGGGATGTTGAAGCACACGTCCCTGGCCCCTTTATCTTATTGAGGCGGGTTCGAATGCGTTCCGGAACGGAGCAGAGTTGCTCGGCTCATCCGTCTCCGAAAGCTCGTTCCATCGCCTTCTTGTCGGAACCGATAATGAGCTCGTCGGCCACCCCGATCAGCGGGCGTCGGATCATCCTGGGCTCCGCCAGCATCAGTTCCACAAGCCTGTCGTCGCTCAGCGAGTCCGGGTCCAGTCCCAGCTTCTTGAATGAAGGACTTTTCCAGGAAAAGACCTCGGAGGGAGAGCGGCCGCCTATTATGCGGCGCAACTCCTCCTCGGATAGGCGGTTGGTAAAGAAGTCCCTCTCCTCAAGCTGCACGCCTGTGCGTAAGAGCGACGCTCTCACCTTGCGGCACGTGGATCAACGGCTCCACGTGTAGAACCGGGCCTTGTTCACGCACTCTCCTTTCACCACGGTCTCGGAGGTGGTTTCAAAAGGCTAGCTGGTTGGCGTTACCCCTCCGCTCAAGGTGATAGTTCCCTCCCGGCCCGTCTGCAGATGCCCTAGGCCTCAGAGCCGTGGTATCTATGCAGGGCTTTGGGCCGGTTCCTCCTCGATGCTGCCGGGGAATTTGCCGGTGAATACGTTCTCCTTCGGCCAACGATCCTTGGGCAACTCGTAGAACGCCTCGATCTCGTTGCCGTCCGGGTCGAAGAAGTAGACCCCCAGCGCGATGCCATGGTCGCCTGTGCCTCCGATTTTGACGCCTTTGTTCTTCAGGTGGGCGTAGAGCGCACGCAGCTCGTCGAGAGACTCCATCTCCCACGCGAAGTGGTATAGGCCCACACGGTCCTCCTCAGGCCCGGGAGCCTGGGGTCCAACCGAGATCAGCGCTAGCTGGTGGGATGAGTCACCTGAGGCGCTCAAGAACACCATTCTACCGTGCAACCTGCCGGTGACTCTAAGGTCAAGTGTCTCGGTGTAGAAACGCGTAGACTGCTCAATGTCTCGGACCCTAAGCACCAAGTGGCCTAGTCGCTTCGGCTTGACCATTACCATCCGCCTTCGGTGTCGCCTCATCTCATCAGGGTCGCCGACCGTATGCGGGACTAAAACGAGGATGACCGATGAATAAACGGCGCTCTATGTTGGTGTTCGCCTCTGGAAAGCGGGGACATCCCAGGGAGGTGATAACGCCCGCCAGATTGTACGGCGATGTCAACGCTGTGGACTACAATGGCGCCGGTGACTGAAGGAGCCTGCACCCGGCCACCTTCCGAGCGTGTCACGAACCGCGAGAGCCGTCTTTGAGCCTAGCGAGGTCCTCCGCTGGATGCGGGTGTGGCGGTCACGGCTTGCCTCGGTTGAGATTGAGCTGTCCTGTCCGAGCTGTGCTGGGGGCAAAACGGCAGCAATGCCAGGTGCCTTGCCCTCTTGATGGCGATGGCCAGGGCCCTCTGATGCTTGGCGCAAGTACCCGTCTTACGTCTGGACTCGATCTTGTACCGATCGGAGACGTACCTTCGGAATTTACCTACGTCCTTGTAGTCGATGTTTGTGACGTGGTCAACACAGAAGGAGCACACCTTCCGTCGGGAGAAGTAGCGAGGCCTTCTCCTGCCGGGCGGACGTGTTGTCGGTCGGGCTGTTGTCATGAAATCGTTCCTTTTTCTTGAGTCCTGGCAGTTCTACCAAGGAAGGTCTTCAGAGTCCGTCGCTGGTACCTCGTCGGGGATGGTGCCCTCGGCACCCGGTTCCGTAGGTTCTCCCCGATCCAGGAACAGCACCTGATTGGCGATGATCTTGTTCCGAAACCGGGGCTGTTCGTCAGTCCCGGTCCACGTGTCGCTTTTAAGCCTTCCTTCAGCGAAGACGCGCCTTCCCTTTTGAAGGTATTGGTTACACAGTTCCGCCAATTGGTTCCACGCCTCGACGGTAAACCATTCGGTTTCCTCTCGGCGCTCCCCGTCAGAGGGCGTGTAAGTGCGATTGGTCGCCAAGCGAAAGGAGGTGACCGGGTTGCCGTTGGGGGTGTAGCGCATCTCAGGGTCCGTACCCAGATTCCCGATGACCATTATCTTGTTTAGTCCAGCCATGCCCCCAACCAACTCCTTTCTGGGAATATCTCAGGAGGCCACGTATCGGCGTGCTCGTGTACGTTAGGTCTTTGTGACCAGATGCCTTAGGACCTCTTCGGCCGACTCGAGGCCGCGGTCGAGCTCGATGATGGCCGCTGGGTTTGCGCTGAACTTGGTCAGCACATAGTTCCCCTCTTGGAAGTTCAAAATCGGGTACGCCAACCGGCGTACTCCCCAGGTCTCGTGGTCTGTTACGCTCCCCCCGCCATTGGATATGATACCGTCCACCCTGTCCACCATTGACGAAATCTCCTCCTCATTTGCCTCAGGGCTGAGGATCATCATCAGTTCGTAGTCTCGCGTCCTAATCGAGGTCAAGGGCGGCTCCCATGATTTTGTCCGAGGATGCCGTAAATTATAGCACGTCGAAGCGACCCCCATAAAGCGCGGATTTCGCCGTCCGCGCTTATGCTAGAATCTGGATGGTTGCCCCATGCTGGTGCGTGCAGCCGGCGCGTCCATCCCCTTAGCATTGCCGTACTGAAGCGATTTCTTACCCGCCGCTGCCAAACGCCAGGTCAATGGAGGCGCATGACATGGCCGAAGAGGGACTTTTGTCGGAAACCGTCCGGTTCCGAGGGCATCAAAACGACGAAATTGCCGGATACTTGTCGCATCCCACGGGCAAAGGACCGTATCCCGGGGTAGTGGTAATTCACGAGATCTTTGGTCTCGTGACCCATATCAAGGAGGTGGCCCGCAGGATAGCGGACCACGGGTTCGCTGCGCTGGCTCCCGACCTCTTCCATCGAGAGGGGCCCGGTGATCCCGAGGACGTGGCGGCCATTGTCAGAGGCGCTGGGGGCAATCCCGATGTCAGGACTATTGGCGACGTCGAGGGGGCGGTAAACTTCCTACGGGCACAGCCCTACTGCTCAGGCAAGATTGGCGCGATTGGGTTTTGCGCGGGTGGACGGCAGACCTATCTGGTTGCCTGCAACCTTCCCGACCTGGATGCAGCCGTGGACTGCTACGGAGGTCGGGTTGTAGCAGGCCCCAGCGACCTTAACGAGCGGCAGCCCAGGGCGCCAATTGATATGACTGAAGGCCTGGACTGCCCACTTCTTGGCCTCTTTGGCGAGGAGGATACCAACCCGTCGCCTGAGCAGGTCGCCATGATCGAACAAGAGCTAAAGAGGTTAGGCAAGACTTACGAGTTCCAGATGTACGAAAACGCGGGCCATGGGTTCTTCGCAGACTATCGGCCCAGCTACAGGCAGCATGCTGCGGTAGATGGATGGGAGCGCGTCTTCGGGTGGTTCGATAAACACCTTCGATAATGGGTTAATATTTAAGGAGATGTATACATGTGCTCGGGGGCGATCGAGACAGCGGAGATCGACGGCAGCGCTAAGGGAGCGCAGGGCTGGTTCCCCCTTCGCCGGGTCCAGGTGGCGTACGACCATCCCTATAACGCCCAGATGAACGACGCTTTGATCATCGACTTCGTAAACCCCGAGCGGAGCGCCGGTGCGCGCGTGGCGGTCGAGCTTAGCGCGCAATCGGCCAGAGCTTTGATCCATGCGATTGAGGCGGCGCTGCTAGAGGGAGAGCGACGGCGCGGCCAGGTCCCTTAGGTGACTCTAGCGGGCTAGACTCATTACAAAAGCGTTCTTTGTCCTCGATGAAAACACCCGCCATCCCGAAGCGGCGTGTTCTCGCCCACTCATCCTTCCCAGGAAGGATCACCCCTCTGCAAGACACCCGTAAAAACCATTTGGGGACGCTCTTTGCCATAGATGCGCTATTCTATTCAGAGAGGCGGACTATCGCCGGAGCGGAAAACGACTCGTTGTGGCCCATCCTTCCCTTGACATAGGCATGGAGCTTTAGATAGTATCTTGCGGTTGTCAGGACTAACAAGGCGCAAACAGCTGGCTACGGAATCATAGGATGTACTTTGTACGGTTCGTGCTCTTCTGCGCGGACGCTGTTAACGACTTCCTGGACAAGAACTGCCCCTACATCGCGGGAGCGATATCTTTCTACTCGCTGTTCTCGATTTTCCCCCTCTTTCTGGCCCTCATCTCGATCCTCGGTTTCGTCCTGGGTCCGGATGCGGAGCGTACGGAGCTGGCCAAGGACATCGCGGAGGTCGTCCCCGTTTCCACCGAGTACATACAAGATACGTTGGAGGGTGTGGTACGGACTAGAGCGATTACGGGCGCCGCCAGTTTGCTCGGCCTGCTGTGGGCCTCATCGGCCGCTTTTGGGGCTATCAGAAAGGGCATCAACTTCGCGTGGGGGATTAAAAAGACGCGTCCGTTCCTCAAGGAGCGTCTGATCGATATCGGTCTTGTCGTGGGCGCCGGGCTCATGGTGATGGTCTTTCTATTCGCCGGTCCGGTATTGGGCATATTTAGAGGGCTTATCGAGGCCGTGGCGCCCGAGTTTAATTTCGCCGGTGATGCGCTGTGGGAATGGGTAACCCGGGGTTTGTCCCCCATATTTGCGTTTCTGGCGTTCCTGACTCTCTATCGCTACATTCCTAACACTGAGACGAGATTCCGAGACATCTGGATGGGAGCGCTGGCCGCGTCCTTAGTGTTCGACGGTGCCACATTGGTCTTCCTCTGGTACACGGCGAAGATTCCGGTATACAACGCCGTCTACGGTCCAGTGGGCGCCATCATAGCTTTGTTGACCTGGGTCTACGTTTCCGCTATCATATTGCTATTCGGCGCCCTGGTCACTTCGCGGTACGCGGCTTGCGCCGCCAGCAGAGACGAAGACGAGCAGGGCTTCAAAATTATATGGGCAGGTCTCACTCGGGTAAGGCTTCGGGTTGTTGCGGAACCTTCGACGGCGGGGTAGGTGTAGAAGACCCCTTCTTATATTTGTCTCCTCGCTCTTAATAATAGCTTTAGGGCTAGCTTGCGGATCGCAATCTGACCCTCCAGCCCCAGTAACAACCGTCGAGTCCACCTCTCCTCCCGCTTCTAGCCCCTCTGTGGCGGCCGACGCCGTCACCATCCCTCCGGACTTGTCGGCTCTTCTGCCCTCGATCTCAGATCTGGTGGACAAAATTGAGCCGTCCGTTGTCTCGATCACCGTGGAATCCGTCGCCCGCGGCCTGTTCTTCGACTTCACCGGCGAAGCCGCCGGCACCGGAATTATTGTACGTCCCGACGGCTACATCTTCACCAACTCTCACGTTGTCCAGGACGCTCAGGACATCAAAGTCCACCTTGCCAATGGAGAGGTCTACGACGGGCGGGTTGTTGGTATGGACTTTCTCAGCGACCTAGCCATCGTGAAGATCCCCGCGGAAGGGCTACCTACGCTCGAGTTTGGGGATTCGGACGCGTTGCGAGTAGGCGATTGGGTGATGGCCCTGGGCAACGCCCTTGGCCTGACCGGTGGGCCGACCGTTACCCTCGGCATCATCAGCGGCAAAGGGAGGACGGTCACTACGGAGATCGGCATCCTCTACGACCTGATCCAGACCGATGCCGCCATTAACGAGGGCAACAGCGGCGGGCCGTTGGTGAACATGGATGGAGAGGTGATCGGCATAAACACTGTTATCCTTACGAGGGCACAGGGCGTGGGATTCGCTGTTAGCTCGTCGGTGGCCAGCCCCATCCTCGAGAGTCTGATAAAAGAGGGCCGCGTGGTACGGCCTCTGATCGGACTGGCGGGGACCGACATCACACCGGCGATGGCCAATCAGTTTGCATTGCCGGCCGGGGAGGGGATTATCGTCACCCACATGTCCCAGGACGGGCCCGCCTACGCGGCGGGAATACGCGTTGGAGACGTCATAACCAAAATAGACGACACCGCGACGCCTGATATGGCCCACTTCCTCGGCCATTTGTGGACCTACGATGTGGGGGACAATGTCCTGGTCGAGTACATCAGCGATAACGAGAGCCGTACCACCACCGTGGAGCTAACTGAGCGCCCAAGCTGAGCGCGCCCTCCCTTTACTTACTCCCTGGTGACCGCAAGTTCTACCTCCGCTCCATCAACCCTGTGCGTCTCCACGTATGCGCCCTCGGGTGGACCCCCGGGGGTCAGAGTCAGTGAGAGAGTCTCCTCGCTGATGTACCTGCCGTGCTCCTCCATCACCTCACCGATATGAGGAGGCCCCTGGTAGTAGGTCATAATGCGGTCCGCGATGTCAAAGCCGGCCGAGCGACGCATGTTCTGTATGCGGTGAACAAGTTCCCTGGCTAAGCCCTCGGCCTCTAGCTCGGGGCCGACCTTGGTGGTGACCGCCACGGTATAACCACCCTCGGACGCCACCGAGTAGCCTTGCTTGTCAGAGCTTTCCACTAGAACGTCTTCGGGCTCGAGTGTGTATCCGCCCAGCTCCAGCTTCAGGCCCGCGCTGACACGTGTCTGCAGATCCGTTGGGTCCGCGGCCGAGATCGCGGAGGCGATGCTCTCCAACTCGGCGCCGTACTTGGGTCCCAGCACCGGTGTGTTGGGCCGGGCGTGGAACTCCAGCACCTCGGCGTCGTCGGAGATGAGAGAAACCTCCTTGACGTTCAGCTCGTCGCGCACCTGGGGTGCGACACGGTCCAGCAAAGCGGCCTCGCCCGGTGTCCGGACCTTGACCAGCGCTTTCTGAAGCGGCTGCCGCACCTTGAGTCCGGCCTTGCTGCGGGCCCCTCGGCCGAGGCTGGAGAGGTGCATGGCCAGCCGAGTCGTTTCAGAGAGACCACGGTCTATCTTGGAGGTGTCGGCTTCAGGGTAGGACTCCAGGTGGACGCTCTCGCACCCTCCATTGGCTGAGCGCACCAGGTTCTGGTACATCGACTCGGTGAGGAAGGGCATGAACGGCGCGAGCAGCTTGGACAAAGTGACGAGGCACTCGTGGAGAGTGGCGTAAGCCGACACCTTGTCCGAGTCCGCTTCGCCGTTCTCATGGCTTAGCACCCCGGACTTCCAGAAGCGCCGGCGGCTCCGCCTGACGTACCAGTTGGACAAATATTCGACAAATATCTCGACGCTGCGACTAGCTCGATCGGGCTCATAGTTGTCTAGGGAGTCTCTTACATCCCCGACGAGGGTGTTTAGCTCCGAGGTGATCCATCGGTCCAGGTCCGCTCGCTGAGAGATGTCGGGGGCCTGCGCCGCGGTAGAAGGGTCGTATTTGTCGATGTTGGCGTAGGTGACGAAAAACGAGTAGACGTTCCACAGGGAGATGATGAACCGTCTTCGCGCCTCGTCGGCGGTGCCGTAGCCGAAGCTGAGGTTGACGGCGGGGTTCTGCCGCACGTACACCCAGCGCATGGAGTCCACGCCCATTTGCTCCGCAGCCTCGTCGAACCAGATGGCGTTGCCCCTGCTCTTGTGCATCTCCTCGCCCTTCTCGTCCCGCATCAGAGCGTAGCTGAAGATGGACCGACACGGCTCCGAGTTCTCCAGTACTGTGCTCATGGTCAGCAGCGAGTAGAACCAGTTGCGGAACTGTCCTGGGAAGCTCTCGGAAATCCAGTCGGCGGGGAACCACTCCGACCAGTACTTTCTGTCGTGCCGGTAGCCCAGGGTGGAGAAGGTAACGATGCCGGCGTCCAGCCAGGGGTTGCCCACGTCCCGGATGCGTGGGACCTCGGCCTGGCATCTGGGGCATTTGATCTTGACGGCGTCCACCCAGGGGCGGTGGGGCGAGTGGCCCTCGAACCGGTCCCACCCCTCGACAGCCCTGGCTTTAAGCTCGGTCTCGCTGCCGATCACCTCGAAGTGACCGCATTCACACTTGTATATAGGCAGCGCCAGACCCCAGTAGCGCTTCTTGGAGATCATCCAATCGTCCATATTTTTGAGCCAGTCCAGCTCCCGCTGCATGCCGAATTCGGGAACCCAACGGATTCTCGTGGTGACGTCGGCGATCATGTCCCGAAGCTCGTCCATGGAGATGAACCACTCGTCGACTAGGCGGAAGACCAGCTCCGATTGGCACCGCCAGCAGACGGGGTACCGATGGGAGAACTGCTCGAGATGGTAGAAGACGCCCTTTTCGCGAAGACTCTTGTAGATGGGCTCGTTTACGTCGTAGACGCTCATGCCGGTGAGCCAGTCGAAACCCTCCACGAAGTCGCCGAGTTCATCCAGCGGCGCGATGGTGGCCAGACCGAACTCCTTGCCTAGGGCGAAGTCCTCCTTGCCGGCGCCTGGGGCGGTGTGCACGATGCCGGTCCCCTCGCTCTCGCTCACCTCCTCCCATGGGACCACCTGGTGCTCGACACCTTGCTGGGCGGGGAGTTCATCGAAGGGGCCACGGTAGTGGAGGCCCACCAGCTTCTTGCCGGGAAGCTCCTCGACTACCTCATACTTCCCCCTAAGCACCGGGAGCCTCGCTTTTACCAGGTATAGCGCCTCTTCTCCTTGTCTGACCTTGACGTAGGTCTTTTCCGGGTGCACGGCGGCGGCGGTGTTTGCTGTCAGCGTCCAGGGGGTGGTGGTCCAGATGAGCAGCGACTCATTGTCCCGTCCCTCGATTGGAAATCTGATGTATAGCCCAGGGTGGACGATCTCCCTGTAGCCCTCGGTGACGATTTCGTGCTCAGAGAGGCCGGTGCCACACCGGGGACACCATGGCATGACGTCGGTGCCCTCGTATATCCAGCCCCTATCGTGGCACGTTTTCAGGAAGTGCCAGATGGTGTAGTTGTTCTCGTCGGACATGGTGTGGTAGGAGTTGTCCCAGTCCATCCAGTACCCAAGCCGGATGGACTGCTCCGTCTGGACCCGCGAGAACTTTCGCACTCGCTCCTTGCACAGCTCGACGAACTTGTCGATCCCGAACGCCTCGATGTCCCGTTTCGATTTGAACTCCAGCTCCTTTTCGACCTCGACCTCGATCCACAGCCCCTGTCCGTCGAAGCCATTCTGATAGCGTTGCTTGAAGCCCAGCATGGTCTTGTAGCGCTGGTATAGGTCCTTATACATGCGGCCCCAGGCGTGGTGCACACCCATTGGGTTGTTGGCCGTGATCGGCCCGTCGATGAAGGAGAAGCGCTTGGCGGAGTTTTCGTTACGCCTCAGGTACTTTTGCAAGATGCCCTTCTCACGCCACCACGCCAGTGTTTCCCGCTCCATGGCGGGGAAGTCGACTTTCGAGCTAACCGGCTTGAACATGAAAGGACCTCACATACCTCGTTGTTCCCAACCACCCGGCCAGGATCGACCTTTCGAGGCTAACAAAAAGCTCCCGCCCCAGAAGGGACGGGAGCCTTGATGCGCGTAGGCATGAATCCCGCGATACCACCCTTGTTCCCCGACGGCCAGATGCGGCCAACCGGGACCCTCGGCCGGGGTGCTCCATAAGCACGCCCGCGCCCCGCTAACGGTGGGCGACTCCGGCGAAGCCTACTTGGGCAGGCTGTCCCGCCTGTTCGGTCCGCGACTCGGGAGGGATTTTGGCCGGGGCGTCCGCGTCTGCTTCCACCGCACCAGACTCGCTGAGCGGTCGTATCCCGGTTACTCGTCTCCGTCTACGCCTTTGCGAAACAAGGTTAGTGCTGGGGGCCGGAGCGTGTCAAGCATAGACCGAGCCGCATAGTGGATCATGTCGTTAAGCCGGCCGATTCCTCCAGCCGTTTCTTGATGTCGTCGGGGACATTGCGTAGACGCTTCCGGGTGGGCGAGTCCCTCCGTTGCGCGACGCTCTTGGCCGCCTCCTCTAGGAGCTCGATTCCTGCAAGGAAGTCGGATAGGTGGATGTACTCGGCGTCGACACCACCGTCTGGGTCGGCGATCCGAGTTGTGGCGTTGTGATAGTTGCCTAGGGGAAACGCGACGCCTGTGGTGCGGTACCCGAACACCGCGAAAGCCGTGGCCTCGCATGTCCCGCCGCTCATGAGGTGGCGCTGCGTCTTGAAATCCGGGTCGCGTTCCTTGAGGCGCTGTCTGGCCGTGATGAGGACCTGCTCGGCGTCGGCGTCGAAGGTGTAGGAGGCGTCGCCCGTGCGGATGACCGGGCCTTCACCCTGGGCCACGCCGGGTATTACCGCGCTGGCCTCCACGGATACCATCAGCGTATCGCGTGGCAGGGTGCCCGCCTCCGCCAGAAGCCTGGCGCCCAGCAGGCCGGTCTCCTCTGCGCGTGTGAATACCGCGTACAGGTCGACGCTGGCGCCTGCGGTGGTGATTCGCTCGAGAGCGGCCAGTATGCTGGCACAGCCGGCCAAGTCGTCTAGGGCGCGCATCCGGATAGTGTCGCCGTCGAGAGCGAAGTCGGGCAGATCGAACACCACCGGCAGGGGTGGGATCAGTTCGACGTCGGCATCCAGGTGTAGCTCCACCAGCCTGTCCGGCTCACCTTCCGGGCTTCCAGGAGGGGTCTCCACATATGGGGCCGTACGCGCCTGCAACCGGCGGCCGTCTGGCGGCAGCACCAGTACGGGCGTAGGCTTCTCGAGAGAGGCGGCCGGCACCCCTCCCAGGGCGCGTGCCACGACGCGTCCGGCGGAGACCTTAATGACCTCGAACCCGGGGTGGTCCATGTGGGCCACCAAGGCGATAGGTGGTTGGGATGAGGGGGTGCTGTGTTCGTAGTGGGCGAGAATATTGCCGTAGGCGTCGTGACTTGCCTCGACTTCCAGATGGGCCAGCAATTCCCATATGTAGCTCGACGGGCCATGCTCGAAGAACGGGGCCGCCGGTCGGGAGCCTAACTCCTGCAATAGCTCCAGTGCACGCTCATCACTTGACTCCATGTGTCGGCGCCTCCTAGATACCTGCGAACGCGACAGAGGTTAGCAGCGCGGCGTGGAGGGCGCAAGGCGATTATGGCAGTACCCTGAAGATGACCTTGGCAGTGATGCCGTTCGGTGTTGCGAAGGACGCTCGGTCATAAGTGTTCGCCTGTATCGACGGGTTCGGGTTCGCAATTACGACCATCTCCTCCCCCGGATTCAGTACTCCAGGATCGATCACATCCGGAGTCGATGAGGCCGCGTTCAGGTAGATACCCTCTAGTGCCCACTTGTTGGTCGAAGGAGGGGTGGTAGAGGAATACGTAAGGTAGGCCACTCCCAGGCCTGGGCTCTCCTGAATCTCAAAAATCACGTCCCAGTCAGGGAACTGCGCCAGCGCCACATCACCGTCGTTGGTGACCACGATCTGGACGGTGGAGGTAGCCTGGACCTCCAGGCCGGTTGGGCCCGAGATGCGGGTGTCGGCCTTGCTCTCCGAGCGGGTTAGCAGGACGGTCCACGAGCCCGTCACACTCTCATATACATCGACCATGTCCTCCGCGAGAACGAAGGACACGCTCGTGACCATCGCCAGGGTGATGAGAAAGGTTATCGCTACGCTCATAGGTCGCCGCCGTTGAGGGCCCGGTGTGAAAAGCTCGTGCAGTTGCTAATCGGAGGCTAGCACGATGGCGGCGCAATCGAGTCCAAGATAGCCGCCGTTGTCACACGTCGTCTCCACATAAATCGTATCCGCAAAGCGAACATCTCGTCTGTGGACAACGGACGATGTCAGTTGCCGTGTTAGCTACGCTCCATGGGTTATCATGTTAACCAGTGAGGTCGGGGCGTTAACACAAGGCTGAGTAGGTCATGAAACCAGGAGAGATAGCGGTAGTACGCCTGAGCGGGGGAGCCAGCATAAGGCGATGCCTGGAGCTGGACGGACCGCAGGTGCGGGTTTCCGTTGGGCGGAACCGTCAAGCCAAGGTCCCCCTCGGACGAGTTATGCTCTGGACTGGGGTCACTGCCTCGTCGGAGGAAGAGGTGGAGGAGTTTCGCCGGCAATGCGAGGCCCTCGCAGGTGACATCGCCCTATCAGAGCTCTGGGAGATGGTCCGCGACGAAGCCAAACCCTTGAGCCTCGACGAGCTGTGTGATCTCCATTGGTCGCCGACGGTCGATGCGACCCAGCGGGTAGCCCTTCTGCTCCATCTCGACGAGGGTACGAGTTACTTCGCCGAGGATGACGGCGGCTACCTCGCGCGGTCACAGGACGCCGTCAAGGAGGACCTGGTCCGGCGCGAGCGGCGGGCGGAGGAGGCCCGCGCCGCGGAGTCACTTATGGAGGGCCTGTCGCAGGGCACACTCCCCAGTGCAATGGACCAGCGGCAGCGCGAGCTCCTGGCGCATCTCAGGGGCTTCGCGGTGCACGGCGACAGCTACACCCGGGCCGCTGTTGCTCACAGCCTCCTTGAGCGGGTGTCTGAGGGCAGTCAAGACCTCCAGCGGCGGAGCTTCGATCTGTTGGTCGGGGCGGGCGTCATGGAGGCCGGCGAACCCCTGGAGCTGGAGAGGGCCGGCATCCCCGACGAGTTCCCCCAAGACGTCCTTGGGGAGGCTGAGGTGCTAGATCCGGCTCGGGCCATGGAAGCCCCGCATCGCAGAGACCTCACCCAGCTTCCGGCCGTCACCATTGACAACGCATGGACCGAGGATAGGGATGACGCGATCTCGCTGGAGGTCCGTGGCCATGACTACAGGGTTGGCATTCACATCGCCGACGCGGGCGAGCTGATATCACCTGACACCGCCCTGGATCGGGAGGCGGACCGGAGGATGGCCACCCTCTACCTACCTGAGCGGAGTATCCCGATGCTGCCTCCGCGCGTGTCGAGAGAGCTTGGGAGCTTGGCCCCCGGCGAGCGCCGGCTGGCCCTCAGCGTGCTGGTCGACGCGACCGAGGCCGGCGAAATCCGGGACTGGGAGGTCGTGCCGTCGGTGGTGTGTAGCCGCGCCGCGCTCTCCTACGAAGATGCCGACCAGGAGGTCGACGACGACTCTCGCCCTTGGCACTCTATGCTCGCCGCTATGGACCGTCTGGCCGGCTCTCTGAGACGCAAGCGAGAGGAGGCCGGGGCCTTGGTCCTGGAACGGCCCGAGATGCTTGTCAGGGTAAGGGATTCGGAGCCCACAGACGTCATGGTCATGATGCGCTCTACCCCGGCCCGGCGGCTGGTGACGGAGATGATGGTCCTGTGCAACTCGCTGCTTGCGGAGTACGCTCGCGCTCAACAGTTGCCGGCTGCGTATCGCTCCCAGCCTGCCCCCGATCTGGAAGGGCTGTCCGGTATCTCCCCGGCGGGAGAGGAGTCGCAATACGATCGCGTGCTCCAGTACCAGATAATGCGGCGCCTTCCCCCGGCGGGGTTGAGCACCGTTCCCGAGCCACATGGAGGATTGGGGGTGCCCGCCTACATCCAGGCGACCTCGCCCCTGAGGCGCTATCCAGACCTGGTGATGCAGAGGCAGATCAGCCACTACCTCAGCGAGGGCCGGCCGTTGTATCCCGCCGAGGTGCTGGCATCGGTGGCGGCACGGGCCGAGGTCCAGCTCAGGGAGCTATCGCGCATCGAGGACGAGAGGCGGCGCTACTGGTTCCTGAAGTATCTGGAGCGGTCCAGGCTGGCCGGGCCGGACTCCTCACCGGAGACAGCTGCCTTTCAGGCGGTGGTGTTGGACTGCCAGCCGGGACGCCCCGCGCTACTTGAGCTTAACGAGTACCCGTTTCGCGTGAGGGCGGAGCTGGCCGGCTCCGAAACTCCTGGCGACATCGTGACCCTTCGGCTTCACAGCGTCGACCTCTGGTCTCGCGCCGCACGGTTCGTGCAGGCGCCCTCAGCATAGGGGCGCTTGGCCGGACCATCCTGGCACCGATTCGTGAAATGCGCGGTCCGTCGGAGGGGGCACAAACACCGAGGATGGGGCGCCTCCCCACTCGTGAATCTCCGTCGGGGCCCTATTGCTTACGGCGTCGTTTCCGTAAAGATTACTGCTTACTCTCGACGATGATCGCTTTGATATCCGAGGTGCCTATGTTCTCCACCGTGTGGGTCCACTCCTCGTGCCACATCACGGCTCCATCAGGCAATTCCGCCTCCATGGAGTTTCCATCGGGCAGGTGGATCTTGGCCTTGCCACCTCTGACGAAATAGACCGTCTCCTCGGGATGGGAGTGCTGATTGTCCTGCTCTCCTGCTCTGAGGTTCATTTCCAGCACCCTGACATGATCGTTCTCTAACAGCACCTTGTAGTTATTCGGCGATGCCTTGACCGGGTCTATGTAGTCTATGGCTCCTCCTTCTTGTGTACTGAATTCCCTTTTACTCAGCCTGTCCGGGCGGCGAGACGATTCCCATCTGCTGCATCATGCTCAGTTGGTCCGCCATACCCCAGTGGTCCGTGATCCTGCCGCCCTGAAGGCGGAATGTGTCGATCACGTCGATCGAGACCTGCCTGCCGGTCGCCGGTATGCCCATAAACTCGCCATTGTGTGTGCCCTCGAACGTCATGCGGGTGAAGACCTTTTCCCCTTCCGCGATCTGGTCGTGTATGGTGAAGCAAAGGTCGGGAAAGGCGGCGTGCATAGAGGTGAAGAACTGCTTGACCCCGTCATTGGTGTTGGGGACCCCTGGCATGGGAGTATGGTTGACCATGTCGGGGGTGCATAGCTCATCGATGGCGTCAACCTCGCCGTGGTTATGGACTTTCTCGATCATTCGGCGGACGATGATCTTGTTCGCTTCGGACATATGCCTCCTCCTTCTTGTGCGCCGGCAGGCAAGCCTAACTGTGTGTGCGTGCCCCTAACGTCCCAGTGGGCGACAATGGTATCGACGGGGCTCTGCCGCGCCCGGCCGACCCCGATACGATATTCATGGCGGGCCGCCGCGTCAACCCCCCTCCAGGAGCTGAGCGCTCGTACCAGCGGTGAAGGCGGATTTAGGGGGGCGACATTCAGCGGGCCTACCCAACTATGCGAGCTTGCCCACTACAGATCAATGCCCAGGACGTAGATTGGTACCTGTATCGCGCTCTTGAAATGAGGAAGGTAGAGCTTGACCTTTTCAAAGGTTAAGCTTCCTTCCCAGTTCCGGTTGAACTTCGATGCCGACGCGATCCTTTCGGAAGTCCATTTTCGCGGCGGGATCGCCCACCTCAGGGAACACACTAGGTTGACTCTCCCAGCCCTTGGCAACGAAGGCCAGACGAAGTACCTTGTTGAACTGCGGTCTCGAAAGGGATGGGACGTCAATCGTTGGATCTGTGAGAACGTGCTCGATTTCCTGTTTGACAGCTAGTTTGCTGTTCAGCACCTGCTCAGCAAATCGAAACGAGTATCGGTCCAGCCTTATACGCATCGCATTGTGGGCAATCTAATTGTGACCATAGGAGTGCCTTCGCCTACTACTTTGGCCCAGGGCATCACAGGTCGAGGAGGGATTTACCTGGTCGGGGTGGCCGGGATCGAACCGGCGACCTCCTGGTCCCAAACCAGGCGCGCTACCGCTGCGCTACACCCCGACGCGACACCACTGATGATACGGGCGCCAAAGGCGGTTGACAAGGCGATGCCCGCCCGTTTCCCCGCCATGCCCCGTGTGTTGACGCCCACGGCGACCGACCGTAGAATCGCCGGTGTACTGAGTAGCGAGCGAGGCGAGATAAGATGGCGCTCTTGGGATCGGGCGATTACAGGTACGAGCTGGTGCCTTCGTGGCCCAGGATGCCCAGGTACTGGAGCTTTGGACCCGCCTCGGGCGCGGCGGTAAACTCCCAGGACGAGGTCCACGTCTTCAGCAGGGGACTTCACCCGCTGACCATATGGGACGCGGACGGCAACTTCATCTCGTCGTGGGGCGAGGGCACCTTCTCGGCCAATCCGCACGGCATCCACATCGCGCCCAACGACAACGTGTGGCTGGTTGACCGGGACTACCACATCGCCACCGAGTACACCCCGGACGGCAGGACTGTCCGGACCTTGGGGAAGAAGCTGGAGCCGTCACCGGCGTTCAAGGGAATACCATTCAATATGCCATCGGGGCTGGCCATAGCGCCCGGCGGCGAGCTCTTCGTGTCGGACGGGTACGGCGGGCACCGGGCCCACAAGTTCAGCGCCGAGGGGAAGCTGCTCCTGTCCTGGGGCAGGCAGGGCGCTGGCCCGGGGGAGTTCGAGCTGCTGCACGACGTCTGGGTCGACAAGGCCGGACGCGTGTTCATCTGCGACCGGCAGAACAACCGCATTCAGGTCTTCGACGGCCAGGGGGAGTTCCTCGAGGAGTGGACCGGGTTTGAGCTCCCGGCGGGAATCACGGTCCGTGACGATACGGTGTACGTCGTGGAGCTGGGAGGAGTGGTGAGCGTCTGGACGCCGGGCGGCGAGCTCATAACGCGCTGGAGTGGGGCCGAAGGGCCGGGCAAGGGCACCCTCCTGGCGTCTCATGGACTGTGCGTCGACTCCCAGGGCAGCATCTACGTGACCGAGGTAGGCGAGGGCCAGAGAGTCCAGAAGTTCCAAAGGGTCTAAGTCGAATCCCTTTGGCTCCGTGGACCTCTTTCATAGAGCCCGGACCGTCTGCGACCGTGGTGAGGAGAGTAGACGGTGGAGATGCCACGGTGGAGAATGTTTGGCTTTAATCGGATTGACGCCTTCCGTTCGGATAGCGCCGTGCGAACCCTGATGTCGCGGGTGGCGGGCTCCGTGGTGGACCTGTTGCTGCCCATGAGGTGCGTCGTCTGCGAGCGCGAGGGCCGCTACCTGTGCGATGGCTGTGAGCCTTCCCTGCCCAGGCTGAAGTCGCCCTACTGCCGGGTATGCGCGGCCCCCAAGGCATCACCTCTGTGTCACTGGTGCGCCGCCACGCCGCCGGCCATCGACGGGATCAGGGCCCCATATCTCATGGAGGGCGCCGTCCGGAGAATGGTCCACGAGCTGAAGTACCGAAATCTCAGGGCGGCGGCCTCTACCCTTGGACGTCTGATGGCCCGTTACCTGGAGTCGAGGCCGATGGACGTCGACGCTCTGGTCACGGTCCCACTGCACGGTCGCCGAGAGCGTCAGCGTGGCTACAACCAGTCCGAGATCCTGGCGCGCGCGCTTGCCAAACATACGGGCGTGCCGCTGAGGCCTCACGTGCTGCGCCGGACGAGGAATACGGCTCCCCAGGTGTTCCTGAATAGCGACGATGACAGGCGGCGGAACGTGGTCGGCGCGTTCGAGTGCACAAATGATATGGGTGGCGGCAGGGTGCTGCTGGTGGACGACGTGGTCACTACCGGGAGCACCATGTCCGCCTGCGCCGCCGCGCTGAAGGACGCCGGCGTAAGCCATGTCTGGGGCCTGGCCCTTGCACGGCAGCCATGATAAGCAGTATTTGTAAGGGGACGCTTTCGTAAGCATCTGCTAAACTATCATTCATGATCGAACCAGCACTGCGTGCCATCGCCGATTCACGTCGGCGGGAGATACTGCGCCTCATCGGCAGCCGAGAGCTGTCTGCGGGCGAGATCGCCTCCCACTTCGACGTGACCCGTCCGGCCATCTCGCAGCACCTGGGAATACTTGCATCCGCCGGCCTTGTGACCGTCCGCAGAGAGGGCACGCGACGGCTGTTTCGGACCAGGCCGGATGCCTTGGAAGAGGTCAGGGTCTTCCTGGAGCGGTTCTGGGACGACAGCCTTGCGCGACTTAAAGAGGCCGCGGAGACCGAGGAACGGAGGTCCAGGGAATTTGACCACACAAGAAACTGACGCCCTAGAGCGGGAGATCAGTATCGCGGCGCGGCCCGAGACTATATTCGCGTTTCTCACCGACCCGGTGAAAATGACCATGTGGATGGGAGTGGAAGTCACCCTGGACCCCAGACCGGGCGGGGTGTATCGGGTTGACATCAACGGCCGGAACGTGGCCGGAGGCGAATTCGTCGAGGTCGTCCCCTACAGCCGGGTGGTGTACACCTGGGGCTGGGAGGAGGACGGCAGCCCCGTCCCTCCCGGGTCGACGACCGTGGAGATTACTCTGACTGCGGCTGGCGACGCCACCGTAGTACGCCTCCGCCATCTCGGACTTCCGGCCGACCAGAGGGACGGCCACGACGAGGGCTGGGAGCATTACATGGCCCGTCTGGTGACTGTAGCTGAGGGGCGCGATCCGGGCCCGGACCCTTGGGCGAATCCATCGGACAAGCCGGGCACGTAGAGCACGATGAAACTATTTCCAACGAGAGATTTCCACCTGGGTTGCAATGTGTCAGGCCAGGTCAGTATGTAGCGCACGGCTGAGTGTAGGGTGTGCCGGAAGGCTGGGCGGTTTGACCGCCCAGTCTCGAAACCGGTAAGGTGACGAATAACACAAGAAGAAGGAGGAGCTAAATGCCGAAGTTCATGGACTATCACGAGACCATGCCCCCGCTGCCGCCGGAGGCAGTTCAGATGATGACGGAGAAGGTCCAGGCATCACAGACGGACGATTTCGGAGTCAAGCCGATCAACGTGATTATGGGTGGCGGCCATGCCTGGTGCATGACCGAGGCGCCCAACGCCGAGGCAGTGTGTAAGTCACACGAGGCTAATGGTATCGACTTGAACCAGGGCGACGTAACCGAGGTAATGACCTTAGCGTAGGTATCGATAAAGCCCTGCGTGACTGCGCCGCTGGGTCTGGTCCGGCTTCCGATACTCGGCTAGACGGCCTGACCGGCGGTTATCCCCTCAGCCGGGAAATGCAAAGGCCCTCCGGATAGCTCCGGAGGGCCTTTTGTGTCTCTTAGAATGGAGAGGGCGACGTTTAACGCGGGGCTGGGGCCTACATGTCCAGCAGAATGTCTTCTCGATCCGTTAGGATTGTGTAAGGCTCGCCCCACTGGTTGGAGCTGTTGACGTCCCACGGTTCGTCGGAGCCCTCGGGCTTGAACCGTATGCCCCAATCGCCGCCGCATACCAGGTGCGCCACCGCTTGCCCCGAATCGGATACCGGTGCGTACATGGCCAGGCATGGGGTGCCGCCGTCCTCGCTGGTCCATCCGGTCACCTCGTACACTCCATGGGGCCTGTCGGGCTCAAACAGCTTCATACGAGCGATAGGCACCGGTTCGGCCTGTACCTCGAACAACTGCATGGGCATGGACCCACAGTTGTCATTCGTCTCGATCTCAAGGTAAATCGACTCAACCACTTTAAGCCCCCATGTCAGATATCGGACCTCACCTGCGCCTAGGCTTATATGCCCATTATATTGTATCCGGTGTCCACGTGAATTACCTCGCCGGTCACGCCGCTGGACAGGTCGCTGCACAGGTAGAGTGCCGTCTTCGCCACCTCGTCTACGGTTATGTTGCGTCCCATGGGGGAGCGCTCGGCATGGATTCGTTTCATGTCTCTGTAGCCGGCGATGACCCGAGAGGAGAGGGTGTCCACTGGGCCTGCTGAGATGGCGTTGACTCTGATGTTGTCCTTGCCCAGGTCCGAGGCCAGCTGCCCAACTTCGTTCTCCAGGGCGGCCTTGGCCGTTCCCATTATATTGTATCCGGGGAACACGCGGTTAGAGGCCTGGAAGGTCAGCGTCAGGATGCTACCGCCGTCCTCTCTCATCAGTACCGCGGCGTGTCTGGCGATGGATACCAGCGAGTAGGCGCTGACTTCCAGGGCTATTAGGAACCCCTCGCGCCCGGTGTCCACGAATGGGCCTCCCAGGTCCTCGCGGTTGGCGTAGGCGATGCAGTGGGCCACCATGTCCAGCCGCCCTAACTCGTCGGCTACTCGGTCGAAGGTTGCCGCTACATTCCGATCGTCGCTGACGTCGCACTCAATGAGCGGAGTATCCTCCCACGTCTCCACCAGCTTGGCGACGCCATCCTTCACCCGTTCGTTCTGGTAGGTGATGGCCAGCCTGGCGCCCGCCTGGTGGAGTATATCTGCGATGGCCCACGCGATGCTGCGGTGGTTGGCCACCCCAAACACGATTCCCGTCTTGCCTTCCAGGTCTATGCGGTACATTCGATGTCTCCCCCGGCATGATATACCGACCTTGTGGGATACGGCCACCCGCAGCACCCCGTTTCGGAAGGCTGGTTGATAATGTGGTTCTCCCCGCCTAAGGCAGATTTTCCTACCAGCCTGCTCTGGACTGTGTCAGCAGACGCCCACAGCGCGCTTGGGACCTTTGAGAGTTCGCCTACTCGCCGGACCGGGCCGCGGCCGCCACTCTGGTAATCCCCGCGCTTTTGGCCCGCTCGATCAACTCGGCTCGCTGGACCTCGGTGAGGGATAGGTTCGGAGGCCGGCCCGCGCCACAGTCTATCCCAAGGCGCTCCGTGAGAAGGGCCTTGTAGCCTGACGGAAAGGGGTACTCCGCCAACACGGCGGCGAATGCGGAGGCCCTCTGCTGAGCCTCCTCTGCCCGCTTGAGGTCGCCGTCATTGTACGCGTTCCAGACCTCGACCCACAGCTCGGGAGCGGCGTTTAGCGGGCCGTCGATCCCGCCACAGGCCCCGACTGTAAGCGCGGGGAGCAGTAGATCGGCGTGACCGATAAAGCAGTCGAGCCCCATGTCGGCAAATGCCCGGACGTTTTGGAAAGTGGGCGCGGAGTGCTTGAGCCCGGCCAGCTGGGGCACGCGTTCCTGGATCTTCTTCATCAGACCCGGAGTGATCTCGACGCCCGTGGACTGGGGCAGGTTGTAGACGAAAAGAGGCAGATCGGCCGCCGCGCCGACTGACCTGAAGTACTCGACTATGCCCTCGTCGCCGGGAGCGTAGAAGAAGGGCGGGACGCAGCAGATGGCCTCGACGCCGGCCCTGGCCGCACGCTCGGCCATCCTTGTGGCCCTGACCGTCGTCGGCGCGCCGACGTGCATGATGACCGCCACCCTGCCCCGGTTCTGGTCGGCGGCGATCTCCGCGATCCGGTTGTTCTCCTCGTCGTCCAGGTAGATACTCTCGCCGGTGCCGCCGGCCATCCAGAAGCCATGTACCCCGGCCCGGATGTTGAACTCCATCACCTCTCGGAGCGCGGCCTCGTTCAGAGTGCCCTCTCCGGTCATGGGTGTGATGTGTGCGGGGAAGATTCCGCTGAACTTGCCCACGGTAGTCCTCCGTTCGCGGACTCGGTGCCGCTGGGAATAAGCTAATCCAGATGTCTACGGTCCGGCCCATTATAAACGGTCGTCGCGGGAGATTGCTTCCTGGGCGGCCTGTGCTAGACTATTACCCCTGCGGCCCAGAGGTGCGTATCCCCGTTCTTCCCGGTCGCCCTGAGCCCTTCGACGAACTCATGGCGGATCTATTGAAGGGCGAACAGACCACATCCTTGAAGGAGGATAGCTTGATGGAACCAGAGGTAATCGTCGACTACGAGTGCGAGGTGGGCGAGCTCCCCACGTGGCATCCGATAGAGAAGCGGCTGTATTGGGCGGACGCGACCAGAGGCCGCCTGTACCGCTACGACCCCGCTACCGGCGAGAACGAGCAGTGCTACGAAGGCGGCCACATAGGTGGGATTACCATGCAGGCCGACGGGTCGCTGCTGCTGTTCAAGGAACGGGGCTCCGTGGCGAGGTGGCACGACGGCGAGATATCTTACATCATCGACGGGATACCAGGGGAGGACAATTGCCCGTTCAACGATGTAATCGCCGACCCCCAGGGCCGCGTGTTCGGCGGTACGGCCAGCCTCACCGATGAGATTGGACGGTTCTACCGGCTGGATACCGACGGCTCCATACATAAGCTGCTGGACCGCGTAGAATGCTCAAACGGACTGGGCTTCACACCGGACCGCAAGGGAATGTACTACACCGAGACCTACACCGAGACCGAGACCGGGGCCATTCATTTCTTCGACTATGACGCGGAAACGGGCGCGATTTCCAACCAGCGCGAATTCGTCAAGACACAGGATGGTGAAGGGGCGCCGGATGGGATGACCGTGGACGCCGAGGGGTGCGTGTGGTCGGCGCACTACGGCGGGTCGAGCGTGGTCCGATACACTCCCGACGGCGTTGAGGAGAGGCGCATTCGTTTCCCCGTCAAGCAGGTGACCAGCGTGGCCTTCGGCGGAGATGACTATACTGATATCTACGTGACTACGTTGGGTGGCGAAGACAGGGCCCGCAATGGCGCCCTCGCAGGCGCCCTTTTCCGGGTCAACGTGGGCATAAAGGGTGTGCCCGAGTTCTACTCACGAGTCGGGCTGTAGTGGCGGACCGTTAATCCGTCAGGGTCGCCTTGAGCTTGTTCAGCGCTTTGCGTTGAAGCCGGGACACGTGCATCTGGGAGATGCCGAGCTGCTTGGCGATCTCCGCCTGTGACATGTCGGAATAGAACTTCAGGGTGATGATCGCCCTTTCGCGGGGATCGAGGTACCCCAGGATGTCCGTGAGGTCGAGCCTATCGACCAGGTCGACCATATGCGGATCATCGCGTCCCAGGTAGTCCTTCAGCGAGGACTCCTCGCCGCTTCCGTTCTCATGGTATTCGGCGTCGAGGGACAGCAATCTTCCGTATTTGCCCATCTCGAACGTGTCGAACACCTCCTCTTCGCTGAATCCCGCCTCCTCCGCGATCTCGTGAACCGTAGGTGAGCGTCGCAGGCGCTGGTTCAGACGCTCGATGGCCCTATCCACCTCCAGCTTCTGCCTCTGAAGCTTTCTGGGGATTTTGACGGCCCAGCCGTGGTCGCGAAAGTAGTTCTTGACCTCGCCAATTACCACAGGTACGGCGAATGCCAGGAACACGCTGCCGCGGTCAGGGTCGAACTTTGCTATGGCCTTCAGCAGCCCGATGCAGCCGATCTGGACCAGGTCCTCCATGGGAACGCCCGAATGGCTGAACCTGAAGCAAAGCCGCCGCACCAGGGGCAGATGTTTTGCTATCACCTGTTCGCGGTCCTCCAGGTCCGGTACTGCCCGCCTCAGGCCGGGGAGTGGCTGGTCCCTGGAGGTTGTTTCGTTCCTGGTTATCATGGACCGCTCCTGGCGAGATCTAAGGGTGGAGGGCTTTTGTTCACCTTGCTGCTTTCGCCGACTTGTATTTGACCAGGCGTATTACGCGGCCGTCACCTTCATCGCGCAGCTCCAGCTCATCCACAAGGCTCTCGAGCAGGGCTTTGCTCTCCGCTTCCATATTGTCGTTTCGGTGCTTTGGTCCGTCGTTCGGATTGGTGATCAGCAGTTCCAGCCTGTCCGGTCTAACTCGGAGGCTGGCGGTCAGACCGGCTGCCTCGGGGCCTCTTTCACCCGTCCCCAAGTGTCTTGTAGACATTTCAAAGGCCTCTGACAGGGCGACGCGAAGCTGCATGATCTCATCGTAAGTGAAGGACATTCCTCCAGCGATCACGCCTACGGCGGCACGAAGAACGGGCAGGAACTCAGGCTTCGGCGGAACGCGTATATCCACGACATCCCTATGGTCAGCCAGTGTTCCGTTTGTGTGTTTGCCTTCTTGAGGGGAGTCGTCATCCTCGATCACCGTCTCGTCAGTCATGGCATCTCCGTGGGCTTGAGGTTCTTCCGGAGGAATCTGCGGCGGCACCACTGAGATGAGTATTGCACACCCCCAGATAAACCCAACCGTCCTGGCCCAAACCTCTTAAAGCCCGACCCTCCTTTCCCGTTTGGTGGTGGTGAGACCACACTGGGATTATACCCGGCGGCAGGGGCTATTTATTAGCCAACCCTGAGCCCTCATTCGGATTCCGTGGAGACCTATGCCTCTGGGGTGCCCGTACTCCTCTCCGCTGCTTGGCCCAGCGGTTTAGAAGGCCGCCCGTGGGGTTGAATAGTAGATACAGGCTGCGCGTGGCACCTCAGGCGTCGAGAGTATGGTTTGTTCTCCGGTCTGTATCGCCTGCGCCTGGGAGTCCACCCAAGTGCCCACTACCGACATCTTTCTTCTCTCAGAGCGTCATGATGCAACAGCCGGGATGAATACAGGAAAGTGGCTCGCTGTTCTTGGAGTCCTGCTGATGATTGCCGTCGTATCGGGCGGCTGCCGTGGTGGAGGTGGAGACAGCAGAGCCATCGTTCTCTACGGCTTCAGCATCATGGAAGACGTGATGAAGGAGGAGATCATCCCGGCGTTTCAGGCCTACTGGAAGGAGAGCACCGGCGAGGATATCAGGGTCATCACTTCGTTCGCGGGCTCGGGGACCGTCACGAACCAGATCATATTCGGTGCCCCGGCCCAGATCGCCATCGTGGCAACCGAGATGGACGCCATGAATATCAAAGAGGCCGGTCTGATTGCCACCGACTGGAGAACCTTCAAGAACCAGGGCACGTTCGCCTATTCGGTCGCATGTATTCTCACCCGCGAGGGCAACCCGAAGCGGATCCAATCATTCGACGACACCACAGGCCCGGGTATCGATGTTGTATATCCGGATCCCACGACCTCAGGCGGCGCTCAGTGGGCCATCCTGGCGCTGTACGGCTCCGCGCTCAAGGCCGGCGAGCTGTCCCTGGGGTTCCCTGACCATTCCGGGGCCATAGAGCTCTTGAGGGACGTCACGCTCAACACCGGGAGCCTGCCTGAATCGGCGAGGCGGGCTCTGACCCAGTTTAGCCTGGGCTATGGCGACGTCCTCCTTACTTACGAGAATGAGGCCCTGCTCGATATCTCCTCCGGCAAGGAATATGAGCTGATCGTCCCCTCCAGCACCATCTATATAGAGCCCAAGGTGGTGATCATCGATCGGAACGTTGATGAGAGCGAAGCCGATGTAGTCGGAGCCTTTGTGGACTTCCTGTGGGCTCCGGAGACCCAGGAGATCCTGGCGCAGAACAACTTCAGGGTGTGGAACGAGGAGGTCATGGCCAGGCATCAAGACAAGTACCAGGCGATCCAGCACCCGTTTACGGTGGAATACCTGGGAGGATGGGAAGAGGCCACAGCCTCGATAGTAGACGAGGCCTGGAAGCGTGTTCAGAGGGAGATCCGGTAGGCGTGGTTTCAGTAGGCAATGTCAAGGGTCCGGCCGGATCGAGAAGCACCGTCCCGCGTTTGAACCTTCAGAAGTGGATGGTAGTTGGGATTGGGGTGGCGTTCCTGGGGTTGCTGATGATGGTCAGCGAAAATGTCCGGCTAAGTGGCCAGCGAAAATGTCACTTGTATTGCTCGCGATGATAACAGATGGCTCCTATTCGACCCGATCTCGCTTCATGGGCGGGCTCAGAGCTTCCATGTACTTCTTTGCCGTGTCCCGATGGATGCCGAGTTCCCGGGCGACCCCTCGAGTCGACAACCCCCTGCGCTTCGCCTTCTGAACAGCGTTCCACCTTGCCGTCTGGAGTGGAGTGGGCTTCCTGCGCTGCATGGCAGGTGCCTTGCGGACTCTGACGGCGCCGTTGTCGATGGCCGTGTCGTCAGCATCGCCGGCGTCCATCTGTGCGTCGAGTGCTGCCAGGGCCGCCTCCCAGCGCCTGCTCAGACCGTTGAGGTCGGGACGTGGGGGTGTCCCGTGTGAAGAAGAGTCGTTGAAGCTTCTGAGTATGCCTGGGCGGGGTGGCGCCTCCTGGCTGGGGATGATCTCTCCCCGGTAACGCACAGCCAGCTGGCCGTCCAGGCCTTCCAGCACATCTGCCACCGCCCCCGCATAGCTGCGCCGCTCCGTCCCGGGCAGCAACTGAAGCGTTCTCCAGCGGTACTTCACCGTGTTGTCCCTGGCCACCCTGCGGCTGTGCCTGAAGCAGAGCGCAGTGTCGAGGCACACTCTCGGTCCCAACGGGCGGTAGGCAGCCTCAGGGTGCTGTGCCGGCACTCCGAAGCGAGCGTTGAAGCGGTCAAGGAACTCCTTCAGCAGGGCGTTGGCCTCCTCGATGGTGACTGCACCAGCGAGTCTGAGCTCGGTCACCAGCCTATCCTGGAACGTTCCCGCTGTGCGCTCCACTCTACCCTTAGCCTGCGGTGACAGGGCGAAGACCATCTGTATGCCGAGCTCGTCCATCGCACGACTGAACTGTGTGGGTGCACCGGCGCGCCCGGAGCCGGGCACGTTCTTGAAGACGGAGTGCCGGTCGGTGTAGAGGGCGATGGGTACGCCGTAGCGCTGTATCAGCCCCCTCATCAGCAGGAAGTAGTCGCGGGTGTTCTCCTGCTCGCAGAACAGGGCGTTGACCACGATGCCGGTGGCGTCATCGACGGCCAGCAGCAGCGCGAAGGGAGGACCATCGTCTCCAAGCCACCGGTGGTGGCTACCGTCCACCTGTACCAGCATGCCCTCGCGGGGCATCCGCTGCCGGCGGACACGGTGCCGGGGCGGCCGACGGCGGCGCGGGCTCTTCAAGCCGGCACCCGTCAGTATGCGCCGCAGCGTGGTTCGACCGATCTCTATGCCCTCGCGCTCCCTGAGCAGCTCGCTCAGGTGAGTGTGGTTGGCATCGGGGTAGCGGGTTTGAGCAAGTCGCAACACTTCGGACCTCAGCGGCTCCGGCGTTGCGTTGGTCGACCGTAGTCCACGGTTACCATGAGCGAGTGCGGCTGCGCCCTCCCTCCTATAGGCCGCCAGGATGCGCCTGGTGTGGCGTGCGCTCACTCCCATGAGGGTTGCCGCCTGGTCCAGGGTCATGTGCTCTGCCAGTAAGCTGTTGAGCACCTGAAGTCTTGCCTGCTCCTTCTGAGTCAACGTCAATGTCTCCATAGTCGGACATTTTCGCTGACCAGTTAGGGAGGACAGAATCGCTGAACATCAACATCAAGGGCGGAGAGAAAACGTACCAGCGGGGCGGAGCAAAACCGTACCACTGAACGCCACGTTGTGAAGCATCAAGGTCCGGGGGGCGTGAGAGCCAGGTTTAGGCAGTTGCCCGAGGTTGGTTGGACTTCCTGCTGTGCTTGAGGCGGTAGCTGTCCCCGTTCATCTCCAGGATGTCGACATGGTGAGTGAGACGATCCAGGAGAGCTCCAGTGAGCCGCTCGGATCCGAACACCTCGGTCCACTCGTCGAAGGGCAGGTTGGATGTGACCAGGACTGATCCACGCTCGTAACGCTGACTGAACACCTCAAAGAGCAGCTCAGTCCCGGCCTTGGACAACGGCACGAAGCCCAGTTCGTCGATGATCAGCAGCTTTACGCGGGCCAGCCTTCTCTGCAGGTTGAGCAAACGCCGTTCGTCCCTAGCCTCGATCAGCTCGTGGACTAGGGCGGCGGCGGTAGTGAAGCCTACGGACAGTCCACGCTGGCATGCAGCAAGGCCGAGACCGAGGGCGATATGAGTCTTGCCGGTGCCGCTGTTGCCGACGACGATGACGTTGCGGCAGCGCTCGATATACTCGCATCGTGCCAGTTCCAGAACTAGAGCCTTGTTGAGGGACGGCATAGACAGGAAGTCGAATGTGTCCAGGCTCTTGGTCGTTGGGAAGCGGGCCGCTTTGATCCGCCGGTCCACCATGCGATGGTGACGGTCGATCAGCTCCAACTCCGATAGGCGCAGCAGGTAGTCCGGATGGTCAGCACCCTCGGTGGCACACTGAGTGGCCAGCTTGTCGTACTCCCTCAAGAACGTGGGGAGCTTGAGCTCCTTCAGGTGGTGTTCGAGCAACATCGTGGACTTGTTGCTCATGATCGGCTCCCCACCAGGAGGGTCATGTAGTCCCTGGTCGATGTTGTCGCAACGTTGGCCTTGGGCAGATACGGATACAGCTCCAAGTCAAGCCTCGGGGGCCGACCTTCGATCCTGCACAGAACCAGGTGTTTGACAGCATCGAAGCTCACCGCCTCGAGTCGGAGTGCGTCTCGTACTGCGTCGTGGACCTCTTCCTTGCGGAAGTTCTCCATCAGTCTCAGCACCTGCACGAACTCCCGCTTCCCTCTCTTGCCCATCCGAGACTCCAGCAACCGTCGTAGGATGCCGAACTCCTCGGGCAACTCCCATCCAACTAGTGGCGCCGCCTGGTCCAAGGCTCCCGTCTTCTGCTCCAGGAGCGGCAGGTAATGGAGAGGGTCGAAGACGAAGTCATCTCGGTCGTAGGACCGCCGATGACGGGCGATGACCTCAGAGCCACAGCTGATCACAACCTCGTGCACATATCCGCGAACCAGCACGTCCCGATGTCCATAGGCCACTGGCACCGAGTAGTCGTTGGTCCGGTACCTGACCAGCGACAGAGAGCTGACCCGCGTCGCGTGCTTGTCGCTGGCGTCGTACGGCACGGCTGGCAGAGGTCGTAATGCCTCCAGGTCCCGCTCCAGTCGCTCTCCTATCGTCTCATTGTGACCGCGGAGTCGATCGTCGAACCGTCTGACGCAGTGTTGTTCCAGATGGGCATTGAGGGCATCGAAGCTCTCGAACGAGGGGATAGGCACCAGGAAGTTCCGACGAACATAGCCCACCAGACCCTCCACCTTCCCCTTGTCGTTCCCTTTGCCTGGACGGCCGAACCGGTCCTCGAACAGGTAGTGGGATTGAAGCTCGGTGAACACCCTGGTCCGCCGCCGCCGGCCATCTCCCAGTATCCTGGCCACCGCCAGGGTGGTGTTGTAGTACACAATGCTCTGGGGCACCCCGCCCAGGAACGCAAAGGCGGAAACGTGTCCGTCACAGAAGGCCTCGGTGGTCTCGGCAGGGTAGGCCTTCACATAGCACCCATCGCTGTGAGGAAGGTCCATGGCCAAGTAGTGGGCCTTCTGCTCCGCTCCACCGATGACCACCCACGCTTCGCCAAAGTCACACTGGGCATGTCCCGGGGAATGGGACAGTGGTACGAACATCTCTCGGGTCCGACGACGGCGTTCCCGGACGTAGTCCTTGACGATTGTGTACTTGCCCGGAAACCCGTGCTCGTCCCTCAACCGCTCATAGATACGCTTGGCGGTGTGACGCTGCTTCTTCGGAACTCCCTGGTCTTCCTCGAGGATCTGGTCGATCACGCCCTTGTATGGGTCCAGCTTCGGTCGACTAGGCGGTCGGTCTCGTTGATACCCTGGAGGTACCGAGTACTTGAGCATCTTGCGCACCGTGTCCCGGTGCAGTCCGTATACCCGCGCAGCCTCTCGAGCGCTCATCCCTTCTACAAAGCAAGCCCTGCGAACTCGCAGGTACATCTCCACCTTGTACATCCAATCCACCTTCAATCAGGTTCTGTCGTTCCTGATTGAAGGCGACAGGCGGTACAGTTTTCAAACGCCACACCTCAGCGCTCGACCGCCCAGGTGGTACATTATCTCTCCGCCCTTCACCGTATACCGGATACTGAAGGAAGCGGGGCTCATCAAGCCGCCCGAGACCAAGGGCTTCCCAGCAGGAAAGGAGTTTCACACCAAGACTGCCAGGCCCAATGAGCTATGGCAGACCGATGCCAGCTACTTCTTCGTGGTGGGTTGGGGCTACTACTACCTGATCAGCGTGCTGGATGACTATTCCAGGATGATCGTGGGCTGGAGGGTGCAGACCAGCATGAGCAGTGCCGACATCATCGAGGTGGTCCAGGATGCGGTGGAGTTCACCGGTCAACCGACGGCGCCTGTAGAGCCAGGTCCAGCCCTTCTGAGCGACAACGGTCCAGGCTTTCTGTCTAGGGCGTTGGACGAGTTCCTAAGGGCCAGGTTCATGAAACACATCTTCGCCTCACCTTTCCATCCCCAGACCAACGGCAAGTTGGAGCGGTACCATCGCACAGCCAAGGCTAAGGTCAACGTCTTTGTCCACCACAGCCTGGAAGAGCTTGTAGCGGCTATGGAGGGCTTCGTAAGGTACTACAACTACGAGCGCTATCACGAGGCTTTGGGGAACATCACGCCGGCGGATATGTACCACGGACGCCAAGACGCCATACTGGCGACGAGACAGGAGGTGAAGCAAAAGAGTCTAGCCGAACGGAGGTTGGCAAATCTGAGAACTGCCTGAGCCGGTTAGCGTCCAAGTTGCACGCTTTAAAGGCTCCCCTTTTGTCCCACTTGTTTTGACGACGTACAGACGGAAGGGTTAGCCCTGTGGTTCCCGCCCCCTAACAGGGGAGGAGCCGGGAGACACCGTTCGCTGGAATCTCCATGGCTGAGGCGGGGTTTTGGGGCCTGTTGTCTAGTGTTATCATGGAGGCGGAGGGTTTCATGGCCGCGTCCGACGTACAGGGCAAGGCTGCCTGCCCCAAGTGCGGACAGCCAATGCGAAGGGAGGTGGACGGAGTCCGGCGTCCTCCTATGCCCCATATCTTCTGGTTCTGCCGAAACCTGGACTGCGAGGACGGCAGCAGGAACAAGGTTTACAACGGGGGCTAAAGCGCTTCGAACGTGACCTGTTTGGGGTGGGCTGCCGGCCTAGAGGTTGATAGACATTTTGAAAAGTTTTACCGATAGGTGAGGCTAACCAATGAAGATGTACATCGGGGGAGAGTGGCTCGACAAAGACGAAAAGATCAGCGTCGTGAACCCGTTCGACAGCTCGGTGATCGACACGGTGCCGAGCGCGGACCCGCAAGACGTTGAGGCCGCTCTGGCCAGCGCCGTACGCGGCGCAGAAGTCATGAGGCGGATGCCGGGGTATGAGCGGTTCAAAATCCTGCGCAAGACCGCAGACCTATTGGAGGAGCGCTCCGAGGAGATCGCCCGCACCATTACTATGGAGGAGGGGAAGATAATCGGTGAGGCGAGGATAGAGGTGGGACGGGCCGTGCAGACCGTCAGCCTGTCGGGGGAGGAGGCTAAGCGGCTCTACGGCGAGACCATCCCGATGGACGGGGCTCCTGGATGGAAAGGGCAGTTTGGCTTCACCATACGCGTCCCCTGCGGTGTGGTAGTCGCCATCAGCCCCTTTAACTTCCCATTGAACCTGGTGTGCCACAAGGTCGGCCCCGCGCTGGCCGCGGGCAACTCCGTTATCGTCAAGCCGGCATCCGACACGCCGCTGTCGGCCCTCAAGCTGACTGAACTGCTGCTGGAGGCCGGGCTCCCGCCCGAGGCGATACAGTGCCTCACCGGGTCAGGGAGCAGAGTGGGTGACCCCCTCGTGTCCGATCCGCGCGTGCGAAAGGTCACGTTCACGGGTAGCGGGGAAGTGGGAGAGCACATCTGCAAGGTGGCCGGGCTTAAGAAGGTCACGATGGAGCTGGGCTCCAACTCGCCGCTCATCGTCATGCCCGACGCCGATGTAGACAGGGTGGTGGCGGCCACCGTGGCCACCGGCTACGCCAACGCGGGCCAAGTCTGTATCTCAGCCCAGCGCGTATTGGCTGACCGCCGGCTGTACGTCGACTACCTGGACGCCCTTAAGTCGGGGGTGGAGGCGATCAACACGGGCGATCCGCTGGACGAGGGAGTGCGCATGGGCCCCATGATCCGGCCCGCGGACGCGGCCCGCGTCAACCAGTGGATCGTGGAGGCCGTCGAGAGCGGCGCCCGCACCGTGGTGGGCGGCGACTACGAGGGCACCATGCACGCTCCAACCGTGGTCGCCGACGTCAAGCCTGAGATGCGCGTGTCGTGCAACGAGCTGTTCGGACCCGCGGTGGCCGTCACGCCCATCTCCGATATCGACGAGGCCATAGCCCTGGCCAACAGCACCGACTACGGCCTGAGCGCCGGCATATTCACTCAGAACATCGACTGGGCCATGCGCTTCGCTCGCGAGGTGGACTCAGGCAGCCTGCACATCAACTCCGGGCCGGCCTTTCGGGCCGACCTGATGCCATACGGCGGGTTGAAGGAGAGCGGCATGGGCAAGGAAGGCCCTAAGTACGCCGTGCAGGAGATGACCGAGCTCAAGATGGTGGTGTATCATCCATAGCGACGGCGCGGTCATGGCCTTTATGCGACCGCTTCATGGGGTAGAGCGGGTGCAGATTCATTGACGTGGGCCGGAAGCGGCGATAAGATTATCCTTAGAGGCGTGCCCAAATTGTAGGAACTTCCGCTGGAGTAAACCTGTGACAACCAAGACCAGAGAGCAAAAGCCCCTTACCATCAAGCTCACCCAGGAAGCCGTGGAGCACATCCGCGAGTTCGCCAAGGTTGAGGGCAAACCGGACGCCAACCTGCGGGTCGCGGTAAAGGGTGGAGGCTGCTCCGGCCTCACCTATGTCCTGGAGCTGGCCGAAGAGCCAGAAGAGGATGAGAAAGTGATCGAGGAACACGGCCTCCAGGTTTACGTTCCTAAGAAGTCCTATGTGTTCCTGGCGGGCACGGTCCTCGAATACTCCGACGGGCTGAACGGCAAGGGGTTCGTGTTCAGTAACCCCAACGCCAAGAGCACCTGCGGCTGCGGGACGTCCTTTAGCGTTTAGGGCCATCGACCCGGAGCTCGCGGCTAGAACCTTATCAACATGCTTGTTGGCCTGGAGGATGAGCACCCCACGCCGAGCTGGTTAATCCCACCCACCCGCGCTGGGCGGCGTCCTGTGACGCTCCAACCCGCTGACCAGGCTGTTTTCGGAATCGGTTCCGGCGAGTACCTGTCGTTTCTTCTAAAGGAACGCGATTTTTTGAGGTGACCCCAGTGTCACAGAGTCCCCTCCTCGACCTCCACGAAGGTACCGGAGCGAGGTTCACCCAGGTCGATGGATGGCGCATACCGCAGGTCTACTCCTCGGTCGATGAGGAGTACTCGGCGGCGACTGAGGGAGTAGGCCTTACCGACCGGTCGCATATGGGCCGGCTTCGATTCAACGGTACAGATGCCCTCGACCTCCTCAACCGCCTGTCCACCAACAATCTGGACGACCTCGCCGTTGGGCAGGGGATGCACACGGTCCTTACCTCCAACAAGGGACGCATCCTCGACGTGCCCCTCGTCCTGCGGCTCGCGGACCATCTGCTGGTACTTACAAGCCCGGAGAACCGCAGGAAGGTGGCCGAACATATCGACCTCTTCACCTTCTCCGAGGACGTCGCCGTCGAGGACATGACCGAGGATTCGGTCATGTTGAGTCTTGTTGGACCGAAGGCCTCCGAGGTATTAAGCGCCGTGGTCGGTCAGCAGGTAGTCGATTTTGTCGTGGGAGATTCCACAGACGTCGCCATCAGTGGCGAAGAGGCCTTAGTTATCCGCAGCGACTTTGTAGGCATCCTGGCCTATGACCTTGTGGTGTCTGCCTCGCGAGCATCGAAGGTATGGGGTGCCCTGCTGGAATCCGGTGCTGGTCTCGGCATCAGGCCCGTCGGCGCTCAGCCGTTGGAGGTCGTTCGTGTCGAGCAAGGGATGCCGGCCTACGGCAAGGATATGAGCGAGGCCAACAACCCGTTGGAGGCCGGGCTGATAGAGTACATCAGCTTCGACAAGGGCTGCTATGTTGGCCAAGAGGTGGTCGCCAGGCTCAACACCTACGACAAGGTGCAGAAGCGCCTCGTCGGACTCACTTTTGATGGAGAGCACGAGCCCGCCGCAGGCACAAAGCTATTCGACAATGAAAAGCAGGTCGGGACAATCACGTCGTTCGTCAGGTCGTCTCGGCTGAAGAAGGGGCTCGGGCTGGGCTACGTGCGGAAGGCCTTTGCGGAGCCGGGTGTGCGGCTGGACGTGGGATCGACGAACGGTCCTCAGGTGGCGCAGGTAGCCGGGTTGCCGTTCAGGCCCTGAGCGACGCTCCTCCATCCACGACTATCACCTGCCCTCGTATCATCCTCGCCTCTTCGCCGCAGAGGAAGGCGACCACCCGGGCGATGTCCTCTGGCCTAAGCGCTCGTCCATCCAGCGATTTCTCTTCGGCCGCGCTAAGCATCTCATTCCGGTTGGGGAAGTGGTCGAGCGCCTGGGTATCGACGTACCCGCCCGAAACCGCGTTGACCGAAATTCCCTTCGGCGCCAGCTCCACCGCCAGGTAGCGCGTCATGGCTTCCAGGGCGGCCTTGGATGTTCCCACCGAGAAGTAGTAGGGGAGCACTCTCTGGGACCCGAGACTGGTGATGTTGACGATGCTGCCGCCCGCGCTCATCAGCTTTGCTGCCTCTACGGCGCACAGCCAGGCCGCCTTGGCGTTTATGTTCATCGTCCAGTCCCAGTGCTTTTCCTCCAGCTCCTCGGCCAGCCGTTGTACACCCGACGCCGCGTTGTTCACCAGGATATCCAGCTTGCCAAACTTGTGGTCCACCTCCGCGAACAGGTCTTTGATCTTGGAGGTGTCGGCGAGGTGGGCCTTCACGCGCAGGCAGCGTACGCCTAGTTTCTCGATCTCACCCTGAGTCTCGGCCGCGGCCCGGTGGCTGCGAAAGTAGTTGAAGGCGACATCTGCCCCGCGCTGGGCAAACTCCAGCGCGATGGCCTTCCCAATACCTCGTGAGCCTCCGGTGACCAGCGCTACTCTGCCTTTGTCCACTAGACCTCCAAGGTCAACAGTCCCACAGTCGCCCCACTATCTGCGGCTTCAACCCCTCGAACCGCTCTTCGTAGGCTTTCTGGAATTCAGGATTCTGTGATGACGTCCATCTCACCCAGTGCCTGTTTGGGTCTATGTCTCGGCGGTTTCCGTCTGGCGGTAGACCTGGTCGCCGTCCCTCACCTTATCCACGATACTGATCGCCACATCGTCTCCCGCCTCAGCAGAGTCAACCTTGAGATGCTCGATCTCGATTGATTCGACCGCCTGCTCCAAGTTCGTGGTATGGCCCGTAATGTGGATCCGGTCGCCTGTTTTCAGCGGAGCCTTCAGATTGAGTGCCGCCACCCCGATTTTGGAGTAGTAGTGAGTAACTTGGCCTATCAACGTTTCAGGCATTATCGCACCTCCTTAGCTTCCCCAATAACCGTGCAGACTCCGTGAAAATGGTTATATCCATTGCGGAGATATAAGAACCCTCCGACCACCTATATCGCGAGGCCGCCGTCGACGCTGATCACCTGACCGGTGATGTACTTCGCCTTCTCGGATGCCAGGAAGGCTACCATGTAGGCCACGTCGTCGGCCTCGCCGAAGTGCCCTTGAGGTATATTGCCGCGCACGTAGTCCTTTACCTTCTGAGGAATGTGCTCTACGGTGTCGGTGCTTATATACCCGGGCGAGACCAGATTGACGGTGATACCTCGGGTTGCCACCTCTTTTGCTAGCGCCTTGGTAAAGCCGATCACCCCGGCTTTGGAGGCTGAGTAGTTGACTTGCCCTGCATTTCCTCTGATGCCGACCACCGAGCCGATGCAGATGATCCGTCCCCATCGCCTGCGCAGCATGGTACGCATGACCTCTCGGGTGCAAAAGAAAGTGCCGTCTAGGTTGACGGACATTACCCTCTCCCAGGACTCGTCAGACATCCGGACCAAGAGGCCATCATCGATGATGCCGGCGTTGTTGACCAGGATGTCGATGTGTCCCCAGGCGCTGTTGACCTTGTCCACCATCGCCTTTACCTGGTCCCGGTTGCTGACGTCTGCGTGGACTGTAAGAGCCTCAACTTCCCGCTCTTGGAGGGTACGCGCCACCTCCTCCGCCGCCTTCTCAGAGGTGTTGTAGTTGATGGCCACGTTCACCCCCATCTCGGCCAGGATTAAGGCGACGGCTCGGCCGATACCTTTGGCTGCCCCAGTGACCAGCGCGTTTCTTCCTGCTATACCGGATTCACTCAATTTGACCCCTATTTGCGGAACTGCAGTACGTTTTTTCGCTATCCTTTATCACTAGCGAAGCGTCCCCAGGCCGGGGATCACGCGGACTCCCCGAGGTGGGCCCGGACGTGGGCCAGCTCCTCGTTCAGCTTCGACGCGAAATCGATCTCGACCGCAAACTTGGCCGTACCGATCGCCCTTCTAACGGCGTCGGCCCTTGCCCTCCCATGGCCGACGATGCTGATGCCGTTTACGCCGAACAGCGGGCCTCCGCCGGCGCTTTCGGCTACGTTATTCAAATCGTAAACTTCTCGAGTCAGCTTCTCCAGATCGTCCGCCGACATCTTGTCATCGAGCCTTGTTCTGAGGAAGTCAACGATCGCCTGACCCAGGCCCTCGGTGAGCTTCATCACGATGTTGCCCGCGAAGCCGTCGCACACGACGACCTCGGCCTTGCCCTGAGGAAGGTCGCCGGCCTCCACGTTGCCGATAAAGTTCAGGCCGCTCCTCGCCAGCAGATCCGATGCCTCCCTGACCTGGCGGTTGCCTTTGCCCGACTCGGCTCCGACGCTGAGCAGCGCCACGCGGGGCCGCTCAATCCCCCAGAACTGGCGCGCGAACACGTCTCCGATGACCGCAAAGCTCAGTAGCTGTGCGGGGCGGCAGTCCACGTTAGTGCCTACGTCGATTATCGCCGTGTGGGGAGCGAGGCCGATTATGGGTCCGCCCAGCGCAGGGCGCTCGATGCCGTCGATCACGCCCAGCACGACTGCCGCTGCGGCCATCGCACCACCCGTCGAGCCCATAGTCACGCATGCGTCCGCATGGCCCTCCTTGACCAGGCCGGTAGCCACCAAGATAGAGGCCTTGGGCTTCTGTCTTAGAGCAAGGGCAGGGGCTTCTCCTTCGGTGATAACTCCTTGGGACGGAATGGTGGCGATAGGCAGCTTGTGGGCATCGTGCTTCGCCAGCTCCGGCTGGACCTTGTCGAGGTCTCCCACTAGCATGACCTCGACGTTTTCCCCTTCGGCAGCCTGGACCGCCCCGGCTACTATCTCCGCTGGAGCGTAATCACCACCCATGGCGTCGACCGCTACCCTGATGGGGCCGTCCGCCTTGCCCAATTACTCCTCCTGGAAGAAAGACTCTTGACGATAGATGGGACTGCCCTCGGCTTCTGCGCTACCGGTGCAATGGGATCATCACGGTGGCGTCACCCGTTATGGCGTCGACACCGCTCTGCTTTCGTACCCCCACCGAGCACTTCACACGGCGCGCGTCGCCGAGCTCTCGCACGGACTTGACCTCTCCGAAAGTAGTCACCGTTTCCCCCGGGTACACCGGGGCCCTGAACCTGATCTTGAGCCGCCCTCCGTTAGCCCAGCTCTCCTTGAACGCCGCGGTCATCATCTCTGAGACGGAGGCGGCGATCATCATCCCGTGGGAGATGGTCCTCCCGAACTGAGACCTTGCCGCGAAATCGTGGTCGACGTGAATGGGGTTGAAGTCGCCCGAAGCCTTGGCGTACCGCTCGATCTGATCCTGAGTTACCTGCTTCTCTATCGTCGGCAGGGCATCGCCTTCTTGCGGGGTCATCGGCATGGGTACGTCCGTCAATTCCCCATCAGCCGGAGTCCTGGGCCTCCTCGGGAACCATGATGGTGCTCTTGCCACCCATGACCTCCCGATCTGCGTTGTCCATGACCTCGAGCTGCACTACTATGAACCGCCACTCGCCCCGCACCGAGTTCTGAACCAGCGTGGCCTTGCAGGCCAGCGACTCTCCTACCCTGACACCTCGGCGGAACTCCATCTCCTGACCTGCGTGCAGTGTGCCTCCGGGTATTTGAAGGTCGTTCACTACGCCCCGCAGACTCAGCGCGGCAACCGCCGTAGGCGGCGCCTGGTCACCCCTTTGGTCGTGAGACCGGTCCCCGACGGCCTCGACGTAATCCGATACCATGCCGGCGTCCAGGTGGTAGGTCTGGTCAGATACCACCTGCCCAGCCGTTAGCTGCGAGTAATCGATAGACATTTGGATAGGTTGCGCTAAGTTAGAGTCCGATTATAGAGTGGACGGCTCGCCAAAGCAACGCAAACGCCCGGAGGAATCCCCGGGGATGAACAGGTCTCATTTGTAGTCGAGGGACAACTAGCCTAGGGTGTGATTTTGTGAGGGCTCGGCTCTGTTTACACACTGTCGTTTGTCCCGCCCACCCGCCTTTTTTACCATAGTAAGGTATGGGGTATACCCCTTACACCTAACAGAGGGACATTGCCCCCTCTGTACTCCCCCTTTTCTTTAGGAAGTCAACAGAGCCGGATGGCCTCTAGTTTGGTCAGTAACGGTGATTAGAAAGGGTAAGGGCCGTAGGCGCTTTGGATATTTGATAGGTTGGCTGTGGGAGAGTGGCAGCCTAGACGTCGCCTCTGGAGGCGCCTCGCTGCATCTCAGCCTCTTCAAGCCAGCGCTCTAGGAGCACGTATGACTCCTCGACGTTGAAGTCCAGGCTGGCTATGGACACGGCGCGGAAGAGCACGCCGGTGGATACTTGGGCTATTACCGACTCACCAAGTGGGGGTATATTGGCCCCCAGGGCCTTGGCCACATAGCCGGCGGCTGTCATCCCGTCCCTGGTAAGGGGACACTCGACCAGCGGTCTACCCTCATGTAGCAACGATAGGCCGTCCTCATCCTGACGGAGCTCGAGGCTTAGGTGGGCCCTGGGCGTGGAAACCAGCTCCTCGGCGTAGTCTGAGATCTTGGTGCGTAGGTCAGGCAAAGGAGTACCCCACGATGTCAGCGTATAGAAGTGTTTGAGTTGCGGTGAAGACGTTCTCCGGCTAATTATAGCCGGGGTTTGTGCACCGTACGACAATAAGTCGCTTGGTCTAGGCCGATGGGCCTTGCGGAGTCTTCCCGCGTCTGGCACGATATCCGTTATGAGGGTGGGTCCGTTCGAGATCGAAGAGTCAGTCCCCGAGCTTCGGGATACCCTTGCCTTCGCTATCCTTCGCCCCTGGATCGACGTCGGCCGGGTCGGCTCAATAGCCCTCAACGAGTTGGAACGGCACCTCGCAGCCAAGGAACTGGGGAAGCTGGCCCGGCCCGGCACCTTCTTCGACTTTACCAGGTACAGGCCCCACATGCGCACTGTGGGCGATCGTCGCATCGTAACCAGCCCCAACACTGTGGTGCGATATGTCCCCAAGCACAACGGCAGGGACTGCATGTTTTTGCATATACGCGAACCCCATGCTATGGGGGAAGACTACGTTGACGGTATCCTGGCCTTGGTCCAACACTTCAACGTGACCGAGTATTGCCGAATCGGGGGCATGTACGACTCGGTGCCGCATACTCGACCTCTGACTGTCACCGGGTTGCTTAGCGAAGAGAAACGGGAGAGGGCGAAGGGCCTAATCTCGTCCCGTCCCAACACATACCAGGGCCCGACCAGTATCGTGGCCGTGCTAGGCCAGTTGCTTTCCGAGACGGACATTGATGCCAGCAGCCTCATGGTCCACATGCCTCAATACGTCCAGCTGGACGAGGACCATATGGGCGCCTTTCGGCTAATGCAGGTTCTCTGCGCCCTGTATGATTTTCCTGAGACTCTGGCCGACCCCGCACGCGGACAGAGTCAATACCAGGAGATCACCAAGGCGGTGGCCACTAACATTGAGGTAAGCGCCCTGATCAAGAAGCTGGAGGAGTATTACGATAATATTCAGGGCGACTCTGCCTTGGAGGAACACGAACCCCTTGCCCCCGAAGTCGAAGAGTTCCTCCGTGACGTCGGCAGGCGCCTGGAGGACCGGGAAGACTGATGGCTATCTCGGGTCGTTCCTGAACTTTCCGCCGCTACACATTCGACTTGGCCTCTCGTTCTTGCCCCCTCCCGGTCTCTGAGTGTGGACACCAGCACCCATCCCACGGTTTTCGGCGTCGCCTTCACCTTGACGCTCATTTTGCCGGACCATAAAATGGACGATGAACGGGGTATTGGGCGTATAAATGGCCGAAAACAAACACGTAGCAGAGGAAGTGGTTTCCGCCGGCGGGCTGGTGTATCGCGTAAAGAAAGCCAAAGTGGAGGTGGTGATCTGCCGGCTGCGTGCGTCCTCGTTTTGGGGGCTTCCTAAGGGCACCCCTGAGCCCGGCGAGACCCGTGAGCAGACTGCCGTCAGAGAGGTGAGCGAGGAGACCGGTCTGGAAGTCAGGACCGAGAGGTTGATCGACAGCATCGACTACTGGTTTGTGGTGCCGCGGAGCGGAGTCAGGTACCACAAGACCGTGTTTTTCTACTTGATGATCCCCACCGGCGGTGACCTATCGCGGCATGACCACGAGTTCGAAGAGGTACGGTGGTTTGCCGCCGACGAGGCGCTCGGGGCACTGAAGTATGATAATGAGGTAAGAGTCCTTGAGAAAGGCCTTTCTCTGGTCTTGGAAAAAGCGTGAGCCTGAGAAGGACGTGGTCCTGAGAGGCCGGAAGGTCATCCTGCGCGCGAGGCGGATCGATGACGTTCCGGACGACTACAGATGGCGCACGGATGAGGAGCTCGCCCGCCTGGATGCCACCCGCCCGCTGGACATGCCTTATGAGGCGTTTCTCCGTTACGCTAAAGAGGAGATCGCCTCTCCCACTCCGTGGTCAAGGCGGTTCGCGATAGATACCCTCGACGGCAAGCATATCGGTAGCTGTATGTACTACGACATCGACCACAAGCGAGGCATGGCCGAGTTGGGTATCGTCGTGGGTGAGCCGGAGTACCAGGGCAGGGGCTACGGTACGGATGCGGTAGACTCCCTCCTGGGCTACGTCTACGGGGACACGGACCTCAAGCGCATCTATCTACACACCCTGGAGTGGAACCACCGAGCCCGCAAGTCGTTTGCCAAGTCCGGCTTCCGCGAGGTCGGGCGGGTGCGCCGGAACGGCAAGGACTTCATACAGATGGAGATATCTCAAGAGGAGTGGGAGCGGCACCGGCGAGAGACGGAACGCGCGACTACTACTGGAGCTGGCCCGGACGAAGCCGCCGACGAGGAGAGCGAGCAATCCGCTCCATAGGGCGCAGCCTCGGACCCATTCCTCTTCGTTCCGGGTCCCACGGTCCTAATTAGTCGGGGGAGGCCTCGGGGGTGGTTGCGACCGGCGGCTAGCGTGTCTGTCCCGCTACGACCCCGGTGGGACAGTGTCCGCGTTGACACCCTTTTTGGCCCTTTGCTACCCTCGAACCACGGCTTACGGCATCTGGAGGAGGAGCGATGATCCTGGTTACTGGGGCGACGGGTTTTGCGGGTCGCCACGTAGTTCGAGCCCTCGTGTCCTCCGGTAACGCCGTCCGCGCCCTGGTCCATACCCCTTCCAGAGCAGCCGTCATCACCGGAGAGGACGTAGAGACCGCACAGGGAGATGTCCTGTACCCTGCGTCGCTGCCCGATGCGTTTGCCGGCGTCGACGCCGTGGTCCACCTGGTCGCCGTCATACGACAGAGCCGTGACCTGACCTTCCACCGGGTCAACTACGAGGGGACGCGGAACGTCGTCGAGGCCGCCTCCTCCGCGGGGGTGAAGCGCATCGTTCACGCCAGCACGATCGGCGCAACCGCGGACCCTTCAATCTCGTACCTCTACTCTCGGTGGATGGCTGAGCAGGAGGTTATAAGGAGCGGAATATCCTATACCGTCCTGCGTTTTTCTGTTGGATTTGGCGAGGGAGATGAGTTCCTCAACCGCCTCGCCGCTCTGGTGAAGCCGTCGCCAATCGTGCCGGTCATAGGCGATGGCAAGAGCCGCTTCCAGCCAATCGCAGTCGAGGACATCGCCGGTTGTGTGGCGGCGGCGTTCGAGGACAAGGACAAGGCCGGCAAGACCCTGGAGCTTGGCGGCCCCGAACACTTCACCTACGAGGAGATCCTGGACATTGTGGCTGAGACGCTCAACGCAAAGATCGTCAAGGTGCACGTACCGGTGCCTTTGATGAGACCGGCCGCATCCCTGATGGGAGCCGTGATGTCACGCCCGCCCGTGACGTCCGACCAGATCGACATGCTCGCGATTGACAACGTCACGAACCTGGACTCCGTCGAGAGGGAGTTTGGGTTTGTGCCACGCTCTCTTAGGGGCAATATCGGATACATTACTCGCATGAGCTTTGCCGATGCCATTAAGATCAACCTGGGGATGATGCCGGCCCATATACGGGACCACTGAATTGCGCTAAAGTTGTTACGCCATGCATGACTCTGGAGCCGTCACCGTGACGCCGGACCAGCAGCGGGCCTCTTGGCTGGACTACGAGGAGGCCTTGGACCGCTTGATGGGCCTCGCCGACTTCGAACGATCCACACATAGCCCTGAGCACGTTGGATTCCACCTGGAGCGGATGGGCCTTCTCCTCCGGCGGATGGGTAACCCTCATCTCGGCATTCCCACTATCCACATCGCCGGTACCAAGGGCAAGGGAAGCACCGCAGCGATGGTGACCTCGATACTTACGGCCCAGGGGTACAGGGTGGGGCTATACACCTCGCCTCACCTTCATCGGGCCTTGGAACGGGTCCGGATAGGCCTCGAACCCATAGCCCCCGATGTTTTTGCGGCCGTGGCCGACCAGGTTTGGCCGGAGGCCGAATGGGTGACCCACAATGGCGGATACGGCGGCATGACCACCTTCGAGGTGCTCACCGCTATGGCGTTCCTCCACTTCCAGCAGGTGGGCGTTGACTTTCAGGTGGTCGAGGTCGGCCTTGGAGGAAGGCTGGATTCGACCAACGTGGTTCAGCCGGAGGTGTGCGCCATCACCTCGATAAGCCTGGACCATACAGCGACCCTTGGAGACACCGTAGAGCTGATCGCCTTCGAGAAGGCAGGCATCATAAAGGGCGGTGTGCCGGTGGTGGTGGCGCCTCAGACACGAGAGGCCCTGGTGGCTCTTCGGCGGGTTGCGGAGGAGAGGCAGGCCCCAATAGTGGACGTGGCCGGTGAGATGTCCTGGAGGCGCCTAAGGGGGGACCTTGAGGGCCAATCATTTGAGGTGACGGGCTCGCGGGGCATCTACGAGCTGTCGATGCCGCTGTTAGGAGATCACCAGCTCGAGAACGCCGGTACCGCCATAGCGGTGGTTACGACGCTGGCTGAGAAGGGCTTTGCTCTGTCCATGCAGAGTGTAATAAGCGGGCTTCGGGACGTCAGGTGGCCTGCCAGGTTGCAGGTCCTATCCAGCGACGGCCCGCTGGTAGTGGTGGATGGGGCGCACAATGCGTTCTCCATGAAGCGCCTAGTGGAGGCGGTTCAGGACAACTTCGAGTATGAGCGCATCGTAGCCGTCTTCGGTGCCCTGGGCGGTCACAGCGCGAGCGGTATGCTTGATGAGCTGGCCGCGCTGTCGCCGTCCGTCGTGGCTGTCAGGTCTCGACACCCCAGGGCGGCGCCCGCCGAATTTATCGCCTCGGCGGCCTCGGAGCGTGGTCTATCACTCCTATTTGAGAGCGAAGACGTCGCCGGAGCGACTCGCCGCGCCCTTGAGATGACGGAGAGAGGTGACCTGGTTCTCGGCACCGGCTCCCTCTCAGTTGCTGCGGAGGTTATCGAAACCGTGGAGGGTGTCGCACCTGAGCTTTATCCGAATATCAAACGCCCCTCTTGGCGCTGGCGAGATCACGTGAGGGCGTGAGGCTTAACGGCAGAAGGCGAGTAGTAGTTTCCGGCATGGGGGCAATGACGCCCCTCGGGCAGTCGGTTGAAGAGTTCTGGCAAGGGCTGGTCAAGGGTAAGTCAGGTGTAGGCCCCATGACCCTCTGCGATCCTACCGGGTATCCGTGCCGTATTGCCGGAGAGGTAAGGGACTTCGACCCTGAGCAGTTCATGAGCGCCAAGGAGGCGCGCCGTATGGCCCGCTTCTCCCAGATTTCGGTCGCGGCCGCCGGCCTGGCCATCGCCGACGGGGAGTTGGACCTTACATCCGAGAACCCTGAGCGCCTGGGAGTATTGCTTGGAAACGGCAACGGAGGAATGCCGACCACCGAGGTGAACGCCCGTATCCTGGTTGAGAAGGGCGGAATGCGTGTGAGTCCATTCTTCATCCCTATGGTTCTGCCCAATATGGCGGCCGCCAACGTGAGCAGGGTATTTGGGTTTAAGGGATATAACTCGACGGTCATAACGGCCTGCGCGGCCGGTACCCATGCCATCGGGGAGGCGACGGAGGTGATCAGAAGGGGTGCCGCGGATGTGGTGCTGGGTGGCGGCTCAGAGGCGGGAATCACCCAGCTGACGCTGGGGGGCTTCAACGTGATCAAGGCGTTGAGCAGGCAAAACGATGAGCCCGAGAAGGCCAGCAGACCATTCGATGCCAAGCGCGACGGCTTTGTTCCTGGAGAAGGGGCGGCAGTCCTGGTCCTGGAGGAGATGGAGCACGCCATAAACAGGGGGGCCGACATCCTCGTGGAGGTGATCGGCCAGGGCGTCTCCGGCGACGCCTTCCATGCCGTCGAGCCCGACGAGGACGGTAGCGGCGCCGCCCGCGCCATCAGGTGGGCCCTCGACGACGCGGGTGTAACTCCCGACGAGATCGACTATATAAACGCTCACGGCACCTCGACGCCAAAGAACGACCAGATCGAGACGCTGGCCATCAAGGCGGTCTTCGGAGACCAAGCGTATCGGGTCCCCATCAGCGCCACAAAGTCGATGATCGGCCACGCCATGGGTGGGTCTGGTGCCCTCGAGGCCGTCGCCTGCATCAAGACCATCTTGACCGGCGAGATCCACCCTACCATTAACTACGAGTTCCCCGACCCGGCGTGCGACCTCGACTACGTTCCCAACGAGGCCCGGCGGCAGACGGTGGATACGGTCCTCTCCAACAGCTTCGGCTTCGGCGGCCAGAACGCCTGCCTGGTCCTCCGCCGCTTCGAGGAGTAGCGTCTCTCACTGTTCCGTGCCGTCGGCCAGCGGCAGCAGCGCGTTGGCCAGCTCTTGCAGGCGCGCTACCCCTTCCGTCCGGACGCGCCACTCCTTTGGGATGTCCTCTAACCCGACGTGGGCGCCGGCCAGCGCACCGGCCATCGAGGCGATGGTGTCGGTGTCGCCTCCAAGGCCTATGGCGTTCAACACCACCTCGCGGAACGACTGCGGAGACCCGAGGAACATACATATGGCCGTAGGCACCGATCTGTGAGCCTCGATCCCGTTGCCCAGCTGTGAGACCACCGCGTCGCGATCGAGCGAAGCGGCCTGACCTAGCAGCCCCTTTGCCCGCTCCAGTGCCTGTTGGAAAGTCGGCGTGTGGGTCTGTTCCATGAGGGTGTCGATGAAAGCGCCACTGTCGATGGGCGTCGTTGGGTCTCGTCCGAGGGCGAGTGCCACGGCGCACGCCTGGAGCACCGCTCCTTCGACGCCCAGCTCGTGAGCGTGGGTGATAATCGCCGTGGACTGCGCCACTGCGATTACGTGATCTATGTTCTTGTAGGCTAGGAGAGCCACCGGAGCCACGCGCATCGCCGCTCCGTTACCGAAGGAGCCTGAGCCCCCGAACAGGGACCGTCCGGCCTGGTCCCATGGCACGCCTTCCTGGAGCAGGCTGAACACCTGCGGCGGCCCCGGGCCGTAACCCCGCCAGGGCTCTTGTATGTAATTCCGGGCGAAAAGGGCCGCCATGTGTGGGCCGTCGAAGCCCCGTCGCTCCACCAGCGACTGGGCCACTCCTATCGTCATGTGGGTGTCGTCGGTGTAATGCAGTTGGCCCTCGCCTCTTTCCAGGCGCTGTAAGTCCTTCGGGCTGACCGACCACGCTCCCTCCAGCGTGGCGCCGAAGGCGTCTCCGACGGCGGCGCCGACAAGGGCCCCTCGAAACTTTTCAGCCAAACTCGGCGATGGACTTTCTTGACTCCCTTTGTTTCCCATATCTGACTTTGGTGCTCAATGCGTCGAACCTGGGTGGCGTGTTTCCACCCTCGCAATTGGGTGGGGTGGCTTAGGATGCCGTCCAGGGTGGGAGGGAGGGAACAACCACCGGCGGTGGGACGCCTACCCACGAGCGAGATGCATTCCTGGACAGCTTCAAGCCCCAGTCTACCATGCTTCTGGAGTCCCATGAGGATGACATGATCTATACACCGCTGGGCCTTGAGGCCGGGGCCAATCTGGACGTCCGGCCACTTGATAACTTGAGCGGTGTTCCGTTATAATCGGCGGGACAGAGTAAAAACCCAAAATCGAAGGTGTGAGCGATCCTTTAAATCAGTCCCGTGAGGCTGGCAAGGGGCTACACATCGGGCCGCGTCGCCGTGTGGGAGCGTTGGCCTTAGATGAGTACCAACCCCTTGCCGGGAATCGAGCAAGGGGTTTTTTGGTGTCCGGTAGGGTGGTCATCTCGACCGACGAAATGCGGCGCTCCCTGGTCCGTATCGCCCATGAGATACTGGAGCGGAACGCGGGGGTCGAAGGCGTGGTGTTGGTGGGCCTGCACACCAGGGGGGTGCCCTTGGCCCATAGGCTTTCGCGATCGATCAAGGAATATGAGGGGCAGGAGGTGGGTGTCGGCGCCCTCGACATCGGCCTCTACCGTGATGACACCTCCTCCGGCGTCCGGCCCGCCATGCGTCCCACCGACATCCCAGTGGACATCCACGGGCGGTGCGTCGTCCTGGTGGACGATGTCCTATACACCGGCCGGTCCATTCGCGCGGCGATGGACGCCCTTACCGACCTCGGCCGGCCCAAAGAGATCCAGCTTGCCGTGCTGGTCGACAGGGGTCACCGGGAGCTACCCGTCAGGCCCGACTACGTGGGCAAGAACGTTCCAACCTCGGATGATGAAGAGATCTCGGTCCGCGTCCAGGAGATCGACGGCGCGGACGAGGTGCTGCTCGTAAAGAGAGGGGAAGCATGACTCAAGCCAGCCGTTTGAAAGAGCGCCCGGCCGTCGCCATACCTACTGTTCGAGAGGCGCCTCGACGTCATGTCCTCGATCTGGATGACTTCTCCGTCGAGGAGATCGAGCAGTTGATGCAGGGCACCGACGTGATGAGCGAGGTGCTTCACCGCGACATCAAGAAGGTGCCTACCATGCGGGGCAAGACCGTGATCACACATTTCACCGAAGCCAGCACCCGTACCAGGGTCTCGTTCGAGCAGGCGGGCAAAATTCTGAGCGCCGACGTTATAAACGTTTCGGGAGGCGGCACCAGCGTGGAGAAGGGCGAGTCGCTATATAACACCGCCCTGACCCTTCAGGCCATGAACGCCGACATCATCGTAATACGCCATCCTCACTCCGGGGCACCGCACTTCCTGGCCCGCCACCTGGATTCCTGTGTTATCAACGGGGGCGACGGTACCCACGCCCACCCGACTCAGGCCCTGCTGGACCTCTACACCATTCGGAAGCACCGTGGCGGGGTCGAGGGCCTCAAGGTGGTAATCGTCGGGGATATACTGCACAGCCGTGTGGCCCGCTCCAATCTCTGGGGCCTGACCAAGATGGGCGCGAACGTGGTTCTCTGCGGTCCGCCAACGCTGATCCCGACCGATTTTCTGGACGGCTATCGTCTGGTTGAAGGCCACCCCTTCGCTGCGGTTCAGATCGAAACCGACGTCGATCGCGCTCTCGAGGGCGCTGACGTGATCATGGCTCTGCGGCTCCAGATGGAACGGCAGCGGGCCGGACACCTGCCCACCCTTCGCGAGTACGCCCGCATGTATAGCATAACGCCCGCGCGGTTAGAGCTGGCGGACCCGGATGTTCTTGTGATGCACCCCGGGCCGATGAACGAGGGCATCGAGATCGATACAGAGGTCGCCCACGGGGCCAGATCGGTCATCAAAGAGCAGGTGACCAACGGCGTGGCCCTCAGGATGGCGCTGCTACATAGCGTGGTCACGTCGGAGCGGGAAGGAGGGCAGGCATAGGTGGCCTCTCTGCTGATCAAGGGTGGACGCGTCATAGACCCCGCGGAGGATATGGACCGTATCGGCGATCTGCTGCTGGTCGATGGGGTGGTCAAGAAGGTGGGACAGGCGGTCGAGGGTCCTAGCGGGACCACGGTGATCGACGCCTCTGGACTCGTCGTGTGTCCCGGCTTCATTGACCTCCATTGTCACCTGCGCGAGCCCGGCTATGAGCACAAGGAGACTATCTCAACAGGCACCCGCGCGGCCGCCAGGGGTGGCTTTACCACGATCTGCGCGATGCCCAACACCAGTCCCTCCGTCGATTCCGGCGCCGTGGTCGACTTCGTGATGCAAAAGGCGCGGGACGAGGGGGCGGTGCGCGTTCTGCCCATCGGGTGCGTGACCAAGGGACGCCAAGGGCGAGAGCTTGCTGAGATGGGCGAGCTCTGGGACGCCGGCGCCATCGGGTTCAGCGACGACGGCTCACCCGTCACCGACTCCAACGTCATGCGCCAGGCCCTCAGCTACAGCTCGGCCCGGGGGCTGCCCATCATAAACCACTGCGAGGTGCTGGAGCTGTCCCAGGGTGGCTCCATGAACGAGGGGTGGGTCTCCAATCGTCTCGGCATCAGGGGCATACCCAACTCGGCCGAGGAGGTCATGGTGGCCCGCGACATTTCTCTCGCCGAGCTGACGGGCGGCCGCCTGCACCTGGCCCACGTCAGCACCGCCGGCTCGCTGGAGCTGGTGGGGCGGGCCAAGGACATGGGCCTGAACGTGACCTGCGAGGTGACGCCCCACCACCTTACCCTCAGTGATGAGACGCTCTTGGCCCACCACGACGGCGAGTCCCCATTCGGCCCCCTGACCTCCAGGGCCTACGACACCCATGCCAAGGTGAACCCGCCCCTGAGGAGCCGCCCCGATGTGGAGGCGATGATCAAAGGCCTCAGGGACGGAGTAATCGACTTCGTGGCCACCGACCACGCTCCCCACAACACTGTGGACAAGCTGTGCACCGTGGATGAGGCCGCCTTCGGAATGAGCGTGCTGGAGACCGCCCTTGGCTCGCTCACGTCGCTGGTACACTCCGGTGCTCTGCCGCTGCCATTGCTGGTCGAGAAGCTGACCGCCGCCCCGGCAAAATTCCTGGGCATGGAACTGGGTACGCTGAGACCGGGCGCGCCCGCCGATGTGACGATCTTCGACCCCGACGCCGAGTGGGTGGTGGACGCCGGCCAGTTCGCCTCCAAGGGCAAGAACACCCCACTGGACGGCACCACGCTAAAGGGGCGGGTTGTGGCGACCATCGTGGCCGGCGAGGTCGTGTACAGCGCCACGGGCGCGGATCGTTAAAGCGGCCTTCCTGGTCCTTGAAAAATCTTGTTAGCCGTATGGCGTATCGCCACCGCTTGGGTGGTCCTTCCTAGGAAGGATTGGACACCATCCAGGGAGGGCTGGGTGGGAATAACCACCCCGGGGCGGGGGTGACCATACTTCCTCTTGGTAACAGCCTGTCATGAGTGCGTTGAGGCGCACGAGCGGATTAGAGTTTGACTAGAGAAGAACCAACGCTGTGTGCAAAGTCATGTCCAGCCCAGCCTTTCTCGTCCTAGAGGACGGCTCCATATACCGTGGCTACGCCTTCGGCGCGGCCGCAGAAGCCTATGGTGAGGTGGTCTTCAACACCTCTATGGTCGGCTATCAGGAGATGCTCACCGACCCCTCCTACGCCGGCCAGATCGTCGTTCCCACCTATCCACTCATAGGCAACTATGGGATCAGCGAGACCGACTTCGAGTCGCATAAGGTCCAGGTGTCAGGCTTCGTGGTGCGTGACCACTGCCTGCGGCCCAGCCACTCCGACAGCACGATGACGCTGCACGAGTTCCTGGCATCTCAGGAGGTGCCTGGCATCAGCGGTGTCGACACGCGGGCCATCACCCGTCGCCTGCGCTCCCGCGGCGTCATGATGGGGGCGATAGCCATCGGTCAGTCGCCCGAAAGCGCGCTGGCTCGCCTCAACGACCTTCCGCGCTACGGCGACGTGGACTTCGTTGCCCGGGTCAGCACCGACGAGCCCTACGCCTGGGACAACGGCCCGACGGCCATCGGCCGAGCGGGAAAGCGGCCTCGCATACTGGTAAGCGACTGCGGGCTCAAATACAACATCATGCGTATCCTGCGCACCAAAGAGTGCCAGGTGGTCGCCGTGCCTGCCTCGGAGTCGGCGGACGAGATTCTGGAGCGCAAGCCCGACGGGGTCATGCTGTCACCCGGCCCCGGCGATCCGGAGCTGCTGGACTACGCGGTGGACACCGCCAGGGGTCTCATAGGAAAGGTTCCTATTATGGGGATTTGCCTGGGCCACCAGATACTGGGGCGCGCCTTCGGAGCCAAGACCTTCAAGCTCAAGTTCGGGCACCGGGGCGGCAACCACCCCGTCCGCGATGGGGCCACCGGCCGGGTCTACATCACCGCGCAGAACCATGGCTACGCCGTCGATCCCGACGGCCTGCCGCCGGAGGTCCAGGTCAGCCACGTGAACCTGAACGACGGCACGGTAGAGGGCCTGCGGCACACGTCGCTGCCCGTCATGAGCATCCAGTACCACTCGGAGGCCTCCCCCGGCCCCTGGGACAACGAGTACCTATTCGACCAGTTCCTTGAGATGGTGAAAGAGAGTGCCTGACAAGCCTGAAAAAGTCCTCGTTATCGGGTCGGGGCCTATCGTCATCGGCCAGGCGGCGGAGTTCGACTACGCCGGCACCCAGGCGTGCAAGGCGCTGCGAGAGGAGGGCGTCACCACCGTCCTGGTCAACTCCAACCCCGCGACCATCATGACCGACGAGGGCATCGCCGACATCGTCTACATCGAGCCGCTGACCGTCGACGTGCTCGCCAGGGTCATCGAGGCCGAGCGCCCCGATGGCATCCTGCCGACTCTCGGAGGCCAGACGGGGCTGAACCTGACGGTGGACCTGGCCGACGCCGGCGTGCTGGACAACTACGGTGTCCGGCTTCTCGGCACGCCGCTCCAGACCATCCGAAACGCCGAGGACAGGGAGCTGTTCAGGCGGCTCCTCCTGGACATCGGCGAGCCCGTTCCCGCCAGCGTGACCGTGGGGTCGGCAGAGGACGCTCGTGAGGCCTTGGATAAGCTGGGTCTGCCTTTGGTTGTACGCCCCGCCTACACCCTGGGCGGCACTGGCGGCGGTATCGCCACTACACCCCGTGAGTTCGAGGCCATCGTTTCAGGCGGCCTGGCCGCTAGTCCCATCCAACAGGTGCTGCTGGAGAAGTCGCTGGTGGGGTGGAAAGAGGTCGAGTACGAGGTGATGCGCGACGCCGCCGACAGCTGCATCACCGTCTGCAACATGGAGAACATCGACCCCATGGGGGTGCACACCGGCGACAGCATCGTCGTGGCCCCAAGCCAGACTCTCTCCGACAAGGAGTACCAGATGCTGCGGTCGGCCAGCCTCAGGATCATCCGGGCGTTGGCCATCGAGGGTGGGTGCAACGTCCAGTTTGCCCTGGCTCCAGGCGACGTGGTGGCTGAGGCGCTGCCTGACAAGGGAAGGGCCGATAGCCCGTACTACGTCATCGAGGTCAACCCCAGGGTCAGCCGCAGCTCTGCGCTGGCCAGCAAGGCCACCGGCTATCCTATCGCGAGGGTCGCGGCGAAGATCGCCGCCGGCAGGCGGCTCGACGAGATCCCTAACGCGGTCACCCAGAAGACGATGGCCGCCTTCGAGCCCGCGCTCGACTACTGCGTGGTGAAGATTCCGCGCTGGCCTTTTGACAAGTTCTCAGGGGGAGACCGCACCATCGGCACCCAGATGAAGTCCACCGGCGAGGTGATGGCCATCGACCGTTCCTTCGAGGCCGCGTTCCAGAAGGCCGTTCGCTCCCTGGAGATCGACAACCGCTCGCTGCTGTGGGAGGACTCCGATTGGACGGTCGAGGCGGGTTCGTCTCTCGAGGGCGTCCCCCTCCATCCGAACGATGAGCGCCTGTGGGCCGTAATGGCCGCCCTGAGGCGCGACGTGTCCCCAGAGGAGCTCTCGCGTGTAACCGGCATCGACCCGTGGTTCACCCGAGCGTTCCAGAATATCGCTCACATGGAGCAGCGGCTGATTTCGGAGAGCTTCACCGAGGACCTGCTTCGGGAGGGCAAACGGCTTGGCTTCTCCGACGAGAATATCGCCGTTCTGACCGACCGGTCGGCCGAGCAGGTACGGAAACAGCGCCTGAGGTGGGGCATCAGGCCGGTGTACAAGATGGTGGACACCTGCGCCGCCGAGTTCGAGGCCCAGACACCGTATTTCTACAGCACCTACGAGGAGGAGAACGAGGCCGACGCGATCTCCGAGGACAAGGCCTTGGTTGTGGGCAGCGGCCCTATTCGCATCGGACAGGGGATCGAGTTCGATTACTGCTCCGTCCACGCGGCTTGGGCCCTCCAGGAGGAGGGGATCAAGAGCGTAATGGTGAACTCTAATCCCGAGACCGTGTCGACCGATTTCGACACCAGCGACCGCCTGTACTTCGAGCCCCTCGATGAGGAGAGCGTCCGTGACGTGCTGGAGAACGAGGCGACCAACACGCCGGGAGGCCACCCTGCGTTCCCGCCGTCGATGGTCCAGTTTGGAGGTCAGACGGCCATCAACCTTTCCCAATCACTGGACAAGGCGGGGATGCCCATCCTTGGGTCCACCGCCCGGTCCATCGACACCGCCTCTGACCGCCACCTGTTCGAGGAGTTCCTCGCGCGGCTGGGCATCCCGAACCCGCCTGGGGCCGCTGTAACTGACCTGGCGCGGGCTCTGACCGTGGCCCAGACCATAGGCTACCCCCTCCTGGTGCGCCCAAGCTACGTGCTGGGCGGCCGTGGCATGGAGATCGTCCAGAACGCGACCGAACTTGGCCGGTTCATGGCCGAGGCGATCGAGGCGGGGGGTGGTCGCCGGGTGCTGATCGACAGGTACTTCGAGGGGAGGGAGGTGGAGGTGGACGCGGTATGTGACGGCGAGACCGTGCTGATTCCCGGCATCATGGAGCATGTGGAGCGGGCGGGCGTTCACAGCGGCGACTCCATGGCCATATATCCAGGCCTCACGCTGACCGATGAGGAGGTCGACACCATCGTGGACTACACCACGCGCATCGGACTGGGGCTGCAGGTGCAAGGCCTCATGAACATCCAGTTCGTCGTCGTGGGCGGCCCCGCGTACCGGAGTCCTGAATTTGGTCCCAGCCACGACGGGAAAGAGGATACCGAGGTCTATGTCCTGGAGGTGAATCCGCGCGCCAGCCGGACCATACCCTTCATATCCAAGGTGACGGGCGTGCCAATGGTGCGCTTGGGCATCAAGGCGATGCTGGGCCGGAGCCTGAAGGAGCAGGGGTACGAGGGCGGCCTGTGGAAGAAGCAGGGCCTGGTGGGAATCAAGGCGCCCGTGTTCTCCATGTCCAAGCTGGCCGGGGTCGATACTTACCTTGGTCCAGAGATGAAGTCCACCGGCGAGGTCATGGGGGTGGACTACGAGTTCCGCCCCGCTCTTGCGAAGGCGCTGATGGCGGCGGGACTCACCCTTCCGCTTGAGGGCTCGATCCTGCTGAGTATCGCCGAGCGCAACAAGGCAGAGGCGGTGCCCATGATAAGAGACCTGGCAAAGGCCGGGTACAGGATTTACGCCACTGAGGGGACAGCGGCCATGATCAGGGGGCTGGACATCCCCGTGGATTCTGTTCCCAAGCTGTTGAGCGAGAAGCACCCCGATGTGGTAGATGTCATAGTGGACGGCACGGTGGATGCGGTCGTGAACACGGTGACGAGGGACCGCGAGGTGCTGCAGGACGGCTTCGAGATACGCCGCGCCGCCGTCGACCGTCGTATCCCTTGCTTCACCTCGCTGGACACGGCGCGTGCGGCGGTCGAAAGCCTGCTGAACGGCTCCACCGGCTACAGCGTCAAGCCCATCAACCACTACCGGGCCGGACGGTAGCTTTCGTCCTATAGATAACCTGCGTCGCTTTTCTAAGGCGTCAAGGAGACATGGAATTGAGCGGAGCAAGCCGCGGAAAAGAGCAAAACGCACCCTCCGCTCGTCGCAAGGGGTCCATGCGGCGTTCGGATATACCGCCGGATGTGCTGAAGGCCCTTAACGAGGGACGTGAGGAAACGATCACGTTGGTGGAGTGGCTCGCCATCGACATGCCCACATTATTGAGATCGGTCCTTCCCGACGTTGGGCTCGCGGAGGCCCGTGAGGACCTTGGCCGGGCGGCTGACGGCCTGGCTGGCGAGGGGGTAACCAAGCGCCTTAAGGGAATAGGCAAGGCCGTTTTTGTGGCGACCCGGGACCACCCCAAGAGGAGTGAGATCCATGAGCGCATGGCCGGCCACAAGTCGGATATGGTACGCGCTTGGGCCGCCTTTATGCTCTCGGCGGATGGGAGTCTGTCTCTCTCCGATCGTCTAAACGCCACACGGAGGTTCGCCGCGGACGGGAGCGTTGGGGTCCGCGAGTGTGCGTGGGACTCCTTCCGGCACTTCGTCGTCGCCGACCTCGATCAGGGATTTAAGCTCCTGCATCCCTGGGTGCATGACCCCGACCCCAACGTACGTCGCTGCGCTATCGAGGCGACCCGACCCCGGGGAGTCTGGACCTCTCATGTAGAGTCCCTCAAGGCGAACCCGGAGCAGGGCCTAGTCCTTTTAGAGGCGGTGCGGTCCGATCCGAGCCGGTACGTTCAACGCGCCGTTGCGAACTGGCTGAACGACGCCAGCAAAACACGCCCCGATTGGGTTCAGTCTGTCTGCGCGCGATGGACTCAAGAGTTCCCAACGAAGGAGACCGCGTGGATCGTCAATCACGCGCTGCGCTACTACCTCCGTCTCCGTCGTCTTGATGGATTGCCGCACATGCCCGACAGGTAGCCCGTAACGGGCCGTACGAGCCTTCGTGGCGTCGAGGCCAGCACTTTGGCTGAGGACATCCCTCTCCGGTTTAGGAGATATCGGACGTAATCGGACGCCACGATCAGCCCGAATATGGCGGCCAATACCAGACCCGTAGACATAAATACCCTCCGTAGAGTGGTAAGCCTGGCCTCGTCCAACCGGCCAGGCGGCATCGTCCACGACTGCGGCCCAATTCCAATTGGCGTCCGCGTTTCTGGCCTCGTGGCTTTCAGAAGCCTCCACTACTGGCGCCGCGGTTTCACCCCCGTAGCCGTACGTCAGTACCGTCGCAACTGTTGAGCCTGTGGCGATAATAAGTGCGACCGAGAGCGTCCGTTGGAATCCCCGCATATTGGAAGCTACTTCAGGACCCTTCTTCATCCTGACACGCACGGCCCCGTCCCACCCTGGGGTGCCCACCTGATGGTCCGAGGGTTTCTGTCGTGCTGCCTGGCCCATGGCCGTCGACACAACCTCCCCCGTGAAGGAGAGGCTGACGCGGAAAGGAAGGAGGAGAACCGGTTCTGAACATACCGAAGTATCGGCAGCCCTCGGGTCTTCGTCATCCGTGCCTCCACGGGCGCCCCTTGGTGAAGGCCGTAGCAGCTTCTGCACTCGACGGCTTGCCCGGCTAAGGGACCTCTTTTATTCGACGGGGTCAAGTTGCATTTGCACTACGGAAACGTGGTGCGGGGTCATACCAGAAGTTGGTTGCTCTGTAACTTATCCTGCCGAGACTTCCTACCTAGGGAACCTCTGAATAACCCTTCATATGCTGGATTGAATTGATTGCAGGGGTAGTTCGAAGATGTTCAATTCTTTGCGATGGCCCATCAGGCTGTTGCGGCCCTAAATCGGGTCTGTTTGGGCTTCGAAAGCGGGCTCTGCCGGGGGCGTGTCGCCGCTATCAACCTGATTTGGGCGCACTTCTCTCTCGTCACACCGCCAAGTGGCGCTCGGCTGTCATCAAGTTGGCAAACCCCAGCAGCAACGCCAGCCGTTGCGTGTTCTTGGCCAGTCCACGATACCGCACCTTGGCGTAGCCAAAGTGACGCTTCACATACAGGAACGGATGCTCCACCTTCGCCCTGACCGACGCCTTGCGCTTCTCCGCCAACGCCTCCTCGCTTTCAGGTGCTAGCTGCCGACGCCGACCGGGCTTCATCGCCACGCGCCACTCCACATCCAACTCTCGGTTCTCCTCCCGCTTATCGACTCCCTGATACCCCGCATCGCCCCACACCCGCGTCTCTCCACCGTGTAGTAACCGGTGAGTTTCGGTCACGTCATGCACGTTCGCTGATGTCATAGCTACACTATGCACCACCCCTGTCTCTTCGTCCGCCCCGATGTGCACCTTCATACCGAAGCTCCACTTGTTGCCCTTCTTGGTCTGGTGCATCTCTGGGTCACGCTCCCGGGCACGGTTCTTAGTCGACGACGGCGCCTCGATGATGCTCGCGTCCACTATAGTCCCCTCCCGAAGACGAAGCCCCTGAGTCTCCAGGTGGACGTTGATGGTCTTGAACAGACCTTCGCCAAGATCGTGCTCCTCCAGCAAGTGGCGGAAGTTCAGGATCGTCGTCTCGTCAGGCAGAGGGCCCGACAGCCTCAGGCCCACGAATCGCCTCACCGACTCGACCTCGTATAGCATGTCTTCCATCCCAGGGTCGCTCAGGTTGTAGAACAGCTGCACGCAGTGTATGCGAAGCATCGCCGACAGCTCATACGGATGCCGGCCTCGGCCAGCCTCGGGATAGTATGGTCGAATGCGACTCTCCAACTGTCCCCACGGTATCAGACCGTCCATGCGCTCCAGAAACAGCTCCCGCCGAGTCTTGCGCTTCTTACACTCGTACTCCAGGTCCGCAAATGTCGGCTGGTTCATCTACTCTTGCTCCCGTCCTTAGTCAGTTCGTCTCCACTTGTCATGGTACTATGCCACCATAATCCACGGACTTGTTCAGAGTATCCCTAAACTGGAAGGCGAGACATCGGAAAAGGAGCGCAGTCATCCAAAAGGATGAGGGCCTGCTCGGTAATGAGGCTGACCCGGCGGTCAATCTCTTTGCAGGGTGAAATCAACCATCTTGCCGATTACAGCATGGAGGTTCAGGGCTAGCATGGTTCGTGGAGAGCACAGCGACTAGGGGTCAGGAGCGGTCAGATGGTCAGCATAAGTCAGCCAACACAAAGGACCTTCACATTAGGGAGGGTTGGCAAGCCGGCGGCGGCTTTCCTGGCGGCCGTGGGTCTGACCCTGCTGGCCGTGGTGGCGTCGAGACAGGTGTACACCGACATCGACCTCGAAATCACTAGATGGGTCCAGAGCCTCAGCATCCCCGGCCTGGACGTCGTCTCAGCCCTTGCTAACTTCCTGACCAGCGCTCCGGTCGCCATCACGCTCTGGCTCGTAGTTATGGCCTTCTTCATCCTGAAAGGCCGTCCGGTCGAGGCCATAGCGGTCTTCATGATTAGTGTACTGTGGCTCGCCACCCAGTTCGTGGGCGTGGTGGTGGATAGGCCTGTCCCCGGTACGGAGCTGACGGGGGTAGTCGAGTTTTCCCGTACCGACAGCGGAAGCTTCCCCAGCGGTCATGTTGTCGGGGCCGTGGTATTTTACGGACTCCTGTCGTTCCTGACATTCAGCAACGTGAGAAGAGGACATCTCCGGGTTTTCATGCCGGCGCTCGCCATAGCGGTGATCGGTCTCTCGTCCCTGTCCAGGGTTTACACGGGAGCCCACTGGCCCAGCGATATCCTGGGCAGCTATCTCATGGGCATGATAGGCGTCGCCGGAATCGCCTGGCTCTACACCGGCATTAAGTACGACTCCCTGCGTATTCCTCGCCCGTGGAAGAGGCAGTCCGACGACTCTGACTCTACAGTCGACGGTGTGAAGATCGCCCGATCAATCGCGAGCAGGGTCTATCTGGACCCGCAGGCCGGCACGGCGACCAAAGAGTATATTCCGCCGTTCCCGGTGAGGGCGCTCTACTGGCTGGCGTATCAGGCGCCGTTCCCTTACCAGGTTCGCAAGGACGCCCTGGAGGCCGCGGCGGCCAAGCGCAAGATAGCCGGGCTGCTGGCCAAACACTGGTTTGGGCGCGACATGGTGGCGTCGGTGTACGGGATCGAGAACAGTGGTGACAGCTATCGGTTCGTGACTGAGTTCGTGCCCGGCGTCGAGCCCAGCTCAAACGATGAAGTGAAGGACTTTCTGGCGGAGTTGTACACCTACTTCCAGGAGACAGGGCTTCCCACCTGGCAGATCGCTCCCGGCAACCCTCACGCCTACTCGAACTTCATTCGCAAGCCTGACGGTGAGCTAATACTGATCGATCTGGAGTCCGCTCTGGTCTCCTCCACCTCGACCTTCAAGCAACTCAGGGCGGCGCTTCGCGACGGCGTATTCCCCGTCTTCGACGACGTGGACTTCGTACAGATGCGCGGATACGTGACCGTCCACGCATCTGAGCTTGTCGCGACGCTCGGCCGGGACGAATACGAGGAGCTGAATCAGGCCATTAAATCCGCGGAGGCATCCACCTGGTCCTGGAGAGAGAGCGAGCCCAGGGTCTGGGGGCGAATGGGCTCGTGGATATACCGTAGGGTGGACTTGAGTGGACTTGTCGACTGGGTACGCCGCGCCCTTCAGAACTCCGAGGCCCTGGCCACGGCTTTCCTGGACTCGGGCGTCGAACGCTGGGAGCAAGAAGGTCGCATCGACCGCGAGAGGGCGGCCTCGCTGCGCAGCGAGCTTGCATCGTCTGACATGCAGCTGGTCCTGAAGAATATTGGCGCTCACATGGCCTTGAGCGCGGCGCTGGTTGTCCCGATCCCGGGGCTGCGAAGCGCCGCTCGCTTCGCCTGGACGCTAACCTTCCGCATCAAGGCGCGGTTGGACCTTGCCGCGGGGAGGATAGATGAAGGTCAATATGCAGGCGCTCGTTCGATCCATTCAGTCCCTGTTATGTTCATCTCGCTCGTCCCCGCTCTGGGCGGAATGGCTTATCTCGCTAGTGGTCCGGTCAGGAAGTCGGGCCTGATGCGGTTGATGCTCGACCAGATCGCGTACAAGCTCCCCTTTGCTCTATATCGCCGTCTGCGTCTCGCACGCGTCACCGCGCCCCGCTCACCAAAGATCCCCGGCACCTCATCGGAGCAGGTCAAGCAAGTTGCCGCACGGCGACTGTCTAGGGCGCCAAGCGTACCCCCGTTTCTGCCCACGCCCGTCCTGGCAAGAGGGTGGTCGGTGGCGCCTCAAAGGGCGTACGCTACGGTCGGTACTGCCGGGTCGGGGAGTGGACAAACTGCCATACATCGATCTCATACGATGGCCTCCTACTCCGGCGTCAACGCGGAGCCTCTGTGCAGAGGACCGTGATGGGCTAGGAGTAATGGGTCCCGTTGGCATTCCCGCTTGAGCCTTTGCTATGTTGTTACAACCCGGGTAGCTCCGGGGAGCAACGGAGGGCTCGCATTGAATACCCTGCCCGACTATCTAAGGCCCGGCCTGGACATCGTCTTGGTAGGGATCAACCCCGGAGAATACTCGGCCGAGGTCGGCCACTATTTCGCCTCACGGCGTAACCGGTTCTGGCCGGCTATCAACCGGTCGGGACTGCTGGGCGAGGAGCTGGACCCCATCAACGACTACAGAGTCCTGGAGTACGGTATCGGGTTCAGCGACGTGGTAAAGCGGCCTTCCAACAGCGCGTCCAAGCTGAGGGCCGAGGACTACCAAAGGTGGGCGCCCATCCTGAAAGAGAAACTGGAGCGTTTCAGGCCGCTGATCGTCTGCTTCCATGGTTTGACAGGCTATCGGAACTACCTCAGGTACGGGGAGGGCACCGCCGAGGCGCCAGAGCTAGGACCTCAGCCTCGTGATATTGGGGAGTCACGGGTTTTCGTGGTCCCCAATCCGAGCCCCGCAAACGCGTCCTTCTCTCTGGATACCCTGGTGGACTGGTACCGTAGGCTGAAGGACTATCGAGACCTTCTAAAGGGATCATGAGCGGGACGATCAGGCTTTTCATCGCCGTCGAGCTCCCCGACCGGGTCAAGCGTGAGATAGCGGGCTTGGAGGATGGCCTCCGGAACGCTCAGCTTCCAGGGGTTCGTCTGGTGAGGTCTGATGGGGTCCATCTGACACTGAAGTTTCTGGGCAACGTGTCTGAAGACCGGGTCGGGCCTATCGAGGCTACCGTAGGGAGTGCCGCCAGAGAACACGACTCATTCGAGCTGAAGTTGGGCAACCCTGGGGTGTTCCCCGGTGGTGATGCTCCCAGGGTGTTGTGGGTGGGGGTTGAGGGGCAGCTGGCCAGGCTTCACTCGCTGCATCAGGTGGTGGAGGGCGCCCTAGAGGGAGATGGATTCCAGAGGGAAGCCCGCGATTTTCACCCCCATCTCACGGTAGCGCGGATCAGAGATGGCACTTCCAGGGCGGACAGGCGACGTGCGAAACAAGTGCTGACCTCCTTCGGCGTCCGCTCCGGCCTGACCATACCGGTCGAGTCCTTAAGCCTGATGCGTAGCACCACCCTGCCGGACGGAGCGGTACACGAGAGGCTGGCGTCTATGTCACTGAGTGGAGGTCCCGGTCGATAAGCAGAAAGGCGGGCCTTGTTTAGCCGCATAATCGGGTGATATACTTGCCCTGCTTTTTATTCCTGGGAGGTGGGATCAGTGGAGAACGGTAACTATCCGATATGCCGCAAGTGTGAGGGGGGGTCCCTGCTCCCCTTGTCTGACTTTGGTAGCCAGGGGGCACCGATACATTATAAGGCGTGGGTGTGCAGCAACCCCGACTGCGGGTTCAACATCAAGATACGTAATGGCGACGTCTATCTGAACGAGCCTATCGCAAGCGGAGCCATGCACGCGCCTCGAATGAGGTAGGCACACGACCAGTATGTGCGGTCTCAGAGCGGAGACCGCACATCAAAATCCGGCAAGCGTCCAGGCGTAATTTGCGGCTTCTTGCGTGAGTCGTTGGAGACGATCTCACGAGCAGAGGAAGCCGCTAATCGTTTAGGGCGATTGGAGACGCTTGGCGAGATATAATGGGTGGCATGGAGGACGGAGGCGAACGGCAGCAAACGATCGCGACGCGCCGGAGAAGGTTGAGCTGGTTTGCTGGGCTGGCAATGGTCTCGGCAGGCCTGATGCTTTTGATAGGCGTGGGCGCTTACTATGCCTACGCGTCATTCGCCCGCTCCCAGCTCGACGAACTGAACTACTCGGGTGATGTGGCAATTACCGTGCCCACCGTCGTCGCGGGCGGTGTGGCCGAGCCGGAGGGGTCTCAGGAGTCCCTTATCTCCTCCGGAGAGGCTGAGGTCAATGGTGCTGCGTCCCCGGATTCCAGCTTTGCAAACTTTACAGAGAACTTCCCAGGGATTGAGATACATCCCAAGTACTGGGATGATCCTCTGTGGGCCGGCGCCGATCCCTATGAACGGACCGGCCTCCCGGCCTCCTACGTGCCCCTCTCGGCCGACTCCGATGGCGTGTCCCTAGGGCTCAGGGCGGCGGCAACCGAGATCGCGATTCCCGCTATCGGCGTCGACGCTAGTGTAAGGAACCTTCGCATCCTTGACCTGGGAGACAGCCTAGCCTGGGAGACGCCCGACAATATCGTGGGCCACATCCCACAGACGGCCAACCCAGGCGAGGACGGCAATGGGTGGTTCTTCGCGCACCTGGAGAGCCTAATCAGGGGCGAGGGTAGCATCTTTCGCAACCTGCCCAAAGTACCCGATCTCCTGAGAGAGGGGGACCCGGTTTACGTGAGCCTGTTTAGCGAGGATGGCGAATACTTATATCAGGTGATCACCACAAAGGTGGTGCACCAGGATGACCTGGAGCAGTACACAACCGACGAAGCCGCGGTTACCCTCGTGACCTGCGTCCCACGGCTGGTCTACGATCACAGGCTGGTCGTCACCGCCGAGCTCGTCGGATTTCGGAACTGACCCTAGTCGTAACGGACACGCTCCCCGAGAGCTACTCCTCGCTTTTTATCCCTCGCCTGCGACCCACTTCTTCGATCTGAAATTCTCTTCCTCCAGGGACCGCCTGAGTGGAACTTCCTTCGAGCCCCACGGGCGAGATTTAACAAGTCTAAATTTCCACGCTTTCTTAACTCTTATACTGGTAACAGACTCGATATATCGTCACAAAATATGGGTGTGGAACGAATAGCGTAGCTTGTGAAATAATTCACCGCTTTATTTCGTAGAAGCAGTGTTGACAGCGCCGTTAGTCGTTGTTATGGTGTAGTTGACCCTTGAGGGACCGTCGGTCGTACCTGCGCGTGTCGCCGGTTCAGCGGGTCTTGGGGTTGCGGCAATGGGCGGGCTTTATGGGGCGGTATGATAGGCCGTGTCACCCACCATGCCCCCAGGACGCTCAGGGCAAGTCGAGTGCTTAGCAGAGGTGGGCCTGATGCTGAGAAGGCCGAAAGCCTGTTGAGTGCGGAAAGGGGAAGCCATATGGTCAGGCTCCATGTGCTGATTAACCAGTGGAAATTCCCTACTTAGCGCCTGGCCGGTCGGGGTGTGATCGTGAAGAGATAGGCGACCGGTCAGGTTATGTGAGACGCTTCTAAAAGCACCCTTAGTCGGCGCGGCCGCCACGAAGCCTGAATAGCTGATCGTCGGCGAGACGCCCCGAATCCTATATGGCCGGATCGGCCGTGGTGCTGTTAACGAGGCGGAAGGCTAGAATTATCAGGAGGCTTCCAGGGTTGTCCCGGAGGCCTCCTGTACGTTTATCACCTTCTGTTCCCATGGCCGTCAGCGGGGGGCGAGGACGCTCTTCATCACCGAGATAAAGTTAAGTGCGGGAGCCGAGAGCGTTTTACCCTTCAGAGTAAGAATCCCTCCCTGGTCCACCGGTAGCAGTGTCGACAGACTCACTATTCCAAGTATCCGCTCGTCTTCCGGCTCGATGATAAGCCGTGGTCCCACCGAGACTCCGAGGCCCAGGGCAACGTATCTTTTTACCATGTCCATCGCGTCCAGCTCGACGATTATTTCGTAGGGGATCCCCTTTCGTCTGAACTCCCCTTCCAGCAGTGTGCGAGTGTATGAGTGCCTCGCCTGCATGATCAACGGATAACGGGCGATCTGGTCCAGCGTTGTTACGGGCTCCTTGAGCAATGGGTGTCCGACCGGTGTGAGGAGGACCCTCTCATAGGTAAACAGGGTCTCGAATTCGCAATCCGGGTCCATCTCAGAAGGCGCCACAATCCCCATGTCCACCTCTCCCTGGTGTACTAGCTCCAGGATCTCCTGCTTTGAGGCTGAGCGCACTTTGAGGCGAACGTGAGGGAATTGGGCCAGGAATTCTCTAACAACCCCCAGAAGGGCATAGGGAATGAAATCATGAATAGAGGCCACCGATACAGGGCCCTCCTCTTCCGCTATGGATGTCATCGAGACCAGTGTGTCGAATCCGTCCACCAGCGGCGTGGCCAGCCTGGTCAATGTGGCCCCGGTCAGAGTGAGCTGAATGGGACGCCTGACGCGGTCGAATAGCAGCGTGCCCAGCTCCTGTTCGAGCTTCTTGATGTGGGTTGTCACGGTAGGCTGACCAAGCCCCAGGGTCTCCGCCGCCTTGGAGATGCTACGGTGCCTGGCCGCCATACAAAAGCTTCTTAGCTCTTTGAGTTCCAAGATTGTAATGCCTTCGATCCAATATTAAATATCTAAATAAACTTTATCATATTATATGCCTTCACAAGATATAGTGTGAGGCCGCATACTTAAAATCAGGAACCTGTAAAGGCTCCCTCTGCATCTAAGTAGGTAGATCACGGATAACTTGAAGAAGGAGAGAAAAGGAAATGTTCAGGAAGGTCTTTAAGCGCGTTCGTCACTGGGCACGCTCCAATGCGACCGCGTCAGGCGTCCCATTCAGCTCAATCTGGCCGGGGCCACATTGACCAGGCTGGCCACGCCGCTGGTGGACGGATTCGACACACTGGTCTCGATGACATCCATAGCGGAACCGGTAGCCGGCCAATAAGTAAGTCACGGACAACTTGAAGAAGGAGAGGAAGAAGAAATGTTGAGGAAGGCCTTTAATCGCATTCGTCCCGGTCGCCGACCCAGGGGACTGGGGCGCTACTTCAACGAAAAAGTCTACGAGTTGGATGGGAATAGCCGCTCGGATGCCGCCGAGGTTTTGTTCGACGCGTTGGGTGGTCTAGCCGGTTACAGGAATCGGGCCCGGAAGGGTTAAACTGGTCCCTCCCCGAAATTCCTCTCGCCCGCCCGGATGGGCACCCGCAGCCGGTTCTCGAAGGGTGTGAGGGGGCAGCTCCAATCATGGTTGTAGACGCAGTTGGGGTTGTAGGCGTAATTGAAGTCCAACACGACCTCACCGTCTGAAAGCGCGGTGAGGTCCAGGTACCGTCCGGCGGCGTAGGTCTCTGTCCCGCTGGTCGCGTCGGCGAACGGTAGGAACAGACCGTCGCCCTCGACGTCTTTAAACAGGGTTAGCTCGGCGACCTCACCTTCGACCTCGAACTCAGCCTTCCCCAAGCGCACGAACGTGGTCACGTCCCCTGTGCTGGTCTGCATCTCGACGACTTCCTGATCGTCGAACAGTCTCACCTGCTTCACGAACCTTAAGGCGGGGGTTTCGTCGTAGTAGGAGAGACCCGAGAAGGTCCGCTGCTGTTTCTCCGTCAGAGGGGAATGGTGCTCGTGCGCCATGAAGTGGTCTTTGGCCTTACGAAACTCGGTTAGCTCAGACATCTACACGCTCCTGACACATCTGGTTTAGCCTGGCCATCCGACGTTTCTCATTTGATGCCGCTGTCACTCCGTTGGGTGCCGTTCAAACAGAGCAAGTGTAGTCGGTTTTTGCCCGGCAGTCACCGGAGGATGGGACTGACCCTCGCTACCGATCCGCGAAGAGGCCGTTTCTGAGCCGGGATTTGGAGTAGAATCATGCTTTGTAGGAGGCCCAACTGGTGGACTTTCTCAAACGGCCAGGTAGGGAAAAGACCGAGCATGCGGTCGAGAAGACCCGGCGGGCCTGGTTCGGGCGGGTGGGTGAGCTCTTCAGAAGGTCCCACCTCGACGACCGGCTATGGGAGGAGTTGGAGGAGCTTCTTATCTCCGCCGATGTCGGGGTTGGCCCGACCGACAATCTGCTCGGGCGCATAAGGGAGCATGTCCGCCTCGGGAGCGTGGCCGATGCCGACGGAGCCCTGGGCCTGCTCAAGCAGGAGATGGTGGCGATCCTCGAGGTCGACGGGCCGGGCGGCCGTCCTCATGACCGGATGCACGTGGAACGCACTCCTCTCGTCCTTTTGATGGTGGGAGTCAATGGAGTAGGCAAGACCACCGGCATTGCCAAGCTGGCCCACCTGTACAAGCAGGAGGGACGGCAAGTGGTGCTGGGGGCGGCGGACACCTTTCGTGCGGCCGCCATTGAGCAGCTTCAGGCATGGGGAAGCCGTCTCGGGGTCGACGTAATCGCGCACCAGCCAGACGCCGATCCGGGCGCCGTCGCATTTGACGCCCTGCAGGCGGCGACTACACGAGGGGCAGACGTGGTGATCATCGACACCGCGGGCCGTTTCCACACGAAGGTCAACCTCATGAAGGAGCTGGAGAAGATCCGGCGCGTTCTCACCCGGCAGGGTGGCGGCGATTCACAGCGGGTGCTGCTCACGCTGGACGCCACCACGGGCCAGAATGGACTGTTCCAGGCCCGTTCCTTCGTCGAGGCCGTCGACTGCGATGGGGTATATCTCGCCAAGCTGGACGGCACGGCCAAAGGGGGCATGGTGCTGTCCATCGCCGACGAGCTCAGGCTGCCGGTCCTGTTCATCGGCACCGGTGAGCAGCCCGAGGACATCGCGGTGTTCGATGCGCGCGAGTTCGTCGACGCCCTGTTCGACGACGACTCCGATCATGGCGGGTCTGCCGGATCATGAGCCCAGAGTGGGGTGGTCGGCTACGGACCCATTAGGCTTTTTGTAAATAGTTTCACGTGCGTTGTCGCCCGTCCTTCTACAAACTAATGGCGAGCGAAGGCGCGTTAGTGTTCTCGCCATAAGCGTTGCGCGGCCGGAGGCCCGAGCGGGTAGAATTGTGTCATGCTCAACGCCTTCTGGTGGTTACTGACGGCGGAGGCCATAGGACTGGCCGCCTTTCCCCTCGCGTACTACCTGTTCCCTCGTCTGCAGGACAGGGGATATAGCGTTAGCAAGCCGCTGGGCATCCTCCTGATAGGCTATGCCTCGTGGATACTCAGCCAGGCCCACATACTTCCAAACGTGCAGCTTTCGATCGTGGGACTGTTGCTCGTAATGGGCGCGTTCTCCGGATGGTACGTGCGGAGTCGGCTTCAGGAGTTCCTCGGCTTCGTGAGGCGGGAGTGGAAGGTGATCCTGACTGTCGAGGTCATCTTCCTGGTGCTGTTCATCGTCTGGGCCGTTTACCGCGCCTACGACCCCTCCATCACCCACACCGAGAAGCCGATGGACTTCGCCCTGCTCAACGCGTCAACCATGACCTACTTTGGTCCCCCGGAGGACCCGTGGTTGAGCGGAGAGTCGGTAAGCTACTACTACTTCGGCCACTGGATGATGGGTGCGACCACCAAGCTGACCGGGATCTCCACCAGCATCTCATACAACCTGGCGCTGGCGCTCATCCCCGCGCTGGCCGGTGTGGGCGTGTTCGGCCTGGTCTACAACTTGGTCCGCTCGGAGACGCACCGTTTGCGCTACGCCATCATCGGCGGTATCACTGCCTCTGTGCTGCTGACCCTCGTGGCCAACCTGGAGGGCGTCCTCGAGTTCATGCGGGCCAACGCCATGGGGTCACAGGGGTTCTGGGACTGGGTGCGCATTGATGGCTTGGACGGTCCCGCCTCGGAGGCGACTCGCGGCTGGAGACCGGACGAGTTCTGGTGGTGGTGGCGGTCCACTCGGGTGATCAACACCTTCGTCGACGGCCAGGGCATCGATTACACTATCCAGGAGTTCCCCTTTTTCAGCTTTATGCTGGGCGACCTCCACCCTCATGTGCTCTCCATCCCGTTCGTCGTTCTGTTTCTGGCGTTCTGTCTCAATTTCCTTTCCGGTGGGCTTGCCGGGTCCAACACCAAGAGGATGGGTGAAGATGTACCTGTTCGTGTTTGGAGCCGCCTCCGGGTGGGGCGTTTCGTCCCCGTGGTCGCGATGGGCCTTTCGCTGGGGGGTCTGGCGTTCACGAACATGTGGGACCTCCCCATATTTGCGGCGCTGTTCCTCGGCGTCGCCGGGCTGAGGGCGTACGCGGTGGGTGGCGGTGGGGTCTGGACGCTGATAAAGGGCACCGTGCCCATCGGGACTGCCGTGATCGGCCTGGCGTTTCTCCTGTTCCTCCCGTACCATTCCAGCTTCAGCAGCCAGTTTTCGGGCATCCACCCGGTGGTCGAGGCGACGACCCGTCCTGTGCACTTTTTCATGATCTGGGCGCTGTTTCTGGTGGCGGTAGCTCCTTTCGTGGTGGGCGTGTTCTGGCGGACCACGGTGAAAGAGGACTGGGGCCGGGTGACGGCCCTGTCGCTGCTCATCGGGTTCCTCCCCTATCTGATCTGGGCGTATCTACACCTTCAGGATGGCGGCTCAACCGGCGACCTTTGGGGCAGGTTCTTTCACATATTCCCCCTGGCGTTGCTCGTCAGCGTGGGTGTCTATAGCGCGTTGTGGCTGGCCGGTGAGCGGGCCTCCGTTGGGAGGATCTTCGCCGTGATTCTAGCCACATTGGGGCTTTTCCTGGTGATGGTCCCCGAACTGCTCTTCGTCGGGGACTTGTTCGGGACCAGGATGAACACGGTATTCAAGTTCTACTACCAGGCGTGGATCGTGCTTGCGGTGGCCTCGGGCCTGGCTCTGTATTTCTGGGGTTCCCTCCGCGAGAAAGCGTCGGGATGGGCTCGAGCGGCACTGAACTTGTGGGCGGCCGTATTCATCGTTTTGCTGGCCGGGTCGCTGTACTACCCGGCCGCTGCGGCCGCAAGCAAGGGTGGGCTGTTTGAGGGCGGCGCGACTTTGGACGGCCTTGTGTACCTCACCCAAAGCCAGCCCGGAGAGTACGAGGCGATAAAGTTCATAAAGGAGAACTTCGGTCGTGGGTCCACGGTCTTGGAGGCCGTAGGGGAAGATTACAGCGAGTACGGGCGCGTATCGGCCAGCACCGGGCTACCGACGGTCTTGGGGTGGGCGGGGCATGAGCACCAGTGGCGGGGCTCTAGCGCCGCATTCGAGGGCAGGAAAGGAGACGTTGCCCGGATTTACCAGACCCAGGACGTGGAGGAGGCCAGAAACCTTCTATCCAGGTATGACGTAGACTACGTGTACGTCGGGCACCGGGAGAGGGCGAGGTATGGTGAAGCCGGACTAGACAAGTTTGCCGATTTCGCCGATAAGGTATTCGACCGGGGCGGCGTCCGGATTTACGAAGTCAGGCAATAGAGATGGTTTCACGGGTTTCTGGACGGTCGGGGGTACGCTGGAACGCGGTCCAGAGTGAGCGGAGAGGGAAAACCACCTTGATCAGGTGCTGGAGGCTAACCGCTGTCTGAGTCGGTGGAAACTCAAGAGGGACGACAATCTTGGTGGCGTCTCACCGGGCTGGTCGGCTCGCGTGAAGGAGCTACCACGTTCATCTCGATCCCCGCCCGCTGGTGGGAGATGGGTGCATATGGCGTCCTGCTGCTGACTGCGGCCGCCATGCGGCTCTGGGACCTGGGCTCCCGTGCGATGCACCACGACGAGAGCCTCCATGCGTACTTTTCCTGGACCCTGAGCAACGGGGACGGATATAAACACGACCCGTTGATGCACGGCCCGCTCCAGTTTGAGGCCAACGCCGCCATATTCTTCGCGCTGGGCGACGGCGAGTTCACCGCGCGCCTGATATACGTCATAGCGGGCACCCTCCTGATCGCTCTGCCTTTCCTGTTTAGGGACCGGCTTGGTCGCGCCGGGGCGCTGGTCGTCGCCGGGATGCTGGTGTTCTCCCCCACCCTTTTCTATTTCAGCCGCTTCGCCCGCAACGACATCCTGGTGGCGTTCTGGACCCTGGGGCTGGTCATCTCCATGTGGCGGTACATGGACGAGGGAAAGAACCGCTATCTATATATAGGCGCTTTGCTCCTCGCACTCCTCTTCGCCACCAAGGAGACGGCGTATATCGTGACGGTAGTGCTTGGCCTCTTTCTGGTGCTGACGACGATTTCACGGAACTGGGCCGGACTCGTGCATGGCATCGAGGTTCGCGACGTATCGCCTCCTGAGGCGATTGTGCGGATAGGAAGGGGCGTGGCGGCCGCGGTCTTCAGAGAGGTGAAGCTCTCTGAGGTGGGCCGGTCGGCCGCGTTTCTACTGCTGTTGTTTTCCCTATCTCTGCCCCTGGGCGCGGCCCTCGTCAGTCTCCTGCAGGATACGCCTCTGCTTAGCTGGTCCAACCTTGTGCTCTCAAGCCCGGATGGTGCTATCGGGCCTATCGGGGCGCCTATGGGAGGAGGGCTGGTAATCGCTGGGGCCGTCGTGGTCGCCCTTCTGCGGATTTCGGCCAGGTTGGGCTACCTGTGGAACTGGTCGGTGTGGTGGCGCTGCGCCCTGATTTTCTGGGGGGTGTGGGTGCTGCTGCACTCGACCTTCTTCACTAACATGGACGGAGTGGGCTCCGGCATGTGGCGGTCCTTGGGTTACTGGCTTGAGCAGCAGGACATAGCCAGGGGAAACCAGCCCTGGTACTACTACTTCGTCATCACGTCCATTTACGAGTTCCTTCCGTTTTTATTCTCGGTTATCGCGGGGGTCTACTACCTCAGGCGCAGAGATTCCTTCGGACTCTTCCTCGTGTTCTGGGCTGTCGCAGCGTTCCTTCTCTTCTCGCTGGCCAGCGAGAAGATGCCATGGCTGATGGTAAACATAGCGCTCCCGCTGATCGTGCTCGCGGGCAAGTTCCTGGCGGATGTCACGCGAGAGATACGGTGGCGTCGCCTTGTTAGCGGCGGCGGCCTGCTGCTGTTGGCCGTGGTACCGCTGGTGGTGTACGTCGTCTGGCTACTGGCCTTTGCCGAGATGGACGGCGGAGGAGCGGAAGGCGTCTGGCAGGTCGCGGGACTCTTTGCGCTGCTCGGCGTTCTGATGGCCGCAGGTGTCGTGATCGGCCGCCGTGTGGGGGTACGCGACACTGTGGCCTTCGCGGCCATCCCCTTCGCCCTGGTGCTGCTCTCGCTGACGATCCGTACCGGGTTAAGGGCGAGCTACGAGAACGGGGACCGCCCCGTGGAGATGATCGTGTACACTCAGAGCTCGCCCGACATACCCCGGCTGTTAGGGCGCATCGAGGAGGTGGGAGACGCGACCGGGGCGCGGACCGACGTCCCGATTAACATCGACGCCACCAGCGGCTTTACCTGGCCGTGGGCCTGGTACCTGCGCGACTACACCCGCGCGGGTTATCCCCAGTACGATGCGTCGTCGTTCGACGATCCGCCGCAGGCGTCGGTCCTGGTAATCCACCAAAACAACCAGTTCACGGCCCACCCGGTCCTGCAGGAAGAGTTCAAGGAAGGAGTGCGCTTGAAGCACCGGTGGTGGTTTCCTGAGCATACCTACCGCAACCTGACCCCCGGCGAGTTCTTCGGGTCCTTCGTCGACCGCGGCTCCTGGCGCGCCGCCATGGACTACTTTCTGCACCGTGAGCTCAGCGCCGACCTCGGCAGCGAAGACTCATTCGTCTACTTCTCCCGAGACGTTCCAGTGGAGTTCACCCCCACGTCCCAGCAGTGACCGCATATAAAGGCTCGATAGCTGAGTGGGGGATACGGCTGAGTTACTAACTGGCTCTAAGGTTGCTCCATTGAATTCGGTAGCCATTTACACCGCTCCCTCTAAAATGAGACCATAGTTTGAGAGTGGGCGTACCCTCAGACCACCGGGCCGCTGTACCGACTCGTGTGAGAACGTAGTTCCTGGATTGTCCGTAAATTGATCGGGAGCAAAAAACTCTGGACTGGCGTGGGCATCAGCGCCGCTTTGCTGGCGCTGTTTTTTTTCACGGTGAATTTCCGCCGCATGTTCGACGCCCTGGCCGACGCCAACTACGTGTACACGGCCCCGGCCATCGCCATGTACTTGGTCTCGGTGCTGTTTCGCACCATTCGCTGGAGGGCGCTTCTGAAGCATATGCGCCCCATACCTGTGTCCAGGCTCTTTCCGGTTGTGGTGGTGGGATACATGGCCAACAACCTTCTACCCGTGCGAATGGGAGAGTTGGTCCGCAGCTATTATGTGGGGCAGCGCGAGAGCGTAAGTGCGCCTTCCGCACTGGCTACTATCATTGTCGAGCGCGTTCTGGACGCCCTGACGCTTCTATTCTTTGTGGCCTTCATTGCGCTATTCGTGCCGGTTGTGGGGCTGGCGGAGGCGTTCGGGGACAAGTATGGATTTCCCTGGCCCTTGCTGGTCGTCGCGCTGAGTATTCCGTTCCTTGGGCTGTTCGGCACCCTGCTGTTACTGGCACTGTTCCCAGCGAGGGGTGTGCGAATGGCGATGGTCCTCCTCGGGCCGTTGCCACACCGCCTGCGGTCCACGCTTCGACACATGATCGACCTGTTCCTGGAAGGTCTCGTACCCCTGCGCAGTCCCAAGGGACTGGCCGCGCTGTTCTTGATGTCGGTGCCCATATGGCTGTTCGAGGCCGGACTGTTCACCCTTATCGGCTTTTCGTTCGGCCTCGACCGGGCCTTCGATAACCTGGGAGAGATGATCGTGGCCATGGTGCTGGTTACGGCCATAGCCAACATCGGAAGCTCGGTCCCCGCCGCGCCGGGCGGGATCGGGCTATTCGAGTTGGTGGCCCGGGAGACCCTGATCCTCCTCCCCCTCGCCGTCATCGACCGCTCGGTAGCCGGGGCTTACGTGGCCGTCGTCCATGCCGCTCTCCTGCTGCCGATGATCGTGCTGGGCCAGGTGTTCCTGTGGTCCGAGCACCTTACCCTTCGCGGCCTGTCTAGGGCGGGTCGTAGAATCTCAGAGCAGGGGCGAAAAAGTATGGGGCCCTCGGGATTGCCGGTTACCAGAGGGGATACGGAGTGAGGGTCGGCATCATCGGAGCTGGGGCGACTGGCCTGGCGGCCGCGTACGAGCTCGGCAAGCAGGGGCACCAGGTGGCGGTGTACGAGCGGGCCCCGTTCCTCGGGGGACAGGCGTCGACTTTCGATGTGGGCGGCGCCCGCCTGGAGCGCGGCTACCACCACTTCTTCACCAGCGACACCGAGATCACCGGTCTGATAGACGAGATAGGCCTGGGCCACCAGATGCGGTGGCTCGACTCCAAGGTGGGTACCCTCTACGACGGCGAGATCTACAACTTCGCTACCCCTCTGGACCTGCTCAGGTTTACGCCTCTGAGACTCATAGACCGGCTTCGCCTGGGACTGGTGACCCTGTACCTGAAGCGGAAGAAGGACTGGCGCTCCCTCGAGGGAGTCACCGCGGCCGAGTGGCTGAGAAAGTATGCGGGAGAGGGCTGCTATCAGGTCTTCTGGGGCCCCATGCTCCGTGGCAAGTTCGGCGAGGAGTTCTACGACCAGGTGGGCATGGCCTGGGTGTGGGGAAAGATACACACCAGGTTCGCGTCGCGCGGCAAGGGGCTTGCCAAGGAGGAGCTGGGCTATCCCATCGGTAGCTTCGGGGAGGTGTTCGATGTCCTGGCCGACCGCATTCGAGAGCAGGGGAACGAGGTCCACACACTCTCTTCGGTGAGTGAGATCGTCATCGAGGATGGGCGCGCCACCGGTATGGAGGTTGCGCTCGATGGTAAGGAGCCGTCGGTCCGGGAGTTCGATGCGGTCATAGCCACCACGCCTTCATACATATTTCCCAAGCTGGTCCCTCCGTTGCCGGAAGACTACCTCTCCAGACTTACCAGCGTCCAGTACATGGCCGCCGTGCTCATCGTGCTGGTGCTGGACCGCCCGCTGTCGCACATCTACTGGTTAAACGTGGCCGACCGCTCCATCCCTTTCGTGGGCGTGATCGAGCAAACCAATCTGATCGATCCCGCTCACTACGGCGGGAAGCACATCGTTTATCTCGCCAACTACCTGGCCAGCGACCACCCGCTTTACAAGCTGGGGCACGAAGAGCTGCTGGAGGAGTACGTACCGCACCTGCGCAAGATAAACGCTGCATTCGAGCCGTCTTGGATAGAGACCAGCTACCACCATCGGGTTGACGCCGCTCAGCCGATCATCGGCACCGACTACTCGACCCGCATACCGGATCACCGGACGCCGTTCAGGGGCATATATCTGGCCAACACCACCCAGGTCTATCCCGAGGACCGTGGGACCAACTACAGCGTGCGCATGGGAAAGGTGGTGGCCCAAATGGTGATGGAGGACTCGGTTGAGGGGAGATAGCCCCTATGCTATCATTGTGACGAAATTTACAAACGCGGAGGCTGTGCCGGTGACGGCGGAGAGCGAGGCAACGAGGAAGCGGATAAAGAACGCACTGGCCTCTCAAAAGTGGTCCACAGTCACCGTTCTCTCCTCCCTGCTGGCCTCTCAAGACGAGCTGGATTACCTTCCCGAAGAGGCGATCGAAGAGGTCGCTGCCTTCACTAACGCGTCCATCAACGAAGTCTGGGGCGTCGCCTCCTTCTACACCAACTTCCGGTTCACACCTCCGGGCGACCACATCGTCGAAGTCTGTTGGGGTCCCACCTGCCACCTTCTAGGCGCCACCGACATCTTGCAGCGGCTGCTGGACGACCTGGGCCTCTCAGGCGAGGGCAATACCCAGGATGAGGCAATTACGCTGAAGTACAACACCTGTCTCGGCGCGTGCTCTCAGGCGCCGGTGATCAGCATAGACCATCGCCTCATGGGTCGTTTGACCACCGAGTCGGCCGCCGGTTCGGTCGCTCAGCTTACCGCCGGCGAATCAAAATAGGGGCGATACCTGGTGAGCATGAGACACGAGGGCTATGGCTGGCTACCAGGAGCTTAGGGAAGACGCAGGGCGGCGCTGGAAGCCGCTGGTCTCTGGCGAGAGGCCCTGGATAAGGGTCGGCACCGCCATGTGCGGTCACGCTGCCGGAGCGTTCCAGGTGCTCGACGCTCTCAAGTCGGAGTTGGCCGCCCGTAAAATCGACGCCGTCGTTGACGAGGTCGGGTGCATCGGGCTGTGCTACGCTGAGCCTCTCCTCGATGTTCTAAAGTCCGGCAAGCCCAGGGTCTTCTTTAGGAACGTGTCCCCCGCCGATATCCCCGCTCTGGTGGAGTCCTACATCGTGGGTGAGGATATACCGACCGACAAGGTGCTGGGCTATCTGGGAGACACGCCGCTGGATGGAATCCAGGACCTTGCCTCGCTGCCCGCGATGAAGCTGCAGCGGCGTATCGCGCTGCGAAACGCCGGCGATATCGCCCCCAACGATATCTACCAGTACATCGCCAACGGCGGCTATGCGGCCCTGAACAAGGCCCTTTTTGAGATGGAGCCGGCCCAGGTCATCAAGGAGATAACCGACTCCGGCTTGAGAGGTCGCGGGGGTGCGGCGTTTCCAACCGGAGTCAAACTGGGTTTTCTGGTGCGCTCGCCAGGTCCTACGAAGTACATTCTATGCAACTGCGAAGAGGGCGATCCGGGCGCATATAATGACAAGGGCATCCTTGAAAGCGATCCTCACACGCTCCTGGAGGGCATGGCCGTAGCCGGGTACGGGACGGGCGCCACCAACGGCTTCGTGTTCATACGTCACGGGCATGACGGGCCCATATCGAGGACCGAGGAGGCTATACGGCAGGCGTACGAGCTGGGCCTCCTGGGTAAGAACATCCTGGGCTCCGGGTATAGCTTCGACGTCGAGGTCTCGCTGACAGGCGAGTCCTACGTGGCCGGTGAGGAGACCGCCCTCATGGATTCCATCGAGGGTAAGCGGGCGATGCCGAGGCCGCGTCCGCCGTTCCCCGCGGCCGTGGGCGTGTGGGGCAGGCCCAGCAACATCAACAACGTCAAGACCTTGGCGTACATTCCTGAGATCATCGCCAAGGGCGGCGAGTGGTTCTCCTCCATCGGCGTCAACAAGAGCAAGGGGACCGCCATCATCTGCCTTAGTGGCAACGTCACGTACCCTGGCCTCTACGAGGTCCCGATGGGACTCACCTTAGGCCAGGTAATCGATGAGATCGGAGGCGGGGTGCCCGGAGGCAAGGCCCTCAAGCTGCTGCAGACCGGTGGCCCTCTCGGTGGAGTGCTGGGCGCCGATGGCGCCGGCATCACGTTGGACTTCGAGGAGATGGCTGAGGCGGGTGCGATACTGGGCTCCGGTGGCATCATCGTTGCCGACGAGGACACCTGCGCCGTCGATCTAACCCGTGTCCTGGTCGCGTTCTGTCAGTACGAGTCGTGCGGCAAGTGCTTTCCCTGTCGCCTCGGCACAAGCCATCTGCTGGAGATCGTGGAGCGCATCGCCCGCTTCGAGGGCAGGCCTGAGGACCTGCAACTCATGACCCAGATAGGCTCGAATATGACTGCCGGGTCGCTCTGTGGCCACGGCCAGCTAGGGTTTAACCCGATAAGCTCGGCCTTTAAATTCTTCGAGGACGACTTCAAGGCCCACTTGGAAGAGAAGCGCTGTCCGACGGGCAGCTGCTTGAAGCCGGCTATCTCCCCCAAGAGCACCCGGCCCTTCGGAGTGGACTTCGCGCCCCTAAAATCGGCGATCGGGGTATAAAGGCCGTGGTCGATTGGCTCTGTAATGGGTGGACTATACCAGCGGAGGAGACCCTTGGCTAAGTTCACCCTTGAGCGGAGCGAAGGGATCAGGATAACGGCACGTGGGCGTCATCCTGAGTCTGCCTTAGGCGGACGAAGGATCTATTACGGCGAAGCAGGGCTGACATTTTTGGAATAGCTTATAAATTGAGGCTGGCAGGGGCTTTTGTAGCATCCAACGGGTTGGAAGTGGAGTAAGAACATGGCGGACGAGGTAACCCTGACCATCGATGGTGTCGAGATCAAAGCCCGTCCCGGGAATAACGTGCTTCAGGCGGCGATGGACGCCGAGATGTACATTCCGTACCTTTGCTACTACCCGGGCATGAAGTCCTTCGGCGCGTGCCGGATGTGCGTCGTGGAGGTAGAGGGAGGGCCGGGCAGTCCCGCGTCCTGTACGACCCCGGTGGCGGACGGCATGGTGGTCAACACCAGGACCCCCCAGCTTCTGAGCCTGCGCAAGGGCATCATGGAGCTGCTAATCTCGGAGCATCCCCACGGCTGCCTGAACTGCCATCGCATAGACCTCTGTGGCCCCACCGATATATGCCTAAGGCACGTGTCCGTCAACGACCGCTGCGTCACCTGTCCCAAGAACGAGCGGTGCGAGCTCAAGGATACCGTGCGGATGCTCGAGATGGAGCTGGATACCCCGCTGACCTACAACAACCGCCATTTGCCCCTCCAGGTGGCGGACCCCTTCTGGGAAATGGACATGAACCTGTGCATCGTTTGCGGCCGGTGCGTACGGGTCTGCGACGAGATCAGAGGGGACGACGCGCTCACCTTCACCGACAGGGCGGGCAGGAGTCTCATAGGCACGTCCCACGGGACCTCTCTGCTGGAGTCGGGCTGCGAGTTCTGCGGCGCTTGTATCGATGCCTGCCCCACGGGCGCGCTGGTGGAGCGGGAGCATAAATGGGACAAGGCCGCCACCACCAGCACCAGCATCTGTCCCCATTGCCCAGTGGGTTGCCAGATGAAGCTGGAGGTAAACAAACGCAACCACCTGATCAGGGCCATTCCGGACCTCCACGCCGCCGCTAACAAGGGCCAGGCTTGCTTCAAGGGCAAGTTCGGCATGGACTTCGTGAACAATCGTAAGCGGTTCAAGAAGCCGTTGGTCAGGGTCGACGGCTCGCTTCAAGAGGCGTCATGGCTTGATGCATTGGACCTGGTGGCCGAGCGACTGGCCGGGTACAAGGGTGATCAGTTCGCGCTGATCGCCTCGCCCCGGGGGACCAACGAGGACAATTACGTCGCCCAGAAGTTCGCCAGGGCGGTCATGGGCACCAACAACGTGGACGTCTCCTCCAACGTGCGCCCCGAGCTGGTCCGGCCCCTGGGGGAGATGCTGGGCTACCAGGCGGGCACCAATCCCATCTGGGACCTGGAGCAGGCCGAGTGTGTGCTGGTGGTGTCCAGTAACATTACGGAGGAGCAGAATGTGGCCGCTGTGCCCATCAAGAAAGCCGCCAAGCGTGGGGCCAAGATCATCGTTATAGACCCCCGTGAGACAGAGCTCACGCGGTACGCCACCATGTGGCTGCGTCCAAGGCCCAGCAGCGAGGCCGCCCTGATCGGGGGAATACTGAAGGTTATCATCGATGAGTCGCTGGACGATCACGAGTTCGTGGCCGCTCACTGTGAGAACGTTGCGGCGCTGAAAAACAGCCTCTGGGAGTTCGACCTGCTAAAGGTCGAGGGCATTACGGCCATATCGCAAGAGGAGATTCAGGCGACGGCTCGGCTGTTTGCCAGCACCAGGCCCGGCGCCATCCTGTACGCGCTGGATACCGTAACGGCCGAGTTCAGGGACCGTTGCGTTAAGGCGTTGGTGAACCTGGCCCTGGCAACCGGCAACATAGGCAAACCCGCGACGGGTTTGTATCCTCTCTACCCCGGCGCCAACGAGCAGGGTTCAAAGGACGTTGGTTGTTCGCCCGAATACCTGCCCGGGTACGCTCCTGTTTCTGAAGAGGAGTCCCGTAAGAGGTTCGAGATGGCCTGGAAAGCGGATATGCCCGAAACGCCGGGATTGGGCATCAGGGAGATCACTTCTGCGATTCAGCGGGGCCGAGTCAAGGCGCTCATGGTGGTCGGCGACAGCCCCACCTTCACCACGGGGGAGATTGGGGAGTTCATCAAGGCTGCGAGGAAACTGGACCTACTGGTGGTCATGGACGTCGCGTCGAGCGAGCTCACTGACGTGGCCCACGTGGTTCTGCCATCGGCGACATTTGCGGAGAAGCAAGGCACGTACACCAACATGGAGCGGCGAGTCCAGATGCTGCGGCCGGCCGTGGAGCCCAGGGGAGAGGAGGAATCCGATTGGCGTATCCTGAGCCGTATCGCCAACGCGATGGGCGCTCAAGGCTTCGACTACGAGACGTCGGAGAGCGTCTTCGGCGAGATAGCCAGCGTGGTCGAGGTGTACGGCGGCTTCTCGTATCAGCGGTTGGAGTCCGGAGGGCTCCATTGGCCCTGTCTGGCGGCTGACATGGTGGATACCCCGCTGCTGTACGTGGGCGGCTCAAATGGGCGAAAGCCCAGGATGGCTGGGATGGATTTGGTGTCGCCGCCGTCTCATGAGAACGATCAGTACCCGTTCCTGCTGGCGCAAGGCCGGGTGCTTCACCAGAAGGACCGGGACATGAACATCGTCATGAAGAATGACAGGAACGTCATCGAGCGTGGGGACGTGGTTGAGATATACCGAGAAGACGCCCGTGCCCTCGGCGTCGCTGAGGGCGATTCGGTGGAGGTGGTTTCGTCTAAGGAGCGGATACGGGGGACCGCTCGTCTCTCCAGCCCCCACGCGGGCCTGGTCTCTGTCACGTCGCTGTTCGGCGACCTGGCGTTCGATCTGGACCAGGGTGATGACCCCGACCCGATGCTGAAGGTGCCAGGCCTTCCTCTTGTAGCCGTCCGTGTCGAGAAGGTGGACCAGGCCGCCGCCGACTGACGCGTCTGCTGATGTATTTCTGTAAACAGTCCTCCGAGAGTGGGTGGGGCACTATCGAAGAGGTCCGGGGTGGGTTGGGTGGGAAGAATCACCTTGGTGTGGGGGTGGGTAAAACTTCTCCCGTAACCTTTGAAACGGCCGCCGATCCGAGGCCTACGGGCTGGCTTAGGGAAGGGTTCCCCGGTATAATGCGGGGAGAGCGTGGTGCCAGGAGCAAGGCGCTCGTGAATTGGCAGTCGGCGAGGTGCTGAGAGGGTGACCACGGCGAAACAGAGGCCGAAGCCGAAACTGGCCGAGGCGAAAATACTCAGGCGGAGAGACCTGACCGATGAGCTGTGGTTCTTATGGATCGAAAGGCCTCCTGAGTACTCCTACAAACCGGGCCAGTACTGCACCATCGGATCGGACGGCATCGAACGGCCGTACTCCATGACCTCCGCGCCCCACGAAGAGGACATAGAGCTGTTCATAGAGCTGCTTCCTCCCGACCTCGGCGTGCTGACGCCGCTCCTCTGGAAGCTGACAGAGGGCGATTCCGTAACGATCAGACCCAGGCCCAAAGGTATATTCACTTTCGACGCCAAGTATCACAGCCATCTTCTGGTGGCCACGGTGACGGGCGTCGTACCGTATATAAGCTACATCCGCGACTACCTACACTACGGGCGCGAGGGGCACCGCCTCTATGTCCTAGTGGGCGCCAGCTACCAGGACGAGCACGCCTACATAGAGGAGCTGGACAGGGCGGCCGACGAACACTCGGACTTTATAACCCATGTGCCAACCGTCAGCAGGCCCACGGAAGAGCGCAACGCGGGCTGGCCCCGCGAGAAGGGCCGCGTGAACCTGATCGTCGAGCGGTACGCGGAAGAGTTCGGTCTGAAGCCTGACGATACCATGGTGTACGCCTGCGGCAACCCCGACATGATCGAGGATGTCAAGGCCCGGATGGTCCCCAAGGGGTTCAAGGTCAAAGAGGAGCGTTTCTGGAAGGAAGATTAGCGATGCTACCTCCCTCAGTGCACGGGCCGGCTAATCTTTGTGTCCAGGTTTGTGCGTTGTCACCCTGAGCCCTTCGCTCAAGGGTGAACTTAGCGAAGGGTCTTCCCGTTCCCTGAGTGTCATCCCCGCTTAAGTCTGCCCAATAGATTCTTCGTCCGCCCCGGGCGGACTCAGAATGACAGGAGGTTGCTCACGCTTGTCTGGAATGAGCCAGAAGGCCGCATCACCTGGGACCCTTGGAGCTCGGGTGGCCCTTCCTTAGGAAGGATCGGACACCGTCCGGGGTAGGTGAGTTGGAATAACCGCCCTGGGGCGGGGCATCATCCCAAGGGACTCGAACTGTCAGCCCCTACCTTGCTGGTCTAGCTCCGCGTCCTCCTCTAGTAGCGAAGCGGCTTTCCGAGAGGTGTCGATCCAGCTGTCAACACACCGATTACACACCGGTTGCAGATTGCCGAGCTGGCCCACCGGGTACAAATCCACATCGCCTTCCCCTCTTTTGCCGCAGAATATACACGTTATGCTCTCCCCCTCGGTTGAGTAGCCGGTTACCCGCAGTTCCCTCTCCGCACTGACCGCAAGCTGTCCCAGAGTGCTGCCGTATCGGTGGGCGAACAGTCGAGCCGTTGACTTGAAGACACGCATGCCCAACTCGGTATCCGTTGCGCACAACTCGAGCAGGGGGGAAATGGGGATAACCAGCACTTCCATGTCGGTCAGCGCCTTGCCGGTGGTGATTAATGACCCAGACTCGAGCAGGGCCGCCAGGGGGAACGAATCCCCTGGGCCGACATCTCGAACCGAAATCTCGCCCGTCCGGGTTTGGAACGATAGCCGTGCCTCGCCTTTGATGATGTTGAAAAGGCTCTGAGTCGACTCATCTTCTCCGGCGAGCTCTTCCCCTGCCTTAACCGAAACCAGCCCTCCAAGCGGCGCGACCGCGCTTAGCTGGTCGACCGAGAGGTCTTTGAACAGGTCGATCTTTCCCAACAGGTCACGGGGCTTCATAGCTCCACCTCTTGAGCCATAATATTAAGGATTCCACGTGGGCGTCAACGTTGTGTGGTCGCCCGAGAACGCATATTTGCTCACTTGCTTCCACACAGCCCGTCCCTCCAGTAAAATGGGGGAAACTCCGCAGGGGTTGTTCGCGCTTGACTACGCCCGCCAGACGTCAGTACCTCCGCATCAAAAAGGAACACCAGGACGAGGTCCTGCTGTTCCGCATGGGGGACTTCTACGAGACTTTCGACGACGACGCCCGGACGATCGCCCGCGAGCTGGAGATCGCCCTCACGTCCAGGGAGATGGGCAAGGGCCAGCGCGTGCCCCTGGCCGGGATACCGTACCACGCCCTGAACTCCTATCTGGCCCGGCTCATCAAGAAGGGTTACAGAGTCGCCATATGCGAGCAGACCAGCGATCCCGCCACCTCCAAGGGCATCGTGGACCGGGAGGTGGTCCGTGTCGTCACCCCCGGCACCGTCATCGAGGAGTCGATTCTCGACCAGAAGGCCAACAACTACCTGGCGTCTGTGGTGGTGGACGGCGGGGAGGCCGGGCTGGCCTACGTGGACATAACCACCAGTGAGTTCGCCACCAGTCAGTTCCCGGCCGATCGCGTGCGCGTCGAGCTGGCCCGTCTGGCGCCATCGGAGATACTCATCACCGACGGCTCCGACGAGCTCCCTCTCGACCGGGGCGCCAACGTCACGACGCTGCCGCCCGACGCCTTCGACCTCGAATGGGCGAGAGAATCCCTGCGGGACCACTTCGGCGTCGCATCCCTGGAGGCCTATGGCTGTGAGGGTAAGCCCCTCGCGGTGCGAGCGGCGGGCGCCATAGTCGACTACCTGGGCAGGATACAGAAGACCGCCCTGGGGCAAATCACCTCTCTCTACACCTATTCGACCGACTCTTTCATGGTGCTGGACCCTCAGACGCGTCGCAACCTGGAGCTGTTCGAAGGCGGGCGGTGGGGGGAATCGGGCCTTTCCCTGCTGGCGGTGCTGGACCGCACCAAGACCTCCCTGGGAGGCCGTCTGCTGAGGCAGTGGCTTGGACAACCTCTCCTGGACGTGGAGGGCATAGTCAAACGACAGGATGCGGTCGCCTGGTTCCACCGAAGCGCCCTCAGGAGAGAGAGGGTCGTTGCGCTGCTGGACTCGGTGTCCGACATAGAGCGGCTGGTAAATCGGGTCCGCGGCTTGACGGCGACCCCGCGGGACCTGGTGGCGCTGGCCGGCAGCCTTGAGGTGGCACCGCAGGTCAAGGCTATCCTGGAGGAAGATGACGACGGTCCCGAAGTGTCCTGGGTGGCGGAGCGTATTCGAGACAACGATGACGTAGCGGGGCTGATACGGCGGGCCATAGAGGACGATCCCCCGGCGGTCGTGGGCGAGGGCAAGGTGTTCAAGGCCGGGTTTTCCTCCGAGCTCGATGATCTCCTCCAGGCCTCACGAGGCGCCCAGGGTTATATCGCGTCGCTGGAGGAGAAGGAGCGCCGGCGGACCGGTATAAAGTCCCTGAAAGTGGGCTATAACAAGGTCTTCGGCTACTACATCGAAATCAGAAAGTCCAAGCTCGCGAACGTTCCAGATGAGTACATAAGGCGTCAGACCCTGGTGGGGGCCGAGCGGTTCATCACCCCTGAGATGAAGGAGTACGAGGCGCGTGTCCTCAACGCACAGGAGAGGATCGGGGAGCTGGAAAGCAGCCTGTTTCGTCAGGTCTGCCAGCAGGTGGGCGCGGGTGCGCCGTCCATCCTCGACACCGCGCGGGCGCTGGCACAGGTGGACGTCTTCTGCTCCCTGGCCGACGTCGCGTCCCGCTACGGCTACGTGAGGCCCGAGTTGAACGACGGGGACGCGATGGACATAAAGCAGGGACGTCACCCGGTTGTGGAGCGCATGCTGCCTGCCGGGGGGTTCGTGCCCAACGATGTGCGAATGTCCAATGATGACGCCCAGCTCATAATCCTTACCGGGCCCAATATGGCGGGAAAGTCCACCTACATTCGCCAGGTGGCCCTCATCGTGCTCATGGCCCAGCTAGGAAGTTACGTCCCTGCCGAGGCGGCCTCCATCGGCGTGGTCGACCGGCTCTTCACGCGCGTCGGGCTTCAGGACGACCTTGCTGTGGGCCAGTCCACGTTTATGATCGAGATGGTCGAAACGGCGGCCATCCTGAACCATGCGACCCCGCGCTCCCTGATCGTTCTGGACGAGATAGGCCGTGGCACCAGCACATACGATGGCCTGGCCATCGCCCGCGCGGTGGCGGAGTACACCCACAACCACCCCCGGCTGGGCTGCAAGACCCTCTTCGCAACCCACTATCACGAGCTAACTCAGCTGGCGGAGGTCCTGCCCCGCGTGCGGAATTTCAACGTGGCCGTCTCCGAGGACCAGGGCGACGTGGTCTTTCTGAGGCGCATAGTTCCCGGCGGTGCCGACAAGAGCTACGGAGTCCACGTCGCGCGGATGGCGGGACTTCCGGGCAGTGTGGTCAACCGTGCCTGGGAGGTGTTGGGGGAGCTGGAAGCTGGAGCTTCCCAAGGGCGAGGGGACGCGCGGCGTAGACGCACGGGCAGAGGGCCCGCGCCCGAGCAGCTTCCCCTCCTCGGCGCGACCCCACGCGCCGTAGAGGAGCTGTTGGCGCTGGACATCGAGTCCCTTACGCCCCTGGAGGCCATCAACAAGCTCTATGAGCTCATTGAGATGGCCCGAGGGTCAGAGGGCTAGGGGACCGCGTCTTCGGGCCCGCGCTGGATCCGTAACACCAGCCCGTTCGTCGGAGCGTTTACCGCCACCCGATCCTCGGGTGGAAACGTCTCGGACTCCGTCTCCTCGTCAGGGTAAGCGACGTATCCACACGTAAGGCAGATGATATACGATCCGTATTGGTCTTTTTCCGGGCACTGGTCCCCGGAGCACCTGGGACAGGACTTGAAGTACACCGCTATGCCGAGTCCGCTCCCTTACGTCCTTCTCAAATAGGCCTACCGTTTGCCGCCGGCCTTCTTGGACTTCCGTTTGCCGTTCTCGCCCGTGGGTTTACTCGTGGCTTGCGATGTGGGGGCGCCGTCGGTCGAGTCTCCCCCGGGTTTGCCGTTAGTGTGGTCGGCGCCGGCCTCCCGTGCCTGGCCGGTCGCCTGCGCGGGCTCGGCGGCCGTCAAGGGCAACTGCAGCTCATGAACGGCCTCAGCGGACTCGTCGGTAGGCCCGTTCTCGAAACTCGTTTGAGACAGAAGCGAAGCTGACGAGGCCTTGAGTTTGGCGACGCTGCTCATGATCCTCTGTGTCTCCAATTCCTCATCGGCGGTGGCCTGGACGGCCTCGACACGCACAAGCATCGCCTTGATCTCATTGATGGCCTGGAGTCGAAGCTCGGTGCACTCTTGCTGAGCGGCCTGCCTCGCCTGCTTCATGATCTCCTGGGCTTTTTGTCGGGCCTCGGCCAGGATGCGTTCCCGAGAGCTTTCGGCCTGCTTCTTGATCTCCCGGGCGCGGTTCAGCTTAGCCTCGGCCTCCTGTCGAGCCCTAGCGGCCTCTGAGTTGATGTTCCTGGCAGCCTGAAGCTCTGTCTCCACCTCTGCTCGTGTCCTCTGGGATAGCATCTGGGTCAGCTTGGCGACCTCCTGCTCGGCCTCGACTTTGGTCAGCTCCGCCTGCTCTCTCCTGGCCTTCGCCTCCGATAGGTCGGTGCCGGCAAAGGCCCTGTATACCATCATCTGTCGCCAGAGGGCGTTGATCCGCTCCGCCGACTTTTCCGCGGGAAGCCAACGGAGGATGTCCAGTTGGTCCGCGCCTTCGTTGTCCTGCTCGGCCATTTAAGACACTCCTCTGTGGTCTGAATACGGCGTCCTCGACCCCATGTGGGATTGGTGCATGTGGCCCGATTTGGAACCGTAAGCCGGGATCGACGAGCGTGCCTGGCGCCGGGCCTGCCAGTTAGATGATAGCGGCGTACCCGGCGGAACCCAGGGTAGGGGCTTCCAGTGCGGTTAGAGGAAGATACCCAGCGCCGGTGGCGAAAACCCCCCGTCACCCCCACCTACCCGTGAAGGTATCAGGGGGATTCCTGGCCCGGAGAGGATGTCAGCGCGAGGAGGGTCCGGGGACATGCCCCGGACGAGCCGCAGAAGTCAGAGGGATGGGCCAGCGTTACCGACCCTAGATCATGGACTTGCTCTGGCCGCCGTCGATGTTGATGCAGGCGCCCGTTATAAGGCCTGCCCTCTCCGACGCCAGAAAGGCGACCAGGTCCCCCACCGGTTCCGGCCAGCCGAACCGGCCCATTGGCAGGTTTTGGTCGATGAACGACTCGACGACCTCCGGGGTGTTGTTCTTCTGGAACCGGTCCCACGAGCCGCCGGGAAATGATATGGAGCCAGGGGCGATGCTGTTGACCAGCACCCCGTCTTTCGCCAAGGTGAGGGCGGCGTACTTCGTCGCCCCGATCAGCGCGGCCTTGGTCGACATGTACGATATGTTCCCGCCATACTCTCGTCCCCATATCGAGGCGATGTTGATTATCCGTCCCCACTTCTGGGCCTGCATGTGGGGCGTGACCAGCTTCATGAGTTGAAAGCCGCCGAACAGGTTGATGTCGAAGGTGTCTCTGAAGTCTTCCAGTGAGGTCTCCACTAAGCCGCCCCTTGATCTCGAGCCGCCCACGTTATTGACCAGGATGTCGATAGGGCCGAGCTCCGCGACAACCTGGTCGTGCAGGGACTCGACGGATGAGGGGACCGACACGTCGGCGACGACCCCAAGGGATGAGACACCTAGGGAGCGGACCTCCTCCACGGCCAGGTCCAGCGTCTCCTTTGTGCGGCCGCATATGGCCACGTTAACCCCTTCACCGGCCAAGGCCAGGGCCGCCTGCCGGCCAAGACCTCTGCTGCCCCCGGTGACCAGGGCGGTTCTGCCTTTTATGCCCAGATCCATATGCTCTCCTAGTGCTCCATGACGTTGCCGCCGTCGATGTTGATCGACTGGCCGTGGACCCACGCCGCCGCCTCGGTGCAAAGATACGCGATGAGACCGCCCACTTCCTCAGGGGTGCCATGCCGTCCTAGGGGCGTATCATCGGCCATCTGCTGCCATAGCTCGCCCCGGCCGATGTCGTCCGTCCGCACTGTGTCCACCATGCCCGGGCAGACGGAGTTGACGGTGATCCCGTGAGGCCCCAGCTCCACCGCCATGGACTGGGTCATCCCTACCTGGGCGAAGTTGGCCGCGTTATAGGCGAGCATGTTGGCGCTCCCGCGTTTGCCTGCCGACGACGCCACGTTGACGATCTTTCCCCCCTGCCCCTGGTGGATCAATACCCTGGCGACGGCCTTGGAGCAGAGGTACGTGCCCAACACCTTCACGTCTACCACCCTCTGGAAGATATCCTGCTCCAGCTCAACTATAGGAACCCTGTCACGCCCACGGCCGATGGCTGCGTTGTTCACCAGGATGTCGACTTTACCCAGCTCTTGGACCGCGCGGTCTACCATCATCTGTACCTGGTCAGAGTTGGTAACATCCACCACCAGGGGAAGGGCTCGTCGTCCCATGGCGCGGACCTGTTCTGCGGTGCTGTCCACGTCTTTCCAGCCCGCTTCTTTTTCGTCCGGTGGGAAGGTCGCGGGGTCTCGCCCGGTGCCAGTCACCACTAAGTCGGCCCCCAGCTCGGCGAGAGCGAGGGCGGTTGACCTGCCGATGCTCCGCAAACGGCCTGCGCCGGTGACGATCGCTACCTTTCCGTCAAGCTCTCCCATTCGATGTCCTCTCCTGCTACAGATCGGGCCTCATCTTGTGCCAATCGGTAGCCTGCTCGTAGGCGTGTGCGACGCGGAGCAGCGTTTCCTCGGCACGGACCGGAGCCATTATCTGGAGTCCTACGGGCAGTCCGTTCACCATGCCGGCGGGAACTGAGATGCCGGGAATTCCAGCGATGTTGGCGGGCATGGTGAATATGTCGTTAAGGTACATCTGGATCGGGTCGGCCGTCTTGACGCCAAGGCCGAAGGCTACGGATGGTGAGGTCGGCGTTACAAGCGCGTCGAAATGGCTGAACACCTCCTCGAACTCTCGTCGGATTATCGTTCTTACCTTCTGGGCCTTGAGGTAGTAGGCGTCGTAATATCCGGCGGACAGCGCGTAGGTCCCCAGCATGATGCGCCGCTTCACCTCCGGCCCAAACCCTTCCTGGCGGGTCCTCTCTAACGCATCCCACATGCCGTCGGCCTTGGTTGCTGAGTAGCCGTACTTCACCCCGTCATAGCGCGACAGGTTGGCCGACGCCTCCGACGGGGCGATGATGTAGTACACCGCCAGAGCGTTTCGAGAGTTGGGCAGCGTGGTCTCGGCTATCTCGGCGCCCAGCCCCTCCAGCACGTCGATTGCCGTTCGAACGGCGTCCTCCACACCCGTCTCGATGCCCTCCGCGAAGTACTCTCTGGGAACGCCGATGCGTATCCCCTTCAGGTCCTTTCCGAGGGCGGTGGTATAGTCGGGGATGTCGGTTGGGATCGACGTGGAGTCCAGGGGGTCGTGTCCGGCTATCGTGTTTAGGACTATCGCGGCGTCGGTCACGTCCTTGGTGATCGGGCCGATCTGGTCGAGGGAGCTTGCGAAGGCCACGAGACCATACCGGCTGACCAGGCCGTAGGTAGGCTTGAGCCCCACGACGCCGCAAAGGGAAGCTGGCTGTCGGATGCTGCCGCCCGTGTCCGAGCCCAGGGAGTATAGACACTCTCCCGCGGCAACCGCGGCGGCCGGGCCACCGCTGCTTCCTCCGGGCACCTTGTCTGTGTTCCATGGGTTTCGAGTGGGGAACAGTGCGGAGTTCTCGGTGGACGAGCCCATGGCGAACTCGTCCATGTTGCCCTTCCCCACCAGCACCGCCCCCGCGTCATTCAAACATCGGGTAACCGTGGCATCGTAGGTGGGGACGAAGCCTTCCAGCATCCTCGACGAGCAGGTTGTTCTCACGCCCTTTGTGCACAGGTTGTCTTTGAGCTGCATGGGGACACCGGTAAGGGCGCCCGCCTTTTTGGCGGCGATACGTGTGTCGGCCTCGCGGGCCTGCTCCAGCGCCAGCTCTCCGGTCACCGTGACGAACGCCTTCACCCGAGGCTCCACCTGTTCGGTCCTTTTCAGCGCCGCCTGCGTCAGCTCGACCGACGAGGCCTCCCCGCGGTCAAGCAGGTCTCTGGCCTCATGAATAGTGAGGTTTACCAGCTCGGCTGTTTTCATCTACTCCAGCACCGACCTGACCCTGATGAAGTCTTCCTCCCGTCGAGGAGCGTTGGTCAGCATGTCTTCCAGCGGCTCGGACTCCTGGGCCTGGTCCGCCCGCGTCACCGACTCTAGGTCCTCCGCATGTCCCGTCGGCTCGACGTCCTCGGTATCGACCTGCTCCAAAACCTGGAAGTTCTCCAGGATATTGGACATCTGGTCGCGCATCTGCTCTAGCTCTACCTCGGTCATGCTTATCCTCGCCAGTTTGGCGAGATGGCGTACCTCTTCGATTGTGAGCCGCATGGCAGGTCTCCTCGAGGCCCGGGGAGGCGACATGGGTTCGGTGGCGCCGTGATGGGATCGACCGGCCCAGCGCTAACGTGAGCCTAGTGTAGCAAACGGAGGGAAGGCCAATCAACAAACCCATCCGATGGTGGAGGGTGTGTCACTCGCTTGGACCGACGCGGAGGGTGTACTGGGCCGGCTGGTGTGTGCCGGGCGTGACCGGAGATATGGCCACGACCACGCTCTTGACCTCGGTCCCTAGGCCCTCGACAAACATGCGTCCCCGCCGATCTTCGTCCAGGGCTAGGTCGCTCACAGCCGTGACGCCGTCCGCCGTCTCGACTATGACCTGCACCAGGTACTCTTGAGGTAACACATTGTCTATCCTGGCGAACCCGTTGGCGTCCCAGCCTCGGTCCTCCTCCGCATCGTCCAAGAAACCTAGCTCGGGGACGGTGATGTCGTCGATAAGGAATCCGTCTAGGTAGGTGGTCTCGTCGGTGATGTATTCGAAACGCAGCAAGACCTCGCCTCCAACGTATGGCGACAGGTCGATGCTCTCACTGACCCATCCGTTGCTGCGGCCCGTGAAGCCGTGCCCATAGCTGTTACCGACGGGGTTCTGCGCCGTAGTGTGCAACCCCTTGAGGATCGTCCAGCTTTTCCCGCCGTCGGCCGAGACCTCCACGTATGCGTAGTCCCATCCCTCCTCCACCTGAAACCAGGTCCAGAACTCGAGGGTGGCGGTCGACAGGCCGGTCAGGTCCAACTCTCCGGTCAGGGTGGAGTCGATAAGGTCTCCACGGTTACCCCACCAGCAGCGCTCACCGCCGCGGCACTCGGTCCCCACTCGCGCCGCTTTCGCTTGCCCTTGAAAGTCGATGAAAATGTCCCCTTGGAGGGTCAGTAGCTTTACGTAATGGGTGCCGAACTGGGGCAAGACCTCGTTCCGTTCGCCGTACTCAGGCATCACCAACACGGTCGCCACGGCCACATCACGGTCCGGATATCCGTAAAGCCCCTGTGGTTCGTCCAGGTAGTTGGCGATTACCCAGTCCTTGAAGACTTCCGTGAAACTCTTTCCGTACTCGGAGAGGTATGCGTTCAAACCGTTGGCGCCGTCGGCGGGCTCCTGGGCCAGTAACCGCAGACCCTCGCGACCGCCGTAGTGCTCTATCACGTATGTCAGGAACAGGGTGGACGCTCCGTAGCTATAGTAGGAGGACCCGAGATCATCAGGCCAGTAGTTCAGTTGAGTGTGGGGATTTCGCAGAAAAGCGCGCACCGAATCCGCCTGGTAGCCCACAAGCTCCCTGGCCACCTCCGCGAGACCCTCAGTAACCCAGGCGTCCTCACTACCGTCCAGGTTCCACTGGACGGCATGCTGAAACTCGTGGGCCAGCACACCGAGATAGTCTTGAGTCCCCGGTATCAGGCCACCACCGTCCATGTAGATCATCTCCCGCTCGTTGCTGTAGGGATGCGTCTCAGCCGGATACTCGTCCGCCGAGCCGTAATATCCGGCTACTCCCTCGAGAGGGGTGTGCAAAATGGTGAGCCGGGGGTCGTTGTCCACTCCAGGGTTCCATATGTCACCAAAATAGCCTGTTACTATGGGGTGAATTTCCGCCTCGAACACTTCCGCCGCCCGGCGGATGTCCTCCTCTGAAAGGACAAGGGAGTCGTCCACGTACCAGTACGCGTGGACGCTAACGTGTTTGAGTGTGGCCTCGACTGTATAGACGGTGTCGTTATCCAGGTCCACGACCCAGAACTCTGTTTTGTGTCCCGCATCGTAGCTGACGGGCTCGGGATTGACGATCCTGGGGACGGCCTTGCCCGACGCGGGTCTCAGCCTCAGCCCCAATTCGTACAGGTCTCTCTCCGGCGGGTTCGGTATGGGCTCAAGCGCGGGGACTTCAGGGCGTGTACGGGACCCGGAGACCGTTGCCTCCTCCGTTGCGGTGGGAACGGTTGCTGAAGTGGGCGTCGGTTGTCTCTCCGTGGCGGTGGCCGTTGCCTTGGCTGTTGGCGTGACAGCCGTTTCAGTGGGCCCGGTGGTAGGCGCCTGCACAAGCGCGGGTACCGGCGTCTCCGTAGGAGCGGGTGTGGCCTCGGGCTGGCCGCAAGCCAGCACTACGGTAGCCAGGATGACAAACACGGCCGAAAGGGAGCGCAGACTCACGTTCAGTTGAAGTGATTCATGGCCGCCTCAACGCCCTCGGTGAGGACGATCACCGCGGCATCGGTGGCCCGTTCCACCGCCTCATTCAACAATGCCTGCTCTTCTGAGGGCAGGTTGCCCAGAACGTGCTCCACCGAGTCCGACGAGCCTGTGGGGCGCCCGATCCCGATGCGTATCCTGGGGAAGTCCTCGGTTCGTAGGGCCTCGGATATCGACTTGATGCCGTTGTGTCCGCCGCTCCCGCCGCCGGCGCGGACCCTGATCTTGCCCGGGGGCAGGTCCATGTCGTCGCAGATCACCAGCAGGTCCTGGGGAGAGACTCGATAACGGGCGAGAAGAGAGATCGCGGCCTCTCCGCTGCGGTTGACGAAGGTACGAGGCTTTGCAATCGTCACCGGCTGGCCCGCGATCAAGCCTTCTCCTATCCAGGCCGCCCGGTGCTTGCGGCCCAAGGGGAGGGAGTGTTTTCGGGCCAGGAGGTCAACGACCCGGAAGCCGACGTTGTGGCGTGTCCCGGCGTACTCGTCCCCTGGGTTCCCCAGCCCAAGTATGATCTTCGCCGGCGGTCCGAAGGGTTGCTTGCGCGGGCCGAAGAGCCTATCCAGCCGCGGCCAGCGTGCTCTCTTCATTTACTTCGCAGGAACTGGCGCAAGAACTCCATCACGTCGTCGTCGAGCACGTTGGCCAGGGATGATAGATCGCTAACGTGTACCAGGTCGATGAACTTGTCCAACTGCTCGCGCGTGGGGTGGGCCAGTATCTGGCGCACGCTATGGGATCCGATTCGGCGGTTGTACTCTCGTAGGGCCGTTTCGGTGTCGGCGGAGAGCAGCTCGGCCTCCCCGGCGGGGACATCTTCATCCAGCCTGAGGAGGCATGTATGACAGTACGGCGCGGCGTCCAACGAAGGCATCTCAACGGAGCATGTCCTGATTGCCGAGGTCAGCCCCGTGAATCGCGGTGTGATGTCAACACCCACCGGCTCGCCCAGCTCGGACACGCCGTTGAACCGGGCCAACGCCTCCACCTGGAGACTCAGCCACTCAAGCCTGCGCCTCTGCTCCGCCGCCTCTCGATAATAGCGGAGATGATGCTTTATATAGACCGGGGCGTAACGCGCGCGCAGGCGCTGGAAGCTTTCCTCTATGCTTTCCCAGAGGGACGGGTCCACCAGCAGGCTGTCAAGTCCGATTCGAGCCGCCACCGAGTCGCGTTCCAGCGCCATGTCCTGGTGGGCGGGCCCAAAATTCATTTCGCTGAGATAGAGCTTGGCCAGAGTTATGGTCAACGCCAACCCCGAAAGTCGCTCCAGCCTGGTGTGGAGGTCCAACGCACGGCGTAGTCCGGTTGGGCCTTCGAACGCCTGCTCCACAACCGAATGGAAACTACGGAACCCTGCGGCGGCGCACATCATCTGCAGTTGGTCCAGCGTGTCACTTGTCTCATCCGACTTCGAACCCAGGCTCTCCGCCAGGACCGTCAAACCCTGCCTTGAATCTTCAAGCCGGCGCCCCAATTCCTCCAATGCCACGATGAGGCGTCCATCTTGCACCGCAACATCGGCCGGCTCCGTGGCTGCCTCCAGCCCTCCGGACACGAGGGCGGTATAGGGCAAAGCCGTGCTCCACGTTAGGGCCGGCTTGCGCCGCACGACTTGTAGCTGGTCGGCCAGTGACTCCGAGAGTGAAACCTCGGGTACTAGGCCCCAGGTGATGTAGTCGCTTAGGAATTCCTTGCCATGGCGGTCCTCAACGCTATGGTCCGCCTTTAGCTCCACTTCGGCTCGGGCGTGCCGGACCCACGTGAGCAGGTACAGCGTCGCCAGGAGGCGAGGGAGCCCATGCGTGTGTGAGAGGGTGTGAAGCAGATCCTGCGCGGGCACCAATCCATCGCCCGTTTCCACCTCCCCTTCGATAATCCGAATCGCCTCACATCCACCTGCGTCGGGTCGGCTGGGATCGTCGCGTTTGGTCAGGCCGAGTCCCGGTCCGTAAGCTCGGACCTGCTCGCTCGACTCACTGTCTCCGTAATACAGTTCCTTGAACAGGGCCCTAATACCTCCACCGGTAAGGGGGCTGGGGAAACTTTCGTGGTCAACTGGGAACTTCGGGAAGGCCGACAGAAGCACGGAGGAGGCCAGACGTCCGGTCCAGGACTCGATGGTATCCTCTACGAAGACGTCGGCTGGCGCGATAAAGGTTCCCGTTCTTGCGTAGATGCGGCCCTGAGAGAAGGAAAGGGTGTACAGGTGGGCCAGCTCGTCCCTGACCGATACCTCCAGATCTTTCATGGTCTGGCGGATGTGATCGGGCCTTGAGTCTGCGGCAGTGGAATACTCGGCGATGGCCTCCTGGACTGCGCTGATTTCGCGGTTCAGGTTGTGCCAGCCTTGGCTGGCCGAGCGTCTCGGTACCGCCATGGCAATTCGTGCGTCTCGAATCTGGCCGGCCGGAATCCTTCGGGGTACGGTGTAGAAGACCAGGCGGAACATGGTGCTGCCTGTTAGCGCCTGGCCCCAGTCAGGGTTGACCGTATCTGAGACGATCACCTCTCCGGGGTACTCGATGCCGCGGTGGAAAACCGTCCATTGTTGGGGCTTTCCCAGGACCTCCATGTCGAACCGCAGGCCTCGGGGTGTTTGCGGTGGGCTTCTCTTGGGTGTACTTGCTTCTTGCATGGCCTAAAGCCCTCTTTGAGACGGTTTCGAGGACCCCTGGCCTGCGGGTATGCGGGACCCCCTGACGCCGACCCTTATTCCAGTACGATGTCTCCACTCTTGCCGCCGCCCTTTCTGGCGAGCCGGACTCCCTCGATTCGTATCCCTCGATCTACGCCCTTGCACATGTCGTAGATGGTCAGCGCGGCGACACTCACCGCCGTCATCGCCTCCATCTCCACGCCGGTCTTGGCGGTCGTCTTGGCCGTCGCCGTGATCTCGACGGCGCTCCGACTTTCATCCAGTTCGAACTCGACCGTCACCTGGTCCAGTGGAAGCGGGTGGCACAGGGGTATGAGGTGGGGCGTGTGCTTGGCGCCCATTACGCCGGCTACGCGCGCGACCCCCAGTACGTCACCCTTGGCTATGTCGTTGGACCGGATCATCGCCAGCGTCTCCGGCTTCATCACCACCGCTCCCCGCGCGACGGCCACGCGCTGGGTCTCGGCCTTGGAGCCCACGTCGACCATGCTTGCCTTCCCCGACTCGTCCACGTGAGTGAGTCCGGTGACGGGGGAGTTGGAGCTGCGTGCCCTGGCCTCCTGGTACGCCAGCGCGTCGGCCTCCTCGTTTAGCGGGTGCCCCGCATGGCCCCGTATCCACTCCCAGCTCACGTGCCGCTTGCCGGCCTCCTCGTCCAGTCTCACCCACAGGTCCTGATTGGCCTTGCGCTTCCAGTTGCGGGTTAGTGTGTTGACCACATACTGGCTGTCGGTAAAAACCGTGGAATGGGACGATTCCGGGACGGCGCGAAGCCCTTTGATTATGGCCAGTATCTCCATCCGGTTGTTGGTGGTATCGGCTTCCCCACCTTGGAGGGCTCGTTTGCGGCCGTTCTCAACAACTATGGCCGCCCATCCGCCGGGCCCCGGATTGCCTATGCACGCGCCGTCCGTGTAAACCTCGATCATGTTACCGACTCACGCATCATCGCACTCCGGGCCTATTGTATCGCACGACTAGCCCGTAACCAAATTCGCCGGAGAGGGCTCTTGGGCTCTATGTCGACTGGGGTGTTCCTTCCCTGGAAGGATGGGACACGGCTTGGAGATGTCGGGTGAGAATGGCTACCCTGGGGGTGGGAGTCTATGGGTCAGGGGAAGGCTACCCCCCGATGTGGTACATCTCTACCTTGTGGCCTATCGGCTCGGTAAGCGAGGTACGCTCCTCCGAGTAACGGTCGATCCGGTCGCCCCACGTGCGCCGCACGATGGCCTCGATCTCGTCGTCGGTGGCCCCTTCTCGCATCGGCCCCCGCAGGTCAGTCCCGGTGGTGGCGAACAGGCAAGTATAGATCTGGCCCTCGGGCGAGAGCCGCATCCGGGTGCAGTCGCCGCAGAAGGGCTTCGTGACGGAAGCGATGACCCCAAACTCGCCGCCACCGTCTCGGTACCGGTACCGCAAGGCCACCTCACCTCGGTAGTTGGCCTCGATGGGCTCCAGGGGCATCTCGCGGTCTATCCGGGCAACGATCTCGTCCGCCGGCACCACATGGTCCAGCTTCCACCCGTTAAGGTTACCCACGTCCATGTACTCGATGAACCTGACTATATGTCCCCGCTCCTTGAAGTACCTGGCGAGGTCCACAAGGGTGTGGTCGTTGACCCCTCGCTGGACGACCGAGTTGATCTTCAAGGGACTGAATCCGGCACGCTCGGCCGCCTCAATCCCTGCCAGGACCTTGTCAGTCCCGAAATCTCTGCCGTTCATCTTGCGGAATATATCGTCGTCCAGGGTGTCGAGGCTGATGGTTAGCCGCTTGAGCCCGGCGTCCCTAAGCACCTGGGCCTTTTGCGGAAGCAGGTACCCGTTGGTGGTCATGGTCAGGTCGTGGACGCCGTCCACGCGGAAGAGCCGGGCCACCAGCTTCTCCACCTCGTTCCTCACCAGCGGCTCCCCACCAGTCAGGCGCGCCTTCACGGCCCCGAGGCGAACGAACACCCTGGTCAGCCTGGTGATCTCCTCGAAGGTGAGCAGGTCTTTCTTCGACAGAAAGCGATACCGCTCCCCATATATCTCGGCCGGCATGCAGTAGGTGCAGCGGAAGTTGCACCTGTCGGTGACCGAGATCCTAAGGTCTCGAAACGGCCTTTGAAAGACATCCGTGATCATCGTTATTGGGTTCTCTGAGCTATGCGCTGTCCAAATTATAGCCGGTTCGGGTTAGGCGGTATCACCCGGCCCGGTGGGTTTGAGATTGGCCTCTGATCGCCTGCTTCAGGGCGGCTGCGGCCTTCCGTGCGGCGATACCCCGATGGCTTATGCGGTTCTTCTCCTCGGGCGAGAGTTCGGCCATCGTCTTGCCCGCCTCGGGAAGGAAGAAGACCGGGTCGTAGCCGAAGCCAGAGGCCCCTCTGGGCTCGGAGGCGATTGTTCCGTAGCACTCGCCCGTGTACAGGTCGACTGGTCTCCCCGGCCAGGCTACCGCTATTACGGACCGGAATCGAGCGGACCGGGACTCGGCGGGTACATCCTCAAGATTCTTGAGCAGGAGCGAGACCCGTTCGGCGTCGCCGGCGTTCTCGCCCGCGTACCTGGATGACATGACACCCGGCTCTCCCCCCAGCGCGTCCACTTCGAGCCCCGAGTCGTCAGCCAGGGTGGGCAGCCCGCTTAGCCGGGCGTAGGTCGTCGCCTTGAGGGATGCGTTCTCCTCCATTGTGGCGCCGGTCTCTGTGACCTCCACCTCTATTCCCGCATCGGTGAGCGACAGAAGATGACACGGGATGTCAGTGAGCAGTGGCATGAGCTCCTTGAGCTTGCCCGAGTTTCGGGTCGCAACAAGGATTGCGGGCATCGGAGGGAGTTGTGTCCCCCCTTAATCGTCGCGATCGTGTGGTGCCGCAACCTCGGACTCGACACCCGCTCGGTGTCCGTCGCGGAGGGCGAACCGGTCCACCAGCCCGGTGACCGTATCTCGGAACCCGCCGTACTCGAGCTCCGAGTACGGCAGCATAGCTGCGCCTGACCAGCCTTGGCTGCGCATCTCGATGCCCTTCTGCTGAGCTCGCCAGCGTACCTCGTCCCAGGCCGGATTGTCGAAGAAATCGATATAGGCGTCCGAGAAGTGCCCATCTCCGCTCAGCGAGAAACCGGTGCAGGAGACCAGCGGCAGGCAGTATATGCCGGTAACCGGGGTGTTCAGCGGCACTGGCATCAGCGGCATCACGTGGGAGCCCCGGGCGTCGCCGCCAACGTAGTGGGCCTTGGCGAAGGGTGAGAGCAACTCCTCGGGCGCGGGGAAGATGCCCTGGTTGCGCACCAGCGCCACCGGGTCATCCTTTCCGGTGTATTTGCCGGCGATGGCGTGCAGCCTCTGGGCCGAGATCGCCGCCGCCTGCATGCCGTTAGTCCGAGAGTAGATCCCGTCGATGCCGAACCGTTCGTTGTCCCGCAGCAGGGCGGCTATGTGGTAGAAATCTTCGGGGGCGTTCAGCTCGATGATGCTGTCACCCCCCGTGTTGTCCATGTCGATGATGTGGAAAGTGAAGCCCTTGATCATTGGTGGAAGCATCAGGCCCGCGCAGTACATGGGATCGGCGAAGCCCAGGAAGAGGGGTAGGTTGTATGCGCCTGGGCCACACTTGTCGGCGGCCAGCATCAGGAACGACTCGGCCGGCCTCACTCCCGACAGGGTATGGTCCCATTCGATCTCCGCCACGGCGGGGCCTGCTCCGCGTACATTGCCCGAAGGCGCGTCCACCAGCAGGTCTTGGCCCGCTCCGTAAAGGCCGTACTCCCTGGCCACGTCCGTGGCCTTTATAAAGGAGTCCCATGCGAACTGGTGAACGTCGGTGTTCCCCTGGCCGTTGGTGTGGGACATCAGTATGGCTATGTCGTCGCCGGTGTGGGACACCATTCCGTCAATCAAAAGGCCGCGCGAGATGGCGTCCGAGACGTCGTGCCGAACGGCGTCCATCATCCTTTCGGAAGGCTTCGTGTGTCCACCAATTGAGCCGACATCTGCTTTGATAAGTGAAAGGGTAATTCTCATGCCGTCTCATCCTCCTTCTTTTGATGACTACCCCCAGGCGGACTGTGGCTGGAGGTGACCACCAGCGCCAGTGTATAGCCGCGCGAGGCAGGTGTCAAACTGATCTCGGCAAAGGCACAAGGGCCCTTCACCGCCATTGCCGTAATACACGATGAGAGGCTCTTCGCACGAGGGTGAAGTGAAGGGCTCAGGTCTTCAGGATCGACTTCATGTGGTTGGTTTGACGGCGCTGAGAGGACGCTGCTACACTCCCGCCGTTGGCCCCCAAGTTCCCTTGGGTCGAGGGTTGGCTGAAGTGAGGTCCCAGATTTTCGCCTCGACTCGGTCCGAGTTCCGTGTTTGGTGAAGGTCCTTTCCACTCGAGGGGGATGCTCACATATGGGCACACTGTTACCCTTTATTATGGCCCGCTGCAAGAAAACGCGTTGGTTTGGCCCGTGGAGGGGTGGCCGAGCGGTTTAAGGCGCCGGTCTTGAAAACCGGTATCGGAGCGATCTGATCGTGGGTTCGAATCCCACCCCCTCCGCCGTCGAAACGAATGGAGCCTGGTCGGTCAGGCGGCTCCTGTGAATCAATATGAAAATCCACGAGTACCAGGCGAAGGCCATACTCTCCGAGCACGGGATACCTGTGCCCCGGGGTGCTGTCGCCGAGAGCGGCGCCGAGGCACGTCGTGCGGCGCAGGACCTCGACGGTAGGGCCGTTGTAAAGGCGCAGGTCCACGCCGGCGGAAGGGGCAAAGCCGGAGGAATTAAGGTCGTCTCCTCGTCCGAAGAAGCCGAGGGCGTCGCAGACGCCATGCTGGGCACCAACCTGGTCTCCGCCCAAACGGGTCCGGAGGGCGTACCCATCCGCCGCGTGCTGGTGGAAGAGACCTTGGACGTCCGGCGAGAGCTGTACGTGGGTATTGTGATCGACGGCGCCTCCAAAGGCGTAGTGGTCATGGCTAGTGAGGCCGGCGGTGTGGAGATCGAGCAGGTGGCGGAGGAGACCCCCGAGAAAATCTTGCGCGTTCGAGTCGATCCAACCCTTGGGTTTCAGCCTTTTCAGGGGCGGAAATTGGCGTACGGGCTCAATCTGGACCCAGAGTTGATCAGGCCTGCGGCCGCGCTGTTCGGTAATCTCTATAAGGTGGTTGAGCGGTATGACTGCTCATTGGCTGAAATCAACCCCCTTGCGGTGACTTCAGAAGGGCGCCTCCTGGCGCTGGATGCGAAGATTGGTTTCGACGACGATGCGCTGTTCAGGCATCCCGATATTCGAGAGCTTCACGACCCTGAACAGGAAGATCCTCTGGAATCTCAGGCTCAGCAGTCCGGCATCAGTTACATCAAGCTGGACGGCGAGGTCGGGTGCATGGTCAACGGCGCGGGCTTGGCCATGGCCACCATGGACGTGGTCATGGCGGCCGGAGCGCCCCCTGCGAACTTCCTGGACGTGGGCGGCGGCGCCGACGAGGAAAAGGTGGCCCAGGCGTTGAAGATCGTTCTTTCCGACCCTAGTGTGACTAGGGTGTTCATTAACATCTTCGGCGGTATCCTCCGTTGTGACATCGTTGCGCGGGGGCTTCTTATGGGTGCAGAGTCCATGGGCCACGCCCTGCGTCCAATGGTGGTCCGGATGCTCGGCACCAACGCTGAAGAGGGGCGCAGGATTCTGTCCGACTCATCCTTGGACGTTACGTTGATCGACGACCTGGACCAGGCGGCTGAGGCCATACGTTCCTCGGAATAAGAATGTGTCGAATATACTCCGTGGGTGGGTATTCACGCTGGAGCCGAAGAAGGGCTCTGAAATAGCTTCTTAGGGGTGAAGGAGTTCCTCCTCGATGAGTATCCTGGTGGACGAGAAAACCCGCCTTCTGGTGCAGGGTATCACCGGCAAGGAGGGCGGCTTTCACGCCAAACGGTGCAAAGAGTACGGCACCAACATCGTGGCGGGTGTTACGCCGGGCCGTGGCGGAGCGATGTTCGACGACGAGGTGCCGGTTTTCAACACAGTTGAGGACGCGGTGAGGGAGACCGAGGCCAACACCTCCATGATATTCGTCCCGCCGCCGTTTGCCGCCGACGCAATCGTGGAGGCCGTCGATGGGGGCGTCTCCACCATCGCCTGTATCACCGAAGGCATCCCCGTAATGGACATGATTCGGGTGGCCCAATACGTAAGGACCAAGAGTGTGGTCCTCGTTGGCCCCAACTGTCCCGGCGTGATCTCGCCGGGCGCCAGGTGCAAGGTCGGAATCATGCCTGGCCACATCCACTCCCCGGGTCGAATCGGCGTCGTGTCCAGAAGTGGCACCCTGACATATGAGGCGGTAGGCCAGCTCACGGGCATGGGCATCGGCCAGTCGACCTGCGTGGGGATCGGTGGCGACCCCGTCAATGGCGCTTCCTTCGTGGACGTTCTGCGGATGTTTCGAGGCGATCCCGAGACGGACGGCGTGGTGATGATCGGAGAGATCGGAGGGACCATGGAGCAGGAGGCGGCCGAGTATATCAGGGACCATTTTACAAAGCCCGTGGCGGCGCTGATCGTGGGCCGGAGCGCGCCGGCGGGTAAACGCATGGGCCATGCCGGCGCCATCATCACCGGCAGCGCCGCCCGTGCCGATGAGAAGACCAGGGCCCTCGCCGCCGCCGGCGTCGTCATCGTCCCTACGCCGGCAGATATCGGTAAGACCGCTGCAAAGGTGATGAGCGCGTCTGCCGGTTAGCATGGGCAATCTCCGTATTTGCGAAGGGCGGGCATGGCCGAACGACGTGAATTGACGATGTACCTCAACGGCGAGTTCATGCCGCAAGGCCAGGCCGTTACAGCCATGAAAGGGGCCGACTTTCAGTCGTCAGGGGGATTCTATGACACTGAGCGGACCTTCAATGGAGAGGTCTTCAAGCTCCGTCAGCATCTTGAGCGCCTGTACGACGGCCTGAACCATAGAGGAATAGACCCAGGAATAAGCCTGGAGGAGATGGAGGCCGCCTCTCTGCAGGTTCTGGACGCCAACCGCCCCGTGCTTAACACCGGCGATGAGTTCACCATCACACAGGTGGTAAGTCTCGACACCTCCCACGAGTCTGAAGGAAGGCCCGGGGTAAACGTGGTCATCTATTGCCAGCCCATCGTGTTTACTGAGTACGCCCTAGACTACGTGAGGGGGGTGAGGGTTGTGACACCGGCGACCTACGGGGTCCCAAGCCAGGCCGGTCTTGAGGCGGCTAAAGGGGGTGTGCAACAGACCTTCCTCCTGATGGTGGACAGCGAGGGCAATATTACGGAGTGCAAGGGCGGCAACTTCATGTTTGTGAGGGATGGCCGTATCAAGCTGCCCGACCGGGGCAACGTGCTTCCCGGGGTTAGTATGGCCACGGTTCTAGAGCTGGCCGAGTCCCTTGATATCGGAGTCGATGAGGACGAGTACTCGATTGGCGACATCTACGAGGCCGACGAGGTCTTGGTGTCCAGCACCCGCTTCTGCCTCTTGCCCGTCGCCACCATTAACGGCCTGCGTTTGTCCGACGAGCTGCCCGGCCCGATCACACGTCGTCTGCTGGAGGCGTGGAAGGGCTTGGTCGGTATCGACTTCGTCCAGCAGGCCCTGGACCACCTCCCCCCAGAGGAGACCTCTGGCCTAGAAGACAGTCAGGGCGCCGGGTCGTGACGGATCTCAGGGCGAACCCTATATTGACACGACCTCAGCGCGCCCCTATACTTTTGCTATCAACTTAGGGGGACTACCGAGTTGGCGGGACAACCTGTTATTACCCTCCCCCGTGTGGCTACGGGATAGTGGCTGAGCCCACTATCCTCTCACCCCTACTCCCCACTCGCACCATCCCCCTCAATCGGCGGCCCAGGTACGTCTCCTTAGGCTCTTCGCTGTCTGTACTGAGCTATCGTTCCAATGACTAAGTTCGTGTTCGTCACTGGTGGGGTCGTAAGCTCGGTAGGGAAGGGCATCGGCGTCGCCTCCATCGGTCGAATCCTCAAGAGTCGTGGGTTCTCGGTGTCAGTTCTCAAGTTGGACCCCTACCTCAACGTCGACCCTGGAACGATGTCGCCCTACCAACACGGCGAGGTGTTTGTGACCGAGGACGGCAGTGAGACGGACCTGGACCTGGGTCACTACGAGCGCTTCATAGACATACACCTGACCAGCTCGTCGAACGTGACCGCCGGCCAGATATACGGCGAGGTGATCGCCAAGGAACGACGTGGGGAGTACCTGGGAGGAACCATTCAGACGGTCCCCCACGTTACCGACGCCATCAAACGGCGGATCCTCAAGCTGGCGGACGAGAGCCAGGCAGACGTTATCGTGGTGGAGGTCGGCGGCACGGTAGGCGACATCGAGGGCCTGCCCTTCCTTGAGGCCATTCGCCAGATGCGCAATGAGGTCGGGAAGGACAATGTCTTCTACATCCACGTGACGCTGCTTCCGTACATCTCGGCAACGGGTGAGCTAAAGACGAAGCCCACCCAGCATAGCGTCAGGGAGCTCAGGGGCATCGGCATCCACCCCGACGCCATCATCTGCCGAAGCGATCACGAGGTCTCGGAGGAGATCAAGCGGAAAGTCGCCCTTCATTGTGATGTTCCCCTAGGTGGGGTCATCGCGTTGCCTACGGTGTCCAGCGTGTACGAGGTCCCCCTTATGCTTGAGGACGAGGGTCTTGGCGACCTCGTTACCAGTAGCCTTGGTCTGCCCACCCCACAGAGGGATATGTCCAGCTGGCGAGAGATGGTGGAGGTCATCAGGCGGCCCAAGGAGGCTATTCCCATAGCCATCGTGGGGAAATATGTAGAGCTCCAGGACTCCTATATCTCGGTTAAGGAAGCACTGCTCCACGCCTCCCTGGGCCACGATCTCGATGTGGACATCCAATGGATCAGCTCGGAGGACATCGAGGAGCAGGGTCCCCACTTCTTTTTACACTCGGTCCAGGGGATCGTTGTGCCCGGTGGGTTTGGCCCCCGGGGAATCGAGGGTATGATCGATACCGTAAGCTATGCCAGAGATCACGAGGTCCCTTATTTGGGCCTTTGTCTCGGTATGCAGGTAATGGTGGTGGAGGCGGCCCGCCGGTTGCTCGGCCTGACGAAGGCCCACTCCACCGAGTTCGACCCCGAGACCCCCGACCCCGTCATCGACCTCATGCCTGAGCAGAAAGACGTGACGGAGATGGGGGGCACGATGCGCCTGGGCTTGTACCCCTGTGACGTAATTAATGGGAGTTGGGCCGAGAAGGCTTTCGGTCAGACGAGCGTATACGAGCGCCATCGCCACCGCTTCGAGGTTAACAACGGGTACAGGGAGAGGTTGGAGGCTGTGGGGCTGTGGCCTACCGGGCTGTCCCCCGATGGCAGGTTGGTGGAGATCATGGAGATCGACGGACACCCATTCATGGTGGGGGTCCAGTTCCATCCGGAGTTCCTATCGAGACCTAATCGGGCGCATCCGTTGTTCCGGGAGTTTATAGGAGTGGCCAAAGAAACGTTGAGAGAGGGCGGACAGCACCCGTTGCCGTTTCAGGCGTCTAATTTGGGCTCAAAGGTACAGACAAAGGTGTAGACGAAGACCTTCCCGCATGGTACCATGCAAGGAGTTCCCCCCTGTGCGTATCTTCCTCGACACGGCTAATCTCGACGAAATCCACCAAGCAGCCAGGATGGGCGTCGTCAGCGGTGTCACCACCAACCCCTCGCTCGCGGCCCAAGAAGGCATTGGTACTCCCGAAAAGTACAGAGAAGCGGTGCTAGAGATAGCCGATACGGTTGATGGGCCGATCTCGGTAGAGGTAGTCTCAGAGGAGACGGAGGCGATGATCGAGGAGGGCTGGGGCATCTCAAAGTGGCATCCCAATGTGGTCGTCAAGCTCCCCAGCACCCGAGATGGTTTCCAGGCCATGGCGCAGCTCTCCGGCGAGGGAGTCCAGATAAACCAGACTCTATGTTTTTCAATCAATCAGGCGATCTTGGGAGTCCAGGCCGGGGCGAACTATGTGAGCCCTTTCATAGGCCGCCTGGACGACGCTGGTCACGACGGCATGGAGATAGTCAAAGAGTTGGTGTCGGTCTTCAAACAACACCAGATTGCGACCGAGGTGATGGCGGCGAGCATCCGCCATCCTCTCCACTGCGTCATGGCAGCCAAGGCCGGGGCCCATATCGCTACCGTTCCTTTCAAAGTCCTTACCCTGATGACCCACCACCCGTTGACCGACGTGGGTCTGGCAAGGTTCACCCAGGACTGGGAGAAAGCGGGCTAGCGACTGTTCCATCCGTCCGAGCTCTAGACAGGTCTTGAAGTTAGACAGGCGTTTTGTGTGACGACGTTAGGCTACCCGCGACTTTCCGACCTGAGGCAGACCTCCCCACCTGTTAGGTTCATGGTGTAAGGTCGGTTCCGCGATTATCCCGAACTCTTGACAAGGGAATCTGATATTCCGCGATTCTAAGTCGGCGACTTCAATTGAAGAAGTAGACTGGGCTTCGTGACCAGGATGCTGGAGAGGATCATGGATCTAACCGAGCTGCAATCGAAAACCAACGAAGAGTTGGCCCAGCTGGCTCAGGAAATGGGCGTAATAGAAGACGGGTCTGTGCCCAAGAGGCATGATCTGCTTATGAAGGTCCTTCACGCCTATGCGGAGGAGCATGGCAGTATCATGGCCAGTGGAATCCTGTCCATAGTCAACGAAGGGTACGGATTCCTGCGCCATAACAGTAGCGGCCCAGGGACTGGCGATGTTTACGTTTCCCAGTCCCAGATCAGACGGTTCGGCCTCAGGACCGGCGACGAAGTCGCTGGACAGGTGCGCCCTCCAAAAGATGGGGAAAGGTACTTCGGGCTTGTAAGGGTCGAGTCGGTCAACGACATCGACCCTGAATCAGCCCGCGCTCGTCCAAACTTCGAAAGCCTGACTCCGATCTTCCCGCAAGAGCGCATCAAGCTCGAGACCACCGCGGAAAATCTTTCCACCCGTGTGATTGACCTCCTGGCTCCGGTCGGCCGTGGACAGCGGGGGCTCATCGTGTCGCCTCCCAAGGCGGGCAAGACGACCCTTCTTAAGGACATCGCCAACGGCATCACAGCCAACGCACCCGACATTGACCTGATGGTGGCGCTGATCGGCGAGCGTCCGGAAGAGGTCACCGACATGAAGCGGTCCATCGTGGGGGAGGTCTTCAGCTCCACCTTTGATGAACCGGTCGAGGACCACACCCGGGTGGCCGAGCTGGTCCTGGAGCGCGCCAAGCGACTAGTTGAGGCCGGCAAGGACGTCTGCATACTGCTGGACAGCATCACACGTCTGACCCGCGCCTATAACCTGGCGGTTCCGACCAGCGGCCGAACGCTGTCGGGCGGTATCGATCCGGTGGCTCTATATCCACCCAAGAAGTTCTTCGGCGCGGCCCGAAATGCCGAAGATGGCGGCAGCCTCACCATACTAGCGGCCTGCATCGTCGACACCGGCAGCCGTATGGACGACGTCATCTATGAGGAATTCAAAGGCACGGGGAATATGGAGGTCCACCTGGACCGTAAGTTGGCCGAGAGGAGAGTCTTCCCCGCCGTTGACATCCATCGAAGCGGTACCCGGCGTGAGGAGCTTCTGTTGGATGAAGAGACCATAAAGCAGGTATGGCTTCTGAGGAGAATGGTCAGCATGGTAACCACCGATGCCATGACCGCCTCGGAGGCCACCGAAAAGGTTCTGGAGCGTTGGAGGAAGACGCCTAATAACGATGAGTTCCTCCAGAACCTCGGGAAGGATGCCGCGGGGTGATGCCCGTAATCACAACGCGGAAAGCTGGTGGACGAGACCCTTCACCCGACATCCGGTGCGGCGTCGGTGGTTAAGACACCTTGCAGCTGGGTGAAGAAACTAGGGTGGGAATGGTTGACCCGTGCGCCGATGGCCCCTCTGTCTGGAGTCGGGGTTCTCGCCTCTATCCCTTATATATACCTTTAATGAAGATTAGGGAATCCAAAGTAGGCGTTAGGTGGTGACGCATCGACGGCGAAACGTTCCCAAACAGTAACGGGCTAACCTATTGACAACGCGCTCTAAACTCCTATATAGTGGCGTCTGGCTTACGGAAGTCATCACGCGGAACGGTCGCGTGAAGGTTCGTGAAGCGGTGGGACTTAATTCGGGTTGCGAAGAGGCATTCAGCGCCTCTTATCGCGGACCTATCAGAGGTAGCTTGACAAGCTAAACCGCATAGTGTACAACCATTACGGGTTCGGCCAAGGATGTGAAGTCATCCAGGCCCTCCGTAACTGAGCCCTCCGATGTGGAGACCGGATACACGGCCCAGGGTGGATCAGCGTCCACGCGGTCGTGTGTCTCTTCGTTAATCAATAAAGGATTCAATTCGGCAAGCCCGGAACTCTTTAAGGGGGTAGGCAGTGAAGAAGTCATTCAGGCTCTTCTCCATTGTTATAGCGATCGGACTGTTGGTAGGTGCCTTCGGCATCGGATCGGTCCTGGCCAAGCAAGTCGACCTAGGCAACCTAGGCGTCCTTGATTCCTCAAGTGCGCCCATGGCGGTCTCAGTCCTTGAAGACGATGTGGAGTGGTCCACCTCCAGCGCCGACGACACCGACTTCCTTAAGGCGGATGTATTCGGTAATTTTTACGTCCAGGACGACGCCCTTGAGACCACTCTGTCCGGCACGGCCACGTGGGGCAATCTTGAGACCTCAATCCCGGCGGGTGACGACTTCAGGATCAAGGATGGCTGGGTCGCGGTGGGTGGTGGTGCATTCACCGCCATCGCCACCAGCACAGTTACCACTGAAAAAAACTACTTCTTGCTGGACGCAGCGAGCTACGACAGCTCCACCACCACCAATACGCCGCTCGTCGACCGTCCTACCGTCACGGTCGGTACTTCTCAGCCCCTTGTTCAGAACTTCAGCCCCGCAGCGGGCACCTTCGACCTAATTACTGCAACCGACGCACGATCTGCTTCGAACACCGTTGCAGCATTCGACTTCCACCTCCAGGACAGGTACGACGGCTCCGACACTGAGTTTGAGCGGGCCAAAGTGTTCAGCACCTCCGACCCCGCCGGGGAGATCGTCCAGATCTGGGAGGTGTCGGATTTCAACGCCAGCACCGCCGTTACGGGTGAGACCCCACTACTTGGTTTAGACACTTCTGGGGCCACGACTAGCATAACGACCCTGGTGGTCCCCATCGTGGACACCGACGGGGATGGCGACCTGGATAACATCGACATCACCGTCAGTGTGAACGGTATCGACCTCGGCGAAGAAGGAAGTGTCTTTCAGGATTTCCAGATCGATACGGTGAACGTGAACACCGGCGTGATCACGTTCAAGGATGCGACCACAGAAGTCGCTCTGCCGGCCGGTTCCATCACAGTGGCCTACTCGGTCGCCACTCGCGATGCCGAGTCGCAGCTCTTCCGGGGCCAGGTACTGTTGAGCTCCAACGCCGAGTCCCGGGGCACCAATGACGACGGCATTTGGGTGCAGGACGCCGATATGCTGACCGTCCAGTACCTCGACGACGACGGCGTCGTCGTCGACACCGACACAATAGCCATCGACGCTCTCGCACCCAGCGTGACCGACATATCGCCCGCCGACGAGGGAATTACCAACGAGTCCAGCCCGGTCATTAGCTTCGACGTGACCGACACGGGCTCAGGCATATCGACGCTCGATGCTCCCACCGCCATCACAATTACCATCAACACCGTCCCCGTTTCCTCGGGGGACCCGTCCTTCCAGGGCATAACGAATGGCTTGAGGGCCTTCTTCTCTCAGGGCACGGATTGGGAGGCCACCAGCGGCGGCTTCAGAATAACCGACGGCGAGTTGTTCAACTGGGAGATTTCCGCTTCCGACGCGGCCGGTAACACCACTTTCCTGACCGGCGCGGACGCGCTCCGCTTGACCATCGACACAGTTGCTCCTTTGCTGGTCGAGGCCATCACCGGCAGGGCCTGGGATCCAAACCTGGCCGCGGAGGACACCGACGAGGTTAACACCTCCGTAAGGGCGGAGTTCGGCGAGCCACTTGATCCCGACTCGGTGTCCGCCTCGGACTTCGAGGTGGACGGCGTCGCACCCTCCGCTGTGATCGTGGGCACGGATGGGTCTGATATCTACGTGTACCTGGCCGTTGCCGCGCTGGGTCCGGACACCACGCCTGCCGTGACCGTGGTAGGCACCGTCACAGACCTGGCGGGTAATGAGCTCGACTTCGACCCCGATGGTAGCGGGTTTGAGGTGGAGGCGGCCTTGGACGGCCTGTCGCCGACCCAGACCGCTAGGGTCAGCCTGGCCCTGGGGGTCGAGGGCGACGTGGTAACCGTCAAGGTCGATACCGACGAGAAGCTGGCCTCTAGTGGTGGACTGCTTATTTCGGTCCAGGGTTCAGCGGGTGCCGTGGACAACGGCCTCCTCGATTCGACTTCGCCTGCGCCCGAGGAATTCGAGGCCGAGCTGACGATCAGCGCCGGTTCCGCCACGGGCATATACGGCATTACCGTACAGAGCACGGACCTGGGCGCCAACGCGATCGACAACATGGTCGTGGTGGAAGATGAGGACGTGTCCGGGAACGACGCGAACGGTGACGCCCGAATCGTAATTGATTCCTCGTCAGTGACTCTCAGCCTGAGTCTGGATACTGGCCCCATTGCAGATCGGAACCTCGACGGCGATTTGGACGGCGACGACGTCTCCGTCAGGTTGAACGGCTCCGCTGTCGCCACGAACAGGGTTTCGGTGGTGAACGCCAGCCTGCACACGATCGTCCTCGCGACCACGACGCCATTTACCGCGGCCGCCTCCAGTGCGGTAGTGAGCTACAACTACATATCCGTCAGTGACGACGACCCGAAGCACTGGTTCGAGATCGACCAGTCGACACCGACGGTCACCTTCGACCCCGCCGATGGGGACGAGGTGCAGAACGAGTCACCGTTCATACGAGTCATCTTCGACGATGATGAGTACGTCGGCGACACATTCACGACCGTTGACCTGACACAGGCCGACGTGACGTGGCCCAGCGGGACCGTCACAGATGAGCTTTTGAGCTTCGTCGCCGACGAGGACGGCTCGACTTGGATCTGGGCCGCCACCGGCCTGCCTCTGGGCGATTACACGATAGTCGCCAGTGGCGTGGACGTGGCGGGCAACGAGGTCCTCGAGGAGACGGCCACGTTCAGCATCATCGCAAGAGATCCGTACGAGGTTTCCATCCGGCCGGGCTGGAACCTTGTCTCCATGCCTGGTGCACCCGCCGATGGCGACATCAACGCGGTGATAACCAACCCGAAGATCGACGCCGTCCTGGCCTACGATCCCACACAAGTCAGTCCGTGGCGGACCGCCACCCGCAACTCGGCGGGCGCCTGGACTGGCAACCTGACGACGGTCAACGCCAACACTGGCTACTGGGTCCATGGCGAGACATTCGATGCGATCGCGGTCGACATCCCGGCCCTCACGGCCGGCGCGGCAATCCTGCCTCCGTCGTTCGCGGTGAACCAGGGTTGGAACCTGGTGGGTGTCAGCGTAATCGACATTAAGACTTTGGACGTGGACGCCGACGAGTACTTCGCCAGCATCGACTGGGCGAGGGCATACACGTTCGACACCGCGGGCAACAAGTTCATTAGCCTCCTGCCTGAGACCTCCACGACCGCATCCTCGGATGTGGTGACCGTCGGCAAGGGCTACTTCGTGTACGCCAACGAGCCCGGGACCGTGGTGCCGTAGTAAATGGCTTGATGACCTACGAAATATCGTAGGCGAGGGGAGTGTAAGACCTCCCTCCTCTAAGACCAGGGGAGGGAGGTCTTTTTGCTCAGGAAAGTAACAGTGAAGCTCAACAGATGGCCGACCGCGATATTGGCAACCGTGCTTGTCGCCGTAGGCCTCGGAACAATCCTCGGTAGCATGGCCAGCGCCCAGGACGAGGAGCCTCCCCGGTGCCCGTCTGCCAAACTTGAGTTGCCTCCTCTCCCCGTCATCTATGAGGGCAGCGCAACGGCGGCGGGCGCCCCGGTCCCGGATGGGCTGCTGATCAGGGCCAGAGTCGAAGACTGTGAGTCGGAACCTGTTGTAGTTGAGGACGGTCGCTACCGTAACCTGGTCTTGGGCCCCCCCAGTACGACCTACGGGGGCAAGACGATAACCTTCCATCTGGACGGTGTCCAGGCAGACCAGACGGACACCTACCTGGTTAAGAGTTTTCCTACCCTCAAGGAGAGTTTTAACCTTATCTTCCCCATGGTGCCTGAACCCACTCCGACTCCGACACCCACGCCCACGGAGACACCGGTTCCTACACCCATACCTGAGGTGGCCCAGCCGGCGGTCTACTCGGGCAGCGTCATAATCGCCGGAGGGACCGTGCCTGTGGGAGCGGTACTTGTGGCGCGCGTAGGGTCGTACACGTCGTTCCCGGCCTTTATCGCAGGGGACGCTTACCGAAACCTGGTGGTGGACCCACTGGACATCAGCCTGGTGGGGGGGACGGTGGAGTTCCTCTTGAACGGCGTTGTCTCCGGGACCACCGATACGTATGAGAGCGGCGCCAGGGAGGGAGAATTCGACCTCTTCTTCGTGGGCCTTGTGACTCCTACGCCTACCCCGGCTCCACCCACGGTAACGCCCACGCCGACTCCTACTCCTACCCCTACGGCAACTCCGACGTCAACACCTACACCGACTGCGACGAGCGTGCCGCCGACGCCCATGGTTGTCCTCCCGACCTCTATTCCCGTGGCCGAAGAGGGTGGTGGAGGATGTCTCCCGTTCGGTGATACGCCTTTGGCGACGGGCACCGGTAATCTGCTGCTGCTGGTGGCTCCCTTGTTGCTGATCGCATCATACAGGCGGTGGCGTCCCCGCCTACCTTCCTGAGCGGAACAGGTCGGTGGACCGCGCTTTTCGTCACGCCTTGGCTTCGGCATGCTTGCCGCCCCCCTACGGCGATGCTACATTCATTTTATAAGTCACCGCCACCCGCTCCAATCCGCTAGTGGTCTCCATGCTAACCGACAGACAAGAGATCATCCTGAAGACGATCGTTAGCGATTACGTCCGAACGGCTACGCCGATCGCTTCCGAGTCGATCGCACGTGGCCACGATCTGGGCGTAAGCCCGGCAACCGTTAGAAACGACGTGGCCGAGCTTGAGGAGATCGGCTACATCACGAGGCCGCATCCCTCTGCCGGGAGCGTTCCTCTGGACAAAGGCTACCGCCTGTTCGTCGAATCGCTGGCCATCGATGAATCCGTTCAGATCCCGCAGCCGATACGCGCCTCCGTGAAGAAGCAACTCATAGATGCCGATGTTGACGACTGGGCGGGTGTTGCTGCCAGCACACTGGCGGAACTTGTGGGAAACATGGCGGGTGCAACCTTTTCTAAGGCGGCAGAATCGCGTGTCAAGCATCTGGAGTTGGTGTATCTGCAGGATTTCTTGGCCCTGCTTATCGTAGTGCTTGAGCAGGCCAGATTTAGGAGACAGCTCGTTCGGCTCGAGAAGTCAGCGGACCCAGCTACTCTCGAAGTATCCGCCAGCAACGTCAAACGGCATCTAACGGGGATCACACGACGCGAGATCGATATGAAGGAAGCCGATACCCTTTCACCGCTCGAGGAGATGTTGGTGGAGGCAACCACTCTTATTCTCAGTGAAGAGGATGACGCCCCCTACCGCGAACACTCTGTGGATGGCCTCCGCAACCTTCTATTCCAACCTGAGTTCACCGAAGGCGAGAAGGTACGCACGGTTGTGCAGGGTATGGAGGAAGGGTCCTTGGTTGGAGCTATTTTGGAAGAGGTCCCCGAGGGGGACGCTGTAAAGGTAGTTATCGGCCAGGAAAACCGGGGTGATGTGCTGCGGCCTTTTAGCGTGGTCGCATGCCAGTACGGCATTCCTGGTGAAGCGGTGGGTGTGGTAAGCGCGGTGGGGCCGACGCGTATGGAGTATTCGAAGACCATCGCCGGTGTGAAATTCGTATCCACTGTGATGAGCGAAGTGGTCGAAAGCGTCCACGGCTAACCTGGTCCCACGCACGTCTCCCCGGTCCCGAAATGGCGACTTTCAAAAGCTCGCTTGTTTCCTACTTTCTGATCTATCTACAGCTCTACGGCATCACGCATAGGCCTGCTCCGCTCCTTCCCTGGCACCCGAAACCTGATAAGAAGGTTATCACCTCTCTTAGCGGCTAATCACGCCGGTCTTGAGGTCCAGATTTTGGGGGTGATTTATCCCACACCTCAATACGGTGGAATATCCGTGCCATGAATCGAATGCTCGTGAGTGGCATCGGGTAAAGACTAGTGTGCGAGGTCGTTGTTCCGCTTGTGTAGGGCTAGCCGAGCTATTATAATTAGCCTATATGTCTTCGTTTTGGCTTAACGCATGACCACCGGCAAACGAGAATACTATGAGGTCTTGGGAGTATCCCAAGATGCCTCCGAGGAAGAGATCAAGAAGGCCTTCCGGAAGCTTGCGCTTGAATACCACCCCGATCGCAACAAGAGCGATGGAGCGGCCGAGAAGTTCAAAGAGATCAACGAGGCTTACCAGGTCCTGAGCGACCCGGAACAGCGCCGCAGCTACGACCGTTTTGGCCATCAAGGTGTGGCAGGAAATGGTGCCAGGGGCTTTGAGGGGTTCGACACTTTTGGCGGTTTTGGGGACGTTTTCGATGCGTTTTTCGGGGGCTTCGGATCATCTACTCGGACCGCCGCCAGCCGCGGTGGAGACCTCCAATATTCCATCACGATCGCGTTTGAGGAGGCGGTCTTTGGGGCCGAGAAAGAGTTTGAGATAAAGCGTACCGAGGTGTGCAGCAGTTGCCAGGGCAGCCGAAGTGAACGCGGCACCACCTCCTCTACGTGCACCAACTGTAGTGGCTCCGGTCAGGTACGACGTACGCACCAAAGCATCTTTGGCCAGTTTATGCAGGTCGTGACCTGCGGGGTATGCAGAGGAGATGGCCGGGTAATCACCCACCCTTGCTCGCAGTGCAAAGGCACCGGTAACGAGCGGAGGAATCGCAAGTTGGTCGTCTCGATTCCCGGCGGAATCGAGAACGGCACGCAGGTGCGCCTCACCGGAGAGGGCGAGCCCGGGTCAAACGGCGGTCCGCCGGGTGATCTATATGTGGCCGTTGGCGTCAAGCCTCACACCTTCTTCCATAGAGAGGGCTACGACATCCTATACAAGCAGAGCATCAACATGGCGCATGCCGCCCTTGGCGTCACCACCAAGGTGCCAACCATTGACGGCGAGGCCGAGCTTGTAATCCCACCCGGTACTCAGTCGGGCCAGGTTTTTCGTCTCAAGGGCCGGGGTGTACCGCACCTGCGCGACCAGCGGCGTAGGGGCGATCAGTTGGTAACCGCTGTGGTGGAGACGCCGAGGTCACTCACCACGGAGCAACGGGCGCATTTCGAAGGGCTGTCGAAGACGTTGCAAGGCCCAGACGCTGGGCCTTTGGGCGACGACAAGGGCTTGCTGGGTAAGATCAAGGGCACCCTCGGCGGCGATAGTTAAAAGCGGCGTCAAAAGTGCTCTGCCGGTGGGATGTCCAAGCATGGTGTCCGGATTTGGCGGGAATTAGCAACATCGGGTGTGTGGGTGCTCACCTCCGGACAGATTAAGGCCTTTTAAAGCAGCTTCTAGCGCTTCTGCGGGAGAGGTCTTGTACTTTGAAGTGGCTAGAGATCAGTGTTAAAGCGCCTCCTGAGTTCGTCGAGCCCCTAAGCCAGATATTCTATCGATATGGATGCGGTGGAGTAGCTGTCGAAGAGGCTGGAGGATACAACCCGGATGAGGGGGACTCGCCCCCAGATTCGGTTCACGCCACAGTCAGAACATATCTGCCCCTCGACTCCGCCACCGATGCCCGCCGGCACCGAATCGACCTCGGCGTCAGGCTGGTCGCTCAGGTCTGTCCCATCTCGCCCCTCCAGGAGAGGGTCCTTGAGCAGGAGGAGTGGGAAGAGGCCTGGAAAGAGCATTTCCACGTTCTCAGGGTGGGCACGCGTATCGTCGTCTGCCCGTCCTGGCGAAGCTATGAACCCGGGCCCGCGGACATCGTGGTCACCTTGGACCCCGGTATGGCCTTCGGGACCGGACACCATCCCACCACCAGAGCCTGTCTCCAGCAACTCGAAACCCTTGTTGAGCCGGATATGAACGTGCTGGATGTCGGTAGTGGATCGGGCATCCTGTCCATCGCGGCTGCCAAGCTGGGGGCAAGTGCGGTGTTTGGGCTGGAAATCGACTCCGTGGCCGTGCCGGTGGCCGAAGGAAACGTGCGGGACAACGGTGTTGAAAACACCGTGCGGATAGTCCAAGGGACCTTACCCAGTCCTTGGGTACAGCCAGGTACATTCGATATCGTGGTCGCGAACATATCCTCAAAGGTGATAAACGACCTAGCGGATGAGCTGGTCAAGTCCGTAAGACGATCCGGCAATGTGATAGCGTCTGGCCTCCTTGAGGGGCGTGCCGATGAGGTGGCCCAACGACTGCGCGACGCCGGTGCCGACGTCACCACCACGGTTGTGGACGGCGATTGGGTGACCCTCGTCGCATCCAGGGCCTAGGCGCTCCCATGCATCGCTTCTTCGTTGCCTTGAACTGCATCCAGGGTGAAAGAGTGGCTTTGAAGGGCGATACGGCCCGGCAGCTGGCGCGTGTTTTGCGGGCACGCCTCGGCGATGAGATCATCGTTCTTGACAACACCGGCTGGGAATATCAGGTGACGCTGGATTCCATCTCTCCAGGTCAGGTTCTGGGCTCCATAAAGCAGAGATACCAGAGCAGTGGGGAGACGAGGGTAGCGATCACGTTGGTTCAGGCCGTGCTCAAGGCGGAAAAATTCGAGTTTGTCCTGCAGAAAGGGACCGAGCTCGGCGTTTCCGCCTTCGTGCCCGTTTTCTGTGATAGGACTGTACCAAAGGCTCGGGACAAACGCTGGGCGGCCTCCCGGTTGGAGCGGTGGGGAAGGATCGTCACCGAAGCCGCGGAGCAGTCAGGGAGGGGGCGGATCCCGAAGCTGGACTCACCCGTTGGCTTCTGTAGCGCCTGCGACTCGGCCGAGGGGCTTGCTCTGGTCCCCTGGTAGCGGGAAAGCAGTGTTGGCCTCAAGTCTGTACTGGAGACCTTAAGAGTTGATGCGGAAGCCGTCCCGACGGTCAGCGTGTTAATCGGACCAGAGGGTGGGCTCACCGAGGAGGAAATCGGCTACGCGCGGTCGAAGGGGCATCGAGTCGGTAACCCTTGGCAAACGCATTCTGAGGGCGGAGACCGCCGGCCTCGCAACGGTGGCCGCCATACTCTACGAGTTTGGCGCCTAAACGTCGATACCAACCCACTCCGGACTCGGGGCTCGGCCCATCAGCTCGGCGACGGCCTCTTGCACCGACATACCATCGAATAGGACGCTGTAGGTCGCCTGTGTGATGGGCATCTCCACGTCCAGCATGTCCGCCAGCAATACCGCGGCCGCGGTCGTATCGACTCCCTCAGCCACGTTCGTCATGGACGAGCGTATCTCTTCTAAAGTCTTCCCTTTGGCCAGCTGACGGCCCACCGTGTGATTGCGGCTGAGCTTGCTTGAAGAGGTGGCCACGAGGTCGCCAATTCCCGCCAGGCCGGCGAACGTCAGGGGATTGGCACTCGCGGCCACCCCCAGGCGGCTGATCTCCGCCAGGCCGCGAGTGATAAACGCAGCCTTGGCATTGTCACCATATCCGAGGCCATCGCAGATGCCGGCGCCCAGGGCGACGATATTTTTTAGGGCCCCGGCCAACTCTACGCCGATAAGGTCGTCGTTCGTATACACCCGGAAGCGGGAGGAGTTAAGGATGGCCTGCACCTCCCTGGCTGCCTCATCGTCGCGCGACGCCACCACGGTGGAGGAGGGCTTGCCCTCGATAATCTCCCGTGCCAGGTTGGGGCCGGACAGCGCACAGATGCGTAAGTGCAGCGAGGGGTCAAGCTCCTCTTCCAGTATCTGGCTCATTCGCTTGCCGGATTCCAGTTCCAGGCCCTTCGTCGCGCTCACCACGACCGTGGGGTATGTCAGCGCCCGGCTAATTGCTAGGACATTTTGCCTAAAGCTCCTCGAGGGGACGGCCAGGATGACCAGGGTAGAGCCCGTAAGCGCTTCCTCTGGAGAGGCGGTGGTCTTAAGGCTGGGTGGCAGCTTCAAACCGGGCAGAAGTCTCTCGTTGCGACGTGAGGAGCTCAGCAGCTCCGCCTCCCGCTCAGTACGCGCCAGCAGTCGGACATCCACCCCTTGTCGGGCTAAGAGGGTGGCCAGAGTGGTACCCCAGCTAGTGGTCCCTACTACGCCGACTTTGACCGTCGAGCCCCCATTTGGCCCCCGGCTGACTCGCTTATCCATGAGGCTGCTCGGCCGGCTGCCCCATCTTGCGTTCTTGCCCCTTGAGGAGCCTCGAGATGTTGCCCCGGTGGAGGATGACGACCAACGGGCCTCCGATGGCCCCATACCAGATATAGCCCAGGGGCTCGAACTCCACCGCGGATAGGACCACGATCATGATAGCGCCGGTGCTGGACCCAAGAAGCGAGCCCAGTGACACGTACCGAGACAGGCCCACCGTCGCCACCCCGATCACCGAGGCGACCAGCCCGGCGAAGGGTGAGAGAATAATCAGCCCTCCCCAGCCTGGCGCAGTCCCTCTCCCGCCTTTAAAGCCCGCGAAAGCGGGCCATATGTGGCCAACCAACGCCGCTAACCCCGCGGCCGCCTCGACCCCCGCCGTGTCGGAGAACATGCGGGCCAGCACCACCGCCACTATCGACTTGCCCATGTCCAGCAGGAGCACGAGTGCGGCCGCCGGCGCGCCGACGGTGCGCATGACGTTGGTCATGCCCGTCTTGCCACTGCCGTATCGCCGGATATCCACCCGGCCGAACACACGGCCTGCTATGATGCCAAAAGGCACCGATCCGAGAAGGTATCCAATGGGAACGAACGCCAGATAATCGGTCACCGCCCACCCCTGCCCTTGAATCGCATCTTCAGTCGGCTTCCCTGGAAACCGTAAGCTTCTCTTAACGTGTTCTCCAGGTAGCGCTGGTACGAAAAGTGTACCATGTCGGACCTGTTTACATAGAAGGTGAAGCCGGGGGGGCGCGTTCGGTCTTGAGTGACGCCGTAGATCTTCAATGCGTGTCTCCCCGAGGTGGCCGGCGGGTGCTCTGCCACCGCCGTCATAATGGTCCGCCGCAGATCATAGCGGGGAAGCGATTTAGACCACTCCTCGTGCACCGTCTTGGTCATATCCAGTAGTCCCGTTAACCCTGTGCCGAGGAGGGCGGATGTGAAACATATGGGAGCGTATGAAGCGAACTTAAACCGTCCCTTAACTGTCTTGACCGCGTCGTCTTCGGTAATCCCCATCTGCCCGGCCAGGTCCCACTTGTTGATTGCCAAGACGATGCCCTTGTACGCTTCGAAGATGAAGCTGGAGATGTGGGTGTCCTGGGCCGTCGCCAGCTCGGAGGCGTCCATCAGCAGGACCGCGATCTCCGCCCGGTCGATGGCGAGTATGGCCCGCAGCACGCTGTAGCGTTCGATACCGGGTTGGACGCTTCCCCTTCGGCGTATGCCGGCGGTATCGATCAGCCTGAGCACTGATCCGTCCTCCAACGTGACCAAGGTATCCAGCGCGTCTCGCGTCGTTCCGGGGATCTCGCTTACGATGGCCCGTGGCTGTCCGGTGATAGCGTTAATCAGCATAGACTTGCCCACGTTCGTGCGGCCAACGATGGCCAGGCTCATATCTGCTTCCACCTCGGGGGAAGAGGGCTCTCCTGGGAACCTGGCTATTACCTCCGACATCAGGTCTTCGATCCCCATGTTGTGGTAAGCGCTTATCGGAAAGGGGCCTCCAAGGCTGAGCTCGTAGAACTCGACAGCCTGGGCAGTGCGAGACTCGTTGTCCGCCTTATTGGCGGCCAGGATCACCGATTTACCAGCGACCCGCAGGACATCGGCCACGTCTCGGTCCGCGGCGGTCGTTCCCTCGGTCACGTCCACCAGCATGATAACCACGTCCGCCTCTGCGAGAGCCAGTTCCACCTGCTCCTTGGTCTTACGCCAGATCTCCGTCTCAGGGGAAACGTCTAGTCCGCCCGTGTCAACCAGGATAAACGGGTAGTCGGCCCAGACCGTCTCGGTGATGACGCGGTCCCGCGTGGTCCCGGCTTGCTCGGAGACGATGGCGGTGCGCTGTCCCGAAAGCCTGTTGAACAGGGTGGATTTGCCTACGTTGGGTCGCCCGACGATGGCGACCAGAGGTTTCGACATGATTAGACCTGATGTTCCTCTATTGAGGAAATAGCTCAGCCAGGATCGCGTTCTGGGCGTGGAGGCGGTTCTCCGCCTGGTCGAACACCGCCGAGCGGGGATGGTCCAGCATCCCCTTGGCGATCTCTTCGCCCTCGTGGGCGGGCATGTCGTGCATGAACACGGCGTCGGGCTTGGCGAAGCTCATCAGCTCCTCATTAACCTGATAGTCGGCGAACGCACTGAGCCGCTGTTTCGCCTCACCCTCGTCGCCCATGCTCACCCAGACATCGGTGTAGACGACATCGGCGCCCCGGACCGCCTGCTGGGGAAGCTCCACCCATCCCACCTTGGTCCCATTGAGGGACGCCCTCTCCTTTGCCTCCTCCCACACGACAGAAGGTATCTGGTAGTCCCTGGGAGCCGCCAGGGCGAACTCCGTGCCCACAGAGGCGCATGCCAGCGCCAGGCTGGACGCCACGTTGTTTCCGTCGCCCACGAACGCGACCTTTATCCCCTCCAATGCGCCCTTATGCTCGTAGATGGTGAGCAGGTCGCCCATGGCTTGACAGGGATGTTCCAGGTCTGAAAGGGCGTTGATCACGGGTATCTTGGTGTGCTCGGCCAGCAGCTCCAGGCTGCGGTGAGAGAACACGCGGGCCACGATGCCGTCCACCCATTGGTCCAGTACCCGCGCAACATCGGAAACCGGCTCACGCACTCCCAGGCCAACGTCATTAGGGCCAAGGTAAAAACAGTCTCCACCCAGCTGACGTATGCCTACCTCGAAGCTGCCCCGCGTCCGCAGCGAAGGCTTCTCGAATAGAAGGGCCAGCACCTTCTCCTCTAGTGGATGAGGCTTATGCCCTGTCTTCATCTGTCTGGCCTTCTCCACCAGCGCCCCGACCTCGCTGGGCGTCAAGTCCGCCACGGAGAGAAAGTCCTTGCCTTTCATTCGCTACCCTTTCAGGCCGATGATATAGCACCCCAGAGGCCATCGGCAAGGGAAATGTGGCCCAAGAAGGGCCCCGCGCTCTTTCCAAGTGGCGGATACGGCGGTGGGCTCGCCAGGAACGTCTTCAAAAATTGCCTGTCCGGTGGAGTGGAGTAGTTACCCCCCAGCTGTAAGCATTTTGAGATGGCATCTACAGGAGACATTTGCTAAGTTCATCGAGGAGCAGGGCACAAAGTAGCAGCGTCGTGGTGGCGGCGATAGGAAATCAGATATTGCTGAGTATCGTAATTATAGTGATCGATGGATGACGGTTTACGTAAACTGAGATGGGGTTACTCTAGCAACTGTCTGACACGTCACCCGTTTCGCGGCTACCGGCCTGAAATGCTAAATCTCCGACGAAGAAATCACCCATTTGGGTGATGCCCGATAGAAAAGATGACGTATAATAGTTATTCGAGTCCGTTTATTAATTGGCTCTGTATCAAGTGGTTCGTAGAGGAGGAAGTTGATGCGTAAGTGGTTTCTGCTACCGGTCCTGGCAGGTATTCTCGCCCTGACGGCGGTGGCCGCCGCCGGTGGGGCCTCATCGGACCCTCCAGGCCTGGAACGCGCCATCGCGGCGCAGGAAAAGCATACCAACGAGCTTTTGGCGACCGAGGGCGTCGTCGGCACGGCCGTTGGCCTCGGGGCGAACGGCACAGCCGTTGTCCTCGTATTGACGGAGGAGCCGGGTGTCAAGGGTATTCCCGGGAAGCTCGATGGCGTTGTGGTTGTCACACGCGTGGCCGGCAAGATCGTGGCGTTTGCGGACCCTACGTCCCGGTTCGACCGGCCTGTTCCCATCGGCGTTTCGACCGGTCACCCGAACATCACTGCCGGTACCATAGGTGTGCGGGTAAAGGACGCTAATGGCAACGTATATGCGCTGAGCAATAATCACGTCTACGCCGATGAAAACAACGCTTCCATCAACGACAACGTGTTGCAGCCAGGTCCCTTCGATGGGGGCGTCAACCCAGCGGACGCCATCGGTACCTTACAGGCTTTCGAGCCGCTTAAGTTTGACGGAAGCGATAACAGCATCGACGCGGCAATTGCCCTGTCTTCGACCAGCCTCCTCGGCAGCGCTACCCCAGATGACGGATACGGGCAGCCCAGTTCGACGACCGTGGACCCCAGCTTGAGGCTGAAGGTCAAGAAGTACGGCCGGACTACTGAGTTGACCAACGGAAGAATTACCGCCATCAACGCCACCGTGAACGTGGGCTACGACAGTGGGACGGCCAAATTCGTCAATCAGATCATCATAGAGCCCGGCAACTTCAGCGCCGGGGGCGACTCCGGGTCTCTGATCGTGACTAAGGGCGGCAATAACCCGGTCGGCTTGCTGTTCGCGGGAAGCTTCTTCGTCACAATTGCGAACCCCATTGACCCGGTGCTAGCGAGGTTCGGTGTGACCGTCGACGACGGCAGCGCACCACCAGAGCAAGTAACTGATATCGCGATAACCGGCGTTAGTGCGCCGGCTTCGGTTGTGAAAGGCGCTTTGGTTAGCGTGGATGTGACGGTGGAGAATGTGGGCAACCAGGCTGTTACCAGCGACATCAATGTTACCCTTACCGACGATACCGATATCGTGACGATTGGTACCCTGAAGGTCACTGGCGGACTGGCGGTGGGCGCATCCGCCACTCTCAACTACTCGTGGGATACCGGCAACGCCTCCCTGGGGGAGCATACTCTCACGGGTAGCCACGACTTGACTGACGATGATGCCGCCAACAACTCCAAGAGTGCTGCGGTGACTGTCAATGAGGAGTCGCAGCCGGGCGGCACGGGTACTATTCAGGGCCGCGTGACCGACGCCAGTACAGGCGGCAGGATCCAGGGCGTAACGGTTACGACTGACACTGGGGAATCGGCGACGACCAACAGGGGCGGCAAGTACACCATCAGTGACGTACCGGAGGGCAACCGGACGGTTACCGCCACCCTGGCGGGCTACATATCCCAGGATAAACCGGCGACCGTCGTTGCCGGCGACACAGAGAAGGTCAATTTCGAACTAACACCAACACCGGGGTAGGTTACCCGTCTGGGTTAAGGCGAATGTTTGTGGCCTGGTTGGCCGCATAGCCTACCCACCGGCGATGTAGCATCAGCGTATAGAGCACGGGGCTGGCGAAAGTCAGCCCCCACTCTTTTCTCTCCTTGGACGTTAGCTCGTAGGGAAGATGGTCGTGGCCATCTTCCCTACTTTTTGGTGGTAGCCTTGTATATAGCCAGGGACGGTACGACACGGCGCCTTGTAGGAGCGGTGATGGTCACGGTCGGCCTTCTGTCGCTCTCTGTTGCGACGGCGACCTGCGGTCAGCAAGGGAGGGAAGACCAGCCGAGTGAGAACACCATGACGGAAAAGACGATTGAAGAGGTGCTCCAGGAGCACACCGATGGCCTCATGGAGATGCCGGGCGTCGTGGGGACCGCCCAGGGTGAGTGCGCAGGGAAGCCTTGTATTAAGGTGTTTGTCGCGGAGAAGACCCCCGCTCTCCTCGATCAGATTCCCGGCACACTTGAAGGCTACACGGTCGAAGTCCAGGAGACCGGCGAGATTCGGGCGCTGGAGCCGGAGTAACCTGGCCCTGCGGTTGCTGTGCCAGCAGCTGAGGCCTAGCTATCTTTCGTATTACGAACGCGATACCATCTGCCTTAGGCCTGTCGCGGCAATGATCGTGAAATCGTGAAATTAGGTATAAATAACATAGCGCTGACTGAGAAAGGTATTTCGGTCCACTGGAGCGATGGCCACGAAAGCCTGTACGACGCCAAGTACCTTCGGATAAACTGCGGGTGCGCCGAGTGCGTGGATGAGTGGAGCAGGCGCAAACTCCTGGACCCCGTTACGGTGCCCGCCGACATACGAGCCGAAGACTACCTGATGGTCGGCAAGTACGCCGTGCAGTTCCTCTGGAGCGACGCCCACTATACCGGCATCTACCCCTTTGAAATCCTGCGGGGCCTTTGTACTTGTGACCAGTGCAAGCCTTCCCAGGCGTAGTCTTTTCCATACGCTTGTAGACATCACGTGAGCCGGAAATCCGTGACAACTCATCTTCCAGAGGCGGTTCTGCTGGACCTGGATGACACGATCCTGGACACATCCGGCCAGATGGATGAGGTCTGGCGGTGGGTGTGTGAGACCTTCGCGCGCCGCCTTAACGGCGTTGGTGGCGATGAGCTGTTTGACGCGCTTCAGGAGCATCGCCGCTGGTTCTGGAGCGACCCTGAGCGGCACCGCAGGGGACGGCTTCAGCCCGGGATGGCGCCTATTCAGACTTCTATTGGCGCGCTTCAGCGAGTGGGGGTTGATGACTCATCCATGGCCGAGGAGATGGCCAGCGCTTTCACGCTTCGGCGCATCAACACGATTAAACCCGTTCCGGGGGCCATCGAGACTCTAAAGCATCTCAGAGAGCGGAATATCCGGTTGGCCCTGGTGACCAACGGCGGCTCAGAGGTTCAGCGTACCAAGATAGAGCGGGCGGGTTTGGACGCCTTCTTTGACTATATCCTCATCGAGGGTGAATTCGGCGTGGGTAAGCCAGACCCCAGCGTATATTCGCACGTTCTCGAGCAGATAGGAGCGACGCCTGAAGAGGCGTGGATGGTCGGAGACGACCTGGAGTGGGAGGTGGCGGCGCCCCAGAAGCTGGGTATTTTCAGCATCTGGGTCGATGCCATGGGCGCTGGCCTGCCGGATGGTGTGGAGGTGCGTCCCGACCGCGTCATCCGGTCTCTCGCCGAGCTTCTATAGCTGCGAACTCCTCGGCTACTCTGGCCTGAATTTAGGCAGAGCGATCCTGTCTGAAATGTCCTCGAAGGTCACCTCGAGGGGCATGTCGATCTGAAGCTTCTCGGGAGTCGGATCGCCGATGCCGACGATGTTGGTCGCCATCCGAGGCCCCTCCTCCAGCTCGACGATGGCGGGCACGTACGGCGCTTCGTCCGCGAACCCAGGATGCGTGGGCTGGTGGACGACGGCGTAGGTGTGCAGCTTCGCCCTGCCGCTGGCTCGAATCCAGGTGGTGTCTTTGGAGAAGCAGCAGGGCGATATGTCCCTCGGGTAGAAGTACGCCTTTCCGCAGTCGTCGCACTTTCGAAGCCAAAGCTCGTGCCGCTTCGCCTTCTCCCAGTAGAAATCGGACTCCTGCTGCGGCTGTGGGACCGGCTTATTGTAGCCTCGGGTCATGTTCTGCCCTCAAATTATCTGGTGGGGTGGGGTTTCCACCGCACCGGCTAGTACTCGTTTCCACATAGCCGCTAATCAACCGCCAGGACAGCGGTGCCGGTGGACGCTAGGGCGCCGCCAGTGCCGTTGACCAGGGCGATGGTCGGGTTATCTATCTGGCGCCCTCCGCACTCCCCTCTGAGCTGCCTGACCGCCTCAATCACCAGGAACATGCCGTACATGCCCGAGTGGGTGTACGACAGCCCACCCCCCGACGTGTTCATCGGAAACGCGCCTCCTGGCGCGGTACGCTGGTCCTTCACGAAGTCGGGGGCCTCTCCCTTGCCGCAGAACCCCAGGTCTTCGAGGCTCAATAGCACCGTGTAGGTGAACGAGTCGTAAATCATTGCCAGATCGATGTCGTCGTGCGTCACGCCGGCCCTAGACAGCGCCTTTTTCCCCGTCTCACGGGCGATCAGCGAGGTGAGGCTGGGCATCTGGCTTATGATCTCGTGGTCATGCCCCTCTGCCGCTCCAAGGACCCACACGGGCTTCTTCTTAAGGTCTCGGGCGCGGTCGGCGCTGGTGATGATATAGGCCCCTCCCGCATCCGTCACGATGCAGCAGTCAAGAAGATGGAATGGCCACGAGACCCAGCGTGAGTTGTGGTAGTCGTCGAAGGTCATTGAGTCCTTCATGTAGGCCTTGGGGTTGAGGCGCGCCCACTTTCGCGTTGCCACAGCTATCTCAGCCATGCCCTGGCGCGTGTGCTCCTCGCCGAACTCGTGCATGTACCTGCGGCAGGCCATCGAGTAGAGCACGGGGTAACCTATGAACCCGTATGGCGCCTCGAACTGGGGACCCGGCTCCACTGGGTTGATCGGTCTGCGCGCCCGGGCGCTACGCCCCGCCTCCCCGTGGGTCACCAGCGCGACCTCGCAGTATCCGGCGTTGATGGCCGCGATGGCGTGGGCGATATGAACTACGAATGAAGACCCACCGACGGCCGTGCCGTCCGTGTAGCTGGGCTGTATCCCCAGGTACTCGGCTATGGTGAGGGTGGAGAAGCCCGCCGACAGGAGGCCGTCCACGTCCTTAATTGAAAGCCCCGCATCTTCCAGGGCGTTATACGCCGCCTCGGCGTGGTGCTGTAGCGACGACTTGCTCTTTACCTTCCCTATCTCGTCGGACTCGGCCACGCCCACGATGGCCGCGGACCGCGATAGACGGGCCATAGATCTTTAGGCCTCCTTTGGGGCGTCGATGCCTTGGGCAAGGCGCGTTTCGGAGTTCTCCTTCATCCGCGGGGCGCAGGGAGGACCGACGGACACGGGCGGCTGCAGGTTGGAGGTGTGTGCTGGCCGAAAACGGCCTGCATTAACCTACTGCAGCGGCGAGTAGTCCGTAGGGGTCAACAGGGTGCTGCGGCGCCAGTTTACCAGAGGGCCGTTAGCCTCCGACTCGGCCACCACCTGAGCCCACTCGGGGTCGGACCGAAAAGCCGCCCATGCTCGGTCGCGTTGGGCGGCGTCTTTGTGGGCTAACAGGTATATCAACCGACCGTCGTAGTCGCCGACGTTCGGGGTCCAGTAGCCCACGTTCCTCATTCCGTGCTTTTCAAAGATCCCGAGGGTATGGTTGCGAAAGCGGGCATGAAGATCAGCCATCCGGCCGGGCATAGCCTCGTAGACCCGGTACTCGTAGATCATCGCCACATCCTATCAGGTGAACAGGGTCCCCACTGCGGCCACATGGCTCTATTGCAGCGGCGAATAGTCCGTCGGGTCCAGAAGGCTGTTGATAACGCTTGCCTCCAGTGGGCCGCCCGCCGCCGCCTCAGACTCTTCGAGCGCCTTTACCCACGCGGGATCGGACGCCAAAGCCGCCCATGCCCGGTCGCGGTGCCCGGCGTCCTCGAAGGCCACTATGTATATCAGTTTGCCGTCGTAGTCGCCGACGTTCGGGGTCCAGTAGCCGATGCTTTTTATGCCGTGCTTTTCGAAGAGCTTGAGCGTGTGATCACGAAATCTGGCGTTAAGGGCGTCCAGCGTGCCGGGTCTGGTTTGATAGGCTCGGTACTCGTAGATCATGACTGCCTCCTTCGCATGAATATGGTATTGCGGCCAATTCTAAGTTTGTGTGTCCAAGGTGTCAACTGCGCGCTCGGCACAGAGATTTCCGATTTGGCCAGAAAGGATGCCGCCAGGTGGGAGCATGGTCCCACTTAGCGCTGCTCAAGCGATAGCTCGGCCTCAACCTCTTCGGATAACACCTTGAATGGAGAAGACGGGAGGCTGGATATCGCGGTATCGAGGGGGGTTATGGAGATCCGGTTGTTGCTCACGGCCCATATATCCGTTCCCTCTTCCACTTCGATATCTACCTGCCTGTCGGCCTTTATCCAGTAGTGGGTCCTGCGTCCATCGTGACCCCGTTCGACGGACTCTCGGTAGAGCGCCGGCCCGATCGTCGTGAGCTCCACCCGGCCGACTCGGTCCGGAGTGACATTGGGCAGGTTGACGTTGAGAAGCATGGGCTCGGGCAAGGAGTTCGCTGATATTGCCGATGCGAGGGCCTTCGCTGTGTGAGAGGCGGCCTCGTACTGGACATCTGCGAGAGCCGCGACCGAGACCGCGATTGAGGGAATTCCACGCCAGTACCCATGGAACGCCGCGCCCACCGTGCCGGAGGCGATTATGTCCACGCCCATGTTCGCCCCCTGGTTGATGCCAGATACGACCAGATCGAAGGGCTCGTCGAACAGCGACTCGGTGGCGAGGATCACACAGTCGGCTGGAGTGCCCTCGACCGTGTGTGCTTTGACGCCCTCGACGGGGGAAATGGTTTCATTGGCCCGGACTACGTTTGACAGGGTCATCATCGTTCCTACGCCGCTCTGGTCCCTGTCGGGAGCGACGACGAACACCTCCCCCACCTGCCTCAGCGTCTTTGCGGCGCTCCAGAGCCCGGGCGAGTGGATGCCGTCATCGTTAGTTAGAAGAATCCTCAATACAGTCGCTCCAGCGGTGGGATGTCGGGGCCAATAGGCATTTTAACATGGCCCCTGGACTAGCCGAGGACGATGTTGTCGATCAGCCTGGCTTTCCCAATGTAGACCGCCAACGATACCAGCGCTGGCCGGTCTATCCGGTCCAGCTCCTCCAGCGTCTCGGCGTCGGCGACGCTTATGTAGTCGACACGGGCCATCGGCTCTCCGTCGATAATGGACTTCATCTGTCTTCGGACCTCCTCTGCGTCCCTCTCGCCTCCTTCCCACAGGCTCCGGGCCAGACAAAGCGAGTGGTACAACACCGTGGCGGCCTCCCTGTCCTGTGCCGAGAGATAAGAGTTCCTGCTGCTCAGGGCCAGGCCGTCCGCGTCCCTGGCGGTGGGCACCACCACGATCTCGGCTCCCAAATTGAGATCGGCGTTGAGGCGCTTTACCACCAGGTACTGCTGGGCGTCCTTTTGTCCGAAGTAGGCTCTGTCCGGCCTGGCGATAGAGAGGAGCTTAGACACCACCGTGGCCACACTCTGGAGATGGCCGGGCCGGTGCTCCCCTTCAAGTCGCCCGGCGATCCTGCCCACGTCGACGCTGGTGTCGAATCCTTGGGGATACATCTGCTCGATGCTTGGCGCGAACACCAGGTCGGTCCCCTCCTCGTCCATCATGGCGAGATCCGAGTCCATGGTGCGCGGGTAGCTTTTGAGGTCATGTTGGGAGCCGAACTGACTGGGGTTCAAGAATATGCTGGCCGACACGCTGGTGTTCTCCGACCGTGCGCGCCGTAGAAGGGCCCTGTGCCCCTCGTGGAGGCCACCCATAGTGGGTACCAGTCCGAGGGGCCTCTGCACGCTCTGGCAGGCCTCTCTGAACGCTTCGACTGTCTCGATAATCTGTATGATGTCGGATCGCTTCGTGGAGGTGGGTCAATCTCGGACGCAGTCCAGGACAGACGAGTAGGGGGAAACCCAGCCTAGTTAGGGGCGCTCCCCTAGCTCTCGGCCGACTTGGCCGAACGCCCGGGACGGCTCTCCAAGCCACCTTCATTCATCCCGTAGCTCTCCGCCTCCGATGGGAAGGCCTGAGCCCGGACGTCCTCGATATACTGGATCGTGGCGTTGTGTATGACCTCCGCCAGGTTGGCGTAGCGCCGGGCGTGCTTCGGAACGAAATCGGTGAACAGCCCCAGGAAGTCGTGAAAGACCTGCACCTGCCCGTCGCAGTAGGGGCCGGCGCCGATCCCTACCGTTGGGATGGATAGCCGCTCCGTGATCGTTGCGGCGAGCGGCGCGGGAACCAGCTCCAGGACAACCGCGTAGGCGCCCGCGTCTTCCAGCGCCTGGGCGTCGTCTATCAGCTCTGCTGCGGCCTTCGGCGACTTGCCCTGGACGCGGTACCCGCCCAACTGGTTAAAGGCCTGGGGTGTGAGCCCGATGTGTCCCATAACCGGTATCCCCGCCCGCACGATGCGGCGCACCGTATCCACCAGGAGGCGTCCACCCTCTAACTTGACCGACTGAGCGCCGCCCTCCTTGAGGAGACGGCCGGCGTTGCGGATCGATTCCCGCACGTCCGCTTGATAGCTCATGAATGGCATGTCGCTGACGATATGGCTCCTTCGGGTGCCTCGGACCACCGCGCTTGTATGGTGGACCATATCGTCCATGGTCACGGGCAGGGTCGTGTCGTAGCCCAGGACCACCTGGCCAAGGCTGTCGCCGACCAGAATGACCGGCACTCCAGCCTCGTCCAATATCCTGGCCGATGTGTAATCGTAGGCGGTCATCATCGCGATTCTCTCGCCTTGACCCTTCATCTCCTTTAGGTCTCGAATCGACACGCGCATCACGGTACCTCCTCTAGGTGTTGTAACGAGTGAGGGCCTGCGCCCTTATCCGAATGTTTCAACGTTTACCCCCAGGCTGTGACGGGGAGGTCTCGGCACCTCGGTTGATTCTCCCGCCGTCCGCGAAGGACTCCAGCAACTGTGTTATCTCCTGAGCCCGTTCCGGTGACAGGTCTCCTTTCTCCACGGCGAAGGGAATCCCCGCTAGAGCCATATGGCAGTATGCAGGCAGCATCTCCGGTGCCGCCGACTTCAGGGCCTCTACATGCTTCCGCACGGTGCCGATGTCTCCTCTGGGGTACGGACCGGCCACCGCGCCAGGAATCCCCAACGACCGCATCGCGCTGACACAGCCCTGCATGAACGGTAATATGGCATCCAGGGCCTCGCTTCGCTCGACGCCGAAATTTCTCCAAAGCTCTGCGACGGCGGCCGTGTACCCTATTAAGATGCCGCCCGTCATGACCACGGTGGCATGGTAAAGAGGCTTGTCCTCAGGACGGAGAAAAATTGGCCGTCCGCGCAGGGCATGAGCGATTTCCTTGAGAAACCCCTGCATCTCGCCGTCGCCTTCGATTGCGAACGTCGAACCAGGAAGTGTTTCCAGTGAGGCTCCAACCGCCGTGAACGCCGCAAAGGGGTGTAGTGCGCCTACCGTGGCGCCCTGTCGCCGGGCGGGTTCGAGGATATCCAGAGATGCGGCGCCGGAGCAGTGCACAGCGCCCTGTCCTGAGCGCCACGAGACGGCCGAGGCAACGGACTCTATGGCGCCGTCCGAGGTCGTGATGAAGACCACGTCGGATGCGTCGACGGCCTCCTGCGCGGTGGCATACGCGGTGCAACCCGGAGCTCTTTCGGCCAGGGCCTTGGCCGAGGCGAAGGTCCGGCTGGCGGCGGCCGCCACGGTGTACCCCTTTTGCCGCAGCGCCACCGCCAGGGTTGCTCCAACCCTGCCAGCGCCTATGAACCCTATCCTTGAGCTTCTGCTAAGTGCGTCCATGTGCGGTAAGCTCCGTTATCGCGGGAATTCCTCCGAGGCTCTTCGCTTTTTGGACCGCCCTGACGATGGCCTTCGAGACACAGACCACGGACGCGGCGCAGAGGCGGTTCATATCGGCGGGTTCCTGCAGTGCGCCGGTGGCCACGGCGAACATGGTGTCGCCGTCTACCATCGTATGCGCCGGCCTGATGGCCATGGCCAGGCCGTCGTGGGTCACCGCCGCCAGCTTGTTCGCCTGCTCCTTGGTTAAAGAGGCGTTGGTCGCCACTACCCCGATGGTGGTGTTCGAGTGTGGAGCCCGCTCGGCCGTCACGAAGTCCGGCGAGGTGATGAGCTCCATGGCGTCGTGCATCGTAACGCCGTCGTCCTTCAACGGCCCCGCCACGATTCCGCCGGAGCCGGGGTCGAAGACGCCTCCGAACGAGTTCACCGCCACGATCGCGCCCACCGTCAGCCCGTGTTCCAGCTCTAGCGAGGCGGTCCCAATGCCGCCCTTCACCGCCCGCTCCATCCCCAGCAGCTTGCCCACCGTCGCGCCGGTGCCCGCGCCGACGCTACCCTCAGCCACCGGCCCCGAGGAGGCGCTCTGGCACGCTTTGAAGCCCTCTTGCGGACCTGGGCGCGTCTCGTGGGTTACCACGTCAAGGTCGTACAAGATGGCCGCCGGGACGATGGGGATTCTTGCCGGCCCCATCTGTAACCCAATGCCCTTCTCTTCAAGGAACTCGACCACGCCCGAGGCCGCGTCCAGACCGAAGGCACTCCCGCCTCCCAGCAATACCGCGTGAACTTCCGTTGCCCAGGTCGTGGGACGCAGCAGGTCCGTCTCTCTCGTCCCCGGGGCCGAGCCTCGAACGTCCACGCCACCCACCGCGCCGCCTTCGCAAAGCACCACCGTGCATCCGGTGGCGGCCGCCTCGTCCGTGTAGTGGCCTACGAGGATGCCGGGGACACTTGTTATGCCGTGGGGCGTCATACCGCCGGCCTCCCGAAGCAGGAGGTGCGGTCCGAGGGGGATCGGGCGATAGGATGGGACGGGATGGAATAAAAAAACCTTCCCGACGAAGTCGAGGAGGTTTCCTCGGCGCATCGCGCCAAACACCGATGAATGGGACCTGCCGCCCGGTCGGCGGCCCAACTCAGTTTAGTCAAAACGCTCACCGTTCCCAAAGGATTGGCTGCGTCTACATCATAACAAGCCCGTCCGTGCCTATCAACAGCGCACGGCTCACGTATCCAATGGGGTGGGAGGGTTCGTTGCTACTAATTGGTAATCGCTCCGCAGGCAGGGGGCGTCTGACTTAGCGGGGAAGTTGAACGAACATCCCTCGCACTTCGTCCTGGCCTATGACTCGAGTCACATGCCCCTTGCCGGTGACATCCTCAAGAAGTCCGACATCTCCTGGGTTAAAATGCCTGATTTCACCATCGCTAACCTCGACATCGATTTGCCCGGCGATTTGAACCCAGTATTGTCTACGAGGAGCCGGGTGCCGATCTCCGTACCAACCGGGAGGCAGCATAATGAACACGAGCTGGGCGGCTGGAATCGGTGCGGACACGTTGAGCGGGGACGCAGGGGGAGCGAAGTCCTTCGCAACAAGTGCTACCGCCACCTCGTCGAAATGAGACTCACCGTCAGGATCGGCATAGATTCGAGTGTATTGCATCGCACTCCCCTCCAAAAGGTGTTGCCATGATTCCCTTTTCGTCTTCAACGGGCTTCCCGGAATAGAATATGACTTGCTTCGGTCTGAGGATGTTAACCACTGTTCGGTGATAACACTCGGCTCCCCAGGAAGGGGGACGTTACGGATTTTTGTGGCCTTCACCATTCTGGTGGGGCTGGGCTCCCCAGGCAAGCGAAGAGAAACCAATGCAGCTTACGAGTTGGGTGGAATGGACGTGGTTGAGCGGAAGAATCCGTTGATGTAGTGCTGCTTGATCACCTTCGCCACCAGGTCAGGGCGCTGAAGCGGCACATCGTGGACACTGTCTTCCAGCCAGACCGTCTTGCTCACGGGCAAGGCGTCCCCTGCGGCAGCGATGGACCTCTCCGCCCACTCCCTCCACACCTTTGGGCGGAAACCACCGCCGCGGGTCGGCATGAGCAGGACCGGGCACCGCACGCGGTGGTAGAGTTCAGACGGCTTCTGGTCCCAGAACGCCTCGATCACGGCCATGTGGTTCGTTCTGCTCAGTCTGGCCCTGATCTTACCGTCCGCCAGCTCCTCGAAGTTGGCCTCAAAGGCCTGGTGAACCTGCGGGGTCATCTCGAACCCGAAGTCCTCCTCTCGCGCCCGGGCTCGAAAGGAGTCCAGGGTCATGCCGCTGAAGTCAGGGGGTGCCATCTCCGCCTTGGCCACCTCCAAGCTCGGGAAATAGCTCGATGTCTCTATCGTGCCCCCATCTATCAGACACAGGCCACCGGTCGCCGCCAGATAAGTCGCCGCATGCTCAAGGGCCACGTTTGCACCCCAGGAGTGACCCACCAGGATGGGAGATTCGGTCTCGAGGACCCGGAGCAGGCCGTTCAGGTCTGCGGCCACCGTGGCAAAATCGTAGCCGCCATCGGGCTTGGCGCTTTCACCGTGACCACGCTGGTCCAGCGCAACAACCCGGAAGTCCTGCGTCAGCAGTGGCGCTACGAAATCCCAGATCCGGTGCGTGGAAGCCAGTCCATGCAACAGCACCAAAGGCTGCCCAGTGCCTCCCCACGTCCAGTATCGAAGGAGCACACCGTTGACCGTAGCGGATGCTGCGGTAGGTGAGGACAAGAGTTCCCTCCGTTAACTCGCTAGCTTAGCCTAGATTACTGGAGAGCGTATGAATGGCCGCGCAGAGTTGCGAATGTTGACTACTGACTCATAGTGACACTCGACTCCCCGGGCAGGCTGCGAACCGCCACGCCTATCCTATCACCGTCCACATGGCTGGGGAATGAGGCTTCGTCGGCTACGGGGGCCCCGTCACAGATGCCCGCGATGTGTCCACGGACCCCAAATGCTGTCGGTTGTGCAAAGCATCATCAAACGCGCTGGGTACGGCGTTAGAGGCTGTGCTGATTGGGTGATTAGATATTCCAGGGCGTCGTGGCCACAAACGTACCGGTGAATCCTTTGCCCCAGGTACGCTACATCCCTTTACGGCAAGGCTGTGAGTAGTATTAAATAGGTTTGTTCCGAACAAAGGGATGGAACCAATACCACCGGCCGAGGAGGACCAATGGCGGACTACGACATCGTGATACTGGGAGCCGGCCCCGGCGGCTACGTGGCCGCAATTCGTGCGGGCCAGTTGGGTCTGAAGACGGCCGTGGTCGAGCGAGACGAGCTGGGCGGCATCTGTCTCAACTGGGGCTGCATTCCCAGCAAGGCGCTAATCAGGAACGCCGAGATCCTCAACCTGATTCGCCATGCCGGCGACTACGGGATCACCTTCGACAACCTTCAGTACGAGTTCGGGGCGGCCATCGACCGAAGCCGTCAGGTCGTGGAGCGCATGATAAAAGGCGTCAAGTTCCTCCTAAAGAAGAACAAAGTGGACGTCGTCTCTGGGTCCGGCGCCCTGAGGGACAAAAATACCGTCGAGGTCCGGGAGAGTGGCGACACCCTTTCGACCGACCGTGTCGTGATCGCCACAGGCGCCCGGTTTCGCCAGCTCCCTAACTTGCCCATCGACGGCAAGGTAGTCATAACGAGCCGTGAGGCCCTAGAGCTGCGCGAGGTGCCTTCGACCGTGGTCATCGTCGGCGGCGGCGCCACCGGGGTTGAGTTCGGCTACGTTTACCGGGCGTACGGCGCCAGGGTGATAATCGTCGAGCTACTCCCCCGCCTCGTTCCGCTGGAGGACGAGGAGGTCAGTGCGCACTTAGAGCGCGCCTTCAAGCACCAAGGCATCGAGGCCATGACCGGTGCACAGGTCAAGAGCATTGCCGTCGAGGGCGATGGGGCGCAGGTCACTGTGGCCGCTGGCGAGGACGAATCGGTGATCCAGTGCGACAAGGTCCTGGTGGCGGTTGGCGCGCAAGGGAACATCGACGGCATCGGTCTCGAGGAGGTGGGCGTCGCCACCGAGCGGGGCTTTGTGAACGTAGGCGACCGGATGGAGACGAACGTGCCGGGTATCTATGCCATCGGGGACGTTACAGGGAAGATGCTGTTGGCTCACGTGGCCTCGGCGCAGGGCGTAATGGCCGTGGAGACTATCGCAGGCCTTGAACCGCGGAAACTGGACTACACTTTGATGCCCAAGGCGACGTACTGTAAGCCCCAGGTGGCCAGCTTCGGACTCACTGAGGCGCAGGCCAGAGAGCAGGGATATACGATCAAGACCGCCTCCTTCCCGTTTTCCGCCAGCGGGAAGGCCCTCGCTATGGCCGAATCCGATGGCATGGTCAAGCTGGTAGTAGATAGTGAGGTTGGGGAGATACTGGGGGCTCACATGATAGGCCCCGAGGTCACCGAGCTCCTGGGAGAGGTCTCCCTGGGGAGGCTGCTAGAAGGCACGAACACGGAGCTGGGATGGCTCGTCCATCCCCATCCGACCATCTCTGAGGCGGTGAAGGAGGCCGCCCTGGCCTTGGAAGGAGAGGCTATTCACATCTAATGGAGCGTCGGAGAATCTAAATACATAGGGACACTACTCATTGCCTTTGAGGGCCATACGGGTGTAGAAATAGTCTCAAAACTGGTCTGGCTGGCGGGGTGGAGGGCGTTGGTAATTTTGAAAAGCTCTCCTGTATCGGTGCCCTGATGGTTTTGACGGCCGACTTGGCCTGCGGCGTACGAGGTTAGCCATGACGGTAGCTGTAAACCTAGACAAGAGCCGGGTTATGGAGCTGTACCGGCAGATACGGCTGATCCGCCGGTTCGAGGAGGAAAGCGCCCGCCAGTACATGCAAGGCAAGATCAGGGGCTTTCTTCACCTCTACATAGGCGAGGAGGCCATCGCGGTAGGCGCCATCCCCGTCCTCCGCGACGAAGACTACGTGGTTACCCATTACAGAGACCACGGCCACGCGCTGGCCAGAGGCATGGACCCCAAGGTCATCATGGCCGAGCTCTTCGGCAAGGCCACCGGCAGCAGTCGCGGGAGGGGTGGCTCCATGCATCTGTTCGACGCCTCCAGAAATTTCATGGGAGGCTACGCCATTGTCGGTGCGCAGATTCCAATCGCGGTGGGGCTCGCTCTTGCCATCAAGTACAGACGCGAGGAAAGGGTGGTGCTCTGTTTCTTTGGTGACGGCGCAGTGAATGAGGGCGAATTTCACGAGTCCTTGAACCTGGCCGGCCTCTGGAAGCTTCCCGTCCTCTTTTTCCTCGAAAATAATCTCTACGGCATGGGCTCTCACGTGGAGGCGATGCACGCCCGGGGGAGAGACCTATACCTGTTCGCAGACTCGTACGGGATACCCGCGGCGCAGGTAGATGGCATGGACCTGGTGGCTGTACGGGAGGCGACGATCGAGGCTCTAGAACGGGCCCGCTCAGGCAGCGGGCCCGTCTTTATTGAGGCGCTTACGTACAGGTTCCGCGGCCACTCTATGGCCGACCCCTCCACGTATCGGGATGCGTCCGAGATCGATCAGTGGAGAGCTAAGGACCCCGTCCGACAATTTCAAGAGGCGGTGCTAGGCGAGAGCCTGCTCACATCGGGAGAGATGGAGCGTATCGACGAAGAGGTGAACACCACCATCCTGGAGGCGGTCCGCTTTGCGGAAGAGAGCGAAGATCCGGACCCCGAGTCGCTGATGGAAAACGTCTATGGCTGAGATGAACCTCAGAGAGGCGGTCGCCCGTGGATTGCGCGAGGCCCTGGACAATGACGACAGGGTGTTCATGATAGGGGAGGACATCGGGGCCTACGGCGGCCCCTACGCGGTAACCAAGGGGTTCCTGGAGAAATACGGCGCGGAGCGTATCAAGGACAGTCCCCTGGGCGAGTCGATAATCGTTGGTTCTGCCATCGGCGCCGCGATGGCCGGGCTGAGGCCCATCGCCGAAATCATGACCATCAACTTCATGCTTCTGGCCATGGACCAGGTCATCAACAACGCCGCCAAGCTGCGGTATATGTCCGACGGACATATTACGGTTCCCGTGATCATCAGGACCGTCACAGGAGGCGGCGGGAACCTGGGCGCCACCCACTCCCAGAGTTTCGAGCCGTGGTTCGCGTCGGTGCCTGGCCTCAAAGTGGTCGTGCCCTCCAGCCCTTATGACGCCCTTGGCTTGTTTCGGACTGCCCTTAAGGAGCAGGACCCCATCATCTTTTCGGAGCACTCGCTCCTTTACGGCGTGCGGGGCGACGTGCCGGACGAGCATTACGAGGTCCCTTTTGGTCAAGCGCATGTGGCGCGTCCCGGCACCGACGTCACCATGGTCGCCTACTCTCGCATGGTCCACACCGCGCTGCAGGCCGCACAGACGTTGGAGGCCAGAGATGTCAGTGCCGAGGTAATCGACCTCCGGACCCTTCGCCCGCTGGACGTGGATACCGTCATCCAGTCGGTGAAGAAGACCGGTCGCGCCATAGTAGTCGAGGAGTTCTGGCGGACGGGGGGCTTCGCCGCGGAGGTCGCCAGCCAGATTCAGGAAAAGGCCTTCGACTATCTGGACGGCCCGGTGGGACGGGTCGGCGGCGTCGAGGTCCCCGCCCCTTATTCCAGCAAGCTCGAACCCGCTGCAATTCCCGATGATCGGAGTATAATACGGGAGATCGAGAAGACCTTCGGCATCTAGAGGTGGCTAAGGCGGTCCCGTAGTTTCACAGAATTTGGACGCCTTCGGACACTGTCTGGTGCGGGCTGAGTGGGAACAAAGCAACTTGGAGTGGGGAGGCCCTCTAACCGGTCGACGGGCGTTTTGGAATAGCTTCTAGCCGGCGTTCGCAAGGGGAGGCAGGCCCTGGCTACTGAACTTACCATGCCCCAGATGGGCTACGACATGCAGGAGGGGACCGTCGTCCGCTGGCTCAAGAATGAGGGCTCGGAAGTCAAGATGGGCGAGCCCATCGCCGAGATCGAAACCGACAAAGCGGTCGTCGAGTTCGAGTCCTACGCCGCCGGTATCCTTCGGAAGGTTCTGGTGTCTGAGGGTATTTCCGTCGCGGTCGGCCAGCCTATCGCTATTGTTGGTACCGAAGACGAGGAAATTCCCGAAACGGCCATCGAATTGCCTGAGGCGCCCTCTGGCGATCAACCCGTAGAAGGTGTAGAGGCCGTGGAGGCCCCTCCCCCGCCTTCTGAAGTCCAGGCGCCGGCGCCGGCTCCGCAAGTTGAGGCTCCAGAGCTTGGACGTGAGCTACGCGCGTCACCTGCCGCCCGCCGATTGGCGTCGGAGCGTGGCGTCGACCTCACTCAGATACAGGGCACGGGGCCCGGCGGCCGAATCGTCAAAGACGACGTTCTGAAGGTAGAGGCCACGCAGGCGGTGACGCCGGCCGAGGCCCCTGCCACGCCTGAACCCGCGGCGGTTGCGCCCCAGGTCGGCCCCGGAGAGAAAGTGCCCCTGTCGCGCATGAGGCAGCAGATCGCCAAAGTGACGGTCAGGAGCAAGCAGCAAACACCCCACTTCTATATCACCTCTGAGATCGACATGACTAGGGCGATAGACCTGCGCCGGCAGATCAACGAGGCCCTGAAGCCTGAAGGCGTGCGCGTATCGGTCAACGACATCATCCTCAAGGCGTGCGTTGGGGCGTTGAAGAAGCATCCCAAGTTCAACGCCTTCTTCGTGGAAGACGGCATACAGATGAACGAGCAGATAAACGTCGGCATCGCCATCGCCGAGGAGGAGGGCTTGATCGTCCCCGCCATTCTCGACTGCGCCAACAAGTCGCTCTCCGAGGTGGCCAGGGCCAGCACGGACCTCATCGCGCGGGCAAAGAGCGGCACCCTCCACCCGGAGGAGTACACCGGCGGCACCTTCAGCATCAGCAACCTGGGCATGTTCGACGTAACCAGCTTCGCGGCCATCATTCACCCGCCCCAGGCCGCCGTGCTCGCCGTGGGGAGGGTATCCAAGAGGCCTGTAGTCCGAGACGATGAAATCGTCGTCCGGCAGGTAATGGACGCCACCTTGTCGGCGGATCATCGTTTGGTAGACGGCGCGGAGGGAGCTCAGTTCCTGATCGAGATCAAGAACCTCCTTGAAAGCCCCTCGGTCCTAATGCTCTAGAAGCCCCCATTATGGCCGTAGAGCATCAAACCGCAGCCCAGCGCCGCATCTACCCACTGGACCCCCGAAAGCTAACCGAAGAGCAGCTTGCGGTTGTGTTCGCCATGACCTCGCGCTCCCCCGATCCGTTCGATGTCATCGCCAAGCGGGTGACCGAGGAGAAGGCGGCGGACTTCCACGAGCGGTGGGTTCTCAACTACGGCCACGCCTCCGTGGCGGAGCACGCCGTCCTCCACATGGCCGTGGAGAACATCTCCCGCCTGGTGGCCGACGACCTCGAGGACAACCGCCTGGCCTCCTATACGGAGCTTTCCTCGCGCTATCAGGTCATCGGTCCGGGCCACTACCATGTTCCCAAGGAGATGGATGGACACCCCCTGCGAGAGGTGTTCGTGTCCGCCTGCGACGGCCTTTTCGAGGCCTACGGTGCGGTCACCGAGGGCCTACGCGAGTTCCTCTCGCACGAGACCCCTCAACGCGAGGAGGAGAGCGACAAAGGGCACCGGTTGCGCATCAGGCGGGTGGCCACCGACAGCGCCAGGTTTCTGCTTCCGGCCGCAACCGTGACCAACGTGGGCTTCACGATCAACGCCAGGGGGATGGAGCACGCCATCACCAAGCTCCTCTCCTCCGGCCTCATGGAAGAACGTGAGATAGGACAAGACCTTAAGGAGCAGGGCAGGGAGATCACGCCCACCCTTATCAAGTACGCCGATTACAACGAGTACCTGGCGCTGACTCGGAGCGCCCAGCAGGACGCGGCCGGCCCCATTAAGACTCATCCGCCTGACCAGGCCCTCGGAGGAGTGGAGGCGAAGCTGGTGCACGCCGATCCCCAGGCGGAGCAAAAGCTGGTCGCCGCGCTGCTGTATAGGCATTCCGGCGAGCCCTACGACGTCGCCTGGTCCCGGGCCAGAGACATGGGCGCCGAGGAACGCGAGCGCGTTGTGGATGAGGCCATGAGTCGCCTCGGTGGCCACGACATCCCGGTACGCGAGCTGGAGACGGTGGACTACACCTTCGACCTTACGATGGACTACGGCGCCTATCGTGAGTTCAAGCGCCACCGGATGCAGACGTACATCCCCCAGCCCCTGACTGTGGTCCACGGCTACATCGTGCCGCCTCTCGTGGAAGGGGCCGGCCTCAAAGGCCGGTTCCAAGAGGCGATGTCGACGGCTGAGGAGGGGTTCGAGCGGGTTGCCCGGGAGCTACCGGACGTCGCGCGGTACCTCGTGACCCACGCCCACAACCGGCGCGTCCTCTCAAAGATGAATCTGAGGGAGTGCTACCACCTCTTCAAGCTGCGCACGCAGTCCCAGGCCCACTTTACACTGCGAGAGGTCGTCGGCCAGGCGATGGAGCTTACACAGAAGGAGCACCCGCTGCTGTTCAAGTACCTCCAGCTCCGTTCCTGAGCGCCCGCGGCCTCGAAGCAGCTTCCCAGCCCACCTCAAGCGCCGCCGGCGTCCGGGGGCTGGTTCGCCTTCTTTACCTTTGCGATCGCAGCGCGTAGGGCTTGAACGTCAGCGTCGTCCAGGTGCCGGGTGAAGTGCTCGTAGATGCCCCTGTGATGTACGGGCATAGCCTGCAGGAACACCCGCTGACCCTCCTCCGTCATGACGGCGTAGTATCCGCGCCGGTCCTCCTTTGAAGGCTCCCTGCGGACCAGTCCGGCCTCTTCCATGCGGTCGACGAGCCGGGTGAGGCCGCTGCGGCTTAGTATCACTTCGTCGGCAAGGGCCTGCATCCTGAGACGCTTCTCCGGGGCCGCGTAGAGCTGGACAAGCACGTCATACCAGGTCAGCGGTAGGCCTTCAGACTCTTGCAGGTCCCGTTCGAAGGCCCTCAATAAAGAGCCAATGGTCCTTATCAAGTCCTCCCACGCGGCCAGCCGCTCAGGCTCGATTTCGATATCAAAATCCATGCTCTGAGCATATCACACAATATTTGCTTAAACAACTATTGACAACACAATTAACCAGTGATATGGTTGTTAAGGCAATGATTGATTAAGCAATCAAGACAACTTAAGGGAGGTAAGCGATGCCACACATCATGATTTGGCTCAGCACGGACGACTACGACGGTTGGCAGAAGATCCACGACTCGTTTGTGGAGGAGCGAAAGGACTACGGGATCACCGACGACTACGTGTACCGTGACGTACGGGACCCTGGCGCCGCGCTCGTCCACCTGGTGGTGGATGACGTACCCAGGGCTAACGAGTGGTTCCAGACGGACGAGTTCAAGAGTGGAACCCGTGCCGCGAAAGTCACCGGCCGGGCGTTCTACGTGGCTGAGAAGCAAGGTTAAGGGACCATCCGATCGCTGGTAAAGGGTAGCCAGTTTATTTAACTTCAACAGGAGGAGTAGACAATGATTCTGGTAACTGGAGCAACCGGCAACGTGGCGAGTCTGCTGATTCCGGCGCTGCGGAAGGCGGGCGAGCAGGTGCGGGCATTGGTCCATGACGCTTCGAAGGCGCAGCCGCTCAGGGACCTCGGAGTGGAGATCATCGTCGGCGACATGGATAGGCCTGAAACCCTGGAGAGCGCTGTCGCCGGGGCGGACAAGGTCTACCTGATCACTTCCAACGGACCGACTGGAGCCCAGCAGGCGAGAAACGTGATAGAGGCCGCGAAGAGAGCCGGGAGACCTCACATAGTGAGACAGACCGGTTACGGCCCGAGTGAGAGCCGAATCATCCAGCAGCTTGAGGAGGCCGAGAGGGCGATGGAGGAGTCTGGGCTGTCCTACACGATGGTCAAACCCACATTCTTCATGCAGAACACTATGATGGCGGCTCAGACAGTGGCATCGGACGGCGTGGTGTACATGCCGTTCAAGGAGGGCCGGCTGGGGATGATAGATGTGAGAGATGTCGCGGACGTGGCGCTCAAAGTCCTTACGTCAGAGGGTCACGAGGGCAAAACGTACGTCCTGACAGGTCCGGCCTCCATTTCGTTCCACGATGTGGCCGACGGGCTTTCCAAGGCCACCGGCAAGGAAGTCTCCTATGTCGACGTACCTCTGGATGCCGCTCGGCAAGCGATGGTCGGCATGGGCATGCCGGAGTGGATCGCCGAAGGCCACGTCGAGCTAATGGAGGGCTTCAGCGAGGGCTACGCGGACCTGACGACTCCGCATGTCCAGCAGCTTACCGGCAGCCCCGCCCGGTCCTTCGAAACATTCGCCCGCGACTTCGCCCAGGCATTCGGCGCCAACGGCAAGTCGGGAAGCTGAGGCAACCGGCTTATAAAGCGAGACCCCGTCCATAGTAGGATGGGGTCTCAGTCGCGGATGCGGCCCCTCTTCCAGGCCATCAGCGCCGCCGGGACGATCGCGATCAGGCATAACACCATCGCTATCAGGAAGAAGTCGTTGAACAGGGTCAGGCCCACGTTGGTTACGCCGGCGTTGAACTGCTCCACACGCAGTTGAGTCTGCTCCGCCGTCTCCCCCAGCTCGGGTAGCGGTAGTCTAAGTCCGGCCGACAGCTCGACGAAGCGATTTGTGCCCCAGGCCGCCATCGCGGCAAGGCCGGTGGTCATGCCGATCATGCGCATGGCCGTCACCGTCGCCGCCGCGGACCCTCTGTTTTCCACCTCCACCGAGTTGATCGCGGCCAGTCCAATGGGCGCTATCAGCAGGCCGAATCCCAGTCCAGTAATAAAAAGGTGGACAGTCATCGCCGGGTCGGCGATTCCCAGGTCCCATCGGCTCATAAACAGGAATCCCACCGCGGCCAGCGCCAACCCCCCAACGGCGGAAAACCCGTAGCTAAGGCGCTGGGAGATGATCCCGCCGAGGATTGCCCCCACCGCTATCGCGGCCATCATGCGCATCAGCCGCAGACCCCCCTCCAAAGGGGCCTGGCCCAATACCGTGTCCGCCATAAGGGGTATCGTCACCATCGCGATTATCAGTGCACCGCCGACCAGCATGTGGGTGACGTTGGCGGCGCTGAACGCCCATCCTCTGAACATCGACAGTGGGAGCAGGGGGGCCGTTGCTCCGATCTGACGCAGGATGAACAGCGCCAGAGTCACGCCGGAAACGGCAAAGTAGCCAGCTAGCAAGGCATCGGCCGAGTCGATCCTTGCCAGGCCCAGGGTCAGCGCGGCGAGGCTGACGGCGATCAGCGCTCCGCCCAGGTAATCGACCTTCGCTTGGTGCCTTGGGCTTGGCCTCAGTAGCAATACGAGGAACAGCACGACCGTGGCCCCAAGCGGCACGTTGACCCAGAACACCCATCGCCAGTCCAGAAACCTCACGAAGAGCCCTCCCCACAGGGGCCCTATCACGCCCCCGGCCTCGGCCGATGCTCCCACCAGTCCGAGTGGCACTCCCCTGCGTGTTGGAGGGAACAGGTCGCCGACGATGGCAATGGAGATGGGCACCAGCGCTCCCGCCCCGACTGCCTGGACCACCCGGGCGGTCACCAGCCAGGACATGTCGGTGACGAGGGCGGCCGCGACTGATCCCGCCATGAATATCGCCGTCGATAAGATGAATAGTCGCCGGTGCCCCCAGTTGTCTGAAAGCCGTCCCATCAGGGGCATGGCCGCTACATAGCCCAGCAGATAGCCGGTAATGGTCCACAACGCCCGCTCAAGCTCGCCAACGGGCACATCCATGTCCAGCATTACCTGGGGCAGGATGGTGACGATTACGGTCTGGTCGTCTGCTGCGATGAAGACGCCGGCACAGACGGGGACAAGGGCCAGATATGGGGAAACGCGCGGCCTGACGTTCACGATTGTGGTATGGCCTTGGGGTGGCCGTCGGCCAGGGTGTTAATCGGGCGGCTCGATGCTTACGGGCTCGTTGAAGTTGGAGAGGGTGATGATTCGGACTATATCTTCGGGGTCCGACGGCGTGACCGCGCCAATAATGCGCGCCGTCAGCAGGTACCGAGTGCCGGCGTCCAGCGTCAGCTCTACATCGATGTCCGACTCTATCAGTATGCTCCCCAGCAACGGTGTGAGGGAGTCCGACGGCAGCTTGCCCTTCACCACATACTCGCCTCCCGGCGACTCGGAAACCACGCTGGCCTGACCAATTCGGTTCATCATGGCCGTGATTCCCCTGCTTGGATCGAAGAAACCGAACGGGTTCAACTGGACTGAGAGGGCCTCCCATTGACCGCTCAGCGGGTTGGTCATGTAGGTGGTGTCTTCTATGGTGATCAAGCTCGCCTTGATGGCAAATCCGCCAAATGAGCCCGTAAAGTCGACCGAGAGCTGGTCGGGGTTGACTATGTCGCCATCCAATTCTTTAAGGGCAATGCCACCGGGCAGGCGAGTGCTGCCTCCTTCGTGCTCCAGACGGAAGTGGAAGGACTTCAGGCTTTCCATCGCCGTGCCGGATTCCTCCAGCAGGGGCTGTGGATCGATCCCGGTGGGCGTTGGAGTTGGAGCCGGAGTCGGTGTAGGTGTAGCGGTGGGTGTGGGGGTGGCGGTGGCCGACTGAGTCGTCACATCTTCGGACTGGCTGGAGCCATCACATGCGGCTGCTCCCAACACGGCCGCCGCTACCAGGGACGTGGCCAGCAGCCTTGCCTCCACGCGTGGCAGCCTACTCCAGGCCGAGGGACTGAAAGATCTCCATGAACTGGCCCACGTTGCCGGGCTGGTACCAGGGGATCTTGTGGATGATGATGCCGTTCTCATCAACTATGAAAATCACGCGGCGACTCCGTATGCCATCGTCGTCCAGTGCTTCGTAGAGCCGCGCCACTTCCAGGTCCGGGTCGCTGGCCAGTGGAAACGGACAGCCTCCAAGCTTGTCGCAGAACGTCGCGTGGGACTCTATGGAGTCCCGGTTGATTGCGACCACGCCCGCGCCCAGTTCCTTGATAGTCGAGTACTCCCCCTTCAAGGAGGACAGCTCCTGCCCTCATCCGGGTGTGTTGTCCTCTATGTAAAAAGCTACGATCAGCTTTCGGCCGGCGTGGAGGTTACGAAGATTGACCTCACCATCCGTACTGGGAAGGGTAAAGTCTGGAGCTAAGTCGTCCACATCTGGCATGAGGTCCAACTCCTCAAGGGCCGGAGCAGTCGCGGCTGGACGGCGTCCTCATAGAGTGGCTTGTTAGACGACGCTTCGTGGCGGTGCCGACCGTCGTACAGGGGTGGGTAAACCGTCCGCAGGCTCCGGACAATATAGCACAAGAGGCCCCGCCGCACCAGCGGCGGGGCCTCTTCACAGAGCTACATATGAATTCTAACGTTCTACCGGGTCGTGCGGATTCGCCTTCTGCTGGCCAGCAGAATCCCGCCGGCACCCAGCAGGACCAGCGATGCTATCAGCGCAGCCTGGACGGCCGTCTTGACAGAGCTGTCGCCGACGCTCAGCCCGCCTAGAGAAGGACCAGCGGGACCGGGCAGTGCGCCGGGCTCCAGGTCGTACGCGGCCATCTCCTGTGCGGCGACGTACGCTCCTGCCGTGGCCGGCACGTCGACGTCACCGTCGCCGTCCGAATCGAAGCCGTTGAGGGCGGCATCGAGCAAGCTTATCGTGTTGGCCACGTTTATCTTGGCGAAGTTCACGTTGGTCTGGTCGAGCCCAAACAGGGCGTTATCCCGAGCCTCGCCCGCCCAGTCCTCTGCATTCTTGCCGTACTCGTCTACCAGCGCGGCCCCCGCGACGATTCTCGCGCTCTCAGCCGCTGCACCGGCGGCGAACGGACCGTAAGCACGGTCCGCCGCGTGGGCCAGAACCCCGATGCCGTCTCCGAAGTCCTCCGTGGAGCCGTTGCCGTCGAGGTCGCCGTAGTTGGCGCCTGTAGGCCCTTCAATGGCGTTAATCACGTGTTCGAGGTGTTGCTGAATACCTGCTATCGTGTTCTGGTTGTCGGCCAGCTGGGCGTGGAGTAGTGCCACGCCGAGTTGCTCCTTGAGGTTGGTAAGGATCCCTTTGTCGGCGCCGGGAGGCCAGTTTGTCAGAAGGTGTCTGATGTGTGCCATCCCTCCCGAAGGTACTGAGGCCGAATAGGCGAAGATGCCGGACGGACCGGGATCGTTGTCGGATACCGGCTCCACGGTGACTACGACCTTGTCGTAGGAGTGGATTAGGTTATCACCGGTGGGGGACACATAAGTGTGATTGATCGAGCCGTCCTCCTCCACGGTCATGACATCGGTGCTCAGCTTTACGGAACCGTCGTCCGAGACCAGCCATCCCTCCAACACCGTGCCCGCATCTGGAGCGGGGACGTTGCTCATGGTGTAGGTGATGGCGTCGCTAAGCGCCGCATCGTCCCATATCACTGCGGTGCCCGACGGTGGGGCCGTCTCCTCTTCCTGGGCCTGGGCTAGTCCAACGGGCAGCGCCAGGAGTAGCGTAAGCCCCAGAAGTACGGATAGTTTGACTCTCGACATTTTCGCGCCCTCGCTTCCTTATGCAAAAAAGTTCGCGATTTCACGCAGCATATACACTATCATAACCTTCGCCGCCCGCATAGAGGCTATGAGACACTTTATAGCCGGATTTTACAGGTCCCCTTTGAGTACGCTATCTCCCGTGGGCCAAGGCTTTTCTCCTTCGGGCTCCACCGTTATCTCAACGGCCTCGAACTCATACCAGGGACCGACAGGAATTATAACCGTCTGACCGTATCCCGTCGAGTCTACGGTGAAGTGTCCGGAGGAGAAGCCACGGCCGCCCTTGATGAGCCAGACGCGGTAGACCATGCCTTCGGACAACTGTGGCAGGTCCAACGCCGCCAGGATCGCCCAGGAGCCGGTGGGCTCAGCTACAATCATGCCCTTGGCGTCGGCAGTCTGTTCGGTCCCCCAGAGGATGTTGACCGACTGGCTCGGCGTGGCCGCCATAGTCCAATAGGTGAGGTAGCGCTGCTTCTTGAACATGTCGGACATTTCGGCTTCGCCCGCGGCCATGGTATTCAGCGCCACTTGCATCACCCTGCTGTCGGTCGTAAGCCGGTTAAGGGTGCCGGTCATCGTCTCGATCGGCTGTCCCTGACCGCCGCCAGCCGTATCAAGCCGCGCCGTAATCGCCTCGTTTTCCTCGGCGACTTTGTTGATTCGGCCGTTGAACCACACCCCGCCCACCACCAGGCCTACCACCATCATCGCGGCTAGAGCCAGGCCTCCTGGCGCGACAAGGCGGCTCCAGGCGAACGGTATACTAACCGGCCTCGTTCTTATCTCCGACGGAGGTTCCACCTGCGTTTCGGCGTCGATCCTTGCGAACAGCTGTTCTTTGACGCGAGGCGGAACCTCAAGGCGTGGCGCCGCGTATGCCAGTTCGACAACCAGCTCCCCATCGCCTTTGAGCCTCTCGCTACATTTAGCGCAGCTCTCGATATGAGCCTCAAACAGCGACCTCTCGCTGGGGTCGAGAGCCCCTAGAAGATATGAGTTAAATAGCTCGTTTGCTTCCTTACATTCCATGCTCGGCCCACTCCTGGGCTTCTTGGCCCAGCACTTCTCTGAGTTTCTTCAACGCCAGGCGCATCCTGGTCTTCACTGTTCCCAGCGGCTGACTAAGGTGTGCCGAAATCTCCGAATGCGTGAGTCCCCCAAAATAGGCGAGCACCACCACTTCCCTCTGCTCGGGTCTCAGAGTCGAGAGTGCGCCCTTGACCTGACTTCCTTCAAACTGGGCTGTGGCGTATTTCACGGGGTCGGAAGAGTCATCTGACAGCCTTTTTTCGATATCGAAGTCGGGTTGGAGCTTTTCCTGGTGCCGTTTGCGCCTTCTGAGCTCGTCTATGGTTCGGTTGTGAGAGATGCTGAACAGCCATGCGCGGACGGTGCCACGCTTAGGGTGGTAGCTGGACGCGCGTCGCCACACGTTGAAGAAGGTATCCTGGGTCACCTCCTCGGCGGCCCCAGGGTCCCTCAACATGTGGGCTGACAAAGAGTAAACGGCACCGGAATAGCGCTGGTACAGAGCCTCCAGGGCATCACGCCTTTGCTGAGCTATCAGCTCCATAAGTTTACCGTCATCCAGTCCTTCGAGCTTCAACTCACGCACCGGATGGGCACGGCTCGGCCTTCACCGAGCCTCCGTGGTATATACGATACAGGGTGGTCAGGTAGATTTCCGCCATTAGATTGCAGGTTAATGCGGGCTGTGAACGGTGTCGGCGACGGATATGTTTAGTTGCCCTCGTCGCTGATTTGGATGCTGTCCCTAGACACAATTCGTTCACCGTCGCTCCGCCTCCTCTTGTACGGGTACTGTATCCGGCTTCACATTCCCCTGCTGGACAACGAACCGGGTCATTTGCGAGAGGACCCGCTGTTCTATCGGCTCCACGTCGGTCGCGGTAATGAAACACTGCTCGCACTGGGAGGCCGTATCCAGCACGTGGTCTCTGCGCGTCGAGTCCAACTCCGAAAGTACGTCGTCCAGAAGCAGGATCGGCTCGATCTGACGCCGTGTCCTCAGATAGCGCGCCTCCGCCAGCTTCATCGCCAGGATTATCGTCCGTGATTGGCCCCGTGAGGCGTAGGTTCCAGCGTTCTTGCCGTCGACAATGATTTCGACGTCGTCCCTGTGGGGCCCTACGACGGTCGCGCCCTGCGCCACCTCACGCCTTCGCTGCTCGTTCATTGTCGCGCGAAGCTCCCTGGCTATAGCCTCCTCCGATGTGTCCTCTCCCAGTTCCACGCTGGGCCTATATACAAGTTGAAGGCTTTCTCGTTGGCTGGTGAGCTCTCCATGAATCGGGGCGGTCAGTTCCGACAGACGCCGCACGGTTTCAATCCGCTGCGCCATTATATATCTCGCCTGCTCCACCAGCTCCTCATCCCAGAACTCAAGCTCTCCCATCTCAGAGCGGCCCTCTCTCACCCCTCTCAGCAGGTGATTGCGCTGGTAGATGACGCGCTGGTACCGCTGCAACGCCCTGAGGTAGCGGTTGTCCAACTGGGAGATAAGGATATCCAGGTAACGGCGGCGCAGCGTCGGAGTGCCGTAAATGAGCTCCAGGTCGCGTGCGCTGAACTGCACGGCATTGATCTGTCCGATGAGCTCTGACGAGCGGCGAGGCGCACCGTTGACTCTTATGCGTTTCTGGACGGGCGTTCCGAGGGAGTTTTGCCGGGCCCAAAAGTCCCCGTTGGCGACCGACGACTCTTCGTTGTCCAATGCGCGGCCATCGCGCTCTGGGTCGACCGGCGTGGCTGACAAGTCGATCTGCACGCGCAACTGCTCGCCGTCTCGCTGCGCGACCGCCGAGACCTGACAGTGGGTCTGGTCCGGCACCGGCCCCCACCGGACCAACTCTCGGTCAGAGGAAGCCCTGGCGGACTTGGCGACGGCGAGCATGTAGATCGCCTCCAGCAGATTGCTCTTACCCTGGCCGTTAGCTCCTCGAATCAGGATCATTCCGGGCTCCAGGTCTAGCTCAAGGCTTTCGTAGTTGCGAAAATTGACCAGGCTCAGGTGGCTGATGTAAATGGGGGAAAAACCTCACCGCGGCTACAGGTTGGCGACCGCCAGATTGTAACACACGCGCCGGGTAGGCTTAGAGTCGTGGAAATGGCTAAAAGATGCCTTCAAAGGCATCCTGAAGGGGGCAGTCCTTCATTAAGAAAGGTCGGACACAGTGGGGGATGGGTGGAGGTAACCGAGGCGGGTGGGGTGATCGCACAAACGTAGTGTAAGGTCTTAGAATAGCCTGTGGGGATGGCAGGAGGACCGTTGATCTATTCGCCACCACTCCGGTCGAGGAAACGCTCATGGTAAGGCCGGTGGTCGCCTTCGCCGGAGGGGTTGGTGGCGCCAAGCTGGCGCTGGGCCTCAGCCGTGTCCTTTCTCCGGAAGAATTGACCATAGTGGTCAACACCGGGGACGACGCGGAGTTCTTCGGCCTCCACGTGTCGCCGGACCTGGACACCGTGATGTACACACTGGCGGGCCTGGCGAACCCGGAGACGGGTTGGGGACTGGCGGGCGAGACCTTTGTGGCTCTGGAACGGCTGAGGAGCTACGGGGCCGAGACCTGGTTCAACCTGGGTGACAAGGACCTCGCTACCCATGTGCTCCGCACCGAGATGTTGTGTCGGGGCCTGACCCTGTCGGAGGTAACGGAGTCCCTCAGGGCTGCCCTCGGTGTGCGACACCCAGTAGTACCTATGAGCGACGACCCGGTCCGCACCATGGTGGCCACAGATATGGGCGAGTTGCCGTTTCAGGAGTATTTTGTCAAGCACCGTTGCGAACCGGCCGTCAGAGGATTGAGGTTCGAGGGCTGTGACGCGGCTCGCCCGTCTCCGGCCTTCGATGATGCGCTCGACAATGCCGGGGCCGTGGTCTTTTGTCCCTCGAACCCATTTCTCAGCGTGGCCCCCATCTTGGCGGTGCCTGGTGTGCGAGAGCGGGTCCAGGGCTTCTCAGGGCGCCGCCTTGCGGTAAGCCCCATCGTGGGAGGTCGGGCCCTGCGAGGCCCCGCGGCGAAAATGCTTGGGGAGCTGGGCCACGACAAGTCCTGCCTGGGCGTGGCGAAACAATATCAGGGCCTCTGTGACGTCTTGGTAATCGACGAAGTTGACCGCGGCTACCTTCCCAAGATTGAGGCGTTGGGGATGCAGGCCCGGACCGCCAGTATCGTCATGAACTCAGATGACGATAAGGTGGACCTGGCGCGCCATGTTTGCCGTCTGCTTGGAATCGACCGTTAGTCTGTGAAAAGTAGGGGTGCCCTTGAACGACCATAGAATCGTGGCTATCGTGCCTATGAAGCCGCTGAGCCTCTGCAAGTCCCGGCTGGCCGATGCCCTGACGCCGGGACAACAAGAGGTACTGAGCCTGAGTATGCTTGAAAGGGTCGTCCGGGCCGCACTGGAATCACCGGCCTCCGGCGTCTGGGTAGTAGGAGGCGACGCGGGCGTAGTAGAGGCCGCCGGAGGGCTGGGGGCTCGATGGCTTGACGATGGCGGGGCCGGACTCAACGAGGCCCTGGCGAGGGTGTTCCAGAGTGCGTATGATCTGGGGCTGGCGCCCATGTACCTGCCCGCCGACCTGCCCTTTGTGTCCTCCGCCGACATTGCGGGGGCCGTTGAGGCCTCCAAGCGGGGCGAGGTCATGATGCTCGCTCCGGCCAGCCGGGATGGCGGGACCAACGCCATTCTGACTCCGGTTGACTCCCCATTCCGTCCTGCCCTGGGTGCCGGCAGCTTCGCTGGACACAGAGACCAAGCGGGAGACCTGGGATTGCCGATGGCCGTCTATGACTGCCCTGGCCTCGGCTTCGACCTGGACACCCCTGACGACCTGAGGGCATATGAGGAGATGGAGCCCGGTCTGTTACGACGGCTGACTGAGGAAGCTACCTAAAGCCGGTGGGGCGTTGCCTCCGCCCGTATTTCCCGCTCATGATGAACGGGCGTCTCTTCTGACTCGGTGGGGCGTCCACGGACACGGTCTGGGGTGGGCTGGGTGGGAATAATAAACCTGGGGGTGGGGGTTTCTACGACGGTTTATAGAGGTGGGTGTTGGGAATTAGGCAAATGGCGCTGTATGGCGTCAATCATGACGCGGTGAGGGACTTGTGAGCAAAACTCCCAGGCTTGGCATCCTGCTACCAACCCGAGGCCTGCTCATGGCAGGCGAACCGCCCCGGGATATCGAGCCCGTGCTCTCCATGGCCGAGATGGCCGATGACGGCGGGCTCGATTCGGTCTGGGTGGGCGATAGCCTGACCGCCAAGCCGCGGCCGGAGCCGGTGACCACCCTGGCCGCCGTCGCAGCACGGACGAAACACGTGCGGCTGGGCACCGCCGTCCTGTTGGCCGCGTTACGCAATCCGATCCTCCTGGCCCATGCCGTCGGCACCCTCGACCTGATCTCAGGGGGCCGGACGGTGCTTGCCGTCGGCGTCGGGGGCGCATTCGATGCCGAACAGAGACAGGAGTGGCACAACGCAGGCGTGGAGCCGTCTCGACGCGCCCGGCGCCTGGAGGAGACCGTGGCCATCTTGAGACGCCTTACGAGCGGGGAAACCGTATCCTTTCAAGGACGCCACTTCAACCTGGACTCGGTCAGCGTCCAGCCGAGTTCGCCGCGTCCCGACGGGGTGCCGGTGCTCGTCGCGTGCCACTGGAGAGCTGGCCTGGACTCGCAGTTCAGGAGGGCCGCCCGGCTCGGTGACGGCTTCATCTCCATCTCCGACTACCCCGACGAGTTCGCCAGGGTCTGCCAGCGGGTGCGAGAGCACGCTGCAGCAGAGGGCAAAGACTTCGCCCGGATGGAGTCGGTCTTCTACATGACGGTGAACCTTCGGAAGGATGAGCAAGAGGCCACGGACGAAGCCGACAAGTACTTGCTCATGTACTACGGAAAGAATATCTGGGGCGACCGCTGGGGGCCGAATGGCCCGCCCGAACAGACGGTGGAGCGCATCAGACGTTACACGGAGGCCGGCGCTGGGACCGTAATCGTGCGCTTCGCCTCCTTCGACCAGGAGGGCCAGCTGCGCACCTTCCTGGACGAGGTGGCTCCGGCCCTGTAACGTGCGGTGCCCACGCCACCGCCTTTCCATGGAGTTCGACTAAGCCCTTTATACGTCGAGGTAGGGAACAATCCGTCACCGGATGCCATCATTACATGCCCGTGCGGGATGTGTGTGATTGAACGGCATATAGAGGTCCGGCGCCAACCTAAGCCGTAGTACCCGCACGAGGTGTTTGCAAGAAGATTAGCGAGAAACAAACCACTCAATGCACGTGCGCAAGGCTGGGTTGTGTGCTGTACTTGGTTAGGTTCCAAGTACGAGGTCGAGAGGTTGTGGCTCTCCATTCATCCTTCTCGCGACCATTTTGTGTAGGGCTGATTACGTATGAAGATGAGAGCCGCTACGAACACGGCGACTGTCGGCCCAATCCCGAAGCCGATAGCCGTTCCCGCCAATGCGGGAGTCGGATCGGTAACGTCACAACCCCACATGAAGACTTCCGGACAAGAGACGGCATTGTACCTGTCGCCGATGCTCATTCCCACAAAGGCCGTAAAGAGCGGGAAGAGGACCAAGAAGAGAGCTTTCATGCTAGGCCTCCTGGTTCGTTGACTCGCCATGAGCATATTCATAGGAGGGCAAAGACAATAGTTACAAGCGAACCATTTCGAGGTGGGAGTGCGTACCGTGTTTCCGTAGTACGAGTGAACCTGAACCGATGGGCCTGCGGTGTTCGTGGAACGCGAGTAAGACAGGGGTGGGAGTGGGAAGATGCCGACCACCTAGTTAGCGCTCTTCCACCAGCCTGGCAAACCCTTCTTCGTCTAGGATCTGGACCTCGAGCCGTTGGGCGTCCGCCAGCTTTGAGCCGGCGTCGGCGCCGGCGACGAGATAGTCGGTCTTCTTGCTCACGCTTCCGCTGACCGCGCCGCCCAGCTCCTTGATCCTGGCTTCGATTTCCGACCGGCTCATGTTTTCCAGCCGCCCCGTCACCACGAACCTTAGCCCCGCCAGGGTTTGTTCCGCGGCTTCCCGTGGGGCCTCGTCGGCCAGACGCACCCCTGCGGCGCGCAGCTTTTCGATAACCTTTCTGTTGGACTCGTCGGCAAAGTAGGCTACCATGCTCGCCGCGATCTTCGGCCCTATCGTCGAGATGGCCGTAAACTCATCCTCGGTGGCCGCCATTAGCGCGTCCATAGTCTGAAAGTTGCGGGCCAGCAGATCGGCCACCTCCGAGCCCACGTGGGGTATCCCCAGCCCCACCAGCAGCCGGGCCAGAGGCTGGCCCTTGCTCTGCTCGATGGCCTCCAGCAGGTTTGAGGCGCTCTTCTCTCCCATGCGCTCGATTTCGAGCAGGTCGTCCTTCCTCAAGGCGTATATATCGGCGACATCCTTCACGAGGCCGCGTTCCAGGAGTACTATTCCCTGCTTGGTCCCCATGCCTTCGATATCCAACGCCCCCTTGCTGACGAAGTGCTCCAGCAGCCTGACAAGCTGAGCGGGACACGACGCGTTGACACAGTAGGACATCGCCTCGCCTTCGGGTCGCACAACTTGGTGTCCGCAGGTCGGGCACGCGGTGGGTATCTCGAATTTCTTTTCGTCGCCGGTCCGCCTTTCGGTCACCACGCTGACGATCTGCGGGATCACCTCCCCCGCTCGCTCGACCACCACCCAGTCGCCGATCATGATGTCCTTGGAGCGAATGTAGTCCTCGTTGTGCAGCGTTGCCTGTTTTACCGTGACACCGCCCACGTACACCGGCTCCAGCACCGCATATGGATTGATGCTTCCCGTCCTTCCCACGTTCACCCGGATGTCCAGTAGCTGCGTGATCTCCTGAGTGGCGGGGAACTTGTAGGCGATGGCCCATCTGGGCTCCCGCCCTACGTGGCCGAGGTGCTGCTGGAAGTCGAACCGGTTGACCTTGATGACCGCGCCGTCGCACCCATAGTCCAGGGTCTCGACCTTCTCCAGCCAGGTCTTGTAGTAGTCGATGGCCTCTTCTGGGGTCTTAGCGAGCTTATTGTTTTGGTTGACCTTGAACCCCAGGTCCGCAAGGTAGGCCAGCGTCTCCCAGTGAGTCTCGGGAATCGGCCCTTCGGCGTATCCCAGGCTGTAAACGAAGATGTCCAGAGGACGCTCCGCCGTCATACGGGGATCGAGCTGGCGCAGCGAGCCCGCGGCGGTGTTGCGCGGGTTGACGTAGGTGGGCAACCCTTGCTCCATGCGCTCTTCGTTGAATTTGTGGAAGGCCGACTTGGGGAAGAATACCTCGCCTCGGACTTCAAACCTTGAGGGGGCCTCTCCTAACACCCTCAAAGGGATGCTCTTGATGGTGCGCAGGTTCATCGTCACGCCCTCGCCGGCGTACCCGTCGCCTCTCGTAGCGCCCGTGACCAGCGCACCGCCTTCGTAGGTGAGTGCCACGGCCAGTCCGTCGTACTTGAGCTCGCAGACCATCTCGAAGTCGGAACGCTCCAATAGCGAGGCGGTGCGCTGGTGCCACGCCATGAACTCATCCTCGTCGAATGCGTTGGATAGGCTGAGCATGGGCACCGGGTGCCGCACCTCGGGGAAACCTTCGGCGGGCCCTGCGCCCACCCTCTGCGTCGGCGACTCCGGCGTGACCATATCCGGGTGCTGCTCTTCGATCCGCTGGAGGTCCCGCATTAGCTTGTCGAATTTGGCGTCGCTGATCTCTGGCTGGTCGAGAACGTAATACAGCCGGTTGTGCCGGTCGATCTCGTCTCGGAGTATTTTGACCCTTTTGCGTAATTTGGGATCTGCCATAATTAACCTGGATGTGATGATACAGATATGGTAAACGGCCCGCTGGCTGCGCTCAACCCGGCTGATTCTCCTCCTGGTACTAAGAGCGCCTAACATAACCCAGTCTGTCATTCTTGAGCGAAGCGAAGAATCCTAGCGTCGCGCATAGATTCTTCGTCGCTCCGCTCCTCGAGAATGACATAAATGCAGGTTTTGTTAGAGGGTCTAAAGCCGTTGTGAAAGCTCCCAGAACGCTGTCCGCGTACACCTCGCCCACATCGAGCCGTGAAGTGGCTTGCACTGCGTAGTAAGGAAGCTGGAAACTCCTACACTTGGTTTCAAAGAAGCTTCTGAGATATGCGATGGGGTGTCCTAAGAGGCCGTTCAGGGAGCATTTTGAAGAACTGTGCACTATAGACCCCGCCGGCGGCGCCCGAATATACTCAGTCTGCACTTATTCCTGACCAGGAGCATGATGGTAGACGTAAGGCCGTTCCGAGGAGTCCGGTTTGACTCATCGATGGTGGGGGACCTTTCCAAGGTTCTCTGCCCTCCTTACGACATCATCTCGCCGTCCCAGGCGCGGTCACTTGGGGAACGTAGCCCGCACAACGTGGTCCGTCTGGAGCTGCCGGAGGCCCTGCCCGACGATACGGCCGAGGAGACGAGCTATAACCGCGCCGCCGCCCAGTTCCAAAGCTGGCTGGAACGTGGCGTCCTCTCACGGGAGCCGTTCCCCGCCATGTACCTGGTGGAAGAGGAGTTTTCCTATCGGGGCAAGAATATTCGCCGGCAAGGGCTTATGGCGGCCGTGCGTCTCATGGAGTTCGAGAAGGGCGTCGTGATGCCCCACGAGTACACAACGCCCATCCCCAAGGCAGACCGGCTCGCCCTCATGGAGGCGGCCCATACCAACTTCAGCTCTATCATGTGCTTATACCGAGACGCCGATGGCGAGGTCGATGAGCTCCTCACCACAGTTCCAAGGGGACGTCCTATCGCCACCGCACAACCGCCCGATATGCCGCGGTACACCATGTGGACGATAACCGAGGCCGAAGCCCTCTCTCGGATACAGGACGCGATGGGCCCTCGTCAGTTGTTCGTGGCAGACGGCCACCACAGGTACGAGACGGCCCTGGTGTACAGGGACCAGGTGGAGGCTGCTCAGGGTTCTCTGCCCTCCGGCTCAGCCGCCAGGTTCGTGATGATGACGTTGGTCTCCATGGCGGACCCAGGGCTTCTGGTGTTGCCGTACCACCGGCTACTTGGAGGACTCGACGGCGGTGAGGTACGGTCGCTCAAAAGCGGGCTGGAGAGAGCGTTCGAGTTCGTCCCATTCGATATTCCAAGCGCCCCCGTCGAGGCCGCTCGGACGATTGAGGCGTGGCTTGCTCAACAGCCTAAGGACGCCGTAGTGGTAGCTGCCCTGGGGTTGGAGCCGGGGAAGGCGGATCTCTTGACCCTGCGCGATGCCTACAAACCGGCCGCCGATGCTCCGCCGCTTAACCGTTGCGACATGTGGGTTCTCCGCCAGCAGGGCATACGTGCCTCTATTGGCGAGGAGAGGGAGAGTGAGTCCGTGACGTTCGTTCACGATGCGACCGAGGCCGTGGAGAGCGTCTTGAGAGGCGAGAATCAGGTGGCCTTCCTTCTGCGCCCTTTGCCCCTTGACCTGTTCGAAGAGGTGGTAAGCAAGGGAGAGCGTCTTCCTCCCAAGTCCACTTATTTCTATCCCAAGCTCCCAACCGGGCTGGTCATAAACTCGCTGGAGGGCGAGCTGTAGGGACGTGCCGTCTTAATAACGGGTGTGAAACGGCCCATTGTTCCCTTCAAACAGCGTAGGGGCGACCATTGGTCGCCCCTACTTCTCTCTCTACGGGCGGGCCTAACGGGCAAAAGGACGCCCTTTTTACACGTCCAGGTTCTTGACCTCTAGGGCGTGGCGCTGAATGAAGTTGCGTCGTGGCTCTACCACGTCACCCATGAGGAGTGAGAATATCTCGTCGGCCGCGGCTGCGTCTCCGGCGGAAACCCGCAGCAGAGTCCGCTTCTCCGGGTCCATTGTGGTTTCCCACAGCTGGTTGGCGTTCATCTCGCCGAGGCCCTTATACCGTTGCACGCCCAGGTTGCGCTTCCCGTTGAGCTGGTGCAGGATGCCCTCGCGTTCACCCTCGCTGTAGGCCCAGTGCGCCTGCTTTCCGCTGCTGATCTTGTATAGCGGTGGCTGGGCGATGTAGAGGTGGCCGTTGTCGATCAGAGTCCGCATGTGGCGGAACAAGAAGGTGAGCAGCAGGGTGCGGATGTGCGAGCCGTCTACGTCGGCGTCGGTCATGATGATTACCCTGTGGTACCGCAGTTTGTCCAGATTGAAGTCTTCGTCAATCCCCGCCCCTATAGCTACGATGAGTGCCCTTATCTCCTCGTGGGCCAGCATCTTGTCGGGCCGTGCCTTCTCCACGTTGAGGATCTTGCCTCTGAGGGGAAGGATGGCCTGCGTCCTTCGGTCGCGACCCATCTTGGCCGTGCCGCCGGCCGAGTCGCCCTCCACGATGTACAGTTCACAGTTCTCGGGGTTTTTGTCCGAGCAGTCGGCAAGCTTGCCGGGCAGTGACCCTCCGTCCATCGCGTTCTTTCGAATAATCAGATCGCGTGCCTTGCGAGCGGCAGCTCGGGCCCGCTGGGCTGTGACACACTTGTCGATAATGCGACGGGCGTCCTGTGGGTGATCCTCCAGGTAAATCAAGAAGGCGTCGGCCACAACCGTCTCCACCTGGTTCCTGACCTCGGGGTTACCGAGCTTTGCCTTGGTCTGCCCCTCGAATTGCGGGTCGGTCAGCTTCACGCTGATGACGGAGGTGAGGCCGTCGCGAGTGTCCTCGCCCGCCAGGTTGGACTCGCCTTCCTTGAGCAGCTTCTGCTTGCGGCCGTAGTCGTTAAGCACGCGGGTAAGCGCCGCCCTGAATCCGGTAATGTGGGAGCCGCCATCGGTGGTGTTGATGCAGTTTGCGAACGAGTACACAGACTCGTTAAAGGTATCGTTGTACTGAAGGGCGGCCTCGACGATCGTGCTGTTTACCTGTTTCTCAACGTAAATTGGGTCTCGGTGCAGCACCTCGCGGTTCCGATTCAGGTCTTTGACAAACTGCGATATACCCCCTTGGAACCGGAAAGTGGCCTCGTTGTCCGGCCACAAGTCCGTATGCCAGTTACTCTTGAAATGTATCTTCAGTCCCTTGTTAAGGTAGGCCATCTCCTTGAACCGCTGGGAAAGGACGCCGAACTCATACTCGATATCCTGGAATATCTTGTCATCGGGCAGGAACGTGATTGTGGTCCCGGTCTTCTTCTTGTCCTCTTTTGAGGCGGGCTCTGATTCCAGGTCGCCGGTTGAATCGCCTCGGGCGAACGACTGGCGGTACACGTTTCCGTCGCGGTGCACTTCTACTTGAAACTTAGAGGATAAGGCGTTCACTACTGATGCGCCGACACCGTGAAGGCCGCCCGATACGCTGTACGCCTTGCCGCCGAACTTACCGCCGGCGTGAAGGGTGGTCATCACCGTCTCGACGGCGTTCATCCCGGTACCCGAGTGAATATCGATGGGTATCCCCCGGCCGTCGTCTTCTACACGCACAGTCCCATCCGCTTCGATGAGAATATCTATCCACTTGCAGAATCCGGCCATGAACTCGTCCACGCCGTTGTCCACAATCTCGTAGACCAGGTGGTGGAGTCCGCTCTGGTCGGTGCTGCCGATGTACATTCCCGGCCGCTTGCGGACGGCCTCCATCGCTTCGAGGACCTGGATGTCGCTGGCCGTGTAAAATTCGGCGCCGTTTTTTTGTCGGTCTTTGGCCATATCCTCTCCTGTTGTTTTTGGGGATGTGCCCCCGCGCCGTGCCCTCTTCGCCCTTGAGCCTAGGCTCAAGGTGCGCACGGACTTGGGTGCGGTCCGGCGTCGTCCGGTATCAGAAACGCCAGACCTCGGTTTCGAGATGTCCAAACCCGGAAGTGTGGGCTGCAGGTTCACGTAAGGCGGCTCGCTGAGGTATAACTATGAGCGAAGGGCACCTGTTACTGAACACCCGTTCGTATTAGATACGAAAACCACGAAAAATTCTAGCTATATAATCACAAATATTTTACCATTTTCTAAGACATTTGTCACGTCAACCGTATTCGACGTCGCCTTGATGGACGTTTTTCTCCTATTGACAGCGGGTATTGGTGGTGTAATAGTATCCGCAGGCTTGAAGGCATCGGCTGCGTCAGGCCTGCTCACAACCGAATACGGGTGAGGGTGTCCCATAGGGGCTTAAACGGGGGAAGCCGGTCAAATTCCGGCGCTGTCCCGCAACGGTAGGCTCTGAGTGAGACCAGAGCGAGTCCGGACCACCGCCCTCATCTATGTCAAACGGCCTTCGAGGAAAGGTACAGGCATGCGTGGATATGCGATGGCCCTGCATCCCCTCTCGGAGCAGGGTTTTTGTATGGCCGTGGACTCCTGAACCTTCTACACCCTTAGCATGGGGGTGTCGCCTTTCCCTTAGAGATGGCCGCTCAGGAGAGAAGATAATGAGGGGTATCAGGGTCCTGGTCAGTACTATTTTGGCAGCTATCGCCGTATTGGGCGTTGCCTGCCGAGACCCCAGCCCCCCACCCCCGCCCTCAACTCCCTTGCCGGCACAGTCGGCAGCCTTGACCGAATCCAGCGCCGCCGCTGTGATCCCAGAAAGTCCGGCTACGCCGCTTCCAGCTTCGATAACGGCGCCTGCGCCAACGCCCACGCTGGCCCTCGCCGCCGAGCCCACCCCAACGGCCACGCCCGTACCCACGCCGACCGTTGTACCGGCCGTGTTCCCGTACACGGTCATCGACGGCAACGGCTCGGAAGTGACGTTCGAGGCGCCGCCTGAGCGAATCGTCGCCTACGATTCGGCCGTGGTGGAGATCCTCTTCACTATCGGCGAAGCAGACCGGGTGGTCGCCACCCATAGCTTTGTCGACTATCCGGCGCAGGTGGCCGGCATCCCGAAGGTAGGCGACGCGTTCAACATGAATATCGAGGAGATCGTTGCCCTCGAACCGGACCTGGTCTACGTCTTTTCCGACACCTTCGTCCCCGACTTGGAGAGAGCGGGCCTGAAGGTGTTCTACCAGGAGACCCTGAACAACGATTTCCCCAAGGTGGCCGATAACATACGCATGTGGGGCCACATCACCGGGAATCGCACCCCGGCGGAGGAGTTGGCCTCCGTGTTCGAGGCGCGCGTGGCGGCGGTCCGGGAGACGATGGCGCCGTACGGTCAGGGGCTATCGATATTCTTTGACGTTGGCGGTCTGTGGACCCCAGGGCCCGACACGTTAATCGGCGAGGTTTTCCAGCTCCTGAAGCTTAGGAATGTCGCCGACGACCTATCTGGGTTTGCCCAGTTGAGTCCCGAGGTGATCGTGGAGCGAAATCCCCAGGTCATCGTCACAGTGGACTCGGAGGTTATTCAAAGCAATCCGGCCTTCGAGGACGTATCGGCCGTAAAAAATGGCCAGGTCTTCGAGGTGTCCTTCGAGTTCCTGAGTATCCCGGGCCCAAGATTCGTTGACTGGATCGAGGAGCTGGCGAACATGGCGTATGCACCGCTGTTTATTGGGGATCAATGATAAGGTTCCCTTTTCGTAGAGGCATCGACGCGACTTTCCAGGAGGTTGCGTCGTCTGTTCAGCCGGTCCGCGGCGGCCTTAATACGCACCCGTATGCGTCGTCTTATCCGTTTAGGCCCATGGTGATGGGTCTGGGAGTCCTGGTGCTTGTGGCGGTTCTGGCCGCGAGCCAGGGTTCCATAAGAATTCCGTTCCCGACCGTGTTTCAGATACTGGCGTCCAAGTTGCCGTGGGTCGACATAACCCCCACCTGGCCTGAGGCCTGGGACACCATTCTCTGGCAGCTAAGGCTCCCCCGGATAGCTTTGGCCGCGATCGTAGGCGGCGCTCTGGCCATGTCGGGAGGGACGTTCCAGGGCCTGTTCAGAAACCCGCTGGCCGATCCCTTTCTCATAGGTGTGGCCTCCGGCGCTGGTCTGGGGGCCACCGTCGTGCTGGTGAACGGCAGTCCCATCTATATTCACGGCTTCAGTCTGCTTCCCCTCGCCGCCTTTGCAGGCGCCATAGTCGCCGTCACGGTCGCCTATACAGTCGCCCGTCATGCGGAAGGGTTGCCGCTTACCACTCTGATCCTCGCGGGGGTGGCCGTCTCCTCGCTCGCCGTGGCCGTCACCAGCTTGCTTATGATCCGAAGCGACCCCGACGTGCGCCCGGTCCTGAGCTGGCTTATGGGAGGATTCATCTCGGCGCAGTGGAAACACAGCCTCGTAATCCTGCCTTACCTCGTTCCAAGCGTTCTTCTCATGCTGGCGTACGGCCGAGTCCTGAACGTACTTCAGCTTGACGAGGAACAGGCCCGTCAGCTTGGGGTGAACGTGGAGCGTACGAAGGTGCTTTTGATCGCGGCGGCTTCTCTGGCGACTGCGGCCGCGGTGTCGTTCAGCGGCATCATCGGGTTCGTGGGAATTGTAGCTCCCCACGTGGTGCGTCTCCTGTGGGGCGTTGATTACCGCTTCCTGTTGCCTATGGCGGCCATCGTCGGTGCAACGTTTCTTGTCCTGGCCGACCTGGTCGCCAGAACGGTGGCCAGCCCCGCCGAGCTGCCGGTAGGCGTGGTGACGGCCTTCTGTGGAGCTCCCTTCTTTATTTATCTACTCAGGCTCCGCAAACGCGTGGCTATGTAGTAGTGGCACTGCCAATGCTTGTAGTCGAGAACCTTCGATTCGGGTACGGAGGCCGGGACATCCTGGCCGGGCTGAGTATAGAAGCTCGCGAAGGTGAGTTTGTTGGGATCGTTGGACCTAACGGCGCAGGTAAGACCACCCTGCTGCGGCTGATAAGCGGGGCGCTGAAGGCATCTGGGGGCAGAGTCACAGTAAATGGGACCGACCTCACCGCCCTTAAGCCCAGCGAAAGGGCCAGGCTGGTCTCGGTCGTCCCCCAGAACCCCCAATTGCCCCTGAGCTTCGCCCTTATCGACCTCGTCTTGATGGGAAGGAATCCTCACCTGAAGCTGCTCCAGTGGGAGGGCTACAAGGACCTCAAAATCGCCCGCAGGGCTATGGAGATGACCGGGACCTTACACCTTTGGGACCGGGAGGTAGGGACCCTCTCCGGAGGTGAGCGCCAGAGGGGTACGGTTGCCATGGCCCTCGCCCAGGAGGCGCCCTTGCTATTGCTGGACGAGCCGACCTCCAGCCTGGACCTCGCCCACCAGACCCGAATCATGGACCTGGCGAGCGACGTTCAGAGGCGGCGTGGTGGTGCGGTCCTCATGGCGATGCACGACCTCACGCTTGCCGCCCAGTACTGTCACCGGATCGTCATGTTGGCTGAAGGGCGCGAGTACGCCGACGGTCCGCCTGAAGATGTCCTTACGCCGGAAAACATCTCCGAGGTCTATGGAGTCGAGGTGCAGCTTCTGCGCCACCCGCAGAGTGGGACGCCGGTGGTGCTGCCGTTATCCAACGGGCGTAATGGCTGATCCAGGGCAAGACGGTGCTTGATTCTGGATAGGCGAGTCACTTCATTGAGACGCACGTGGTGGTGCGTACCACACCAGGCTGGGAGTGTATTTCATTGGACACCACCTCGCTGACGCCGTTGATGTCCTCTGCCTCCACCACGGCGATGACGTCGTAGGGTCCCGTGACCCTGTCCAGGCCGTGGACTACCTCTCGCCCCTTCAGTTTACTGGCCAGTTTTTCCGAGTAGCCCGCCAGCATTTCGATCAGCACGTATGCCTTGACCAACACCGTCCTCCATGTTGCCACGTCCACCGGACTCGAGTACTGTAACTGCGACCAGTGTACCAAAGAGGTTTACCCAATGGCCAAAATGAAGGGCAAGCACGCTCTAATGGAGATGCTTATGGCCGAGGGTGTCGAGTACATATTCGGTAACCCCGGCACCAGCGAAGGCCCTATGCAGGACGCTCTTGAAGGCTATCCCGAGCTCAAGTATGTGCTAACCACCCAGGAAGGGGTTGCCATGGGGATGGCAGACGGATATGCGCGCGCCACCGGACGTCCCTCCTTCGTCAGCCTGCACATCGAGACGGGGCTCGCCAACGGTATAAGCCTGCTTCACAACGCCCATCAGGGCGGCACGCCTCTCGTGCTCACATCGGCCAACAAAGACGTTCGTAATCTAGCCGGGGGGCGCACGGACCTGGCGGAGATGGTACGACTCTTTACCAAGTGGAGCGCCGAGGTTACCCACCCACAGCAGGCTCCCGGCGTTCTCCGTCGCGCGTTCAAGGAGGCGAAGACTCCTCCTATGGGACCGACCTACGTCGGTTTTTCCCTCAACGCCCTGGACGAGGAGGGCGAGGTGGACATTTTCCCGTCTCCCGCGGGCTACTTTCGCATCGCGCCCGATAGGAGCGCCGTGGAGGATGCAGCCGACATTCTTGCTTCGGCGTCGCGTCCTGCGATGGTGGTCGGTGACCGGCTGGCCCAGTCCGGCGGGACTGCCGAGGCGGTGCGTGTGGCGGAAATCCTTGGTGCCAGGGTGTACGCCGGCTCCTACTCCGAGATGAACTTCCCCTCCTCGCATCCCCAGTTTCTGGGACTGATCGCCGCCGGCACACCTGCCGCTAGGGAGAAGCTGGCCTCGGCCGACACCGTATTGGTGGTTGGGCTTAACGCCTTCCCAGGGGACTTTTACTATCATGGCTCCGCTTTGGCCCCGGGAACGAAGCTGGTCCATGTGGACTCGTCGGCCCTGGAGGTTGGGAAGACCGAGGCCACGGACGTCGGAATCATAGCCGACCCCAGGACGGCCCTGACCCAGCTTGCGGACGCTCTCAGGGAGGTGATGTCTGGCGCCGCTATGGAGGCCGCCAGGAGCAGGGCGGCGTCTGTGGGCGAGGAGAAGGCGGCTCAGGAGGCGGCCTGGCAGGAGCGGCTGAAGCGTCGGTGGGACCAACGGCCGATTGCCGCGGAGCGGCTGATGGCCGAAGTCGCAGACGCTCTTCCGAGCGATGGCGTCATCATCGACGACTCCATAAGCCACCGCGACGCAGTCCTGGGCGCGATCGCCTTCGACGAACCCGGAAGCATTTACGGGGAACGAGGCGGCGCCATTGGCTGGGGCATGGGAGGGGCGATGGGCGTGAAGCTGGCCAACCCCGATAGGCCGGTCGTGGCCATCGTCGGCGATGGAACCGCGATGATGACCATACAGGCGCTGTGGACCGCTAATAACTCCGGGATTCCGGTGGTCTACGTCGTCTGCAACAACCGATCGTACCGTATCTTGAAGGTGAACATGAATGCGTACAAGACCCAGGTGCTCTCTCAGGGTGACTCCCCAAGCCAGTACATCGGGATGGACTTTCCCGTTCCCCTGAATATCTCAGGCATAGCCGAGGCCTTGGGGGTCTATGGGCGTAAAATAGAAGACCCGTCCGAGCTGGCTCCGGCGTTGCGCTATGCAATTGAACTGGGAGAGCCCGCGGTCCTGGATGTCGTAATTGACGGCTCCGTCTGAAGGTTGTTGAAAAGTGGGGAATGCAGGAGGTGGAGCGTCATCCAGTGCCGTTTGGGGAGGGCCATAATCCACGACTCTGTTGGCCTATTGAAATAACCTCAAACAGCCCGAAAACTCCCATGGGCATTACAGCTCGCACAACACGCTGCATCCTCCATGCCGATTTCGACGCCTTCTACACCTCGGTGGAGCAGCTTGACAACCCTTCGCTGCGAGGCAAGCCGGTAGTCGTTGGAGGAAGCCCAGAGGGAAGAGGTGTGGTGGCTTCGGCTTCCTACGAGGTCCGCGCCTTCGGCGTTCGCTCCGCCATGCCCATGAGGACCGCTCTTCAGCGCTGTCCACAGGCCATCCTGGTGAAGCCGAGGTTCGGTCGCTACTCGCAGGTTTCGCGCCAGGTCATGGGCATATTCGGCGAAATCACGCCGCTGGTGGAGCCGCTTTCCCTCGACGAGGCGTACCTTGACGTCACCGAGCTGGTGGCCGCTGGTGGCAAACCCGGCCGGATCGCCGCGGACCTCAAGCGGAGGGTGGAGAACGAGCTTGGGCTGACCATCTCCGTGGGTGTCGCCATCAGCAAGTCCGTGGCCAAGATCGCGTCCGATATGGACAAGCCCGACGGCCTTACCATTGTGCCCCCGGGCTCGGAGCGCGAGTTCCTGTCGCCCTTACCCGTGAATAAGCTGTGGGGAATCGGCCCCAAGACGAACACTCGCCTCGCCGAGGAGGGCGTTCGTACCATCGGACAGATGGCATCGCTCACCGAGGAGTGGTACAGCGCGAGATTTGGCCGGACTGGACGCTATATGCGTCTGCTCGCCCTTGGTCAGGATGACAGCCCTGTAGTGGTCGAACGAGAGGCCAAGTCCGTCAGCGCGGAGACAACCCTTGCCCAGGACACCGGAGATCCCGAGGTCCTGCTTGAGCTGGTTAGCCGGCTCAGCCAGCGCGTCTCCCGGCACCTCCAGAGCAGCAAGCTGGAAGGGTTTACCGTGAAGGTCAAGCTACGATTGTCGGACTTCACCACCTTTACCCGCCAAAAGACTCTGGCCGAGCCGGTCCAGGCCGCCGGAGAGATCGCCGAGGTGGCGAGCGCACTGGTCCGCGGCGAGATGGCCCCCGGCAGGCTGTTCCGCCTGGTTGGCGTAGGTGTTGGCGGCTTCGCCACCAGCACCGATAAGAAGGACGAAGCCTTTCAGCCTCGCCTGTCGGGCCTCGAGTGAGGCTTCACCGGCCTACGGTCGATCCCACGAAATCATGGTTGCCCCGCACGAACTCCTGGGCGTCCAATGGCCTCCTCCCTTCCAGTTGCACCTTGCGCACCACCAGCAGTCCGCGACCCGTCCCGATGGCGAAGCCGCCGTCTTCTAGCGCTATCACCCGCCCTTGAGGTGTGGCCGTCCCCGCCTCTGTGCCCTCCGCGGAAGCCTCGATAATCTTGAGCAGGCGTCCCCGCCAGTGGGCGAACGTGCCTGGCCATGGATGGTAGGCTCGCACCTGCCTGGCCAAGCGATCGGCGGGCTGGCCCCAATCGATTTCACCGTCCTTACGGGAAAGGAGCGCCGTCACAGAGGCTCCGGACTCGTCCTGCGCCCGGGCTGTCAGCTCGCCGCGTTGCCATCTTGGCAGGACCTCCACCACGAGCTCGGCGCCCATGGCGAACAGTCGGGTCGTGAGGGATTCGGCGTTCTCATGGGGTCTGATTTGGGTCTCCCGCTGGGCGACGATAGGGCCTGTGTCCATCCCCTCGTCCAGTTTCATGATGGTGACGCCACTCAATTCGTCCCCGTTGAGGATAGCCGATGACACTGGAGAGGGGCCACGGTACCTGGGAAGCAGCGAGGGGTGGATGTTCAGGAGCCCCAGCGGCGGAACGTCAAGAATAGCACTTGGGAGGATCCGGCCATAGGCCGCCACAACGACGACATCCGGCGACAGCGACGCCATCTCCTCATGCACACCCTTCGCGCGGAGTGAGGTGGGCTGGAACACCTTCAGACCCCGCTCGAGGCTGAACCGCTTCACCAGCGGAGCGGTCGGCCGCTTTCCCCTGCCGCTTGGGCGGTCCGGCTGGGTGTAAACGCCGACGACTTGCTGCCCGGCGTCCTGGAGCGAGGACAGCACACCGATTACGAACGCTGGCGTGCCCATAAAGACTACCCGCAATAGCGCCCTCCGTGGCCTCTTTCTTGGTGGTGCGGATGATACCACATCCCCATTTGGCATCCCTTATGCGGTGGATGAGCGTACCTGGATATAATGGCCGGAAGCGTGGAGCACACTTCTAGTGGGATTTAACCATCTGGTGCGGGGTGGCCATTAGGGGTCGATAGGCAAGTTGGAATAGGTGGAATCCAACCGCCGTGGAGTGGGTAGCGGTTTGATGCCATCTACTGCCAACGCAAGGGTTGAAACCGCCTTCCGGCTGCCCTATAGTCGTATAGACGTGCGGGTACGCCGTGTCGGGCGTCAAACAGGACGATAGCGTCAGGCAGCAATTAACTGGAGGGTGTAGTTATGCCATACTGCCATGAGTGTGGCACAGAGGCGGTGGAGGATGCCCGTTATTGTCCCAATTGCGGGTCCGGGCTGGCTACTGATGAAGCTGATCCGTCGCCGACGGCGGAGCCTGAACTGCCGCCAAGTGACGACCTGCGCCAGGCAGGCCAGCTTGAGGAGGAGCTGACGCGAGGTGACCGGAATATAGCGGTTTTATGCCACCTAAGCGCCATCGCGGGTTTCGTCTTTCCCTTTGGTAACGTCATCGCCCCCCTGATCATTTGGCTCATGAAGCGCGAGGAGTCTCTGTTCATAGATGACCACGGCAAAGAAGCCGTCAATTTCCAGATCAGCGTTTGGATCTATCTCATCGCCAGCGGCATACTTGTATTGATTGCCATTGGGATCCCGCTGCTGTCTGCGGTGATCCTGTTTGCGGTGATCCTGTTTGCTATCGTCGCGGTAATTACGGCGGCGGTCCGCGCCAGCAGGGGGCAAGAGTATCGCTACCCTCTGGCGATACGCCTGCTGAAATAGCTTCCATGGCGGGGGTGAGAATGATCCCTCTGACTAAAAGGAGTGCCGGAGCAATGGAGGGCCGCAAGCTCTGAATGAGAGGATTGGCCGTTAAAAGGATGTTCGAGACACCATGACCATTGACCGAATGCGGTTCGCTCAGTTCGATGACCTGCGCGCGAGGCTGCTGGCCCATCTGAAGGGCCACGGCATATCGGCGGTTTTCGTGGCAGGCGAGGCGGACCTGGACTTCGAGCCGGGAGAGGAATCGCCTCGCGTCGCCCTCGTTAACCTCTCGTCTATGGGAGAGCATGAGATCAGGGCTTGCATCGACAGGTGCCTGCGAGAGAAGCTGCCGGCGGTGGCGCTGGTGTCCGCAGAGCAGGTTTCCGACCTCGATCCTAGCCTGGGCATCGACGATTTCGTGGTCACTCCGCCGGACTTGGACGAGCTGCTCGCCAGGGTCAAGCGCGCGCTCTGGCGCAGGCGTTCATCCAGCCAAGCCGGCACGATCCAGGTGGGCGACCTGGTGATCAATCCTGATAGCTACGAGGTCTCGCTCAAAGAGAGGCGCATCAACCTGACCTTCAAGGAGTATGAGCTGCTGCGTCTCCTGGCCTCGCACCCTGGCCGGGTTTACGACAGAGAGGCCCTTCTCAGCCGGATATGGGGCTACGACTATTTCGGCGGCACCCGCACGGTTGACGTACACATTCGCCGCCTGCGCAGCAAGATAGACGACGCCGAGCATTCCTTCATCGAGACCATCTGGAATGTCGGCTATCGGTTCCGGGACCTGCGACGTTCCCCGTGACGGGATATCTGACCCAGATTGATTGACACCGCACAGGGCCGCTCGTATACTCACGTTCGGTAAATCCGACGGCCTCTCCCCGCGGTGCAGCTTGAGTCCGTTCGCTAGCCATCCCGCCTCGATAGGCTGTCTGTTTCACTAGGAGGCTTACGCCTCCATCTGGCAGGAGGAGAAATCTAGTGTTAGAAGTCGCAAAGAGAGTCGATACGCTATTTGAGTTGCGGCCGTTGAGGCTGATAGGGGCCTATGAGCGGTCCCTGCTGGAAGCTCTGCTGCCGTCAGCGACCACAATTCACAGGTTCGTCATCGCCTTGGCGTTTGTGGGCATCCTGGTGGGAATGGGCCGGGCTCGGTTCTACCTGCCCGATAACCCTGTCCCTATCACGCTCCAGACCTTCGGAGTTCTGTTGACGACCGGGGTTCTGGGCGTACGCTGGGGCCTCTTTACTATTCTGGTGTGGTATTTCCTGGGGATGGCCGGGGTGCCGGTTTTCCAGGGTGGCGGTAATGGCTGGGCCTACGTCTCCGGGAGTCCTACGGCAGGTTACATAATCGGGTTCATTGCCGCCACGTGGCTGGTTGGGTACATGTCGCAGCACGGTTGGAACCGAGGACGCGGGCTCTGGCCTATGCTTTTGGGCAATCTCGTGGTATACGTGCCAGGACTGCTTTGGCTGGGCGCATTCGGCTTTGTGTCCTGGGAGACGGTGTTTTCCAAGGGGATGTACCCTTTCATTCCCGGTGATCTGATCAAGCTAATGGGTGCGGCTCTGGTAGTCGCCGGGCTCTGGACCCTGGCCGACAAGCGCCGACGAGAGGGTGACTCCGGCCCCAGTCCCTAACTCTCTTCGATGACACGGACTAACCCGATCCGCGTCAGCCCACCGGCGCCGGGGGTTCTGGGGATTGAAAGTCTTCCATGACGACTGGCCAGGGGATGTGACAGGGAGCAACGGCAAATGAAGAAGACGGCGCTCGGCAAGACAGGCCTGATGGTGAGCATGCTGGGTGCGGGGCTGGCCGAGATTGGTCAGAACTATAGCCTCGCGCCGGCCGACGTGGAGAGGGCCGGGAATGTGCTCAACTCCGCCCTCGATGGTGGGATCAACTTCCTCGACACCGCCGCCTGTTACGAGACCAGCGAGGAGCTGATCGGGCGTACGGTCGCCCACAGACGGGACGAATACGTTCTCGCGACCAAGTGCGGGGACGTCGTCGGAGGTTACGTTGGGACGCCCTTTTCCGCGCAGACCGTCACCGACAGCATCGACCGGAGCCTGGCCCGCATGAATACCGACTACCTCGACCTGGTGCAGATTCACTCGTGCGATCTGGACACGTTAAAGCGGGGCGAGGCCACCGAGGCGCTGCTGAAGGCCAAGGAAGCCGGTAAGACGCGGTTCACCGGCTACAGTGGAGACAACGACGAGGCGCTCTGGGCCGTAGAGAGCGGCGTGTTCGACACCCTTCAAACCAGCTTCAACGTCGTGGAGCAGCACGCCAGGACTAGGGGGATTCTCGCTCTCGCCAAAGAGAGGGACATGGGGATAATAATCAAGCGCCCTATCGCCAACGGCGCGTGGGGTGCGGCCCGGAGCCCTTCGGAGTACGCTAACGAGTACTTCCAACGAGCCCAGGAGGTGGCCCGCATGGGCCCCATACCCGGTGCGCCCGACGGCGACATCCTTCTCGCGCTCGGGTTCGTCTTCGCCCATCCGGAGGTGGATACGGCCATCGTCGGCACCCGTAACCCCTCCCATATGCTCTCCAACATCGCGTTGGTCGAGAACGAGCTGCCCATCTCCAGCGAGCCGGTGGAGGAGTTCCATCGCCGCTTCGACCGGCTGGGCGGGGACTGGGTCCAGCTTCAGTAAGCGTCCGGCGCATCACCGTAGCGCGGACTTAATTCCTCACTATTTGGTCTGCAGCCGCCTGTCCTGGAACATGTACTGGTTGGCGTAGCCGGCGTATGGGCCGAAATACTCGCGCGCCCAAAGACGCATTTTCTCGGCTGAGAGCTTCTTTTTCCGCTCGTCCAGATACCACTCCTGGAGCGCCCGCCTTACCCACACGTCCACGGGGAAAGCCTCGAGCTTGTCCAGGGAGAACAGGAGCACGCAGTTAGCTACCTTGTCGCCGACTCCAGGCAGACTGGTTAGCGTCTGCAGCGCCTCGTCGTAGGCCGCCTCTCTGAGCGCAAACAGGTCTATCTCGCCATCCGCCACGATTTTTGCCGTGGCATCGACGTACGGCGCCCGGAATCCCAGGCGCATCTCCCTCAGCCGTCGCTCGCCCACGTCCCGCAGCACGCTCGGAGCGGGGAAGGTGTTCCTTGTGTGCCCGCCATATCGAAGCGGGCGCCCGAACGTGTTCGCCAGGTCTTCCACATGGCCGCTTATTCGCAAGATATTGGAGTTCGAAGAGATGATAAAAGAGATAAGGCACTCCCACGGCTCTTGACGCAGAATCCGCATTCCCCAATATTTGCCGATCGCCCTCACTATCCGCTCGTCTTTGGCCACCGAGTGGTAGATGTGGTCCAGATCGCTTCCGAGGCCGAGGTACTCTGTCAGCAGCGGCGTGACGTCGGTTTCCTCATCTGGGCCGCATGCGTACTCTATACCCTCCGAGACCTGGCGGACCTTAACGATGTTGTCGAACACGACGCCGACGCTCCAGTCGCCGTCTCTCCGCCAGCGGAACGACTGTCCGCTGTACAGGGTGCTCTCCAGATCGAAGGCCTGTTTGATCGGTATGAGCACTGGCTATCTTCCCACCCAACTTCTTATCTCTTCCCCTATCGTGTCGAGCCGGCACAAGTGAAAAGTTGACTGCGGTAGCGAGTCCAGGAACGCCTTGCCGTACCCGCGAGAGATGATTCGGCGGTCGAGGATGACCACGACCCCCCTGTCGCTCTTGGTTCGTATGAGCCGGCCGAAGCCCTGCCTCAGGCGCAGGACGGCCTGCGGCACCGCGTATTCCATGAACGGGGACTCGAAAAGCTCTGACCGGGCCGCGAATACGGGATCTGTGGGCACACTGAAGGGCAAACGCGAGAGTAGCAACACCTCTAGAGACTCCCCCGCCAGATCAACCCCCTCCCAGAAGCTGGCGGTGCCCAGCAACAGCGAGCTACGGTCCTCGAGGAACTGGCTCAGAATCCGATGTGGAGTTCCATCGATGCCCTGTGCCAGCACGTTGATGCCCTGGGCCTCCAGGTCTCCGCGGACGGCCGCCGCCGCCGCCTGGAGCGAAGCGTGAGAGGTGAACAGGGCCATGGTGCGTCCCCCCGCGGCCACCGCCGCGTCGGTGATGGCTCGCTCCAGCTCCGCCTGGTACCCGGGAGATGATGGCTCCGGCATATCCTCTGGAACGCATACCAGCGCGACCCGGGGATAGTCGAACGGCGATCCCAGCAGCAGTTCGTCGGCGTCCTTGAAGCCAGTGCGGTCCACGATGTGTTGAAATGATTCATTGGCGCTCAAAGTGGCCCCGGTCAAGACGACGCAGTCCTTGCGGGAGTACAGCAGGTGGTCAAGCTGCTCACCCACCTGCAGCGGCGCAGAGTGCAGAGTGATGTTGCCGTCGCGGCGGCCGCGCGTCGCCCAGTAGATGCCGTCGGATTTAGGGTTAGGGATCACCTCCTTCAGCCTCTGCCTCTGCTCGGCGTTTGACTGAAGATGGTTCGCCATCTCCATCATGAGGCCCTCGTAGTTGATCAGGCCGGAGTCTTCAAGCCCGTCCAGCGCCGTGTCAAGCCCTCGCAGGCTGTTGCCAAGCTCGGCCAGGACCACGTCCGCGTGCTGCCAAACTATCTCTAGTTCCGACCAGTCGGGCTGGGCCCTCATGCCCGAGGTAATCCGGGCCTCGGACCCATCGACACCCTCGCCTTCCCGCGCATCGAGAATTCTTCCCAGGGACGCGAACAGGATGGACATCCTTTCCCGGACCTCTGGGAGCAGCACCGCCGTCTGACTGGCTATCTTCTCCACGGTCTCACGCCGCGTCGTCTTCGCCGATGCGCCTCGGAAGGCGGCGATCACCTCGCGAAGGAGGCCGCGCTCCCCGCTGAGCGACTGGAGGCGGTCGTCGATTCCGGCTTGGCCCACCTCGAATCCCAGGTGCCTGGTGGCCTCCTCCTCCAAGTGGTGGGCCTCGTCTATGATCAGGATGTCGTGCGGCGGTATCAGCGTGCCGCCGGCGGTGATGTCCGACATCAGGAGCGCGTGGTTGACGACGACCACGTGTGCCGCCGCCGCCCTCTCTCTCGCGGCTCGTAGGAAACACGGGCCGGTGGATGCTGGGCACCCTCGAGCGCCCTGCGCCGACAGCCGGTCCCAGGCGGCCGCTGTGCCTCCGCCGCCAAGGTTCAGCTCACTCCTGTCCCCCGTAGCGGTCGACTGAAGCCACACCAGGGTCTTCGCCAGCATCCGGGCCTCGTTGCCCGACAGGCTTTCGAGGGAGCGTAGATGGGCCCATCGCTTCACGCAGAGGTAGTTGGCGCGTCCTTTGAGTTGAGTGAAACGCAGGTCCTGGGTTGGGACTCTCTCGACTCCGGCGAGGCCCTCCACCAGGGTAGGGATGTCCTTGGTGAGGAGCTGCTCCTGGAGATTGATGGTATTGGTCGAGATGACGATGCGCTTGTTGTTGTCCAGAGCGTAGAGCGCGGCCGGCAGCAGGTAGGCCAACGATTTGCCCACTCCGGTGCCCGCCTCCACGATAAGGCGCTTGCCCTCGTTGATGGCCTCGGCTATCGCCCTCGTCATGGCCACCTGCTGGGACCGCTCCTCGAATGCCGGCACGGCCTTCGCCAGAGGGCTGCCTTTGCTCAGTAGAGACGCGACAAGGTCCACGTCCAGCTCACGGACAGCCTTGTTGGGACGCAGGGACTTTACGCGTTTGAGGCGACGCTTGAGGGCCCCGGTGTCCACACCGTCGACGCCGACGGCGGTCGGCTGTGGAGAGGCCGTGCCGATTCTCTGGGCCTCTATACCTCTCAAAAGGTACGACAGCACCCAGGGGGACCGCGCGGCCAGCCGTCCCATCTCGGCCAACGTGTTGGCGTCCAGTTCCAGGGCCATCCCGGCCAGCTTTACGAAGAGCCGCTGTGTGACCAGAGCGTCCGCGTCGGCCCTGTGGGGCTGTGGGTGAGCTATGTCCAGAGATGCCGAGATGCCGCCGAGGGAGTAGTCCCGGGCCTCCGGAAGCAAGACGTAGGCCATCTCCCAAGTGTCGGACCGGGGGTTTCGTAAATCGAGCCCATTTTCGCTGAGGAACCCCAGGTCGAACCCCAGGTTGTGCCCGATTATCGGTGACGAGCCGACGAACGAGGCCAGTTGCCCTGAAATCGCCTTGAAAGGCGGCGCACCGTCCACGTCACGCTGTCTGATGCCGGTGTACCGCTTGATAAAGTCGCTGAGGCGCCGCCCTGGGTTGACGAACGTCTGAAAGGTATCGAGGACACGGTCTCCCTGGAACCTGACCGCGCCCACCTCGATGATGTCGTCATTATCAGGCCATAGCCCAGTGGTCTCCAGGTCCAGCGCCACCCAGACATCCTCGAGCGCAGACGTGTATGGAGCTATTCGGGACATGCGTACATCCAAGCTGGGCGACGTGGCCTCCGCTGGACCGGCTCCAGCCTAAGTCTCTTAAGATGGATCGGCGACCCGGTCGCGGAACGCGAGCACCTCGCCGGTATCAAGAATTTCGCCGGGCGCGAACGCCTTGGCCCTGATGGCGTCGATCAGGTCGGCCTCCGACTTCACATCTCCGTCGAGGATCGTGATGCCCTTCCCTAGGCCGTGGACGGAGTGGGCGTCGCTACCGCCGGTGCCGGAGAAGCCCAGCGCCCGAGCCGTCTCTGAGCAGAAGTAGTTCTCCTCGTAGGTGTTTGCTCCGTTGGCGACCTCGACATCGTCCACCATCTGGAACACCGGGTGGTCCGCGGCCTCCTGGGGCGTCTTTGGTCGGCGTTCGGCGTCCTCGAAGAGGAGGTTGACGTTGTAGGGGTGGCCGCCGAACAGGTAGCGGAACGGGTGAGCCGAGATCATCACGCCGCCCGCCTTGTCCACCTCCGTCCTCAGCCCGCTGACCTTGTGCAGCCCCAGCACGAGGATGTGTCCCATGTCGGTGGTGACTTCGAGGCCCCTGACTACCGTGATGCCCGTCTCCTCGAAAACGCGTCGAAACTCCTCGTCGTCCCACCCCCCGCTGTGCTCGGTCAGGCACACTCCGTCCAGGCCGATGCGAGCAGCTTCCTCTATTAGCTGCTCTGGGGTCAGGCTGCTGTCACTGCTTCCAGTGACCGTGTGGACGTGCAGATCGAAGATGGCCAAAGGGGGTCCTCTAATGTCGAAGTCGGGCTGGCATCATTCTAGTTGCGACCTCACTAGGGGTCAATGTAGCTTTATTCAAAACTCGCGAAGGGATAAGGCCAGGAACACTATGCCATAGGCACGCAGAGCAATAATAGTAGGAGGTGAAAATTGGCGACTAAAGAGAAAACGGAATTAACAAAGGAAAGAGTGCGGGAGGAGATAAATCGAGAAGCCGCAGAGCGGTCTAGTCTGTATATGGAGGTGGCTATGGGGGAGGGGTTAGCGCAGAAGATCGCGCCATTAGATTTTGTACCCCCAACTCAGCGAATTTATCATCAAGACTCTTCAGCCAATCCCCAAAATAGCTAACAGGGTCATCGACATGAGGGAATGCTGCTCTGAATACGGTGTCCTGGGTTACGAGAGCCCTATCTGCTTGGAGGGCTTTGGCCTCTTGGCTTTTGAACCCAGTAGCGACCATATACAGTCTGAATTGTATTCGCATGAAAAGAATTTGTTGTCTCTGCTCGACTATTAACCTTAGTAAGTAAGTGGACAGTTCGTCGTTACAGAGGCGCGAGTCGCCGAACGCCATCAAGTTCTTGAGGGTTTCAATCTCCTGTTCAATATAGTCGTACGCAGGGTCGATGTTCTCCAACTACGCCACCTTCCGGACTTGGACCCTACAACCTGTGGTGAGTGCCTGGGCCTGACTTACCATGACGGACAGATAACATTGGACGGTAACTTTTCTAATTCCCCGCACTCTGACCCTATTGAAGACGCGATGGTCTTTGAGCCTACCGAACACCCTTTCTACAGCTACACGCCGATTGTACAGCAACTTCCATTCGGGCGTTTCCAGGGTCACTGCAGGACACCGTCGAGGGAGGGCCGGGCAGGACTAACCACCCCGGGGCGGGGTTACGCCCCAGGACTATCAACCACGTTTTGACTAGTCAGCCCGACCTCACGAGGCGAACAGCGGAAGAAACCACCCGAAGACGCCGGCGAAGGCCAGCCCCATCACCGCGAGTCCTATCTTCATGCGTCTGAAGAGCGCCCACAGCGGTACGGCAAACAAAGCCGCCCCAATCACGACGGCCAGCGTGAAGGCCAGGTTGGAGCTTCCGATGCCTCCACGTGGCGCCGCCTCTTCGCTGACGTTGTATAGCAGCCCCATCACGGCGCCTATGGCACCCCATACCGGGTACGCCAGCACCACCGCCGGCATCACCAGCTTCATCGGAGAGTGTTTTCCCAGCAATGCCCTGAACCTGGGTGAGGGCTCTTTAGCCATGGAGAAAAGAATCATGGCCCCGACTGGTACGAACACCACGGCCATGACCATGCCGCTAGCCGCGCCCGCTATGACGGCGCTCACCGCCGTACTCCGGAGGGCTGGTGTGTGGACACGAGATGCGCCTGCCAGCCGCGCTGGTGCTGGAGGATGAGCTGAAAGGCGGTACCCACCTCCCTACTTGACACGGGCGCGAACAGCGTCGGCCCGCTTCCCGCCAGATGGACCTCCCTGGCTCCCGCGGAACTTAACCCCTCCCGGTACTCCTCGAGGCCTGGAAAGGCATCGGAAGCGACCTCGTCGAAGGCGTTGAACAGGAACTGGGGTGGCACGTCGCCGCCGCCCATGATACGGGCCTCCAGCTTACGCGTGAGGGCCCCCCTGGTCATGTTCCGGTCGGAGAGGCTACCGTAAAGCATCGCGGTCTTGTCGGGGATGTGGATATCGGGGACCAGCAGGATGAGCCATTCGAGGTCCGCCGGCGGGAGCGGCCGGACGCGCTCGCCACGGCCCTGGACCATGGCAGTGCCTCCGTGAAGGAAGAACGGAACGTCCGAGCCCAGATCCGCCGCTACCGGCATCAGGTCGTCGATGGACATGCCGAGCTGCCAGATCTGGTTAAGGCCGTGCAGCGCTGCGGCGGCATCGCTGCTTCCTCCTCCGAGACCGGCGGAGAGGGGGACCGCCTTCTGGAGCCGTATCTGTGCGCCCTTGTCCACACCCGCGACATCCCTAAGCATCGCTGCCGCCCTCAGTACCAGGTTGTCGGGCGACACCGGCTCCGGCCGGTCCCATTCCAGCTCAATGGTCTCGGAAGGCTCCAGGCTTAGCGTGTCGAAGAGGTCCACAGTTTGCACTATCGAGGCGATGTCGTGATAGCCGTCGTCTCGCCTTCCAAGCACCTCGAGTGTGAGATTGACCTTGGCGTATGCTTTAATCGTCGGCATCTTGACTTCCGACGGGAATCGCCTCCTGGTAGGCGTGGTAGAGGGAGGCCCACTCGGTCAGGCTCAGGGTCTCGGCGCGGCGGGTGGGATCGATATCCGCGTGTGAAAGCAGGGTCTGGACGGAATCCGCCGACGCCTTAAGACCGTGGCGTAGGCTGTTGCGGATCTGCTTCCTGGGCGCACTGAAGCCCGCCCTCACCAGGTGAAAAAAGCGCTCCTCAGAATCGAAGGCCACGGCGGGCTCGTCGTAGACGTCCACACGGACCACGGCCGATGTCACCTTCGGTGGTGGCCGAAACGCCCTGGGAGGCACGAGAGTGACGACGCGCGCCAGACCGTACACCTGGACCGCCACCGAAAGGAGGCCCATCTTGCCGGGAGCAGCGGTCATTCCACGCGCTACCTCCCGCTGCACCATGACCACCATCAGCCTAGGCTTGTGCTCCGCCGTCAGGAAGCGCCGCACTATCGGAGATGCCGCGTAGTACGGCAGGTTGGCCACCACCTTGTACGGGGCGTTGGCCTCCACCAGCGAGCCTATGTCCACCTGTCTGGCATCGGCGGTAACCACCTCCACCTTCGGGTCGTCGCCAAACTCTCCCGAAAGCCGCGCAGATAGGGACTCGTCTAGCTCCACAGCCACCACGCGTCCGGCCCTGAGGGCCAGCTCCCTGGTGACGATGCCGCGCCCGGGACCGATCTCGACCACCCAGTCCTCTGGCGAGACCTCGGCTGCGTCCAATATGCGCCCCAACACGCGCCTGTCCACCAGAAAGTGCTGTCCCAGAGACTTTTTAGGGCGTGCGCCGTTTGCGGTCCGCTTGCTTGTGGGGGTGCGTATGGGGCTGATGGGCTGACTCCGGGACGGGGGATTTACGTCCGTATTGGAGGTATCAGAGGAAGTATTAGGCCGTGCACCTCCGGTTCGATCTCTCCAGAGGACGTATCGCGTGGACGCGGCTCAAGCCAGGATTACCCACGGCGCCCGGAATCCACTGCTTACCGCTGCTTCCTTCCGGACCTGACGGGGTTCACAGGTTTCCGCCGCGTAGGACCCAGCTCTCAACACCGGCGTCCAGGGACAGTGGTCTCGGGAGGTGGACCTCTGGGAGGAATTCAGCCTCGCTAGAGCGGATTGCGAGTACAGGGCACCGCTATCTCCCCGCCTAGCACGACCCGGTCTCATGTTAGTAGACGGAAAAGCGGGTGTCAACGAAGCAGGTCCCCATAGCTCCATACTCTTGGCTCCACCCACTCTGGGGGTGAGCTCAGAAGCGGTCCGCCCCGTGGGGTGGGGCTATCTGGGACAAACGTCCGGGGCGGGCTGGGTGGGAAATAACCACGCTGGGGCGAAGTGGCACAGCCTGACACACCGTTCGGGGCGGGGTGCGTACGGAAGATTCCTGGGCCCCTACCTGTTCATCTTCAGGACACCCAGGAACGCCTCATGCGGTATCTCGATCCGCCCGACCTTCTTCATGCGCTTCTTGCCCTCCGCCTGCTTCTCCAGCAGCTTTCGCTTGCGTGTAACGTCGCCGCCGTAGCACTTGGCCAGCACGTTCTTGCGCAGCGCCTTGACGCTCTCTCTGGCGACCACGCGATTGCTTATAGCCGCCTGAATCGCGACCTCGAAGAGCTGCCTGGGGATAAGCTCTCGCAGCTTCGCGACCAACTCCCTGCCCCTCTGGTACGCCCCGTCTCTGTGGACGATTACCGAGAGGGCATCCACCGGTTGGCCGTTCACCAGAACGTCCAGCCGCACCAGCCTGTCCGACCGGTAGTCCGAGACAGAGTAGTCCATGGACGCGTACCCCTGGGTTCGGGCCTTTAGCTGGTCGTAGAAGTCCACCAGCACCTCGGAGAGAGGCACACTGTACTCTAGCAGGACCTTGCTGTCGGTCGAAGTCGCGTCGGCCTGGGTTTCGGCCTTCGGTGCGTCCTCCTGCGCCGTTTCTTTGCCGTCCGACGCGTCGTCCAACTGGATATACTCCATCTTCTTGAACTCACCGCGCCGGTTGGTCACCAGATCCATGATAGGGCCGATGAACGTGGCCGGCGTCAGGATGGTCAGGTCTAACCAGGGCTCCTGGATCTCCGCGATCCGTTGCGAGGGCGGCAGTTTGGACGGGTTCTCGACCTCCTCGACGCCGCCGTCGGTCAACACCGCCCTGTAAGAGACGCTGGGCGATGTGGCCAGGAGCTTCAGGCCGTACTCTCGCTCCAACCGCTCCTGCACCACGTCCATGTGCAGAAGCCCCAGGAATCCGCAGCGAAAACCGGAGCCGAGGGCGGCCGAACTCTCGGGCTGGAACGTGAGCGCCGCGTCGTTGAGCCTGAGCTTCTCCAGGGCCTCCTTGAGGGCGATGTAGTCCTCACCGTCGGCCGGATACAGGCCGGCGAAGACCATGGGCTTCATCGGTTTGTAGCTGTCCAGCGGCGTGGGCGCTCCATTCTGCGCCAGGGTGATGGTGTCGCCCACTGGGGCGTCGCCCACGGCCTTGAGCCCGGTGGCGATATACCCCACCTCGCCTGCCTCCAGGCGCTCCACCCGCGTCGGGTGCGGTCGGAAGACCCCCACCTCCATCGCCTCCCCCTCCGCGCCCGTCGACATCATCTTGAGGCGACTTCCCCCGGTGGCCGCGCCGTCGACCACGCGCGCGTAGGCGACTACGCCCTTGTAGGAGTCGTACTTGGAGTCGAATATGAGCGCCCGCAGTGGCCCCGACCGCCGGCCCTTGGGAGAAGGAATACGGTCGACTATGGCTTCCAGGATCTCGTCGACGCCCGTTCCCTCCTTGCCTGAGGCGAATATGATCTCGTCGGCCCCGAAGCCGAAAGCCTGCTGGATCTCCCCCGCGACCCGCTCAGGCTCAGCCACCTCCAGGTCTATCTTGTTGACCACGGGCACGAGCGCCAGGTCATACTCCTTGGCCAGGTAGACGTTGGCCAGGGTCTGGGCCTGTATGCCCTGGGCGGCGTCCACCACCACCAGCGCGCCCTCGCACGCCGCCAGGCTGCGCGATACCTCGTAGGTGAAGTCCACGTGCCCAGGGGTGTCGATGAGGTTTAGCTGATACTCCTGTCCCGACGCGCTCCGGTAGCTGAGACGCACCGCCTGCGCCTTGATCGTGATCCCCCGCTCGCGCTCCAGGTCCATGGTGTCCAGCACCTGCTCCACCATCTTGCCGGGCTCGATGGCGCCGGTGGCTTGGAGCAGGCGGTCGGCGAGGGTGGACTTTCCGTGGTCTATGTGGGCGATGATGCAGAAGTTGCGGATGAGCTGAGGGTCCATACCCGAATCGTAGCATAGGGGTGTGGGCCCCTCAAGCAGAACGTGCAGGGCGTGCCCTGTGCGCGTGGTCACTTGCGCAGCATCTGATGGGGGGTGAAAAGTGGGGAAGGGGAGACTCGAACTCCCACGCCTTTCGGCACGTGGTCCTAAACCACGCTCGTCTGCCAATTCCGACACTTCCCCGCGGAAGGCGGCCGGGTCCGACGGGACAAGCCGCGAAGCCATTATACAGCGGGCCAACCACGCCGTCATCGCTTTGGAGGCAGCAGCGGGGCCTTCCGGGTTCCTGACGGCCGCCGAGATTCTTCGTCGTCTTCGCCGAGCTCAGAATGACATGAGCACACGATTGTGGGTCTGAGTCGGCCTTGAGCGGACGAAGAGTCTCTCCTTGCGTCTAGGGCGTGGGTTGACCACGCGAACGGTGGCGCGAATAGGCCCGGCCCTTCCACGCGCCGCCTCTTCCCCGCCAGTGACGCACCGCCGAGTCCACCGTCATCAGCGTGTACAGCGCCCCGGCCACGGTCAGCAGCGGCCCCAGCAAGGACGAGACCCGATACCATCGCAGCATCGGGACAAAGCTGCCGGCCATGAGCGCCCACGCCGAGGCACCGGCGGCCAGCACCCACGTGGACAGGCCGGGACTCTCGCCCGTGACCAGCGCCGCTACCCCTCCGGCCGCCGCCGCAGGTGGGGCTACGTACACCACGGCCATTCCGAGGATGGCGGCCGCGAGAAGAAGCGGGGAGTATTCGAGCTGCGTAAAGGCTGTCCGGGCCACCATCTCCCACACCCCTTTCAGGCCGTCGTAGGCTCTCAGGCTGCGGGACTCCTGGCTCAAGCCCAGCCATAGCCTGCCCCCACGGTCACTGCCGCGCCTTTTGACCTGCCCCGCCAGGGCGCAGTCGTCGATGATCGCGCCGGCGATCCGCTCGAAGCCCCCCGCCCGCTCCAGCGCGGTGCGCCGCACCAGGACGCACCCGCCCGCCGCGGCAGCCGTCCTCATACGAGGGTCGTTCACCCAGCGGAAGGGATACAGCATTCCAAAGAAGTACACGAAGGCGGGAATCAGCAGGCGCTCCCAGAAAGTCGCGGCCCTGAGCTGCACCATCAGCGAGACCAGGTCAAGCCCGCCGCCGGTTGCCTTGTCCACCAGGCAGCGCAGGGTATGCGGCGGGTGGGATATGTCGGCGTCCGTAAGCCACAGGAACTCGGGCTCTTCGTGGCCGGCCGCTTCAACGCCCTGGCGGAGCGCCCACGTCTTCCCGGCCCAGCCGGGCGGCGTGGGTTGGCCCTCCATCACCGTGAGCTGGACTGGACCGCCGGGATCAGCGGCCAGACGCCTGGCTACTTCGCCCGTGCCGTCCTCGCTGCGGTCATCGACCAGGAAGGCGTGGACAGGCCCGCCGTACTCCTGCCGCAGTACCGTGGGCAACGACTCGGGCAGGATATCCGCCTCGTTGCGCGCCGGTATCACCACGCCCACCGACGGCCAGTCGTGCCTCGTGGGCTCGCTGGAAGTCGGGCGCTGCAGCCGTTGGTCAGTGCGCCAGAAGCCGCCTCGGCTCAGCACCAGCATGGTCCAGGCGAGCAACGAGGCGGTGGTTACGGTGCCGATGGCCCAGAGCGCTGTCTCCATGTTTGCGAGTCCCGGTTCGGTTTATGAGCGTTTCCGGGAACCATTGTGTATAATTGGAGGCGTTTTGCCAAGGCTATCGGACGGGGCCGCATTCGTGGACATCCGCGCCGCGGACGATGCCATTCCACCTCCAAACCGGGCTCTCCCTAGGCTGCCACCGGTATTGTCCTCCCCATCGGAGGCCGCTGTTTGGGGCAACAAGGGGTTTTAACCATGACCAGAGGTGCACCCCACACATACGTTAGCAGGGTGACGAGACCCCCCGACTTCGATGTCTTCTGGCAGGGTGTGCTCGACCAGGCCGCCAAGGTCCCCTTAAATCCAGAAATCATCCCTGACCGCCTTCGCTCTTCCGAGGATGTGAAGGTGTACCAGATTTTCTATGACAGCCTGGACAACGTGCGCGTCTCTGGATGGTACTGCCTGCCGAAGCAAAGGGGTGATCGCCTGCCCGCTATGTTGGAGCTACCCGGATACGTCAGCGACCCGGGCATACCCAAGGGCTGGGCCCGGCGGGGGTACGCCGCCCTGTTCGCCGCACCCAGGGGCAAGGTCCGAAGCAACCGCCAGTTCAACCCTGGGTACCCGGGCCTAATGACACACGGAATCGTTGACCGAGACTCGTACTCGTACCGAGGATTCTATGTCGACGCATGGCGCGCCGTGGACTTTCTGCTGTCCAGGTCCGAAGTTGACCCTAAGCGTATCGGCGTGACTGGGAGCAGCCAGGGCGGCGGACTCTCTATCATCACCGCCGCTATGCGGTCCGAGATAGCGGCTGCGGCCGCTGGTGCTCCATACCTGTGCGGCATCAAGGACGCCATCCAGTTAACCAGTACCTATCCTTACGAGGAGATCAACGACTACCGGAGGCTGTACCCCGATCGGAGTGACGATGTGGAAAAGACCCTGGCTTACTTCGATGGCATCAACTTCGCACGCGCGATTGAGTGCCCGATCATTGTGAACATTGGGCTCAAGGATAACATCTGTCCCCCTGAGACCGGTTATGCGATGTTCAATACCATTAGGAGTGCGGATAAGAAGCTATACCCCTATGATGGCCAGGGCCATGATGCGGGCAGGCATAAGCACGCCTCTGTCGTCGAGCGCTTTTTCCGTACTCACTTGAGACCTGGGCGGAGCTAACGAAGTGCCGTCTTCGGCCGACAACGCGCCAGCAGATTTCGAATCCTACTGGGATGACGCTCTCGCTGAGCTTGGTCACGTTCCGCCGGTGCCCGAGACGGAGCTGATGCCAATTCGCACTACGGATTTCGCCACCATGTATGGCGTGAGGCTGACCAGCGTGGGCCGCTACCGCCTGTTCGCGTACCTGAGCATCCCCAGCGGCCCGCCGCCCTTTCCGGCGATCTTCTTCTTGCCCAACTATGGCAGCGTTGTGGAGCCCATCCCTCAGGGCGCGCCAAACGCGCTAAGGGGCAGGTATATCACGTTCTCCCTCGCCGTTAGGGGACAGAGAAAAGCCGACCAGCCGTGGGCTGCCTCCTTCCCTGGCCTACTGACCGAGGGCATCGACGACCCCTCGGCGTACGTGTTTCGCAGCATAGTGGCCGACTGTTTTCGAGGTGTGGAATACCTGGTTGGTCGGCCTGAGGTGGACTTGAGCAGGGTGGCGGCGGTCGGCAACGACTTGGCACTCATCACGGCTGGGCTGTCCGGCAAGGTCACCCACGTCGTGTGTACGCCCCAGCTCTTCTATAAGACCGCTGAACTCGCTCCCAACACGGATGAGTACCCGCTCGAGGAGATCAACGACTACCTTAGGCATAACCCAAAGAAGAAGGCGAAAGTTCAGAAGTGCCTATCGTATTTTGACCTGAGGTGGGTCGCTCCCAGGGTGAACTCGACGACCCAGATTGTCGGCGGAGCGCAGGGCGAGTTGCTGAATCGCCAGGTCCTTCAACCGCTGCTCCAGGCCCTAGGCGACCGGGCTGCCTACTACGAGACGGAGCACTCCAGCTACCTGGATGGGAGATTCGTCCACGAATGGATCGCCGGTCAGTTCGGATACGACGACGCCATCCTTCCAGTACACTGGCGGTAGACCAGGCCTTGGCGCTGCGTCCGCACGGGGCGTGAGGTAGCGCGCCTTCGGATGGGACCCGCAGTGGGTGGAACAACCACTGTTATTGAAAAGGTCAGGTAAGGATAAGGTAGGGATTTTGAAGGTGGCTTTTAGGGGTAGATACCCCGCGTCTCAATCGCTTCGGCTACGCGTTGTATGCCCAACATCAACGCGGCGTCGCGCAGGTTCACCTTACGCTCTTGGGCCATGGCGTACACCTCGGCGAAGCTGCGGACCATGATGGCTTCCATCCGCTCGTTGACCTCACTCAGTTGCCAGAAGAATCCCTGGATGTCCTGCACCCACTCGAAGTAGGACACCACGACGCCCCCGGCGTTGGCGAGAACGTCGGGGACCACCACAATTCCCTTGTAGTCGAGAATCGCGTCGGCCTCCGGCGTTATCGGACCATTAGCCCCCTCCGAGACGATACGGGCCTTTATCGCGTCGGCGTTTTCCGAGGTGATCGCCCCTTCAAGCGCTGCGGGAATGAGGACTTCGCAGGAAACCTCCAGGAGCTCACCGGCTGTGATGGCGTCGGCGCCCGTGTAGCCTTGGAAGTTTGTGTTGTCGTTCTTGTAGCTCTTGAGATCGTCCGGGTCCACCCCCGCCTCGGAGTAGATGGCGCTTGTGCTGTCGGAGACGGCGATGATCTTGCAGCCCAACTCGGCTAAGAGCCGCGCCGCATGATAGCCGACGGTGCCATATCCCTGGATGGCGATTCTCGCTCCTTCCAGGGGCATGCCTAGCCTGGCCGTCGTCTCGCGGACCGTTATCATTACCCCTCGCCCGGTGGCTTCCGTCCGGCCAAGCGTTCCACCTATACTCACCGGCTTTCCCGTAACCACGCCTGGGATGGGGTATCGCGAATGCATGCTCACCGTATCCATGATCCAGGCCATGACCTGGCCGTTGGTATTCACATCTGGGGCTGGTATGTCCCGGTTAGGCCCGATGATGTCTGAGATCTCAGTGGCGTACCGTCGCGTGAGCCTCTCCAGTTCACGTTCCGACATCTCCTTGGGGTTGCAAGTGACCCCGCCCTTGGCGCCTCCGTAGGGGAGGTTGGTTATAGCGGTCTTCCAGGTCATCCACATCGCCAGCGCCTTGACCTCGTCAAGGGTGACTTTCGGATGGTAGCGTATGCCCCCCTTGGCCGGGCCCCGGTCCGTGCTGTGTTGCACCCGGTGGCCTGTGAAAACCTGTAGCTCGCCGTTGTCCATCAGGACCGGGAAGTTGACGGTGAGCTCGCGTCTTGGCTCGCTGAGAAGGCGGCGCATTCCGTCGTCGAGGCCCAGCTTGTCGGCGGCGGTGTAGAACTGGTGCAGCGCCATGCTATAGACTGGGCCGTGCTTGGGTGATGCCTCTTCTATGGTGCTTATACCCGCCATCTGGTTCGCTCCCATCTGCTTATCGCCTCGTTTCCGCAGGCGCCGCAAGTCGCCACCATACCCGCCACTGAGAGTGGCACGTTCAAGTGCTCAACGTAACGGAAAGTTGCATGAGACTGCCCTGACTTCATGAAAGCGGCCATTCATCTTTCGGGGCGATTATATCTGCCTTAAGCGCCTTCGACAACTCAGGGGAGGATGTGGCCACTTGCCTCATTCGTGTCTTTCCACCCATTCCCAGAGCGCCTTCAGCCTCTCGGCGTGTCCGGGCAGTGCCGGGTCTATGATGCACCGGCAGCTACGGGTATAAGAGCCGATTACCTGAAGCTCGGTCCTCAGGCCGTCCCAGCGCCATGGAAGGCCGTCCGCACTGGTAAAGACGCGGTCGGCCAGGTCCCTAGTGACGGGCACGGCGCGGTGAAACCGGCGAGAGCGACTGGAGCCGCCAAATACCCAGAACCGGTCCCACAGCCTCGCATCGGTGAGCCCTCTCCGCAGGTGCGCGTTGGCGCCGAACCTGTCGAGGGCCGCCCGGCTGGGCCGCGACCTCACGTCGCGGAGTACTTCAGCCACCTCCAGGACCCCTACCAGGTAGAAGCCGTACCGCTTGGTGGGGCCGCCGTCCATCCACGCCACCAGGCGCGCGAGGAAGAAGAGGAGGTCGCCTGGATCCATCCGTCTCAGGGACGATGCCCGAGGGCTGGTCTCGCAGTTGTCCCCATAGGTATAGGTATCAAACTCGGGGTCGTTGTGCGCGGGCCAGTTCCAAAGGCGCTGGGGAACGAAGTCCAACACCCCCATCTCGGGAAGGTTGTGGGAACGCAGGTCCCGGTATCGGACTACTTGGGGACCCGTCAGGTCCCGGTCTTCGGGTATGGACAGGAACTCGAATGTGCCGTCATGGAACAGGGGGCTGGCGAACCCGTGGCTCGCGTTGGCCCCAACGTTGGCCAGGTAGATGCGGCCCGCCACGCTACCGGCTCGCGGTAGGAACGCCCATCTCCGCGAGCGCGGCCTCGATCTCTTCCAGAACGTCGGGGTCTTGCTCGGTGGACGAGGCCGTCCCTAAAGCTTCTTCCGCCATTCGTTCCCCGATGCGGCCCAGGGCCCACGCCGCGTGCAGGCGGACGAGCGGTTCGCGGCCGTTCAGGGCATCGACCAGCGCAGGCACCGCCGCGGGATCGCCGATGTTGCCCAGGGCCACGCAAACGTTGCGCTGAAGGCCGATGCGCTTGGCCCGCTTCACCGCGCTGTTACGAAAGCGCTCTCGAAACGCCTCATCGTCCATGTAAAGAAGCGGAATCAGGGCCGGGGCCGCGAAGTCGTGGCGCTGCTGAAACGCCGGCTCCAGGCTCAGACGGACATCCCGGTTCACGGGACACACGTCCTGGCAGATGTCGCACCCGAACACCCAGTCCCCCACCAGCGGCCGTAGCTCCCTGGGGATGGCTCCACGAAGCTCGATGGTGAGGAAGGAGATGCAGCGCGTGTTGTCGATCACGTAAGGCGCCACGATGGCGCCCGTCGGACACGCATCGATGCAGCGCACGCACTCGCCGCACGTCTTTGAGAGGGGTACGTCGGGCTCCAGCTCCAGGTCGGTGATTACCTGGCCCAGGAGCACCCATGAGCCATGGCTGGGGGTCAGGATGTTGGTGTTCTTGCCGAACCAGCCGACGCCCGCCCGCTCCGCGGCGGCCCTGTCGTTCATGGGCCCGTCGTCCACGAAGATGCGTGCCTTTACCTGGCGGCTGAGCCGTTCGCCCAGGCCCTCGACGAATTCCCTCAGCCGGGCTTTGATCACCGTGTGGTAGTCGTCGCCCCAGGCGTAGCGGGCGATCCTGCCGGTGGGTCCTTCTGCGGCGGACTCACCCGGCTCGTTGAGATAGCTTATGGCCAGGGAGATGATGGACCGGGCGTCCTCCAGCAAAAGCTCGGGGTGAGTGGCGCGGTGGACCCGCTCCTCGGTGTACCAAGGCAGGCCGTCCATCAGGCCCTCGCGGATTCTTTCGACGGCGGCCGTCTCGTCCCGCACGAAGGGCTCGGCGGTGGCGATGCCGACGATGTCAAAGCCCAGCGATTTACCGTATTCTTTTATGGACCGTTCAAGCTTGCCCATATCTTGTCCTGGCAAACGCAACACTTTCGATTGTGTGCCTGGGTATCCACATTATGTCATAGGGCCCGGGTTCAATGCATCAGCGCCAAGTGGAGTCCTTGACGTGGCCGGACCCCGGTGCTATAGTCGCGCATACTCTGATTAAGGGGTGACGCGTTGGGGGAATCTCCGCTGAGGGAGCTTAGGCGCGCATACGGCTTCGACGAAGTAGCCATCGTACCCGGCGGCGTCACCATAAACCCGGACCAGACCAGCACCGAGTTCTCCATTAACGGGCTTACCCTGTCCACGCCCGTTCTCGCCTCTGCGATGGACCCCATAGTATCTCCCTCCTTCGCAACCATGATGGACAGACAGGGGGGACTGGGCGTGATGAACCTGGAGGGGGTCCAGACCAGGTACCACGAGCCGGAGGAGGCGATCGCCCGCATTGTAGACGCGTCCCAGGAGGGGGTGACGGCTCTTCTTCAAGAGGTTTACGCGGCTCCCATCAAGGAAGACCTGATAGGAGAGCGGGTGAAGGAGATCAAGAAAAGCGGCGCCAAGTGCGCCGTTTCTGTTACCCCGGCGAATACCAAACGCCTCGCCCCGTTCGCGGTTGAGGCCGGAGCCGACCTTCTGGTGGTCCAGTCCACCGTCACCACCGCCAAGCACATCTCAAAGAGCACGCGGGGCCTCATATTCTCCGAGCTGCTTGAGATGGTCAATGTACCCGTGATGGTGGGCAACTGCGTTTCGTACGACGTCGCCTTGGAACTGATGGAGACCGGTATCCACGGCGTGCTGGTGGGTGTTGGCCCTGGCGCGGCCTGCACCACCCGTGAGGTCACCGGCGTGGGCGTGCCGCAGGTGACCGCCACCATGGAATGTGCGGCCGCACGGGACGAGTACCACCGCAGGACCGGAAGCTATGTGCCGGTGATCACCGACGGCGGCATACGAACCGGCGGTGACCTGTGCAAGGCCTTCGTGTGCGGCGCCGACGCCGTGATGCTGGGTACTCCCCTCGCCCAAGCGGAGGAGGCCCCCGGCAAAGGATACAACTGGGGTATGGCCGGTCCCCATCCGGCGCTGCCCAGAGGGACCCGGATCAAAGTCGGCGTGAAGGGCACCCTGGAGCAGATACTGTTCGGGCCCACGTCTCGGACCGACGGCACCCAGAACCTGATAGGCGCGCTGCAAATATGCATGGGGATGGTCGGCGCCTTCACCATCCGCGACATGCACCGGGCCGAGGTCGTTATCGCGCCGTCGATAAAGACGGAGGGCAAGCACTTCCAGCTTGGACTCGATTAGCGGCTAACAGGGGCCGTAAGGGAGCCTTCAGCCGTATGCCCCCTTAGCTGGACTCCCCACGACCGCGGACATCACACCGCCAGCTCGCCTTTGGCCACGGTGACGGCGGTTCCACCGACCCTGACTTCCGTGGCGACCGCTTGATCGTGGCTGACCTCCACGTAAATGCGGCTCGGCCGCCCCAGCTCCTCGCCTTGCTCGATCGTAAAACTCACGGGGTTTCGTGTGGCGTCCAGGACGCCCTGACGCAGCAGGTACGCCCCCAGTGCTCCGGCGGCGCTGCCCGTCGCCGGGTCCTCCGGCACTCCAGCCGCCGGTGCGAAGAAGCGCACGTGCGCACTCGTCTCCTCCGAGAGAGTTTCCAGGCTGAACACAGAGCACCCGGTGTAGTCGAAGGCCTTCTCCAGCCGCGAGAGTCCGGCCATGTCCGGCGTCATGCTGGCGACCGTCTTCAGAGAGCCTACCGGCACCATCATCTGCTTGAGTCCCGTCGATACGATTTGCGGAACGAGGCCGGTGGCCTCGATCTCGGTCTCGGTTATGCCTAGCGCCGACGCAAAGACCTCGACGCCCTCGAAGGTCTCGTGGTACCGAGGCGTTCCCTGGGTCATGACGATGCGTGTGGGCTCTCCACGCCGGACGAAGATCTCCAGAGGCAAAACCCCGATGCCTACCTCCTGACACACGACGGCGGGGAAGTCATCAGTCTGAACTAAGCCCTCTTCCATCAGCACATGAGCGGTCCCAATGGAGGGATGGCCTGCGAAGGCAAGCTCACGCTCCGGGGTAAATATTCGGATTCTGTAATCGGCGTCGCGTTTCGTTGGCCTGGTAACGAAAGACGTTTCGGACAGATTCATCTCTCGGGCGATCTCCTGCATCCGCCCTTCGCTCAGGCCGTCCGCGCCCAGCACCACCGCAAGGGGGTTCCCGGCGTTGGGCCTGTCGGTAAACACGTCGACCTGTCGAAGCTGGAGCCAACTATGTTCATTCCGGGCCACTGGGGTAAACCTCCGCGTTGGAAGCGAGTAGGGTATATGAGCGCCAGCGGTTTAGAGAAGGGCTTCGGAAATGACCCGCTGTGTGGGGTAGGTGGTTGGCTGAGAAAAAACCACCTTGGAGCGGGATTAACCTCGCCTGTGGGAGTAGAAGTGGCTTAAATCGGCTTTTTGTTCAACTGGACGCTGAACCGGACGCCCGCCGTCTATCCTTTTTCGCCCTACGGCGCCAACTGACCCAAGACCCTCCACTCGCCGCCCTCTATCATCTCGATGTCGTCTATGGGGGGTTGATCGGGCAGGTCGCCACGGATCTCGTCGATCTCTTTGAGATCGCTCGGGGTAAGCCTCCAGTCCGCGGCCTTGACGATATGGTGCACCTGCTCGGGCGACTTGGCTCCCACTATAGGCGCCGTCACCGCCGGCTGCGCTGTCATCCAGGCAATGGACAGCTGCAGCAGGTCGCGACCGTGGTCAAGGGCCCACTGCTTCCACCGCTCGATGACCTGATAGGTGCGTTGAAACCTTTCGGCCTCGAACATACCCATCCCGTGCCGCTCATCACCCGGAGGAAACGTGACCCCCGGTCGGTACTTGCCCGACAGCATTCCCCTGCCGAGCACTGAGTAGGGGATGATGCCGATGCCGTTTTCCAGGCAGCACGGCACCAACGTCCTCTCAGCGAACCGGAACATCATGTTGTAAGGCGGCTGTACGCTGTTGATGGGCCCGAAGGTCAGGGCTTCCCTCACCTGGTCCGCCAGGTAGTTGGACAGGCCCAGGTACCTTATCTTTCCCGTTTCACGCAGTCGGAGAAGGCTTTCCATCGACTCTTCGATGGAATATTTTGCCTTCGGCTCGTGAAGCTGGTACAGGTCTATATAGTCGGTGCGCAGAGCCTTCAGGCTGTTGTCGAGTGACCGGCTCATGGCCTCAAATGAGTAATGGTATGAAACCTTGCTGGCTATGAAGACCTTGTCTCGCTGACCGGCGATGGCCTCACCGATCAAGGACTCGCTGGTGCGGTAGTCCTCAGCGGTGTCCAGGAACGTCATCCCCGCCTCGATGGCGGCTTTCACGGTGGCGATGCCCTGGTCTTCTTGCACGGGGCCGAGGCCGCCTGCGATTGGCCACGTCCCCAGGCATAGCATGGAGACCTGTGGACCGTCCTTACCCAAAGCTCTGGTTTCCATGTGGACCTCGGATTTTATTCGTAGGGCTGGACTGTGCTCTTCCTAGGGATGTCTAGCACTGCGGGACAACCCATGTTACCAGAGAGCACTTTCGAGGGCTATCCCCGCCAGGTTGATCGGCGGTGGGGAGTAGCTCAGCCGGAGGGGTAGCGGGAGGTTAGCCGGACTGCCGTCGGTGCCAGAACTTCCACCACGGCGTGCTGCTGCTTCTGCGTCCCCGGCTTCGGCGACGCACCGGCTCGCCGCGAAAGATTTTGAGATCGTCCTCGGCCCGGGACAGCTTCTGGCTGAGGTTGGCCAGCTGCAGCCTCAGGTGGGCGATCTCATCGTCGCGTTGGGCCGTGTCTTCGTGTGGTTTCGGCTGCGGGCTGGGAGGCGTGTCCGCAAGGTGCGCTTCAAGCTCTTCGATCCTGCCGAGGAGACGTTGTCGCGACTGGGCCTGGGCCCCGGGAATATCCTCGCTGGATGCGTCCTTGGATGCCATGGGGTCACCTAGCTGCTGGGTCAGCTTTTCCACCTGAGCTTCCAGTTTGGCGACCCGGCGCATGGCCTCCCCGAAATGTCGAATGAGCTCGTCGTACCCTGCGGGGCTTTCCGTGTTGGGGTCCGAGTCTATAGATGTAGGTGGACGTCCGGAGGCCTGGGTGAAACCTTGTCTGGGCTGTTGTTGCTCTGTGGACACCGTATTAACCACCCTAGGGCTGTGGGCGTTAAAAGCGTTTCCCATTCTAGCACAGCGTCTAGGGCACCCGGACGCTGACCGCCCTTGGCAGTCCCAGCATGTCCCGAGCGAAGTCGACGTGCCCGTGCGGGAAATGCTCTTGGGCCAGTTGTGTCACCGACTCGAGCTGTCTGGGGGAGATCTCTACGAAGACCTGACCTCCGGGTCTGACGCAGGTGGGGGCCTGCTCAAGCAGGCGCTTCGTGACCTCGACCCCGCTTGCCCCTCCGTCCAGTGCGATCGACGGCTCATTGCTCAGCTCCGGCGCAAGGACCGCAAGCTCGTTGCTGCTTAAGTACGGTGGGTTGGAGACTATGACGTCGACCGGCCCGGGCAGCGCTTGGAGAAGGTCTCCCTCGCAGAGGTGGACCCTGTCCGCAACCCGGTGCCGTCTGCAGTTGGCGTCCGCCACCTCCAGCGAATTGCGGCTTATGTCGGTCGCGTACACCGTGGCCTGGGGGAGGTTGCTGGCGAGGGCGACCGCGATGGCGCCGCACCCGGTGCCGATGTCCGCGATGTCCAGCCGTCGCCCTCGCCTCACTGAGGCATGGGCAAGGACCATGTCCACCAGGAGCTCGGTCTCCTGCCGGGGCACCAGGACGTGCCGGTTGACCAGGAACTCCAGCCCGTAAAACTCCCTGTGTCCGACGATGTACGCCAGGGGCTCTCCCCCCAGCCGCCGCTGGACGAGTTCGTCCAGCGCATCGTGGGCGACGTTCGTCATCGGCTGGTCCAGGGATGAGAAAAAGTGGTGCCGGGTCAGGCCGAGTGTGTGGCGCACGAGCACTTCGGCCTCGATCTCGTGGTCGGGGATCCCACAGTCCTCCAATCGGCGACTTGCCCTGGCCCACGATTTCCCCACCGTGAGAAGCTCCCGCGATCGGGCCGACGGCTTCACCTCGGCCTTATGGCCCGACGTATTGCCCGTGACTCCTTGAGAGTCATACGCCCGCTTGCTCCAGCTTGAGCTCCTGCTCCTTGGCGATCATAGCCTCGATGAACTCGTCCACATCCCCGTCGAGGACCTCATCGAGGTTGTGGCTGGTGAGGCTGGTCCGGTGGTCGGTTACGCGGTTCTGTGGGTAGTTGTAGGTGCGTACCCGTTCGGACCTATCGCCCGTGCCGATCTGAGACCGTCTTTCCGCGCTTACCTCCTGCTGTTGCGCCTGTACCTCGCGGGCCAGTAGGCGTGACCGGAGCACGGACATGGCCTTTTCCTTGTTTTTCAGCTGGGACCGTTCGTCCTGGCACACCGCCGTGATACCCGTGGACAGATGGGTAATTCGTATCGCGGTGGCGACCTTTTGCACGTGCTGGCCCCCATGGCCGCTGGCGTGGAAGATGTCGATCTGCAGATCTTCTGACCTGACCTCGACGTCCACCGCTTCGGCCTCCGGTAGGACCGCCACCGAGGCGGCTGAGGTATGAATGCGGCCTCCCGACTCCGTGACGGGGATGCGCTGGACCCTGTGGACGCCGCTCTCGTGTTTCAGCCTGCTGTAAGCCCCCGTCCCCTTTATCTCAAACACGATCTCTTTAATAGCGCCCAGTCCGGTCCGATTGGCATCGATAACCTCCAACCGCCATCCCCTCCTCTGGGCGTACATGGAGTACATGCGGAATATTTCGGCGGAGAACAGCCCCGCCTCGTCTCCGCCGGTCCCGGCGCGGACCTCCATGATCACGCTCTTTTCGTCGTTGGGGTCTTTGGGGAGGAGAGCCAGCCTGAGCTCTGTCTCGATACGGTTCTTACGCTCTTCGAGCCCATCTAGCTCCTCCTTCGCCAGCGTCGCCAGCTCCTGCTCCGACTCATCGCGAGACATTGCTCGCAGGTCGTCGAGCTCAGCGAGAACTTCGCGGTATTCACGGGACAGGGATGCCAGGGCCTTGAGAGATGCCTGCTCCTTGGCCAGCTCTTGCACCTGTGAGTAGTCGGTGGAGACCTCCGGGTCGGCGAGCAGCCGCTCTATCTCATCGTACCGCTGCTCTAGTTTCGAAAGTCTGTCTATGAGCGGATTCATGCTATCGCGCGCCTAATGCCTCGGGTAGCTTGTCAGGGCTCACTTCGGACTGCTGGCTGCTGGTCATGTCCCGTAGTACCACGGCGCCTTTCTGAAGCTCCTCGTCGCCGATGATGATGGCGTGGGTGGCGTTTTGAGCGGAGGCGTACTTCAGCTGGGCCTTGAGACTTCGGCCCGAGGGCGCCAGCACCGCGGTGATGCCTTGCCGTCGAAGGGATGAGGCCATTTTGACGCCCTCCACCTTGGCGGCGGCGCCCAGGTGAGCGATAGCGACCCTCGTCGTCGCCCGGCCCGGTGGAGACGCCCCTTGCCGTTTGAGGTTCTCCAGTACCCTTTCGATCCCCATCCCGAAGCCCACCCCGGGTGTAGGGCTCCCTCCCAGCTCCTCGATCAAACCGTCGTACCGACCTCCACCTACAATGGTACTCTGCCTACCTCCCTCGGGCGGCACGATCTCGAACACCGTCCGGGTGTAGTAGTCGAATCCTCTCACCAGCTTGTTGTCTACAGTACTGGATATCCCCGTCGCTTCGAGGTATTCCAGAAGGCCAGCGAAATGGTGTGCGCAGTCGTCGCAAAGGTGGTCCACGCTGTGTGGAGCTGTCGCGATTACGGGCTGGCAAGAGACTTGCTTGCAGTCAAGCAGCCTCAGAGGGTTGCTGGCCAGTCTCCGTTTGCAGTCGGAGCATAGCCTCTCCTCGTGTTGCCGGTGGTGCTTCTGCAGCCTCTCGATGTAAGCGGGCCGGCACTGGGCGTCGCCTATTGAGTTTATGCTGAGAGACAGCTCCCCCAGGCCCATCTCCTCGAGCAACCGCCATCCCAGTTCGACGACCTCCGCGTCGATGGAAGCATCTGCGTCCCCCAGCACCTCGATGCCGAACTGGTGGTGCTGGCGGTACCTGCCTGATTGGGGGCGCTCATAGCGGAATATGGGACAGATGTAGTGGAGGCGCACCGGTTGAGGCAGGTTGTGCATACCGTGCTGGATATAGGCACGGCATACCGGCGCGGTCCCCTCCGGCCTCAGGGTCAACGGGTCTCCACCCCTGTCGTCGAAAGTGTACGTCTCCTTCTCGACGATGTCGGTTACCTCGCCGATGCCTCTGACGAAGAGGCGTGTATCCTCAAAGATGGGTGTATCTATTCGCTCGTAGCCGAATCTGGAGGCGACCTGCTGGGCTATGGCCTCGAACCATCGCCAGTAGCGCTGCTCTCCGGGCAGGATGTCCGTCGTGCCGCGAGGTGCTCTGAACACGGGCTCGTACCTCTAGGTCCGCTAACACGGGTTGAGCGGCTCGGCTCGCATGAGCTTGGCCGCGGTGGGTGAATTCAACGGGCAATTTAGGATACCGCAGCGGGTCTACACTGTAAACGAGACGGGGCGATGCGGTATACTTCATGGTGGGAGGGCTCTCGGCCCCAAGACCTGTTGAGAACCTCGATTGAGTTGTGGTGAGAGGTTTTGAGTTAGTGGAAACTCTGCTAGCCAAAGCTCGGAATTACATCCCCCAGGACAAGTTGGGCCTCATCGACGAGGCCTTTAAGTTTGCCCAGAAGGCCCATGATGGCCAGATGCGGCTGTCAGGAGAGCCATTTATCCAGCACCCGCTGGAGACCGCGCTTTATCTGGCCGACTTGCGTCTGGACCCCACGGCGTTGGCGGCCGCTCTCCTTCACGACGTGATGGAGGACTGCGACGTTGAGTATGAGGAGATCGAGGACAGGTTTGGGACGGAGGTCGCCAAGCTGGTTGATGGCGTCACGAAACTCACGAAAACGGAATTAATGTCTGAGGAGCTCGGGACGGGGCTGCGGCTCGGCTCTGCAGACGACCTGGCCCACGCCGAGACCCTGAGAAAGATGCTGATGTCCATGGCCGAGGACATCAGGGTCGTGCTCATCAAGCTGGCCGACCGGCTCCACAACATGCGAACGCTGCACCCTCTGCCGCCCGAGCGCAGAGTCGCATACGCCCAGGAGACGCTGGATATATACGCGCCGTTGGCCCACCGCTTGGGAATATGGGAGATTAAGTGGTTGTTGGAGGACCTGGCGTTTCAGCATGTCAACCCCGACGCCTACAGGGAGATCTCCAAGCTCCTGGCGGCCAAACGAGGTGAGCGGGAGGCGTACGTCGAGCAGGTCAGGGAAACCCTGCAGAAGGAGCTGGACAGCGCCGGCATCAGTGCGGAGGTTACCGGGCGTCCAAAACACATCTACAGTATCCACAAGAAGATGCGGAAGTATGCTGATCAGAATCTGGAATTCGGCCAAATCTACGACTTGTTCGCCCTCCGCGTCCTTGTTGACGAAGTCAGGGACTGCTACGCCGCCCTGGGCGTTATACACTCCAAGTGGCACCCTATTCCCTCCCAGTTCGACGACTACATCGCCAACTCCAAAGACAACCTCTACCAGTCTTTGCACACTATTGTCCTGTGCGAGGGCGCGTCGCCGGTCGAGGTGCAGGTCAAGACGCAAGAGATGCACCGTGTCGCCGAATATGGAGTTGCCGCCCATTGGCTCTATAAGGAAGGGCGCTCCACCGACGTCCAGTTCGAGGAGAAAATGACGTGGTTGCGACAGCTCCTCGAGTGGCAGCGCGATGTAAGCGGAGCCGAAGAGTTTGTCGAGTCGTTCAAGACGGATATCTTCGACAACCAGGTCTTCGTGTATACCCCCAAGGGGGAGGTCAAAGAGCTACCCGCAGGCGCGACCCCTCTGGACTTCGCATACAGGATTCACACCGACATCGGCCACCGGTGTATCGGCGCGAAGGTCAACGGCAAACTCGTGCCGCTGGCCTACCAGCTTACGAACGGCGACACGGTCCAGATATTGAACAGCAAGACCACTCGTGGCCCCAGCCTCGACTGGCTGAACCCCAACCTGGGGTATGTACATACAGGCTCGGCACGCGCCAAAATTCGCCAGTGGTTCAATCGCCTGGAGCGGTCGACCCATGTCCTGAGAGGCCGCGACATCCTCAACAAGCAGCTTCGACGTCTAACCACCGCGCTCGATGACCTGGAAGTCGCCAACCTAATGAATATTGGAACGGTGGATGATTTCTTCGCGGCTCTGGGCAACGGCTCGGTGACGGTGGCCCAGGTCGCCAACAAGCTCTCCTCGCAGGAAGTCAAGCCTCAGGAGGAGCAGCCGGTCAGCGTCCCGATCAGAAGCCCCGTGGTGGGAGCTGAGGTGCTGGGCGTCGGAGATCTCCTCACCAGGATGGCTAAGTGTTGCAATCCCATCCGCGGCGACTCCATAATCGGATACATCACTCGTAGCCGGGGCGTCACGGTGCACAACACGAGCTGTCCCAATATCCTGGCTGAATCCGAGACCGAACGGTTGATCGAGGTGGGTTGGGGGGAGTCCCAGACACTTTACCCCGTCAGGATTCGCCTAGAAGCCCTGGACCGCGTGGGGCTACTGCGAGACATCACCTCTCTGGTTTCCGGAGAGAAGGTCAACATCGCCTCGTGTGTCTCGGAGGAGCACGATGAGGTCAGTGTGATTACGCTAACGGTTTACACAAACGGAATAGACCAGCTGAGCCGCCTGTTCGCCAAGCTTGAAGGCGTCAAGGGTGTTATGGGAGCGGCGAGAGTCAGCACCTGACCCATGCCCGTCGCCGCGGTGGACCTGGTGCCGCTTCTTTGGATTGACCGTTTGCCATCGACCATAGGGACTGGAGGACTGACAGAAATTGCCAAGTAAAAAGTCGAGACGAGTGGCGGAGCGCAATCGCATACGGAATGCGCCCATCAGGACAAGAGCCAAGACCTTTATAGCCAAGGCGCGAACGTCCATCCAGTCGAACGAGCTGGATGAGGCGGAAGGGGCCGTCAGGGATGTGGTAGTCGCCCTGGACAAGGCGGCGCAGAAGGGCGCTATCCATCCGAACAACGCCGCCCGACGCAAGTCGAGGATCGAGAAGCAGTTGCACGCCGCCAAGAGCCGCCAACCCTAGCGGCGGTCTGGCTCGATAGGCAACGCTACACCGTTCGGAATCGGCGGCCTCGCCTTTGCAGACCGCCATTCTAAGAGTGTTTCACCCACACTCTGGATCCTGGGCTAGGTCTATCACTTCCCTAGTTTAAGACCACAATCCGCTTGACACCTTAGATCTTACGTGCTAGATTAGTCCAGAACATAAGTCCTCATTTCGTTCTAGTCCTCGGGCGCCGGGGGTGTGTTGATGGCCAAACGACTTTCACCAAAACAGGAGAAAATACTGAAGTTCATTCGTCAGTTTATTGACGAGTATCACTTTCCCCCAACCGTTCGTGACATGCAGACAGGGTGCGAGATCAGCTCCACCTCTGTGGTCGACTACAATCTCCGTATCCTACAGCGGGAAGGCTACTTGAAGCGTTTGCCAGACGTGTCGCGGGGAATTGAGCTCGTTAACGGCCAGCGGTACGCCGCAAGGGCGGATTTCATTCAGGTGCCGGTGGTGGGCAACATCGCGGCGGGTTCGCCGCTGCCCGTTCCTCCCTCGGATTCGTGGCGGCCCGACGAAATGGAGACCGTCGAGCTGCCTTCGTATCTGACCAAGGGAAAACAGAACGTATATGGGTTACGGGTCAAGGGCGATTCTATGATCGACGCCCTGGTGACCGACGGCGACCTCGTTCTGATGGAGCCGGTCAGCCGGCCGAGCAATGGGGACATGGTTGCAGCCTGGCTTACGGACGACCAGGAGGTCACCCTCAAGCGCTTCTACCTGGAAGGTGACACGGTGCGGCTGCAGCCCGCCAACAGCACGATGCAACCTATCCTGGTCCCCGCAGACAAGGTAGCCGTTCGCGGGCGGGTCGTTGGCGTGGTCCGGAGGGTCTAGCACCCCGTTCCCTGGATGGCCTGGTCCGACGGCCCATTGACTGGCCCCATCTCACCGGTTATGATTCGGGCGTAATATCCCGTAGATCGCAGGGGGCCGCGATGCCGTTTACCCGAGGGTTCGGTCCACTAGAGGTGGTTCTAATCCTTGTCGTCGTGCTGATCATCTTCGGCGTTGGGAGATTGCCTGAGGTGGGTGGTGCAATGGGTAAGGCGATACGTGAGTTCCGCAAGGCCGCATCTGATAAAACCGGGTCGCCGGAGCCGGAGAACTCAGAGGTCAAGGAGAAGCAGAACTCGATTCCTTAGCTCTAACGAAAATCGACTAATACGCATAAGGACCTCTGACACCAGTCAGGGGTCCTTTTTTGCAGGCCCCTACGCTACCTTCAGCGTACAATGGCCTCAGCGCCCGCCAGCGTCCTCCAGCTCTAGCTGCGGTGATGTCTTCTTGCGTCCTCTCCTGGCGAGCTTGGCCAGCCAGATGCCTAACTCGTACAGGACGATTATCGGGATCGCCACCAGAGTCTGGTTAATGGGGTCGAATGTTGGCGTAATCATGGCCCCGAGGATGAACGCCACGACGACGGCGTACTTTCGCTGCCCTGCCAGGAACGCCGGCGTGACCACGCCGATCAGGGACAGGAAGAACATCACGAGGGGGGTCTCGAACACTATCCCCATCCAGAATATGAGGGCCAGTATCAGGTTGACGTAGTTCCCGATGCGGATTAGCGGCGTGGCGATGTCGCTGCCAAAGCTAAGCAGGAAATTGACTGCTGGCGGAAAGAGTATCAAGTATCCGAAGGCGGCGCCGACCAGGAAAACCAGAACGCTCAGAGGAAGCAGCGCGAACAGGTAGCGCCGCTCCTGTGGGGTCAGCCCCGGCGCCACGAACATCACTCCCTGGTACAGCACGAAGGGAAGCGACGCGAAGAAGCCGACCATGAGTGAGGCCTTCATCGCGATTCCGATGAACTCGGTCAGCTCCGTGAAGACGGGCCCCTGATTCGGGATGTCCGTGAACTGCTCGGCCGGCTCCATCAGCAGACGCAGGATCTGGCCGTGGAACGCGAACGCCGCCCCTGTGAAGGCCAGCACCACCACGACAGACCATATAACCCGCCTGCGCAGCTCCGACAGGTGCTCGCCGATGGGAATCCGCCGGTCCCTCATGTTCGTTCCCCGTGGTCTGTAGGAGTTTTCTCGTCTTCAGCCTCAGGCTTGACCGCGGGCTCAAAGGCGACGGGGCCGCTTTCGTCTGATGCCAGGTCCTGGTTTTGGGAGGGCGCCTTCTCCTCGTCGGTAGAGGTGTTGGCCTCTCGCCGTCCGTGATGACGGGCGGCCGGCCCTTCGCCGTAACCGAGGGTCTCTTCGTTGATGACCACCTGGGGAAGCTCGGCAGCCATTTTCCTGAGCTCCCTGATCGCCTTTCCCATCGTTCGTCCGGCATCCACCATCTTTGTGGGCCCCAGGAAGATGAACGCGACCAGGAGCACGACCAGAATCTCGAATGTGCCCATCCCCAGGATGCTCATGCCTCTACCACCCCCCAACCTCGCCGGAGGGGACAGTCGTTGCACTGTTCTGGGGGCTGCCACCCTCGCCTCAAACGTGCGCCATACCCCATACGTTTCAGCAGAGGCACCACCTCGCACAGCGGCAGACCGACCACATTCAGGTAGCAGCCGCGCACCGACTCCGTAGGGTGAAAGGCCGGGTCCTGGATGGCGTAGGCTCCTGCCTTGTCCATGGGCTCGCCCGATGCAACGTACTCGGCTACTTCGTCGTCGGAATACGGCCTCATAGTGACGTCGGTGGAATTGGTTAGGGTGAGTCGGCTGAATGTCTCCGCATCGAGGCCCGTGACCGCGGTGATCACTCGGTGGGTGCGGCCTCGAAGCTGGTCGAGCATCCAGGTGGCCTCATCATGGTCCGAGGGCTTGCCGAAGATGTGTCCGTCAAGCACGACGGCCGTATCCGCCCCCAGTACGATACTTGAGCCCACCTGGTCGGCCACCTTCTGCGCCTTGTCCAAAGATAGGCGAGTCACCAGGTCTTCCGGCGCTTCGCCTTTGACCGGCCGCTCATCCACATTACGCGGTGGCACAATCTTCACCGGCGCATTCAACGCCGCCATTAGCTCGCGCCTGCGCGGCGAACCCGAAGCCAGCACCAGTCGCTTGTCTTTGCTGCGTTTCAAGACGAGGACCTGGGAGTATCTAGCCTGCGGGCCTGCCAGGCTCTTCGGCGTAGTTCACTTGCTTGCCGTCCCATTTCACATTATTGCCGCTGGCTTCCGGTCGTCCGTCGGCGACAAGGTTCGCCACGCACTCCACATGGTGAGTCTGTGGAAACATGTCTACGGGCTCCACCGAATCCACGCGATACCCGCCGCGAACCAAGATGTCTAAATCTCTGGCGAGAGCCTCGGCGTTACAGGAAACGTACACGACCTTTTTAGGCATCAGCCTGATAAGTGATCCCAGCGCACCGGGGTGACACCCCCTCCCCGGCGGGTCGAGGATCACGACGTCCGGCGTCTGATCCAGGGTGTCCAGCACCTCCTCCGTCTTTCCCTGACGAAACTCCACGTTGTCCAGGTCTTGAGTGTTGGCCGCCGCGTCTTGGACCGCCGCCGCCGACTCTTCGATGGCCGTCACCTGGCGCACGTAGGGTGCCAGTAATGCGGAAAAGGTGCCCACTCCCGCATACGCATCTACCAGCGTCTCTATGCCGGTAAGCTCCAGCCTGTCGCGAATCAGCAGGGTGAGCGTTTCAGCCTGTGTGGTATTGACCTGAAAGAAAGACGGCGATGCTATGTTGAACGTGTGGTCCAGCAGCCTCTCGCGATAATGGGTCTGTCCCGTGCTCAAGGGGACCTCCGTGTTTTCGAGGCGCGGCTGGATGAGGTAGTCCCCAGTGTTTACACCGTAGCGTATCGCTAGCTGGGTCGTTTCCTTGCACCTGGCCTTGAGCCGGCTCAGCGCATTGTTGATCCAGGGGTGCATAAGCATGCACCGGTCGATCTCGACGAACCGGCGGGTTATCCGGTTGACGAAGCCGGGAGTGCCACCGGCTTTCACCATGAATCGAGCATGGTTCCGGTAGTCGAAGGGCTGGGAGCAGGGGATCGTATCAGAGACCGAGACCGACTTGAGATTGTCAAAGAGGCGGAGTTGATCCTCGATGGCTTTCCTCTTCAGCTCGAGCTGGTGAGAGTATTGGATGTGCTGCCACTGGCATCCCGAGCATGGCCCGAAATAGGGGCACGGCGGCTCCACCCTGTGAGGCGAAGGGCTGAGCACCTCGGTTACTATAGCCGATGCCCGCTCTTTGCGCCTCCGCGTATAGCGCACAACCCTGGCTACGACCTCTTCCCCTGGGAGACCGCCGAACACATTGATTTCCTTGCCGTCCAGATAGGCATAGGTGTCACCCAGGGGTCCCATGCCTTCTAGCTTGAGGCGAGCGAACTCCTCCTGTTGACTAGCGCGCCTCTTTTGCGCCTGTACGTACGTCGGCGGCCCTGCCCGATTCATGTCTGGAATCCCAGTTGGAAGTGGCCCCACTATAGCACACGTCGATGCGGCCCGGAGGCGGAGGTATACAGACCTGGACGCGGCGGTCTGATGGGCTGTTTCTCAGCGGATTCTGAAGGAGGAATCTGGTATTATGGGAGGCTAGATTGCCCTTGAGGAGGATGGATGGCGGTCAAGAGAAGGCTTCCGGAGTGGTTGAAGGTACGGGCGCCGGGCGGTCCCAACTATATTCAGTTGATGGACATCCTGCGCGGCCACCAGCTCCACACGGTGTGTGAGGAGGCGCGTTGCCCCAATATCGGAGACTGCTGGGAACGGCGGACCGCGACCTTTATGATCCTGGGGGACATCTGTACCAGGGCCTGCACATACTGCGCGGTAACAACCGGCAGGCCCACTGGACTGGACCTGCGGGAACCCGTGCGGTTGGCCGAGACGGTGGAGCTCATGGGGCTCAAGTATGCCGTCATCACCTCGGTTAACCGCGACGAAATCCCCGACGGCGGGGCCTTCGTTTTCGCGCAATGCATCCGTCAGATTCGCAAGAGGCTCCCTGAGTGCAAAGTCGAGGTCCTGATTCCCGACTTCTGCGGTAACTGGGACGCGCTGGCAACCGTAATGAGGGAAAAACCCGACACCCTCAATCACAACATCGAGACGGTCCGCAGCGTGTTCCCTCGCGTCCGTCCCAAGGGCGACTACGAGCAGTCATTGGAGTTATTGGCCAGGACCAAGGAGCTCGACGGCACGGCCGTGACGAAGTCGGGCATGATGGTGGGCCTCGGTGAGACTTGGGACGAGATCATCGACACCATGCGCGACCTCCGCGCGGTGGACTGCGATCTTCTGACCATCGGCCAGTATCTCCGTCCGTCGGAAAAGCACACGCCGCTGGTGAAATGGTATACGCCCCAGGACTTCGAGGGCTTGGCCCGCGAGGGTGAGGCTTTGGGATTTCGCCACGTGGCCTCGGGGCCGCTGGTTCGCAGCTCCTACCACGCCGATGAGCAGCACGCAGCCGCGATGAGCGCCTGAGCTAAGGGGGAAGTCCCACCCCTACTTTCTGAACGCCTCCAAGACGGCCTGTGCCGCCTCGTAGTCACGGCCTCCCTTCCTGATAATCGGCGGTACCAGGTATATGGACTCGAAGCCCGCCTCGGTAAAATCTCCCAGTAGCTGGAGGGCGATTTCCTGCCCAGGTCTATCCTTTGCGAGGTCGTCCTCGATCCACTGTGGCACGTCGCCGAAGACCAGGCTGTCCTTGGCCATCACCTGGACTCCACAGAAAACCGGTGCGGCTAGCTCTTCACCGTATCGCTCCGCGTACCGACCCAGGAATTCTTTAGGCGGTCCTGGGTCGAAAACGGTCTGCATGACGAAGAACTGGGCGCCCGCTTCTACCTTCCTTCGAGTGAGCGAAACCTCCCTCTCTATGCCTTTTCCCAGGTCGATGGACGCCCCTACGCAAAACCCCGTCGGGGACCGCAGAGTCAGGCCGCGGTAGTCGAGGCCCTCGTTGAGGGAACTTACTGATTCCAGAAGTCCGGTGGGGGTGAAGTCGTGGACGGCCTTGACCGACGTCAATTGCTTGGCCGTGAAATCGTCGCCCTTGAGCACAAGGACGTTTTCGAGCCCCAGGACCTCCGCGCCCAACAGCAGGCTCTGCAGCGCCAGCCTGTTCATGTCCCGCGTCGCCAGGCTGAACACCACTTCCTTGCCGGTGTTTTGCCTAATCCACGCCGCGGCCATGGCGGAGTTGGCGGTGACGAATTTCCCGGGGTTATACGAGACGGAGATGAAGTCGGCGTCCAGGTATCTGACAGGCTCCAGAAGACATGGGTCCGCACCCCTTGGGGACGAAAAGTCGCAGAGGAATACGGTGGAGCCTTTGCGTTGGGCGTACTTGTCGGTAACCCTGGTCAACTCGGTCAGGTCCAGAGCATGAGGTTCGGATCGCCAACCGATGTTACCAGATTGTCGTTTTCTCTGCCCGGCGCAGCCGATGGGTCCCAGCGGTGCCCGGTTAGGTACGTGCTATAGTGTTACTTCCAGGTAAAGGCCCCGTGCTTTCCCGGCGTCAATGAGAGCCGGTGGCTCTCATTGCACTTGAACCGCTCCTCCCTCGCCTCTCTGCGCTTGCCTGATAACGACGACTCCTCCATCTTGTTTCCGTTCCCGCAGAACGGGCACTGGACCACCAGGACAAGGCGGTTACCCTTGCGCTGTGCCTTCACCACAGTCGTGACTTCGTCTAGGAAGGAGGCGTCGCCACCGTATCTCACCACAAATGCGGTCCCTGAGCTGACCGGGTTTTTGCTCATGCCGTTACGGGTTATTATGGTGTAGCTGTAGTCCGCGTATCCGCATGTGAGGCACTCAGGCTCGTCGTAGCCCATGGCGAGAGAACGCTCGCATCTGGGACACCTTATGAAATCGGTGGGAGATTGTATCGGGATTGGATTGGCAACCACTGTGAGCCTCCTTAGTGCCGGACGAGTCCGCTACTGGTCTGCGACCGGGAAACGTAATGTTAGCGAGCTTTGAGTGTGTAAAACGATTGATAGGCCTTTTAGTTTGGTGTGAGAGCGGCGCCTTGGGCGTATGGCCCCGCGGGCTATGATGAGTTAGTTGAGCTAGATGTCAGCTAAAGGGCCGATCCTGGACTTGATCTCCAATAGAGCATGGGTGCATACACCCATAGACACTTGGAGGAAAAGCACAATAGAAGTTTGGTACTAGTCCCGATGTAATTTGATAACTATCCCGGATAAGTCTAAATCACTTCTAGTTATTAGTGTCAAGGGCCGGATTAAGCAAAAATCGTGGATTTTATGACGAGAACCCGAACTCCTGTTCGGAACAAGTGTTGTAATTTCGCAAAATCCGAGCCTAGTGGTCGTGGCGATTAATGGGTATGTCTACGAAGGATAGTTACTGACTTCGACCGGATGTGCTCTGGTTTCGTCAGGTATTTCTCAACGAGTTCCGGTGTCAGGAACGTAACTCGATTCACTGGTGTCCTCAAGGCTCTCACCGCGGTCTTCTTTGTCCCTGCGCGTTGACACCCCTGTAGGCCGGTGCTATATTCCATCATTGCTGTGAGGCCATCGTTACGGTGTTGCCCCTCGTACGACCCGGAAACGGTTTCCGTAACACCTCGCCGATGGGGTCTCACTAAAGGACGAAATAAGTTTTTGAAATAGCCTCTGGGAGAGTTACTTGGCCCTGAACGTTGTCGTCTGCGTCAAGCAGGTGATCGACCCTGAGACTCCGGTTTCCGCGTTCAAGGTCGACTCCACCGAGAAAAAGGTAGTTCTCCCAGCGGACATCCCCCCGGTCATCAACGGCTTCGACGAGAACGCGGTGGAGGCCGCGCTGCGCATCAAGGACGCGGGTGACGCCAACGTAACCGTCCTATCCTTGGGTACCGGCTTCATCATGGACGTGATAAAGAAGCCCCTCTCCATGGGCGTCGACCAGCTTGTGCTGATGGACGACCCGGCGGTGGCCGATTTGGATGCCTTTGGTACCGCCTACGCCCTCACGGAGGCCATCCGGAAGCTCGGCTCCTTCGATGTGATCCTGTGTGGCCGCCAGGCCTCCGACTGGGATAACGCCCAAGTTCCTATGGGGATCGCCGAGATGTTGGGCGTGCCCTGCATTACCGTCGCTAGCAAGGTCGAGGTCGTAGATGGCGTCCTGACGGTACATCGGACGCTCATAGATGGCTACGAGGTGGTACAGGCGCCGCTACCCGCTCTGGTGACGGTCAGCAACGAGCTGGGCGAGGCACGCTACCCCACGCTGCGAGGCATTATGACTGCCTCTCGCAAGACCCCAACGGTTTGGTCGGTCGCGGATGTGGGACTTTCCGAGGCCCACCTTGCTCGTAAGGTGCTGTTGACCGATCTGTTCATGCCGGTGGGTGAGAAGAGGTGTGAGTTTATCGAGGGTGAGGACGAAGCGGATGTTGGCCGCAGGCTTGCGCTCAGGCTGCGGGAAGCGAATCTGATCTAGGAACGATTCAACAATGCCCTGCGCCTTTCGAAGTGGGTGAGAGTCTCGCGGGCTGATTTTAGAGAGGTTATCTGAATGGGTGAGGTTCTTGTTCTGGGAGGGGTTGTGGAAAATAAGCTGGATGCGACGACCGGCGAGTTGCTGGCGGCCGGTCGTAAGCTGGCTGAAGCGTCCGGTGATCAAGTCTCGGCGGCGTTGCCGGGGAGTGGGCTAGACGGTGTATCCGCCGATGCTATTGCTCAGGGCGCCGACAAGGTGTACCTGGTGCAGGACCCGATGCTGACGGATCCGGGGGTTGAAACACAGCTGGCGGCTTTCGAGAAGCTGTGCAAGCACGTTGGGCCAAGCGTGGTGCTGCTGGGAAGGACCGTAATTGGGCGGGACCTCGGTCCTAGGCTGGCTTTTAGGCTTGGCGCTGGACTGGCCCAGGACTGCGTTGACGTGTGGATCGATGGCGACACCGGCCGTGTCGGGGCCATGAGGCCCGTTTACGGTGGCAATGCCATGGCCAGTGTCACTTTCGCGGAGGGCGATCCCCAGGTGGTGACCATGAGGCCAAAGGCCGTCGAACCGTTGGAGCCTGATTCCAGGCGCAGTGGGGAGGTGGAGACGTTTGAACCCGGCCTGGGCTCCTCCATAACGCGGACGAAAACTGTAGAGGTGGTCAGGCAGGAGGCGGGGGGCATGCGACTGGAGGATGCTCCTGTTGTCATCAGCGGTGGGCGTGGTCTGGGCGGCCCCGAGCCGTTCAAGCAGTTGGAGGAGCTAGCGGTGCTCCTGGGTGGGACGATGGGGGCCTCCCGCGCCGCCTGTGACGCCGGTTGGTTGGACCATTCCCACCAGGTTGGTCTGACTGGGAAGACTATCACACCCAATCTCTATATCACCGTGGGAATCTCCGGCGCCAGCCAGCACATGGCGGGCTGCTCCGGGGCCAAGAGCCTGGTGGCTATCAACAAAGACTCCGCCGCCAACATCTTCAAGGAGGCCGATTTCGGCGTCGTGGGTGACTGGTCAAAGGTGCTCCCGGCATTCATAGAGACTGTCCGGGAACTGGTCAGCTCCTGACGTCTCGCGGAGGTGAATCGTGATGGACGCCGATTCTGAGGACGATCTCCAAGACATCATCGAGAATATCGACAAAGCCGAAGTGATGTCTCTTTTCTTCCCGACCTTTCGGAGAGCGGTCGTGATCGACACCCGCTCCAACGAAAAGGAAGGTCCCATGGTGCGTATCATGCCGATGGCGGCCTCTCCTCAAGAGAGGATGCGGACGATTCGCCGCTTGCGCCCGGGTTTTCCCAGGGTCCGAAACATTATCCTGATTCCCTGGCTCCGCTACGTTGATAGCCTGGTGGAACTGGGCGTGTGGGAGCGTATCGTCAACCGGTTCGTCGCCTCCGGGCACTCCGAGGTCGCCTCTGCCTGCGACTCGATCCTACAGGAGTTGAGGCAGCTTGAGAAAGCCGAGCTGATCGCCGTGGTGCGCGGCGACAACTACCAATCTATCTGGTCCGCGGGGGAGTAAGGCGGGCTTCTAGGCTGGCGGGCTGGGGCGGGTTACCTGCGGCCAGAGTAGCTACGGCGGCTACACACCGGCCTCTTTCTGCTCTTTGGACTCGACGATGCGCTCCTCCAGGTGCTTCGGCACCTCCTCGTAGTGGTCGAACTCCACCGTGAAGGAGCCGAGTCCCTGGGTCTGAGAGCGTAGCTCAGTGGCGTATCTGAGCATTTCAGCCTGCGGCACCTCGGCCTCCACAAGCGTGGTGCCGTCGCCCTGGGGCATCATGCCCTGGATCCTGCCGCGTTTGCTGTTCAGCTCGCCGATAACGTCTCCCGCATAGGCGTCGGGCACCGTAATCTCCGCACGCATAATGGGCTCTATGAGGACCGGGTTGGCCTCCTTCATCCCCTTCGACAGGGCGTGGCCTCCGGCTATCTCGAAGCAAATGCCTGATGAGTCGACGGGATGATAGCTGCCGTCGACCAGTGTCGCCTTTAGATCGACCACGGGGTATCCTGCCACCACCCCGTCCGCCATCGCCTTGTTGATGCCTTTTTCCACTGGGGGGATGTACTCTCTCGGGACGGCGCCGCCTACGATTTTCGATTTGAATTCGAAGCCTTTGCCCCTTGGCAGTGGTTCAAGCTCCAGCCAGACGTGGCCGAACTGGCCATGGCCGCCGGTCTGCTTCTTGTGTCGGTATTCGACCCTGGCGGCCGAGGCGATGGTCTCCTTGTAAGGGACCTTGGGCAATTCCAAGAGGATCTTGACGCCGAACTTCCGCTTCATCTTCTCGACCGCAATCTCGACGTGAACATCCCCTAGACCCCCGAGGAGCATCTCCTGGGTATCGGGCTCCCGGGTTACTGACAGACTCGGGTCCTCCTCCGCGATGCGTGAAAGCGCCCCGGTCATTTTGTCCAAGTCGGCTTTCGACTTGGGGTAGACCGCCATCTGGTAGACAGGATGCGGGAACTCAAGCCCGTCAAGCACCAGAGGGTTCTCCTTCTGGCCAAGGGTGTGGCCGGTGAGGGCGGAGGAGAGCTTTGCTACCGCCCCGATGCCGCCTGGCCCCAGAGCGTCCACAGGCTCCTGAGACTTCCCCCTTATCGCGAAGACCTGACCTACTCGCTCGCCTTCACCTTTGCTGGCGTTCCATACCTGGGAGTCGCTCTTAAACGTTCCGCTGTATACCCTGACGAGGGAAAGCTTGCCCACGAAAGGGTCGGCTGAGGTCTTAAATACGACCGCGGCCAGCGGTTCGGAGCTATCGCCTGATAGAGAGACTTTATCGCCGCCGGATGGTTTGGTGGCCTCGACCGGTGCGCCCTTTCCCGGAGCCGGCATGAAGTCGACGACCGCGTTCAGGACTTCTTTAGCCCCGGTTCCATCTGTGGAGGAACCAAACAGTACCGGGAAAATCGTTCCCGCCGCCACACCCTGTTTGAGCCCTTGAATCACCTCGTCGGAAGTTAGCTCTTTACCCTCCAGGTATTTGGTGGATAGGTCGTCGTCCACCTCAGCGGCCGCCTCGACCATCCGCTCGCGGGCGGCCTCCACCTGATCTTGTAGGCCGTCCGTGATTTCAGCGTTTTTGTCGAGAAGGTCGACGATTCCTGAAAAGTCCGCCTGAGCACCTATGGGAGACTGGATGGGCACGCAGCTTTTCCCAAAGGCCTCTTGCAACGTGTCCATTATTCGTCGGGCGTCGGCGTTGTCCCGGTCCATCTTGCTGACAAAGACCATGCGAGGTAGCTTTCGCTCCTCCACCAGTCGCCACATCTCGCGTGTGCCGACCTCGACCCCCGACGGCCCGGCAACTACAATGAGGGCTCCGTCGGCCACTCGAATCCCGGAAATGACCTCGCCTCGAAAGTCCGCGTAGCCCGGCGTGTCGATCAGGTTGATCTTGTGGTCCCTCCACTGGCTGGTCAGGATGGAGGTCTGAACGCTGGTCTGGCGGCGCACCTCCTCGGGCTCGAAGTCTGAGGTGGTGTTGCCGTCCTCCGTCGTCCCGATTCTTGTGATCACGCCGGCCGTATGAAGCATGGCTTCTGAGAGTACAGTCTTACCGGCACCGCTGTGGGAAAGTAGTACCACGTTGCGAATACGGTCCGAGGGAAATGCCGGCATATTCTGACTCCTGTGTGTTGGTGCGTGGGTTCATTTTAATAAAACCCCAACTTGCTGGCAACGCCAAGTGGCCGGGAAGCCGTTCGGTCCTAGTAGGGGCTAGGGAGAGGGGAGTAACCTCCCTGGGGCGGGGAGGTCCTTTAGGGACAAAATGCGCCTTGGCACCGCCATTAGGCTTGCATTGGCCGCGGGCTTGTCGCTAGAGTAAACTGTTATACGCTAAATACGGATAGAGGTTGGATGGAGGGAGCGATCCGTGAGGATTTACTGGAAAGAGGTAAGAAAGGGGTTGCGGCTGGTCCTTGCCGACGGAGAGGGTGAGGAGGAGATCGGCGGCATCCGTCAGACCAAACGTGGCTACGACGCGTTTGCCAAGACCTTCGGCTATGATCCCGGCCGCGCTCAGAAGGGCATTCCAACCTTGGAAGACGCCCGGGCGTTCGTTGAGTCGTTCAGCCCCTGGGAGCTGTACCAAGCGAGCCACGAGCTCACCGTTGAGCCCGACGTGGTGCCGCTGGACTCCTAATAGCGGCTTCATAAACGTATTCCCGGCCTGAGGGATATTTCCGAATGCTTGGATTTATAGGCGGAACAGGACCGGAAGGTCGGGGGCTTGCCCTGCGCTTTGCCCTATCTGGGGACCAGGTCCTGATAGGTTCGCGGGATCTCCAACGCGCCCGCGAGGCCGCCCGAAGCGTGTTGGAGTTGGCCCCATCGAGGTCGGTTGAGGGAGCGCTCAACGCCGATGCGGCCCTCCGGTCCGATGCGGTGTTCATAACGGTGCCATATGAGGCTCAGCGGGAAACTCTGGAGGCTCTGAAGGAGCAACTGGCCAGTAAGATAGTAGTTGAAGTCGGCGCTCCGCTGACCTTCATTAACGGGCGGGCCAGGGCGGTCCCGGTCGAGGAGGGATCGGCCTCCCTCCAGGCACAGGCCATACTGGCCGACTCCACGGTCGTAGCCGCCTTTCAGACCGTAAGTGCCTACGACCTGCTTGACCCGGAAAAGTCCGTCGACTCAGACGTGGTGGTGTGCGCAGACGATGAGCGGGCCAAAGCCTTTGTAATGAAACTGGCGACACAGATCAAAGGGGTGCGCGCTATCGATGGCGGCGGCCTTGAATACGCACGCTATGTTGAAGATTTTGCGGCCCTCCTCCTGAACATCAACCGCATCTACAAGGTCCACTCGGCCATAAGGATCGCCGGGATCTGATCCTGAAACCCTTCTGCGCCTTATACTCGTATTAGTTGTCAGGGGAACAGCTGTTCCCGTCTTCACAAGTGAGAGCATCAGGAAGATAACTACTAGTGCTGCTGCTAAGCCTCGCCACAGCTATAGCCATCGGAATCGGCTCGCCCGGCGGAAGTGCGCCCGCCACGTACCCGGAGCCGGAGAAATCGATCCGGGTCGTTTCCACCTCGGGTGATGTTCAGTTTCCCGACGAGATAGTGTTGGGTGTAGAGGTGGAGAGCGACTCCGAGATCACCGAGATCACGGTCTACTACCGCCTCGGACGCCAGGATGTCGTCATCTATGGATACCCAGAGTTCACTCCCGCGACCCGTGTCTCGGCGGACTTCAGGATCAAGACCAGCGGGGCCAGCTACATCCCAACCGGCGTTGACATAGAGTACTACTACGTTTTCCGCGACACCGACGGTAACACATTTGAGAGCGACCGCTACTACCTTGAGTACAGGGACTCGAGGTACGAGTGGCGGGAGGTCCGGGAGGGCGATTTGGTCGTGCTCTACCACAACCGTCCTGAGCACCAGGTCCTCGCCGTGGCGTCCGACGTCAGCGAACATCTCGAGCCGGTTAAGCGTTTGCTGGGCCTGGAGTCGGTTCCGCCCATGAAAGCGGTGATCCTGAACGACCTGCGCGAATCGAGACGCACGTTTCCGTTCATCAGTGAGGCCTCCAGTAGAGGGCACACCTTCGGCGGATTCGCCTACGGCGAGTACGATCTGTTCGTGCTGGTCGGGCTGAATACCGGCGGGATGGTCCACGAGATGACACACCTTCTGATCGATGAGGCCCTGGGCTCTCCTCTTGCCAGGATTCCATCCTGGTTAAACGAGGGGCTCGCCATGTATTTCGAGCCTGGGTCCGGCGGAGGGCAGACTACCGTTGAGCGCGCGGCCCGCGACGACAGACTCATGCCGCTTCGCTCTATGAACAGAGTTCCCGGCAGGCCCGCCGACGTGGGGCTGTTCTACGCGCAGGCGCGGAACGTCGTCGAGTACATGATGGAGGTCTTCGGAGAGGAAAAAATGGCTGCGCTGCTTGGCGCAATCAACGAAGGCAAGCGCATTGACCAATCCGTTGAGGACTCCTACGGAATGAGCCTGGAGGAGCTTGAGCAGGGCTGGAAGACCCGGTTGCTTGGTGAGACCCCATTGGCGGAGCGGCCGGACCCCGGCAGCATTGGCACTTCGGTGATTGTTGCAGGCGCCATCGGCACGGCCATCGGTGTCATTATCTTGCGCTGGCTGGTTAAAAGGCTCAGGCTGTTCTGAGCGCGGTGCCCGCACAGGGTAACTAGTCGCGCGACATCTCCATCGCAGTCCTGGGAAAGACCGGGACCGCACCCGTAAGAAGCCTGAATTCCCCCTGTCTCCGAAGGACCCTCGATTCGTTAAGCTGCTCCGATCCTCGATACGGGCTGATACAATGCGTGTGCCTGTCGGGGCAACGTCCCGAATGCCGTAAGTTTCCACATGGTCTCGTCGTCAGATGGATACACGGCCTCAGCCATTTGCAGGGCCCAGATTTATCGTGGACTTGAACGTCGGCCGGCTCGTCAAGTGGCTGCGCGTAATGGGTTACGATGCCCTCTTCGTCCCCGAGGCCGATGACGGCGAACTGCTGAGACTTGCCGGGGAAGAGGGGCGTATTGTCATCACCAGGGACCGGAATATCATGCAACGCCGCGGCGTCACCTCTGGGCGGGTTAAGGCGTTGCTGGTCACCTCGGATGACTTCAGACGGCAGATGCAGCAAGTCATAGAGGTCCTGGGATTGGGCGTCCAGAACTCGTTTTCATTATGTGTTGAATGCAATGTGCCGCTGAGATATATCGAGAAGCATCTGGTCAAGGAACGAGTTCCACAGTTCGTGTACGGGACCCAGAGCCACTTCTACGTTTGTCCCACTTGCGACAAGCTATACTGGCGGGGGACTCACTGGCGGAACATGCATCGTGAGCTGGCCGGGTTTCGAGGGTTGGGTCAATGGCGGGGAAAGTAGCGTTCATCTACGATCGAGCTCTCACCCAACACAGCCTGGGCGAGAGCCATCCCATGAAGCCGCTACGGCTTCAATACACGTACGAGCTGCTCGACGCATACGCGGCATTCGACTCGCCGAATGCCCGACTCGCGCAGCCTCGTCCCGCGACCGAGAGCGAGATTCTAACCTACCACAGCCCTGAGTACATTCAGGCGGTGCGGGCCTTTGGCGATGGAGAGAACTCGCCTGATCCTGCGCAGTTTAACTTCGGCCCCGGCGACAACCCGATTTACGCAGGGATTTACGATGCGGCCGCTCTCTCAACGGGGGCGTCTCTTAAGGCGGCGGAGCTTTTGACGTCGGGCGAAGTAGACGCCGCCTTCAGCATATCAGGGGGTCTGCACCATGCCATGCCGGGCTACGCATACGGGTTCTGCGTATTCAACGACCCCGTGATCGCCATCAAGGCTCTGCTTGCGCAAGGGATGCGGGTGGCCTACGTTGACATCGACTGCCACCATGGCGACGGCGTTCAGCACGCCTTTTATGAGACCGATGCCGTCCTGACCATCTCCATACACGAGTCCGGGGCCTTTCTATTTCCCGGCACGGGGTTCACTCAGGAGACCGGCGCCGGACGCGGCCGGGGCTACTCTGTAAACGTGCCGCTGTACCCTTCCACGGGTGACGATACCTACCTGTGGGCGTTTCGAGAGGTGGTGCCTCCGCTGGTGGAGGCCTTCCAGCCCGACGTTCTGGTCACCCAACTGGGAATCGACTCCCACTTCCGCGATCCCATCACGCACCTCGCGTTGACGGTGCAGGGGTTCGGGGAGGCCGTGGCCCGCTTCTCCGGGCTGGCCCCGCGGTGGCTGGCTCTGGGGGGTGGGGGCTACGACCTTCATGCCGTGGCACGGGCCTGGACGACGGCCTACGGCATCATGATGGGTCAGACTTTTCCCGACGAGATTCCGGCAGCCTACGGAGAGATGTACGGAGTTGTCAACTTGCGCGACCGAGAGGGGCCGCGAATCGACGACCAGATGGCCAAAGACGCGCGGGTATTCGCTGAATCAAGCGTGCAGGCGGTCCACAGCCTCATCTTCCCCACCCACGGAGTAAGGTCCGCGTAGGCGGGCGCTACACTTCCCGGTATTCCCCTTCGACAGTCCCCTCTTCAGGCTCACCGTCCTCACCATCTCCATCATCCCCTCCCTCGGCCTGGTCTCCCTCCGGCGCCGCCTGGCCTTCGCCTGGTGCGCCGGCCTGGCTGTAAACGACCTGGCCTACTTTCTGAACGGCGGCATTGAGGTCTTCCAGCGCGCTATCGATGGCCGACTTATCCTGGCCTTCGAGGGCGGTACGCACGGTAGCCACTTTTTCCTCTATCTCCTTCTTGAGGTCCTCAGGCACCTTGTCCGCGTTATCCACCAGAAGCTTTTCCGCCGCGTACACTGCGTTTTCCGCCGCGTTTCGCGCGCCGACCTCCTCTTGACGGAGCCTGTCTTCTTCCGCGTGTTGCTCGGCTTCCTTAATCCTCGCCTCGATTTCCTCTTGCGAGAGGCCGGAGCTTGCGGTGATTGTGATGCTCTGCTCCTTCCCCGTGCCCTTGTCTTTGGCCGATACGTTGAGGATGCCATTAGCGTCGATGTCGAAGGTGACTTCGACCTGAGGCGTGCCCCTGGGCGCGGGCAGAATGCCGTCAAGCATGAACCGGCCGATGGACTTGTTGCCGGAGGACATGGGGCGTTCGCCCTGAAGGACGTGTACCTCCACGCTCGTTTGTCCGTCGGCGGCGGTGGTAAACGTCTCGCCCTTGGATGTGGGGATGGTGGTGTTGCGTGCGATGAGCGTGGACATCACCCCGCCCAGGGTCTCGATCCCCAGGGTGAGCGGCGTAACGTCAAGAAGTAGTATGTCGTGCACGTCGCCCTGCAGCACTCCAGCCTGTATCGCCGCGCCGACCGAGACCACCTCGTCGGGATTGACCCCCTGGTGAGGCTCTCTGCCGAAGAGGTCCACCACGGTCTTCTGGACTACTGGCATTCGTGTCATCCCGCCGACCATGATCACCTCGTTTATGTCCGAGGCCTTCACCTCGGCGTCGGCCATCGCCTGCTTGCACGGCTCGACCAACCTCTCGACCAGTTCCTGGGTGAGCTGTTCGAGCGTGGCGCGCGTGAGGGTCATGACCAGGTGCTTGGGTCCCTCCTGGTCCGCCGTGATGAACGGGAGGTTGATCTCCGTCTGCATCAGAGTGGACAGCTCGACTTTGGCGCGTTCGGCGGCTTCGCGCATGCGCTGGAGGGCCATGCGGTCCTTCTTCAAGTCGATCCCTTGCTCCTTCTTGAACTCTTTAGCTATCCAGTCGATGACCCTCTGGTCGAAGTCGTCTCCGCCAAGGTGGGTGTCGCCGTTGGTGGCCTTGACCTCGAAGACACCGTCGCCGATCTGCAGGATAGAGATATCGAAGGTTCCTCCTCCCAGATCGAATACCGCCACCGTCTCCTCGGTCTTCTTGTCCAACCCGTACGCCAGAGAGGCGGCTGTAGGCTCGTTGATGATTCGCAGCACTTCGAGCCCCGCTATTCGCCCCGCGTCTTTGGTCGCGTTCCGCTGGCTGTCGTTGAAGTAGGCGGGAACGGTTATCACCGCCTGCGTTATCTTTTCGCCCAGCTTGGCCTCGGCATCTTGCTTGAGCTTCTGCAGAATCATGGCGGCGATTTCAGGGGGGGCATAGGTCTTGTCGCCCATCTTTACTTGGGCGTCACTGTTGGTGTGTTCCGCGACCTTGAATGAGACGAGCTTTATGTCGTGCTGTACCGACTCTTCCTTGAACCGGCGTCCCATAAAGCGCTTTACTGAATACACGGTGTTTTCCGGGTTGGTCACGGCCTGACGCCTGGCGGTCATCCCGACGTAGCGCTCCCCGGTCTTTGGGTTGACGGCGACCACGGAGGGGGTGGTCCGGTTTCCGTCCACGTTCTCGACTACCCGTGGTTCTCCTCCCTCTATGATCGCCATGCATGAGTTGGTTGTTCCAAGGTCGATTCCAAGGACTTTGGGCATTACTGTGCGTCCTCCTGACTGGATTCAGGCTCGTCTTCTTTTTCGGGCGCTCTGGCAACCGTTACCTGTGCGGCCCTTAGCACCCGGTCGTGCTGCTTGTATCCTTCTTGGATAACCCTTACCACCGTTCCCTCTTCGGCGCCGTCCTCCGATATCTCGTAGGATATGGCCTCGTGCTCGTCGGGCGCGAAGGGCTGGCCGAGGGCGACTATCTTGGTTACCCCTTCCGATTCAAGGAAGCTATCTATCTTGCGCTGCACCAGCGTGAGCCCCTCGAGCCATCCCGGTGCCACCGCATCGTCGGGAACTAGGGCCAATGCTCGTTCGAGGTCGTCGACAATGGGGAGCATCTTCAGGATCAGTTGGGAGTTGCCGTAACGCCTTATCTCCGTTTGCTCTTCCTCGGCGCGGCGCTTGTAGTTTATCAGGTCGGCCTGAGCGCGCTGCGCCATCCTTCGGAACTGGTCCTTTTCCCTGAGCGCTTCCTCAAGCTGCTCCTGAACCAGCGTCTCCTCGTCCGTTTTGGCGGCGGCATCCGGTTCTTGACGTGCCGTCGGCTGCTTTCCCTCTTCCGGTTTCTTATCCTTGGGCTGCTTACTGCGTGGACTCATCTCTCCTCGATCTTTGCCAGCGGTTGACTGGAGCTATCTACTCTGGAGCAACTCGAATACTTCTCTAAGGCTTTCGTTGAGATAGTCTCTAAGGGCACTCCCCTCCAGGCTGTTGACTCGCAATCTCATCATTAGTAACTGGTTGAAGAGCCTTAAAGCCAGTTGGACGCCCGCCAGGTTGAGGCCCATATCATCGACGAGTGTTTTGATCAACCTGAGCCTGGAGACGTCCTCCTCGGAGTAAAGGCGCAGCATTCCATCGGTGCGGGAGGGCGTCACCAGCCCAACTCTCTCGTACTTCCGCAGGGTCTGCGGGTGCATCTCGACGATACGAGCGGCGACGCTGATGATATAAACGCCCCGCTCTTCCTCGTCCCGTCTATCGGGTTCGAGCGCCTCCTCCATGTGTTCCGTGGCCGTCTTTGGCCTGCCGCGAGTGGGGCGAAGGGCTCCCCTAGAGCTATCGGAAGGCATCGGGAATCCCAGTGGGAAACGGGACTTGTGGGCGTCGACCCAAGGTCTGCGTTCCGGCCGTTGACCGGCGGATGGCCTTGGTTTCATATCAGGCTACGGTGTCCATTTAAAAATCGTCTAATATAACGTATTCTATAACTTGATATGTTCCGTGTCAATTTTTATATTATAGGATGATTAATCCTTTGGTAGATCACGCCTTGCTGGAACCCGAATCCGAGGTAGTGCATCTAACGTATAAATAGCGTGCTTACTGCGGTCAAATAGACCCTTACACAATGACCGTATCGAGTACAAAGTAAAGTGCAGCGGGATGTGGGTGGTGAGTGTGTCACGGAGGTGAAGCGGCAGTGTTGTACCTCAAAGAATGTCCTCGATGCCATGGAGACATTTACAAAGAATCCGATGTCTATGGCGAATATAAAAAGTGCCTGCAGTGTGGCTACATGGTTGACGTTGACAGGGTGAATGGTCAGCTTGCGCCCGCTATTTCCAGGGCGAAGAAGAAGGTGGCCTGATAGGCGGGACGGTTTTCCGGGCCACGCGCTAGGCGGCTAGGTTAGCTCGTTCCAGAACCGCTCTTCCTTTACCGGGTCGCCGTTCATGTGGTATCCCCTGACCTCCCAGAACCCAGGGGCGTCTTCGGCCATAAACTCGAGTCCGTTGACCCACTTGGCGCTCTTATAGCCGTATCGTTTGGGCACGACGAGGCGCAGAGGACCTCCGTGGCTGGGCTCCAGGGGATTACCGTCGTGCCGGTATGCAAACAGCACATCGTCGTCCATGAGGGCGTCCAGCGACAGGTTGGTGGAGTGACCTCCATAGCAGTGGACCATGACGTAGCCGTCACCGGGCTTGAGCTCGATGAGTTTCATGATCTCGGTGAAGGCAACGCCCTCCCACGTGTTTTCCAGGCGGCTCCACTGCGTCACGCAATGGAAGGGCGCCGCGACCGTCACCGTGGGCAAGTTGGTGAACTCTTTCCACCCAAAGGTGACTTCCTCGGCCACCAGCCCGAAGATCCTGAACCGCCACGTGTCTAGGTCGATCTCAGGAGTGGGACCGAAGTTTAGCACGGGGAACTTCTCCGTGACGAACTGGCCTGGAGGGACGTCAAGGCCTTCCTGGTCTTGCCAGATTTTCTGTACGCGGCCGAGTTTTCTAAGCATCACCGGCTCTTTCGCGGCGTGGTGCACTACACGGTCGATCGGCACCCGATCGATTATACCCTACCGAACATCGGGGGCCGGCCCTCATCTCGGTTGAGATTCGCCTGCCCACTGTCGACTAAGTGTTCGGCGGTGTATACTCGCTTGCGCGTGTCCCTCCCCGAACAGCCACACCTTAGGATAGGCCCAATAAACAACCGTGACCATCGACGATTTCAATACGGCGGTTGAGGAGACTTTAAGAGGCTCCTTCGATCTCCACGTCCACGCCGCGCCTGACCCCACGTATCAAAGACGCCTTGACGCCCTGGACGCCGCCCGCTACGCCCAGGAAGCCGAGATGGGTGGCTTCGTCCTGAAGAGCCATGAGTACCCAACCGCTCCTCTAACTTACGCGCTGAACCGGATGTACCCTGGGCTGACGGTGGTCGGATCGATCACGTTGAACAGCGCGGTAGGAGGCCTCAATCCCGAGGCCGTCCAGACAGCAGCCAATCTCGGCGCGAAGGTCGTTTGGATGCCTACCGAGAGCGCCGACTTCTTCCGCCGGGGCCAGGGAACGGGTCCGGGAATACGCCTCCTCACGGACGACGGCGCGCTCCACGAAAGCGTCCACCAGATTATCGAGATCGTTGCCAGTAAGGACATGGTACTCGCCTCAGGCCACGCGTCGCCCGCAGAGACGATGGCCCTTTTCAAGGCCGCAAAGGCCAGCGGTGTTACCAGGATGATCGCCACCCACCCGAGGGACGCCGCGACCATTGAGGAGCTGCGCGAGATGGCATCGGTGGGCGTATATATCGAGTTTACTTTCGCTGATTGCATGCCATCTGAGAAAATAACTACGCCGGAAGATATGGTCGCCGCCCTGAGAACCCTTGGCGTGGAGCACTGCCTGGTCACCACCGATTTTGGACAGTGGCTCAATCCTCCTCCGTCCGAGGGCATGCGGATGGCCATTGCGGCGCTAATGGACGTTGGCATGTCATCCGACGACGTGGCGGTCCTGGTCAAGCATAACCCGGCCAAGCTCCTCGGGTTGAATCCCTAGAGGCGGTTCAATAAGCGCACTATTGGTAACATGGCTCCCTGACGTGGCGTGTAACCCAGCCGTTGCGGGTGTTCTGCAGAGGTGAGCCGTTGGCTGGAAGTGCTGTATCCTAAAAAAACCGGCATTATGAAAATATCGATGGAAGAGAACGAAACCTCCTTCAAGAAGACCACGCTGGACAACGGCCTCAGGATCGTTACCTCCGAGATGCCGCGTACACGCTCGGTATCCATCAACGTCTTCATCGGGGTGGGTTCCAGATATGAGTCGGAGGAGCGGGCCGGGCTCTCGCATTTCGTCGAACACCTGGTGTTCAAAGGCACCAAGCGTAGGCCCAGCCCCAAGGAAATCAGTGGCGCGGTGGAGGGGATGGGCGGGGCTCTGAATGCCAGCACCGATCAGGAGTTGACCGTTTACTGGTGTAAAGTGCCCCACCCGCACTTCGGCGACAGCATGGACCTGCTGATGGACATGTTGCGCAGCCCTCTTCTCCTCCAGACAGATATCGACAAAGAACGCATGGTGGTGCTGGAAGAGCTTCGCATGAACCACGACTACCCCGGCTATAAGGTCGACTCCCTCATCGACGCGATGCTCTGGCCGGACCATCCCCTGGGCCGCGATATAGCCGGCACCGAGGAGTCGGTTAATGGCATAACCAAGGACATGGTGGCCGAGCACATGTCTCGCTACTATGGTCCCGCCAACATGGTGGTCAGCGTGGCTGGAAACGTTACCCACGACGAGGTAGTGGAGCACGTGGCGTCATTTTCCAATGGGTGGTCCTCCAACGACCCGGTGGAGTGGACCCCTGTCACACACCTGCAGTCCGCCCCTCAGCTGGGCCTTGAGTATCGGAAGACCGAGCAGGTCCACCTATCCGTGGCCCTACCCGGCGTGTCCATCACGCATCCGGACCGGTTCGCACTGGACCTGCTTAGCATCATTTTGGGCGAGGGCATGAGCAGCCGACTGTTCCTTGAGGTCCGCGAGAGACTGGGACTGGCCTACGATATTCACAGCGGCGTGAGCCACTTCCAGGACTGTGGCGCCTTCGTGATCGCCGCCGGAGTTGATCCCAAGCGGGTTTATGATGCGGTCTGGACCATCCTGGCGGAGCTGGGTCAGGTCAGAGATCGGGTCCCCGATGATGAGCTGGAGAAGGCCAAGCGCTTGGGCGCGGGGCGGTTGATGCTTCAAATGGAGGACACACGCGCGGTTAGCGTGTGGATGGGAGCCCAGGAGTTGCTTAGAGGCCGTATTCTCGAAGTTGACGAGGTGGTCGACCTGATCGACGGCATCGATGCCGAAGACGTGCAACGGGTGGCCAACGACCTGCTGGAGACCTCGAAGCTCAACGTGGCGGTGGTTGGGCCTTGCCGGGGTCGTAGACGCCTAGAGCGGATGCTCTCGCTGTAACTCCGTCGGCGAGCCGCAATGGCAGGGAGACGGTAACAGCCGTCTGCATGGGGATCACGTTGAATAAGGCGTCCCGAGTTGATAAGCTTAAGCGTAGAATTATGATTCGGTGACTCGATATGCAGGAAGTTTTCCACGAAGCCATAAGCTCGCTTGAGAACGGCGACCCCGTTGTAATTGCCACCGTGGTTCGGACCCGAGGCTCTACTCCCCAGAAGCCGGGAGCTAAGCTACTGGTCCGCCCGGATGGGAGCGGTGTGGGGACCCTGGGTGGAGGATGTGTAGAGGGGGACATCTGGTTTGCGGCGAAGGAGTTGATGAAGAGGGGCGGACCGGCCCACTACCGGTCCTACCAGCTCAATGAAGACCTGGCGGCACAGGACGGTCTGGTGTGTGGCGGGACCATGTTTTTCCTCATCGACCCTGTGTACCAGCCGGAGGATTACCTATCCTTCGCAGCAGAGATCGACCATGCCTATCAAGGGGGTGCTGCTGTCGCATTGGCCAGTCTCACTTTGCCTGTGGAGGGGAAACATGAGGCCATCGGCGCCAAGTTGTTCATTCGCGAGGATGGTACAACAGAGGGTTCGCTAGGCGATCCGGCACTGGACCGTGAAGCCATTACGAAGGCGCGGGTGCTTATGGTCCATGGCAGAAACGAATACATTGTCGCTGACGGCGGCGCAGAGTACTTCATCGAAGCCTATACCACCCCCCCACAGTTGGTGATATGCGGCGGCGGTCACGTATCTAAGGCCATCGCTCCCCTGGCCAAGACGCTGGGCTTCCGGCTGTTCATTACCGACGACCGGGAGGAGTTCGCTAACGAGGAGCGCTTCCCCGAGGCGGACATGGTCGTGACGCTCAAGCCCGAGGAGGCGCTTCCCACGCTTCCTATCAACCCGAACACCTTCATCATAGTTGCGACCCGCGGCCACCGTTACGACAACACGGCCCTGGCGGTCGCTGCGGCAACGCCGGCCAGGTACGTTGGCCTAATGGGGAGCAAACGCAAGACGATCCTGATCTACGAGGACCTCATTCGCAGCGGAGTGCCCGTGGACCGCATCAAGGAGATCCGCTCTCCTGTCGGCCTCGATATCCACGCCCGGACCCCAGAAGAGATTGCGATGAGCATCATGGCGGAGGTCCTGATGTTTCGCCTCGGTGGTAGCGGGCTGCCGATGAAGCTTGAAGATCGCAGGATCGACAAGATACGGGAGAAGGTACAGGGTCCGGTTGTCGTAGCCGATTAGCCCATGGCCGGCATCTCCGCCATCCTGACCGCCGCCGGCGAGTCCACCCGCATGGGACGGCCCAAGCCCCTTTTGCCCTGGCGAGGAGTGACCCTCGTCGAATACCAGGTCGAGTGCCTTGTGGAGGCCGGGGCCACCGAAGTGGTGGTCGTCCTGGGCCACATGGCCGACTCCGTCGCTCCCTACGTCCGTGGGCCGGGTGTACGGCATGTGATCAACCTCGATTACCGCCAGGGCAAGACCACGTCTATAAGGACTGGTCTACGGGCCGTCGGTCCCGACGGGGACTCCATTCTTCTCATGGCAATCGACCAGCCGCGGACCCCGAAGATCATAACCACCCTCATCCAATCCCATGTGGAGCAGGACGCCCTGATCACGTCTCCTAGTTTCCAAGGACACAGGGGCCATCCTTTGATCTTCTCGGCTCGCCTGCGGGGTGAGCTCGAAGGCATCTCAGAGCGGGAACAGGGGGTGCGAGAGGTGTTCGAGAAGCAGCGGGGACAGGTCAACCTGGTGGAGTTCGACGACCCTATGGTCCGGCTGGACCTTAACACCCTTGATGAGTACGAGGAGGCCAAGGCCCGCCTCGGCGCCTAGCTAATCCCGCATGCGAGGTTGTTTGCTACACACCCCTCTTGGGGGTCTCCTGCCTGCCCTTCGAGCTCATGTACTTGTCCATCCAGGCCAGCATTCGCGTCAGGTACTCCTCGCGCATCTTGGGATGCCCGCGCCGGAGGAACGAGTGGGCACAGCCGGGAAAACGCACCATCTCGACCTCTTTGCCCAGGCGCTTCAGGGTTATAAAGTACTCCTCACTCTGGCTCATGGGGCACCGAAGGTCCTCTTCGCCGTGCAGCAGTAGGACGGGCGTCTCCACGTTGGCAGCGTAGGTCAGCGGCGAACGCTCCAAGAACGTATCGAGGGCGTCCACGCGCATACCACCCCAGTGGGTTTCGCCGAAACTGACCCCTATGTCGGAGGTGCCGTACATGCTGGAGAGGTTGATGCAAGGTGCGCCCACCACCGCCGCCTTGAAACGAGCGTCGTGTCCGACTATCCAGGCGCTCATGTAACCGCCGTAGCTGTACCCCGTAGCCCCTAAGCGCGATTGATCCACATACGGCCTGGAGCTTACCTCATCAACGGCTGCCATGATGTCCAGGTAGTCCTCGCCTCCCCAGTCTCGCAGCACCGCTTTCATGAAGTCCTCTCCGTAGCTGGAGGACCCCCGCGGGTTTACGGCGAGCACCAGGTAGCCGGCCGTTGCTAAGACCTGCTGGACCGGGTTGAAGGCGTCGTAAAACGCCGCGTTGGGACCGCCGTGGATGTCCAGCACCAGGGGGTACCTCTGGGACGGATCGAAGTCCGGCGGCGTAATCACCCGGGATTCTATCTCAACGCCACCTCGCACTATCGTAAACTTCTCCATCATTCCGGCTGGGTGTTCCTCCAGGTACTCCCGGTTGTAGGACGTGAGCCGCTGCTGGGCTCCACTCTCCAGGTCGATCAGCCACAAATCTCCGGCGGAACCGGGCGTTGACGCTACCACGACGCCCTTCTTGGCCGGCGAGTCGAGCGTAAGGGCCCCGAACTGGGTTCCTCCGCCCGCGACCGCTTGCATCTCTCCTGCCGGGACCGTGACCCCGTAGAGGAAGGACTCACCTCTCCGGTCCGCCAACAGCACGATCCGGTCTTGTGGGGTCCAGCGTATGTCAGGCGGGGGTGAGAGCGGTGGAAACCCACCTACCGGAGAGATAGAGTCGCTGGTCAATGGGCTGGGCGCCTTGCCCGGCTCGAGGATGTAGATACGGCCCTGCCAGATAGGCGCGATGTCGTCGTCCTCGGTGGCCAGCGCGGCGAGCCTGCGTCCGTCCGGAGACCAGGTCACCGCGACCACGCTGGACAGCCCCTGCGACCACTCTGTCGGCTCTCCACCCTCGACGGATACCACGTACGCATCGCCCCGGTTGGTGATGTCACGGTCATCTCTACGGCTTGAGACGAAGGCGACCCTTGTCCCGTCGGGCGACCACGCCGGCCCCACGTCGTTCCAGTCCCCGTCGGTAAGCTGGCGCGCTTCGCCTGATTTCACATCGACGACGAACAGGTGGAGATGGGCGTCTCCCCGCCAGCCGAGGGTGTCGAATCTGTGGTGGATGCGTCGGGCGATCCGGACCCGTGGGTCCTTCTTGGGGTCGTGGTCATCGGGAGGCCGGTCGGGGTCTACGTCGGACACGGCGATCAGGGACCTGGAGTCGGGCGACCAGGCGAACTCGGTCACGCCACCGGCCAGGCTGGTGAGCCGACGCGCTTCCCCGCCGGAAGTCGAGATCAGCCATACCTGTTTTCTTTCCTTGTCATCAGGTCTCGTAAACGCCAGGCAAGACCCATCGGGTGAGAACCTCGGCCCGCCGTCTTTATCTCCCGACGTAAAGGCCGTGGCCTCCCCGTCAGTCAACGACATCATCATCAGGTGCGAGCGTCCCTCCATCTTCGAACGGTCGACTCGCGAGCGCACGAAGGCCAGCCGTGCGCCGTCCGGTGACAGCGTCGGCTCCGAGACGGCCGTGAGCTCGTAGACCAGGTCGGGGGTTATGGGCTTGGTCATGGTATGTTGCCCCTAGTCTCTCCCACTCAGATACACTCCTTGGGGATCGACTTCTTCCCGCAGGATGCGCAATTCCCCATTGGAAGGAGGGTCGACCGTCGCTACTTCCGGTGCCACCTCCGGCGCGAAGCCGGTGTTTTCGCTTACCTGGTCCACCGAGGCGCCTGGCATCAGTCTGTCCACCCTCAAACGGCCTACCGATTTGTCGATGGCCATGACTGCCAGGTCGGTTATGACCACTATGTCGGGATACGGCACCGGAAGGCCGGCATTCACTCGGCCTTCGGGGCCGTCTATGTAGCCGGGGCTTGTTATGTAGTCGCAGTGCGAAGGGAACCGGCGCTTCTCATGTCGTGCGATGATCAGTATCCTGCCGGCGTGCGAGGCCAGGTCGTTGGCGCCGCCGCTGCCCGGCAGCCGCGCCGACGGCCTCTTGTGGTCGCCGATGACGGTTGAGTTCACGTTGGCGAACTGGTCTATCTGCGCTCCTCCAAGGAACGCCACGTCGGCCAGGCCGCGCTGCAACACGCCGCCGAGGTTGTCCAGCAGCGAGCCCAGGCGGACCGCCCGGTGCATCACCCTTGGGCCGGATACCGAGATGGGCGTCGGTATGACGATGGGCGCGATCGGCCCCGCCTCGACGATATAGCACATGTTGGGCGCGTGGTTCTTCTGAGCCAGGAGTGCGGCCACGAAGGGCAGACCCGTCCCGACCATCACGTTGTCGCCGTCGCTGATGTAACGCGACGCCTCGATCACCATAAGCTCGTCTGGAGCGTAGCCCTTTTTCACAACAGTCTTCCCATCTCGTCTCGCAGCCGGTCCAAGGTCTCGGCTCCTGCGGCCTTCTCGATGTGGTGGTCGAAAGTCGGGCAGTCGTATATGAACTCCTTCAGGTATTGCTGGTACTCTTCGCCGCCGGCGCGGGCGCACTCCTGATACCGGCGGATGTGCCCTTCGTCGATCTCGTAGCACTTGTACACCGACGTGGGATACGCCCCCCATCGCTGCTCCACCACGGCGTCCACGTATATGTAGGGTATTGTCGTTCGCTCAGGCTCCCGTCTGACCTCGTCCGAGCTGATGACCTCCTCGCAGCTCACGATCACCGCCTTCGACGCCCTCACCATCTCGGGCTCATGGGTGGTGAACCCCTCCACAATGACGTTGCCCATCTCGTCCGCCTTCTGGGCGTGAATGATGGACACGTCGGGAGTCAGGGCCGGCAGCAGCACGACGGGTTGGCCCGGATTCCACGGGTCGTCCACTATCTCGAAGGGCTTGTGCCCGTTCGACTCCTTCTTGTCGAGGATGTCGGTCCCCAGCAGGCTTTTGGATGGCATGAAGGGCACGCCCAGAGCGCCGGCCAGGAACCTCAGCGCCATGGCCAGATGGCTCCAGTCGTCCACCTCCAGGTGGCCCTCCTCTATGGCCCTACGCCAGCGGAATGGGGTGCCGAACCGCTCCAGGTTGGCTGAGCCGCACTCGGTCCGCGTCACCAGGTCTGCCCCCACCATAACGTCTGTCGAGAGAGACAGGTTGCATCCCACCAGTGTCAGGTCTCTCTTACCCTGGCGGACGATCTCGTGGGCGATGGCCATGGCGCACCGTCCGATGCTCTGTCCGCCCATGCCCACGACGGCGCCGTCGAAGACAAACCGTTCGACCGCCTCTCCGGCCGTCATCAGCTTGCTACCAAGCCGCTTTGGCAACTCCCGTCTCTCCCTTGCTTTCCAGACTACAGGCCGAAGGCCGGTGCCATTGTATCAAAACGATGGAGTCCCCCTAGTCGGCGAGTCCGTCTTGCTGTGTCAATCCGGTCATCTGTATGATTTGGTGACGCACCCCAGCAGTGGGAAGCAGAAGTGTTGCCCGGTAAGCTCTTGGAGATATTCTGAAGGTCGGGAACGAGTGAGCATCGAAAGCACCATCAGGCAGGCTCAGGAGTATATGGTCGGCCACCACATAGACGGCTGGCTCATCTACGACTATCGTCACATGAATCCGGCCCTGTGGGAAGCCATCGGCAAACAAATAGCCAACGTCACCCGCCCGTGCTGGTTGTGGGTCCCCTCCGAGGGCCAGGTGAGCCTGCTGGTGAGCTTCGTGGACCAGGGTAGGTTTGCATACCTTGGCGTGCCGACTACCCTGTTCATGGACCGGAGTGACATGGTCGAAAAGCTGGCCGGCATGCTGGAGGGCGCGGGGCGCATCGCGATGGAGTATTCGCCACAGGGGGCGCTGCCGAGAGCGTCTCGGGTGGATGCCGGCACCCTCGAGATGGTCCGAGGCCTGGGAGTGGAGGTGGTCTCGTCGGCGGACTTGCTCCAGTACGCGACCCAGCGCTGGGGCGAAGGCCAGCTCCGGTCTCACATGGAGGCCGCCGAGAAGCTGGGGGACGTGGTGCTGGACGCCTTCCAGTTTATAGGCCGCAACCTGTCGTCAGACGTAACCGAGTACGGGGTCTACGACTTCATCCGGCAGCGGTTCGTTGAAGAGCGGATGGAGGCGCCCGATGGCCCCATCGTGGCGGTCAACGAGCATTCCTCGGACCCTCATTTCGATCCCGACCCTGAGTCGTCGTCCGCGATCAAGGCGGGCGACTGGGTGCTCATCGACCTCTGGGCGCGAACGCAGGGCGAGGACACGATGTACGCCGACATCACCTGGACGGCCTATGTGGGCGACTCGGTGCCGGCGCAGCACCAGCGAGTGTTCGACGCCGTTATCGGCGCAAGGGACGCGGCCCTGGCCGAGCTGGAGCGCACCTTTCGCGAGGGTCGAGCCGTCCAGGGTGCGCAGGTGGACAGGGTAGCGCGTGACTTCATCGAGAAAGCCGGCTTTGGGAAGTACTTCAACCACCGGCTGGGCCACAGCCTGGGTAGGGAGGTCCACGGTAACGCGGTCAACCTGGACGGCTGGGAGACCCACGATACCAGGCGAGTTATCCCGGGCGTTGCGGTGACTATCGAGCCTGGCATTTACCTGCCTGAGTTCGGCGTACGCTCAGAGATAGACGTTTACATCCGGGATGACGGTCCCCAGGTGACTACATCGATACAGCGTTCGGTGGTCATGATACCGGGCTAGTCCCACAGCATATAGAAGTGGTTGAGTGGCCCGTGGCCTTCGCCTATGGGGAACGCCCGACGCATGGCGTCGGTGACATATGCCTTGGCCTGGGCGACGGCCTCGCCCACGGAGAGCCCCTTGGCCAGTCCGGCCGCCGTCGCCGACGCGAACGTACATCCGGTGCCGTGGGTGTTGGCCGTCTCGATGCGCGGGGCATCGTACGCCCGGTACTCCTTCCCGTCGAACAGGATATCGGTGGGCGGACCATTGAGGTGGCCGCCTTTTACTACAGCCGTCTTCGCGCCCATGTCCACGATCTCGCGCGCCGCACCGCGAGCGTCGTCCAGGTTCTCGATGCTTCTACCCGCCAGTGCCTCGGCCTCTGGTACGTTCGGGGTGACCACACTGGCCAGTGGTATGAGATGGGTCCGAAGGGCCTCTATCGCATCCTCCCTGAGCAGGCGGTCCCCGCTCTTGGCCACCATCACCGGGTCCACCACCAGGTTCTTCAAACCGTGCTCTTGGATTTTCGTGGCCACCGTTTCGATTATGGCTGAGCTTGACAGCATCCCCGTCTTCACCGCATCGGCGCCTATATCGGAGACCACCGCCTCGAACTGCGACTCGATTAAAGAGGTCGGCAGCTCTAGAACGTCTGTAACGCGCAGGGTGTTCTGGGCCGTTATGGCCGTCAATACCGAGGTCCCGTACACGCCCAGCGCGGCGAAAGTCTTGAGGTCCGCTTGAACGCCGGCCCCACCGCCTGAGTCTGAGCCTGCGATAGTCATAGCCCTGGGTACCGGCTGCATCTTCCCCCCTCGTACGAAGGAATACGAAAATGACCCCTAATGAGGGCACACATAGGGATCGTAGATGAAGGATTCGAAATAGCTTCTTCGGGCTACTGGCGCCTCTTCTTAATCTTCTCGGCGCGCCGCCTGATGATCTCCTGGAGCAGGCGGACACTTCGGCCGACCACCCGCATCCTGCGCCGCTTTCGTCGCTTTCCCCCCCCCCCCCCCCCCCCCCGCCGTTCGCCCTTGGTGTCGTCGTGCTCCATATTCAAGAGTCACTGATCGGGCCACCGGTGGCCCTTGTATGCCGCCTCCCAGAACATGTACTCGTAGCGTAGTGCGGTCAGGAACAGGTGCTCCAACCGCGGCTGGCGGCCGGGACCGCCGGCGGAGTCCAGGTGCTTCTCCATCCATTTCACAATGTCCCCGAGCACCGCCGGGCCATGAATGTCTATCCACTCACGATAGATGGGGTTGGCCGGCCTCTTTCCCTGCTCGATGAGCCGCGTACCCCAGTCCAGGTACGTCCCTTCCGCCACATACAGCACGGTGATGATGTCCTCAAAATCCCCTTCTACGCCCACACGGACGAGCAGGTCGCCAAACGCCTGCGTGGTGGGCGAGGCGGTGGCCGACGAATACTCCTCCTCGGTGACGCCCAGCTCCGAAAACGCCCTCACGAAGAGGTCGTTTTCTGGGCTGAGAATCCCTGCGAGAAACTGGTTGAGCCGCCCAGCCGCTTCGAGATCGGGAGCCTTCGCCATCCCCATGGCGACCATTGATACCAGGGCCTTGACGAATATGTAGTCCTGAATGAAGTAGTCGCTGAACTTCTTCGTGGGCAGCGTCCCGTCTCCCATCTCGACCACAAACGGGTGAGTCACCATCCGTTCCCACAGGTCGTGGTGCTTTTCACGAAGCTCGCCTGTCAACGACATTCCGCCACCTCACCCTGATATCAATCGGCCTCGAACTGATTGGTGTACGCGCTCCCTATGGTGGCGTCTGGATCGAGCAGGTCCGCGTCCCGCATCCACTGGATGAAACCGTTCCACTTGGCAGCTTCCTGCTGTCCGAAATCGGCGCTATCCGTCTTCCACAGAGGCGCGAGCAGGTCTGCTCCCGGACGCTCGATGGCCTCGTCAACCTCTTCAGACGTTCCTTCCAGGAGGATGTCCACTCCCTTTTGCGGGTCTGAGATGGCGTCCTCGAATCCGCGCCTCACGGCCCGCACGAAGCGCTCCACCAGGTCCGGCCTCTCCCTGAGCGTCCTCTCGCTGGTGACAATCACCAACTCGTAGTAGTCGGGGACTCCCCACTGCTCCATTCGCATGATGTTGACCGGGTATCCCTCGTTCTCCATCATGATGCTCTCGTGTGTCCAGTAGGCCCCGACGATGGCGTCGACCCGGCCTCCGATCAGCGCCGGAGCAAGGTCGAATCCCACGTTCACCAGTTCGACGTCCTCCAGACCACGGGCGCCGTCGGACTTGAGCATGGTGTCCAGCAGAGGCTCGTTGGTAGGAATGCCAGGGTATCCGACCTTCTTGTCCACTAAGTGTGCCGGCCTTGTGATTCCCGAGGACTTCAGCGTCATCACCGAGTTCAGAGGGTGCTGCACTATGCCTATGACCGACACCACCGGAACGCCTTTGGCACGGGCCAGGATTACATCGGGTTGATAGCTCATGCCGAAGTCGTCCGAGCCGCTGCCCACCGTCTGGAGTACCGAGGACGGGTCGACCGGGGTATATAGCTTCACCTTCAGGTTCTCGTCCTCGAAGTAGCCCTTCTCCTGAGCTATGAACAGGCCGATGTGGTTGGAGTTGGGATACCAGTCCAGCGCCAGCGATACGCTGATCTCGTCGTCATCTCCTCCGCACGCTATTGCCCCTAAGAGGGCTCCCACCAGGAGCAGGAAGGTCAGGATTGGTACTTGTCGCTTCATTTGCCGCCTCCTCGGGCGTATCTCCTCTCATTCCGGGCCTAAACACAAACTCAATTAGGTGTTACTCTTGTTCAAGTGCTCGCTGCCTTCGCTCGTTGTGCCACCAGGGGATCACCATCTTCTCCACCATCCCCACCAGCGCAAAGAGCAGGATACCCATTAACGACAGTATGGTCATCGCTGCGAATACGCGCTCTGTGAGAAACTGCGGTTTGGAACGGATCATCAGGTAGCCCAGTCCTTCGCTGGAGCCGCCCCACTCGCCTACCACGGCTCCGATCACGCTGACGGCCACCGCGACTTTCGCGCCGGAGAACAGGAAGGGGAGAGACGACGGCACTTGAATCTTGAAGAATATCTGGCGCTTGTTGGCCCCAAAGGTGCGCATCAGGTTGACCACGTCGGGGTCGACCGATTTGAGCCCGTCGACGGTGTTGACGACTACGGGAAAGAACGCGATTACCGCTACGACTATAACCTTGGGAAAGAGGCCGTAACCGATCCATATGAGGAGCAGCGGAGCCAGGACGATGATGGGGACGGTCTGTGACGCTATTACGAACGGGTATATGGCCCGTTCGAGAGTCCGCGACATAGCGATGGCGACCGCCAGCAGCACCCCGCCGGAGAGGGCGATGCCGAACCCCAGCACCACCTCGCCCAGCGTCACCCGCGTGTGCCTGGCCAGTAGACCGACGTTCTCTCCGATGGTGGTCGCTATCACCGATGGAGCAGGCAGCAGCCACTGCTGAACGTCGAAGACCCGAACGTATGCCTCCCACCCTCCCAGGATGCCTAGAACGATCAAAGAGGCGGGCAGCCAGCGTCCGGCGACGTTGGTGATGCGTCTGTGGAATCCTGAGGCTGCGGTACCCCCTCGAGGTAGGGCAGGCCTTAGGCCTTCGGGCCTCATACCCATGGGTCCTCCCTGGAGCTCTCCCTCTCCTGCAGTATAGGATCGAGGACCCTGGCCTTCAGAGAGACAAAGGCATCCTGGGTCACCATCTCTCGGGTACGTGGTCGGGGCAGGTCCACCTGTTCTACGGCTTTGATCCTCCCGGGCCTCGCGGTCATAACGTAAACGCGGTCCGAAAGGAAGATGGCCTCGTCGACGTCGTGCGTGACCAGTACGATGGTCTTTTTCATGTTTTCCCAGAGACCCAGTAGCCACTCTTGAATCTGGGCTCGGGTCAAAGCGTCCAGCGCGCCGAAGGGTTCGTCCAGCAAGAACACCTGGGGGTCGGCCAGCACCGTTCTCAGAAAGGCGACCCTCTGCCTCATTCCCCCTGATAGGGTGTATGGGTACTCCCTTTCGAACCCGCTGAGCCCGAACTGCTCCATTAATTCCGACGCGCGTTCTCGGGCGGCCCGCCTCGATACTGCCCGCATCTCGAGGCCGAGGATCGCGTTGTCTATGACGTTCCGCCACGGCAACAGGAGGTCCTTTTGCTGCATGTATCCGGTCGCCCCCAGGTGGTGGTCGGCGGGAACGCCTTCGAGGTGGATCGCCCCGTCCGTCGGGTGGTCCAGTCCCGCTATGATGTTAAGAAGGGTAGTCTTGCCGCATCCGCTTGGGCCGATGATGGACACGAACTCACCATCGGCGGCGAACAGGTCCACGTTTTCTAGAACGGGCAGCCACCGGCCGTTTTTGGAGTATCCCGTGCTTACCCCCGACACCAGTATCTTGGCCTTTGTATCGGATCTTGGTCCCATGTCTATCGAGGCAGGGCTAACTGCTGAAGAGTTTTTCGAAGACAACAAAAAAAGCCGCCCTCTCGTCTGGGCAGCCAATTTGGAGCATCAAGAACCACGTCCCTACGCTGGCATTACCCAGATCAGGTTCTCGGGGTCGGCGGCCTTTCTGCCGCCCTCTCAGCCTGGCGTTCCAAGCTCCCCCCGTATGGATATATTGTCTAGTTGGTAGTCTAGCGAAGACCCTAGCCCGTGTCAACTTATTAGGGCGTTACACTGGTCCGACTCGACCCTGCTCTATCGGCCGCTAAACGGCGAAATGCCCGGTGGTATAATCCCAAGGCTAATTAGCGTGCGAGGATTCCGGAGTATGCAGATGAGGTTGCTTAAGGCCGGTGCCGAGAGATTAGGTGTCCGAGTGAGCCTTGCACAGTTGGAGCGTTTCCAGCAATACTACCGGGAGTTGGTGGACTGGAACACACGGGTGAATCTCACCTCTATAACAGGGTGGGAGGAAGTGCAGACGCGCCACTTTCTCGAATCCCTCACCGTAGTCGCGGCCTTGCCGCCTGATGCGCTAGAGGGTTCGAGAGCGCTGGACCTGGGCAGCGGCGCGGGACTCCCCGGATTGCCGCTGAAGATCGTGTTTCCTCGTTTGAACTTGACGTTGGTGGACGCCACGGCCAAGAAGACGGCGTTCCTGACACACGTCGCGGGCGTGCTGGGCCTCGCGGACGTCGACGTTCTCACCGGCAGGGCCGAGACACTGGCTCACGATCCGGGGTTGCGCGAGAGTTTCGACCTGGTGCTTGCCAGGGGAGTGGCGCCGCTTCGGGTGCTTGCTGAGCTTACACTTCCCTTCTGTAGCACCAACGGAGCGGTGGTAGCCTACAAAAAGGCCGCGGTAGACGAGGAGGTGCGGGAAGCCAAGAAAGCTGTCGAGACCGTGGGAGGAGTCGTCAGGAAGGTGCAGGAGATCGACCTGCCTGAGCTTGGCGAGCCGCTGTCCCTCGTCGTTCTGGAGAAGACGGGACAGTGTCCTGACGCATATCCCCGCCGGCCCGGTATCCCTAAGAAGCGTCCTCTATGATAGCACCCCGCTTTTGGACGGCTACGTGAACAGCCAGAACAACAGCCGAGTAGGGGAGGTATCCCTCAAGCGGCGCGTGTTCTCCCTGCCGACCCTCATCTCGTTCGGGATAGCCGCCGCCTTCATCGCGTTCCTGGTCGCTCGGTTCGATCTGGACTGGGGCGCCACATGGGACAACATCCGGACGATGAACCCCTGGCTGTACGTCGCCGGATTCACCCTGTACTACCTGAGCTTCGGTATCAGAGGCCTGCGCTGGCGCATCCTGGCGCGCAACGCTGCAGCGCACGTGTCACCCTACCCAAAGCTGCCCTCGGTCTTCGAGTTCGCCAAACTGATAATACTGGGGTGGTTCGTCAGCTCCATCGCCCCGTTGCGTATGGGCGACGCCTACCGCGCGTACGCCTTCGCCCAGGACTCCGGAGGAAGGTTCTCCTGGAGCCTGGGCACCGTGCTCGCCGAGCGCGCCGTCGACATTGCCACCGTGTTCGCGCTGCTGTTGATCGGCGCCATCGCCTTTTTCGTGTCCACGGGCTCCATCGAGTCCATATACGTTCTGGTCGCCGCCTCGGTTTTGGCCTTGGTTATGGCTGGCCTACTTGTGCTGATGAGGGTATCAGGGCGCAGGTTGGCCAGGTTTCTTCCCTGGGGCCTAGAGAAGGCCTATGACGGGTTCCACGAAGGGACCCTGGGAAGCTTCAAGCAGTTGCCGATGGTCTTTGCCTTGGGCCTCATCAGCTGGTTCCTTGAGGTCGCCCGCCTGTACTTCGTAGTGCAGGCATTGGGATTGGACGTCGGCCTGCCCCTGGTTTTGGTGGTGACGCTGGGTAATGCGCTCCTGACCACCGTGCCCACACCCGGCGGCGTGGGGGCCGTTGAGCCGGGCATCACGGGACTCCTGGTGTTGAGCCTCGCCCGCAGCGACGCCGTTTCCGTTGTCCTGGTGGACCGCTCCATCACCTATATCAGCGTCATTCTGTTCGGCGGCCTCGTCTTCGTGTTGCGACAGGTCTCGCTGGCGAGAAGATACCGTCGTGAGTCGGTCCTCGCAGGCAGCGACTGAGAGAAGCACACCCTGCACCCTTCCTGCCGTTCAAGTTCCCCTGCTATAATTTGCCCAGTCGCGTCCGCCTCTAACCGGGCCTTGTAGGGATAGCTGGGAATAACCACCCCGGGGTAGGGAGCGATACGCCGCCCTGGACGCTAGACCGAGTAGTTTATAGGACGCTGGCACCCTTCTGGAGGAGACTTCCTCATGACAGTCCAATCCAAAACCGACCTGAAACGTAAGAGCCGCGTGGTCAGCGACGGGCCGGAAAGGGCCCCCGCCCGCGCGATGCTCAGGGCCGTCGGCCTCAAAGACGAGGACATGGACAAGCCCTTCATCGCGGTGGCCAACCTGGCCAGCGACGTTACGCCGTGTAACGTTCACCTCGACAGGCTGGCCAGGAAGGTCAAAGAGGGGGTGTGGGCGTCCAACGGTGTGCCCTTCCTCTTCGGCACGATAACCGTCAGCGACGGTATTTCCATGGGCACCGAGGGAATGAAGGCGTCGCTGGTAAGTCGGGAGGTCATCGCCGACTCCATTGAGACCGTCACGTGGGCCGAGGGCATGGACGGGCTGGTCGTGGTGGCTGCCTGTGACAAGAACATGCCCGGCGCCCTGATGGCGATGGCGCGCCTTGACGTGCCCTCCGTGTTCGTCTATGGAGGCGCCATTCTCCCCGGTCACTACAAGGGCCAAGACGTGAACATCCAGGACGTCTTCGAGGCGGTAGGCCGTTACTCACGAGGGAAGATGCCCCTCGACGATCTGCTCGCCCTGGAGAGGGTGGCCTGCCCGGGTGAGGGGGCCTGCTCTGGCATGTTCACCGCCAACACGATGGCATCGGCCATAGAGGCTATGGGTATGTCCGTACCGGGCGCCGCCTCCATTCCTGCGGTCGATCCCCGCAACGAGCAGATCGCCTCCAACACAGGGTCGGTTCTGTACAACCTGCTGGAGAAGGACATCAAGCCCCGCGACATCATGACCCGCGACGCCATTGAAAACGCCGTTACCGTCGTGCTGGCCATGGGAGGCTCCACCAACGCGGTGCTTCACCTTCTGGCCGTCGCCCACGAGGCTGGCGTGCCCCTGGAGATCGACGATTTCGACCGTCTCAGCCGTCGCACTCCCTATCTGACCGACCTACGTCCCGCAGGACGCTTTGTCATGGCCGACGTCGATGAGGCTGGCGGCGTGCAGGTGGTGATGAATGAGCTGCTGAAGGCCGGCCTCCTTCACGGCGACGCGATGACCGTGACCGGCAAGACACTGGCGGATAACCTGGAGGGCTTCGATCGCCAGCCGGATGGTCGCGTGATTTACTCGGTGTCGGAGGCGCGTAGCCCCACAGGTGGCCTGGTGATCCTGAAGGGTAACTTGGCGCCCGAGGGCGCGGTGATGAAGGTGTCGGGCACCAAGCACCTGAGCCACGAGGGGCCCGCCCGAGTGTTCGACGGCGAACGAGCTGCCTTCGAGGCCGTGACCGCGGGCGCCGTCAACGACGGGGATGTCGTGATCATTCGCTACGAGGGGCCCAAGGGTGGTCCCGGAATGCAGGAGATGCTGGCCGTTACAGGCGCCATCATCGGCCAGGGCCTGGGCGATAGCGTGATGCTTCTTACCGACGGCCGCTTCTCAGGCGCCACCCATGGCCCGATGATCGGACACGTCGCACCCGAGGCGGCGGTCGGTGGGCCCATCGCGATGCTCCGCGACGGCGATTGCATAGCGATGGACGTGGAGAAGCGTGAGATCAACGTTAAGGTCTCGGACAAGGAGATGGCGCAGCGGCGCCAGGAGTGGAAGCCGCCCGCGCCGAAATACACCTCGGGCGTCATGGCCAAATACGCCAAGCTGGTCTCTTCCGCCTCCAAGGGCGCCGTAACGATCTAGGATTGGATTTGTAGATAAGTCCTTGCGCGCCTCTCACCCGCGCCATATAATGGCCGCGCGCTGAGTCTGCCACCATAGGTGAAGTGACGATCTCTATGAAACGGCGTGTATAGGAGAAGCCGGCGAAGATGGAAGCAAAGCCACCGAAGGGAAAGCGCCTCTATTCGCGCAGAGAAATCTTGAAAAAGATTCCCGTGGGCATCGCTGGAGGAGTCGTCCTCGGTGTGGTTTCCGGCAAGCTCCTTGGTTCAGTTTTCAGGAGCCGGCGGCGGCCCCCCGTGTTGCCCGAAGACTCCATCTTCACTCCCTCCGAAGACAGCGTTCGCAGGATAACCTAGAGGTCGAGCCTCGGGCCTCCCCTCTCAGTTAAGACGTAGTCCCTCTGTTCCCACTGGGCTGGATGCATTATTCATCTCTCGTACTTGCGCTGGGAGGTTGAGTGAGAGAAGCCAGCCTAGGGAGGGGGAATCGCAACCCGCCCGCGCGATCGTGTGATGGCTTCCAGGAGGCTTAGATGAACGACCGCGCTCCCACAGGGACGGTCCAGACGGTCCTGGGTCCCATAAGCCCTGACCGGCTGGGTGTAACCCTCACCCATGAGCACCTGCTGATCGACCTGGCATCCCTTCGGAAACCCCCGACTGAGGCCGGTGCGAAGCGGAGGTACGATCAGCGCCTCTCGATGAAGAACCTCGGATATGTCCGCCACCACAGGGCTGGGGTGGCCGATAATCACCGGCTGATGGACGTTCGGACCGCCATCGACGAGGCAAAGCTGTACAGGCAGTACGGCGGCCGCTCTCTGGTGGACGCTACCAGCATCGGAATCGCCCGCGACCCTGTTAGCCTCGCCCGCATCTCCAGGGCCGCTGACATAAACATCGTCATGGGCGCCTCGTACTACGTGGATGTGGCGCACCCGCCGGACATGGACGCTCGCTCAGAGGACGACCTGGTTTCCCAGATCGTGGGCGACTTCACCGATGGTGTGGACGGGACCGGGATCAAGTCGGGCATCATCGGGGAGGTCGGCTGCACATGGCCGCTCACGGATAACGAGCGGAAGGCGCTGCGAGCGTCGGCGAGGGCACAGAGACTCACCGGCGCGCCCATACTCATCCATCCAGGCCGCGACGAGACGGCGCCGCTGGAGATACTCGATATCCTGAGCTCGGCTGGCGCGGACCTGGGACGGACCATCATGGGGCACCTCGATCGAACGGTGTTTCTAAAGAGCACCCTGAAACAGATGGCGGAGACCGGGTGTTATCTGGAATGGGACCTGTTCGGGACGGAGCGGTCGTACTATCCCCTGAACCCCAAGATCGACATGCCCAGCGACGCCAAGCGCATGGATGACATCGCCTGGATCATCTCAGAGGGGTACGGTGACAGAGTCGTCGTGGCCCAGGACATCTGCGCCAAGGAGCGTCTGATCAAGTACGGGGGCCATGGCTACTTCTACATCGTGACGGAGATCGCGCCGCGGATGCGGGCGCGGGGCTACAGCGAAGAGGCCGTGCAGAGGATACTGGTCGACAATCCGGCGGCCGTCCTCACCCTCGTGGAGCCTGAGCGGGCGTAATAGTGCCTAGCATCAGGAGTCATATCTTCGCCGGGTGTGGGGTCCTTCCTGGGAAGGATCAGATGCCATCCGGGGCGGGCCAGCGGGTGTTGGTGGTCGACGACCTCCGTGGCCGGGACCGGCTACGCGGCTACGATGTCTTCTCCCTGGTCCACCTCTGAGCACTCGCCCGTGAAGTCACGGTCAACCATCGACCAGCAGGCGCGGCGCCTCACCCTGATCGCTGCTCTGGTGGGGCTGGTGCCGGCGACGGGGCTAGGCGCTCTCGGCTTCTTCAACGGGCACGGCCCGCTGTTCGGGGAGGAGACGCCCGGGTACGCGGTCCTCGGCCTCGTCTACATGTCGCCGTACCTGATGGCGCTGGCCGCGTGGCGCACCTGTGCCGCTGCGGCGCGGGGAGGCGTGCTGCTGCCTCTCGGACTTCTGTCCCTGGCCGCTACCGTCTCCATCTTTCCGGGCTCTGGGGTCACCATCGTCCTGTTCCCGGCGACCCTCGCCCTGCTCCTGGCTTCGGTGTGGAGCCTACGAGCGGCGGACCGGCCGGTGGCCGTCCTGGTTCATCTGCTGGCAGGTGTGGCCGCAGCGGCCGTCGTCGTTCTCGCTTTCTTCGCACTTCTTATTCTGGATCCCGACGAGCCACGCTCCTACTGGTCGGATGACGTGCACACGTACACCAGCGACATAATCACGAAGTCGGAGGCGGGAAAGGCCCTGGGCCTCCTGGTGGTGGGCTGGGCTATATCCGGCGGGTCCTCCCTGGCAGGTAGACCGGCACCGCCCCGGCGAGGCGGTGCCAGGCCCGGTAATTCGTGGTAATACGACGTGGAATACCGGTAGGGCTGTGCGTGCATGACTTAATCGAACGAGTAGTCGACTTCGAGCGCAAAGCACAGAGGCTTAGCTTCACGGGGTGCGTGCGTGCCGGCGGACCTCGCTGAGCTACGGCTAGGGAACCCTACTTGATACACTGGCCAATCAGGAGATTCGGTATTTAAGCCTTTATCTTTTGACGGTGATCTAACCCGCTGCTAAACTCGCCCCACGCCAGAGGGAGACCCTCGCGATGCAGTGTCCTAGCTGCAGCCATGATAATCCGCCCGGCGCTGGGTTCTGTGGTAGCTGTGGGATAGAGTTAGCTGCTGAGGGGCGATGTGCCGCCTGCCAACAGCCTAATCCATCCGATGTGCAGTTCTGCAGCAACTGTGGGACCGTGCTGCGCTGCCCCAACTGTTCTAAGAGCAATGTAGGCGAAGGCCGTTTCTGCCAATGGTGTCAACAGTTTCTCGTCGCGCCCCAGGGAGTTAAGTCGGCTGGAATTGGACGGCGCGTGGCTGCCTACATATTGGATTTTTTCCTCTTTTTCCTGACCCTGATAATAGGCTACATCATCTGGTGGCTATTCACACTGAGTCGAGGCCAGACCTGTACGTCGTCAAAACAAGTGGGACAAAAGGGGAGCCTTTAAAGCGTGCAACTTGGACGCTAACCGGCTCAGGCAGTTCTCAGATTTGCCAACCTCCGTTCGGCTAGACTCTTTTGCTTCACCTCCTGTCTCGTCGCCAGTATGGCGTCTTGGCGTCCGTGGTACATATCCGCCGGCGTGATGTTCCCCAAAGCCTCGTGATAGCGCTCGTAGTTGTAGTACCTTACGAAGCCCTCCATAGCCGCTACAAGCTCTTCCAGGCTGTGGTGGACAAAGACGTTGACCTTAGCCTTGGCTGTGCGATGGTACCGCTCCAACTTGCCGTTGGTCTGGGGATGGAAAGGTGAGGCGAAGATGTGTTTCATGAACCTGGCCCTTAGGAACTCGTCCAACGCCCTAGACAGAAAGCCTGGACCGTTGTCGCTCAGAAGGGCTGGACCTGGCTCTACAGGCGCCGTCGGTTGACCGGTGAACTCCACCGCATCCTGGACCACGTCGATGATGTCGGCACTGCTCATGCTGGTCTGCACCCTCCAGCCCACGATCATCCTGGAATAGTCATCCAGCACGCTGATCAGGTAGTAGTAGCCCCAACCCACCACGAAGAAGTAGCTGGCATCGGTCTGCCATAGCTCATTGGGCCTGGCAGTCTTGGTGTGAAACTCCTTTCCTGCTGGGAAGCCCTTGGTCTCGGGCGGCTTGATGAGCCCCGCTTCCTTCAGTATCCGGTATACGGTGGACTCGGAGACGTACATGACCTGTTCGTCCACCAGGGTGGTCGCCACCTCTCTCGGGCTCAACGATGGGTGCTCCAACGCATACCTGACCACGTACCGTCTTTGCTTTGTAGCCAACCGGTTCCACACTCGCCTGGGCTCTGGTGGCCGGTCTACCAGACCGTTAAACCCCTTGTCTCGATACCTGCTCTTCCAGCGGTAGTAGGTCGAGGGTGCTATCTGCAACTCTTGGAGGGTCTGCCTGACCGGCAGAGGAGACCTCTCGACGATCTGAAGGACCTCCGCCTTGAGCTGGGCCTCCCTTCTCACATAGGGCTTGCCCATGGGCTCTAACCGAGGCTTTTTTTCAGGACCAGGTTCTCCACCGACAGCTGAGCAACAAGTTCCTTGAGCCGCTCGTTCTCGCGCTTCAAGGCATCGACCTCCGCCTTGTTCGCCTCCCGTAGCGTGTCACCCTTCAGCCTCGACTTGCCCGCCTCCATGTAGTCCTTGAGCCACTTGTAATAGACCCCGGGGTTGATTCCCTCTCGCCTGCACAAGGCGCTGACTGATATCTCCCCGCGGATCCCCTCTATGACGATCCGTACCTTCTCCTCAGGTGTGTACTTGCGACGTGTAACGTTTCTGGTCCGTCGGACCACCTGCCTCGCGTTCTCGTCGGCTTGATCGTAGCTTCGACTGACTTCCTGCATCCTGGCTCCTTTCACTTCCGTGAATCTACTCTCCTACCTGAGCCAGGACAATCGCCTTAATTGTCGCTTCTCAATTCCCCATCAGCTGTCCCAAATGTGCTGACGATACACATACACCTGGAACACAAGCTGGCTGTGCTGGTGGCTGCTGCTTAAAGGAGCGGGCTTCGAAAGATCGCCGGCTCGCACCTGGTAGGTGTCCATTCCGAAAACCCGTGGGCGGGTCCAAGTCCCGGCAGGGGTACCGCGGCCTCTGAGCGGATATTCAATCTCCTCCAGGCCATCGGCGAGTTCGGCATCAAATGCCTCGCGTTTATGGCCGCGTGTGGCACAGTGAACTCTTGGGGGATCGCTTGCCAGATCTTGTCCTAATAGAGCCGTTGTGATATATTTCACAAGTACATTGACTTGCCGAACGTCAACACATCGGCGGTAACAAGAGCGACGCCACGGCGCTTGGATTGGGCTAGTGACAAGTGGCTGAAGACCCCTCCAAAAGGGCCCAATAAGAAGGTCGTTAATTCCCACCGGATGTCTCGATTCGCGGCACGTCGGGCATACACACAGTGCTCATTTTGAGGACTCTTAGTTGGACGCCACGGAACATTCGGCAGCGGCGCCTGAACCGCCCTCTTCAGCAGCCCCACCGGTAGAAGGGCCAACGCCGCCGTCCCCAGAAGCGACGCCGCAGACTCCTGTAAGGCGTCGCCACCGGCTACCCCACCTGAGACGACCACGGGTCCCAACGAAAGTCCACACCTTGGAGGCGTTCCGCTCCCGCGACTATCGGCTGGTGTGGGCCGGGATCTTCTGGTCCAACAGCGCGTTCTGGCTCCATCAAATCGTAATCGGGTGGCTCATATACGACCTGACCCGCTCCCCGATTCTCACCAGCCTCACCCTGGGGATGGACGCGATCGCCATGCTCCTTTTGGGCCCTTTGGGAGGGTTCCTGGTCGATGTTTTCGACCGACGTAAGCTGCTCATCGGAGTAATGACGTATCACGCGTTGCTGGTGCTGGCCTTCGGGGTTGGTATAATCCTCGACCGGGTTGGGGCGCCTCACATCTTCGCCTACGCACTCCTGACCGGCCTTTCGTTGGCCGTGGGCGAGCCGGCGAGGGTCTCGATAATGGCCAACGTCGTGCCGAGGGAGGGCCTGATGAACGCCTTCGCCCTGCACAACCTGAACTTCGGCGTCACGCGCGTATTCGTCCCGGCCCTTGGAGGTCTTCTCATCGCCGTATTAGGGCCAGGGCCGACCTTGATGATCAGCTCGGCGCTCATGTTCGTTGCTGTCGGCCTTACGCTTATGGTCCGGCCGGAGGACCACGCTCGCGTCAGGCCGAAGCTGACTTCGGCGTTCAAAGGACTCCTCGAGGGCGCACGATATGTGAGGGGGGAACCGAATATCGTGGTCCTGCTCGTTTTTGGGACCATACCGGCTCTACTAATATTGCCCTACGGCACCGCCCTCTTGCCCGTTTACGCCGCGGAGGTGTTCAGCGTAGGGCCCTCAGGCCTGGGGCTGCTGATGTCGTCGACGGGGGTGGGGATGGTGCTCGGCACCGTCGTAGTAGCCTCTCTTGGGGAGATTCGTTTCAAAGGAAAGCTGTTAGTTCTCTGCGCCTTACTGGGTGCGATCACATTAGTGCTGCTATCTCAGAATCCCTGGCTTGGCGCGTCCTTCGTTATTCTGGGCGTTCTGAGCGCATCCACGGTCACGGTATTTACCACGACCGAGGCCGGTGTGCACAGCGTTGTCCCGGACGAAATGCGTGGCCGCGTATCGGGGCTCGCGATGCTTACGTGGGGGACCTTTCCTTTGGGCGGGCTCATTGCGGGAGGGTTGGCCCAGGGACTCGGTGTGCAGCCGGCGACCCTTATTGGCGCTGGTATCCTGGTGGCCGCCCTGGCTCTCCTGGTACTGCGGTTCCGGTTCATATGGCGCCTGGAGTAGGTCGGCGGCGTCAGCCCTCGGCGCGCTTGGCCCTCTGCCAGAGCGACTCTGACCTTCCCCGGGTATTAGTGATTCTGTACTGGGTCAACGGCACGTAGCGGCAGTGCCAAAGCGGGGGCTCACGCTCGTACCTCGTGGCAGGGGTTGTCTGAACAGTTAGTCGCGCCGCTCTAAAACAGAAGGGGCGGCGATCGCCGCCCCTTCTGTTTTCGTTTGTCTACCCTACCAACCCGTGCTGGTGGATGTAGGCTGTCTGCTGAAGCAATCGCTGCAGTAGACTGGCCGATCGCCACGTGGCAGGAACGGTACCGTGGTGTCCTTGCCGCATTCGGCGCAGACCACGGGATGCATCTCGCGTTGGCCATTGCCGTTTCCACTGCGCTCGCCGCGCCGTGCCTGACGGCAGGAGGGGCAGCGCTTGGGCTCGTTGGTGTAGCCCTTTTCCGCGTGGAAGGACTGGTCGTCGGCGCTGAATGTGAACGTCGTACTGCAGTCCTGGCACGGGAGGGTCTTGTCTTCGTAGATCATCGGTGACCTCCTTTCTTGCAAAAGTTGGCAAGGGCTTGGTCACCGATGCTGAGCGTACTCAAGGCGGTCCCGTTGGGCACTCATAGAGACCGCTAGGGGTCCGATGGGGCACAGAGGGTGCTATTGAAGAATCAGGTACAGGGACACAAATTCAATGCCACTGGACGCAGTATAACACAGGCGACGACAGGACTGCGGGCTACAACCGGATCCAATGACAATTGATTTCGAGTTTGCCTTATCGGGCATAGCTGCTCCGAAAAGGCGTATGCTCCTCCAGCTTTGGAATGGCTGCTGACATAGGCTGCTCTGAAAGGAAATCCTTGTGGAAAGGACAGCAAGCAAAGAACGGTACCGGTGTGTTCAAGTCCCCATCTCCACCGGTGGTCGCGAACGAGATCGCATAGGAGACATTACCGGCCGTGGCCTAGAAGCGGACTTGATCTGAGCATTCCACAGGGTTGGCCCGGGCCCAACCCTGTCGCCACTTTCTCTTCTGTCGCCGTCAGGTGGCTAGGCTGCTGCCACCGCAAGGAACCACACTCCCCCGCCCACTAGCACTGAGCCCGTGGTCCAGCTTAGCCAGTTCCCACGAGGCCCGGTCGGCACTGCCTTCTCCAACAGCATGTACGCGGCGATCCCTGCCATCCAGAGGAGGTTCATAACACCCGCCACAAACATGAGGCCCATGAGGAACCAGCAGCAGCCCAGGCAGTAGGCTCCGTGGCGAAGCCCCATGCTGAGAGCGCCACCGGAGCCGTCCCGCCACTCCGAAATGACGAATCCCATCGGGGTACGGCACTGATTTACGCACACGTACTTCAGCGGGGTCCACTGGAACAGCCCAGCGGCGATGAGGAGAGCGCCCCCGAGTGCGGGCGTCACGCTCCCCATCATGGAGGTCATGAGCGCGGCCTGGTGCAGGCCCCACTGCGACAGAGCGGCGACCAAGGCGAAGCCGAACCAGATCACTAGGTAGCCGCTCAGGAATGCGACCGTCGGAACGAAAGGCCTCTTCTGGTCTCGGCGGTCGCGGTTCACGCGGGCGAAGATGAGGATCATCGGCGCGGCCGTGGGCACCATCATCGCGATCATCATCACGGCCCACATCAGGTACATCAGGCCAAAATCGACCGCAGTCCATGGTATGACCTGGGGGCCGTCGACTCCGATCGACATTCCCATGCCGCCGCGCGTGTTGCCCCAAGAGAGGTAGGCTATGTGGGCCCATGCCAGGGCCGAGACGACTCCCAGACCGCCCAGCACAATGCCGCGGTCGCGCCTGAAGACTGACTCCAGAACGGTCCTCTTTTGCACGGGCCAGTTCTCGCTACGGGCCTTTATAGGTGAACGGCGACATGAACCCGTTCTTGCCCGAAAGCTCCCAGTCCATGCCATGGTCGTGGTAGCTCAGCTTGCCAGACCGAGCGACAACAATGGGCTCGCCTGGGACGATACCCAGCGGGTTCCCACTGACCCTGACCTCGGCTCCTCCACCGCCTTCGACGGCCGCGATGTCGACTTCGGCAACGTTGCCGACCTTCAAGCTGCGATTTTTGCCGTCAGCTTTATACTCAATGGGAACGCTACTGATTCCGACAATCTCACCTATGTGCTCCGCCAACACTGCGAAGTGTCCGCCGGCACTCCCGCCGAAGATCTGGCCGATCGCGCCGCTCTGGTCCTCCGTGGCCCGCTCGTCGATATACAAGGCTGCCTTCCACTTAACGTCTACCATGCGACCTGGCGAGTGTACCGCCAGTGCCACGTTGAGTCCGCCGAGATCGACGCCGTTCATGTTGCCTTGATCGATGTGCCAAGCGACAAGCAACGTGCACTCGCCCGTCGTGGGTGGGCTCAGGAACACGCAAGGGCACGCCGCTTCACAGTTACACGATTCGAAGTAATTTCCGGAGATCGTCCAGCTATCGGCCATGATGCTAACCCCTTTGCTGATCGTCTTCGCGCTTTTGCTCTACTCAGCGCCATTTTATGTCCGACACTGGTCCTAGTCAACGTAGCTCACCCGGTGGGCCCCATCGTCGCAGACCAATGCTGGTAGAGGAAGTCCGGTAAATCGAAGAGAAGGGGACGAGACCGAAGCCGGCGAGCGCTCTAGTGCTGCGCATGTTCGGGCACCTGAGCAACAAGAATGCGATTATCACGCCGAACGTGTTGCTCCTTCCCAACCCGGGCGACTATCTGCTCTTCGCGCTAGGGGAAAACCCCGATGGAACGTATGGATCGGGTCCGGAGGGTCTCCTGAATGTCGATGGCGAGAAGGTAGTGCACATCGACGGTGTACCCTTCGCGACGGAGACATCGCCCGAACAGCTTATCCAGGACATCAGGGACGCGGCATTGACGAGAGTCCTGAAGGCCGAGCTGGCGGCACCGGACCCGCTGTCGCTACCTGAGGCGGCCGTGCCGATGGACCTGGGAGACGTTAAGCTTCCAGAAGACGCCGACTCTATCGTCTCCCTGTTCAATCGGCTGCCCCGCGAGCTGGCGGGCGGGGAGCGCACCCCTCGGCTGGATGAGACGGGGCCTTCGAGGTTGACCGCTGCCTACGGGCAGCTGCCCAAGGACGGATGCTCTTCCGTCCGTCTCCAGGTCGAGGGCCTGTCCTCCGGCGAGTTCTTCCCCGCGGACTGGACGGCCGACCGCTTAGTCGCGTGGTGGGGTCTTGGCGCCGACCGGGACCTAGAGGACCTCGGGAGGTACGGCGACCTCTTCTGGGTGAGATGGGACACCACATGCCGCTCCGCACCGTCGACACAGAGCTATCCAGTGTCGACTCTGACCTGGGGGAAAGCCGGCAGCCGCTGGGTGTTCTCGATCGTGGCCGGAAGCTCTGAAGACCTGGCCGAGCTGGCAGCAGCCTTCGTAGTCGCCGCCGAGTAGATCCCGCCTCACATACCTCCTCACCTCAAGGCGCAGAAAGCGCGGGGCTGGCGCGAGCTGCCTCTACTGAACGGTCACGGAACCGGTGCCCGTGTAGTTTATACGGTGGGTGGTGTATGACGCCCCGGCTAGAGGTTGCCGATTCCCCTAGCCCTGAACGACAGCCGTCTCGATGGCGGTGTCTGCGGTCGCCACGGCGACCGAGCCATAGAGCGGTCAACGTCGCTTGTAGGTCTCGACCAGGTCGTGGGCCTGTGCCTCCGTCGGTCCCGCAAGCTCGAAGCGCATTCGCACCTTGTCGTAGACCGAGTGCACCTCGGGGGCGGCCTCCGAGTCGCGAGTGGCCTCGATGGCCACGTCGATACGCTGCAGGGGGATGTCGTCCTCGTGCGCCAGCCGCTCCAGCATCAGCGCGCCGCACGCGGTGATGCCCGACAGGAACGCTTCCGCCGCGGTGATGGCCTCGTTGGGCCCTCCGTGGTAGTCAGCGTCGTCCATGACGATGTGGTTGCCGCCCGCGCTGGATATGCAGCGTCCTCGGGTGCCGCTGTTTTGGGAGCGGGCTTTGACGACTATGTACCGATCGGCCATTTCACACCTCCCGACTTAGTTGTCGGCGACTCTCTATGTGCTCTTGTCAGTCCTCTTTGGTGGCATCACCACCAGTATGGGGTCTCCGGTGCCGCGTACAAGCGTCTCAGCGACGCTTCCCTGCTTCCAGCGGGTGCCGGTGTGGGTCGCCAGGGCGATGATGTCGTGGGGGTCCGCGTAGGAACGCTCGACCAGGCTCATAGCGGGGTGGCCGGTCAAAACCTCCCATCGCACGTCCAGTCCGTTGGCACGGAGCTTTTCACCAACGGCTTCCAGGTACTCGGTGGCCTCTCCTTCCTGTGCTTCCACTTCTTCTTCTTCCTCGCCCTCGGCGACCGTCACGAAGCTGCCCATCCAGAGAGAGCCCCTGGCCTCGACGACCCGGACCAGCAGTATTTTTAGCGATAACTTCCGCGCCAGTTCCTCCGCATAGGGCAACGCGGCCTCAGCGAGACGAGAGCCATCGAGCGGCAACATGATCTTGGACATTCCAGGCTCTATCGACCTCCAGACGGCCCTGAGCCAGGCCGTGCTGCCTATGTATATCGCGGCCTTCTCCGGGGTGATCGTGAGGACCGGTATCGGCGAAGAGTGGACTACCTTGTCGGTGACGCTGCCCAGTGTACCAATGGCCGTCACCCTCCTGCCGCGGGTGGTCATGGCTATGAGATCGCATCCTCGACGCTCCGCTGCCTCGGCGATCTGCTCGGCGGGCCGGCCCAAAGCAACGACGACCTCGGTCCGCACTTTGTCCTGTGCCAGCCGGTCTGCGACTGCCTGAAGGCGCTTTTCCGCCTCTTTTTCCGCCGTCTCGACCAGTTGAGAGCGGTCCGCATCGGGGGTGCTCGCTTCCACCGTCGAAAAGAGCACAAGCGGTATGTCGAGACCCTTGGCGATCTGAGACACATAGGGAAGGATGAGCTCCGCAACATCGGAGCCGTCCAGGGGGACCAACACCTTCCTAAACAACCGCTGTCACCTCGCTGCGTGAGAGCACACCGCCGTCGTTTCGCTCAAGGGTGGACTTAGCGAAGGGCCTCCTCATCCATTTTATACTCCCTCTTACCATCGTGTATTGGCGTTTTGATCGGCAAAATGTCGGCGGAGTCGCTGCATCCCTGTGGTATGATTCGGCCCCACTGGTCACCTCGAAAGAAGGGCACCGCCTCGTTCATTGGTCACCGAGAGCGTCTTATACGGACTGCTTGCCGCGGCAATCGTGGGAACGTCGGTCTTCGTCATGGCGCTTGCCACCCGAAGGGTGGGGCTAATCCAGGTCGTTTTCTGGTCGAATCTCGGGGGCGTCGTGGTGGCCACCCCCTATCTCGTGATAGAGAGCGATCTGGGTCTTCTTTCCCTTGGCCAATGGCAACAATTGGTAATTGTTAGCTTCATAGGCCTGTGCGGCTATATTTCATACCTTATGGCGTTGAGGCTAGGGCCGGTGGCCATCGTCGCCCCCATCGTGTCCGGTGAGGGGGCTGTGGTGATCCTGCTTGCGGTGTTATTGGCGGGAGAGCGCCTGACGATCGGTCAGTCGTTGGGCGCTTCGGCCGCCGTGGGAGGCGTGGTGCTGGCCTCCGTGGACCTAAGGAGGCTCAATGGCGGTCGGCGTCTCATCGGCAAGGGCGCCGCGTTCGCCACCTTTACCATGGTGATGTTTGGAGTGGCCGTTTACATGATAGCCAGGCTATCCCAGGACGTTGGGTGGTTCCTTCCGCTGTATGTTTCACACCTGTTTCATCTAGGAATAGCCACACCCGCTGTGGCCGTTCGAAGGCAGCTACCATGGCGGGGGCTCACTCTGGGGCTTATCATTTTGACGGCGATAGCTGGGATGCTGGAGATCGGTGGCTTTTTCGTATTTTTCCGGGGGACCGAAGTCGGAATTATAGCGATCGTCACCGCAGCCCTTACTGTGTATCCCATTGTGCCTATTATGGGCGGTGTGCTGGTATTCCGTGAGCGGTTGTCGCCGAACCAGATGATCGGGGTAGCTAGCGTGCTGGGAGGGCTGCTGCTGCTGAGCCTAGTATAGTGGTCAAGGATAAAGCCCCTTGCTGCGCTTCCTACCGAGGGGTATCGTTCACAATATTGCATTCTCATGCATGAGGCCCGCTCAAGCTCAGGTAAGGAGGGCTCCACTTGAAAGCGCTACCGTGTACGTCGTCAAAACAAGTGGGACAAAAGGGGAGCCTTTAAAGCGTGCAACTTGGACGCTAACCGGCTCAGGCAGTTCTCAGATTTGCCAACCTCCGTTCGGCTAGACTCTTTTGCTTCACCTCCTGTCTCGTCGCCAGTATGGCGTCTTGGCGTCCGTGGTACATATCCGCCGGCGTGATGTTCCCCAAAGCCTCGTGATAGCGCTCGTAGTTGTAGTACCTTACGAAGCCCTCCATAGCCGCTACAAGCTCTTCCAGGCTGTGGTGGACAAAGACGTTGACCTTAGCCTTGGCTGTGCGATGGTACCGCTCCAACTTGCCGTTGGTCTGGGGATGGAAAGGTGAGGCGAAGATGTGTTTCATGAACCTGGCCCTTAGGAACTCGTCCAACGCCCTAGACAGAAAGCCTGGACCGTTGTCGCTCAGAAGGGCTGGACCTGGCTCTACAGGCGCCGTCGGTTGACCGGTGAACTCCACCGCATCCTGGACCACGTCGATGATGTCGGCACTGCTCATGCTGGTCTGCACCCTCCAGCCCACGATCATCCTGGAATAGTCATCCAGCACGCTGATCAGGTAGTAGTAGCCCCAACCCACCACGAAGAAGTAGCTGGCATCGGTCTGCCATAGCTCATTGGGCCTGGCAGTCTTGGTGTGAAACTCCTTTCCTGCTGGGAAGCCCTTGGTCTCGGGCGGCTTGATGAGCCCCGCTTCCTTCAGTATCCGGTATACGGTGGACTCGGAGACGTACATGACCTGTTCGTCCACCAGGGTGGTCGCCACCTCTCTCGGGCTCAACGATGGGTGCTCCAACGCATACCTGACCACGTACCGTCTTTGCTTTGTAGCCAACCGGTTCCACACTCGCCTGGGCTCTGGTGGCCGGTCTACCAGACCGTTAAACCCCTTGTCTCGATACCTGCTCTTCCAGCGGTAGTAGGTCGAGGGTGCTATCTGCAACTCTTGGAGGGTCTGCCTGACCGGCAGAGGAGACCTCTCGACGATCTGAAGGACCTCCGCCTTGAGCTGGGCCTCCCTTCTCACATAGGGCTTGCCCATGGGCTCTAACCGAGGCTTTTTTTCAGGACCAGGTTCTCCACCGACAGCTGAGCAACAAGTTCCTTGAGCCGCTCGTTCTCGCGCTTCAAGGCATCGACCTCCGCCTTGTTCGCCTCCCGTAGCGTGTCACCCTTCAGCCTCGACTTGCCCGCCTCCATGTAGTCCTTGAGCCACTTGTAATAGACCCCGGGGTTGATTCCCTCTCGCCTGCACAAGGCGCTGACTGATATCTCCCCGCGGATCCCCTCTATGACGATCCGTACCTTCTCCTCAGGTGTGTACTTGCGACGTGTAACGTTTCTTGGTCCGTCGGACCACCTGCCTCGCGTTCTCGTCGGCTTGATCGTAGCTTCGACTGACTTCCTGCATCCTGGCTCCTTTCACTTCCGTGAATCTACTCTCCTACCTGAGCCAGGACAATCGCCTTAATTGTCGCTTCTCAATTCCCCATCAGCTGTCCCAAATGTGCTGACGATACACACAAGCTCCACTCGATCGTTCAGCGGTTTGACATGGGTGACGCGATGATGTGGCCTATCTATCAGACCTGTCTCGATCTCGGCATCGGCATCGTGGCCCACTCTGGACACACCGAAGGAGAAATCCAGTATGGCGATGCGAGGTCATTTGCGCCTGTGTACGAGGCTTTCCCTGACCTCAAGCTGGTAATGGCCCATCTGGGATGCGGTTCATGGCATCAGACTCGTGAGGTGGCCGAGGCGTTCCCCAACGCGATGTTCGACTGCTGCGAGATCATGGAGTGGGTCGGCCGGGGCAGTGCCCCCACCATGGGTGAGCTTGGTCAGCTCATCAAGGATGTGGGCCCACAGCGGGTGATGATGGCCTCTGATTTCCCCTGTTGGACTCCGGCGCAAAGTGTGGAGCGGGTGATGGAGCTTCCGGTCCTCTCAACGGAGGAGAAGGAGGCTATCGTGGGCGCTAACGCGGCCAGACTCCTCGGCGTGTGAAACCTATCGGGAACGCACACGGCTAGGTCTGTATAGAATCAAGAACTCGGCTATTGTTCGAGCTTCACGTAACACTACCTTGGTGAGGAGCCAAGAGAAGTGCGCTCATCTCCCCCTCGTACACATCATATGTTGTCCATTGAAGGGCAGTAAGGAGAACTTCACCAGAGTAAATCGTAATGGAAGGGTTAGCAAGGTCAAAGACGAGATCAGCGAACATATCATGATAGAACGCGTTGGTCAGAGCAGCGAATACCTTTTGGGTGACAGGATGCAAATCTTCACCCCAGTGGTTGTACTGATTTCTCCCTGCATACACTATTAGCCCTATGGGCAGGCCATAGAGTTCCTTGCCGATACAGTATGGTAAGGCTGCCTTGTTTCCTTTAATAATCTCTTTACACAAGTCAGGCACCGCTTCGTTCCGAGAGAAGTATCGGATTCCTATCGTAGCAACCTGGAGAATGGAGCCGGCAAATGTGGCCTCGGAGAATTTCAAGTCAAAGTACTTGCCGACCAGTTCCAGGTACTTGTTTAACTCTGCCCTGTTTTCAGGTGTAAGAGGCTGGTTGATTTTTGAGATATCCCAGTGGGAAAGTGCATCCTGGTATACGGACCAGCACGATTCAAGCCCTGCATAGAAATGCCGGACCGCATGTTCAGTCTGCTGTAAGTACTCTTGAGGCGTCTTAGGTTTCATGATCATGCCTCAGGATGAAGATCCAGTCGTTTCGCTTGCTAATTAACCTGGGCAAAGAAACTGCCCGGCCAGGATAGGATCAAGAAATTTTGAGATGGACCTGCAACTGATAATATAGTAGGTTCAGATCTTCTATTGTGGTACTAATCTTGAGCGCCCGTCGAGCTCCCCCTATCTTCGCCCTATCGAATGATACCCAAGGAACACAGACGACAAAGTCAAACAAGCCCCATCCACAAGGAGCAAGATCATCTCAAGGGATGTGGGTGCAGTTATTACGTCCCCATCTGTAAGCACGACTGCGAGCACGATCGCAAGCACCTGGGTTCCGAGGAACAGCCCTGCTGGTGGGATAGTCTCCAGGCCAAAGAAGGGGAGCCTGCCTTGGTTGGCAGCAAGCCACGTCTCCCATCCGCCGCGATACTGGGGCTCAATCTGCTCGCGGATGTACCTGGCTACACGGTACACGCGGCGAGTGATCCCCAGCCATCCTAACGCTAGGAACAGTGCCAATATCGGGTAGAGGAGAAGTAAGGAAGCGCCTTGCGGCACCTGAACTCCAGCACCAATCATGGCCCCTGCTGCGAGCAGAGTGAACCCAATCGTCTGCCCGCGCATGGACATCCGGTGCAATATTTCCTCACGCAGGGATTGGTATTCTGCCAATCGGAACTGGTGATCGTCTTCCGAGTTCAACTCACCCACCCGCTCGCCAGTGCTAGACGCAGTATATTGAGAAGCGTGGCTGCCCGGCCAGGATTCGAACCTGGGTCACGGGATTCAAAGTCCCGTGTGCTACCACTACACCACCGGGCAACGTCAGATGGGGCTACCCCTCGGTCTCCTCAGGACTCTCAGCCTCCTTCTCTTCGCCGCGCCCTCGGAGCCGCCCCAGCCTCTTCATGAGCTGATAGGCGTTTACCCCCCAGCCCACTCCGAACGCGTGTGGGGTAACAAGTCTCGGATCGTCTGGGTTCCACAGGTGCTCTTTAATCTTTCGAAACGTGGGCCGCCTAAAATCGTAGGGGACCTTGGCGAAGGTGCCGTGCGACCGCTTGTTCCTCCATGCGTACACCACGGTGGCCGCCGTGAACAGCGTTACAAATGCTCGCAATCGACCCATGATCGGACTCCCCATACATCAACCGGGGGCCATGGCAATAAGGTCACAGGGTGGTATTCTTCCCCCTACCCCGGGGTTGTTTTTCCCACCCGGCCCGCCCTGTACCGTATCTGACAATGCCCCGCCCATGCGCCAGGGTGAGAGGGTTGTTTTCCCACCCGGCCCACCCATGACCGTATATGGCAATGCCCCGCCCATGCGCCAGGGTGAGAGGGTTGTTTTCCCACCCGGCCCGCCCATGACCGTATATGGCAATGCCCCGCCCATGCGCCAGGGTGAGAGGGTTGTTTTCCGACCCGGCTCGCCCTGTACCGTATCTGATCCTTCCTAGGAAGGACCCCCGCCCATGCCTGGTCTGTTTCTGGAAATACTTATAAAGCCAACGGGCGGTGAGCTGTGCGGGCCTAGGTCACGTCGACGCCGGGTCTCGTCGGGACTTAAACAAAATATACTCGATTGGGGGGCCTTAGGCCAGCACCCTTTCGGCCACAGACCGCGGGGAGACTTCATGAGTCGGTGGTCGGGGTTAACCTTAGGGCATCACGGCGACCCTGAGGAGGATCTCGTCGACCAAGCCCTCGAGCTGCGGCCACTCATCCTCGTCCGCTTGAACCCATACCCAAACCGCATCCCCTGCTTTGAGGTTTATGAGCGCGGCCCCTTTTTGATTACCATGTGAGGGGGGAACGTAGAAGTAGTTGATTCTGTAGCTTGGATTGGGACGTTCGGGAAACACTTGCCCTCGCGACAACACAAGGGAGTCCACTATATCGTTGGACGTACCGTAGTCGAACACGCTGGTGTAGCCGGTATCGGGTATGAACTCCACCCAGACTTGCGCCGTCCCAGATGGGTCATAGGCCCAGTAGTCGAAGGACTCGTCGACCACGCGAATCCAGCTTGTGGGGTGAGCGATGGAGTAGCCGTGTTCAGAGCTAACGTAGCTTGCCGGCTCAAAGGAGTAGAGCGCTCGCTCCATCGCTTGACGCACTTCGCGATTCTCGCTAAAGGTCCAAATTCTGGCCTCCGCACGGGCTTGGACCGTTATCTGATACCTGCCGATCACGTACCAGTCGATGACCCCCTTGTGCCGCTCGCCATCGATCTCAAAACGTACCTCAAACTCATGGGCTTGGAGCGGAAGGCCGGTGAATATCCGCGTCTGCGAGTCAATCCTGAAGTTGGCCCAGTTCTCGGCGGGAGCGGGGTCCCATGAGTCTACGTAGCTGTCCAGCGTGGGGTGAACCAGGGGGTCGATCTCCAGCACCGTAACGAAGACGACGCTCCCGGTATTCGGCTCCCAGATCGTGATGAAATCGCTTTCCGAGGAGTCGATTTGCCACCCCGAGGGCACTTCGATGGTGTACCAATACTCCTCGCTCGTATATACCGCCGAGATCGGGGACACCGTCGGAGTGGGCGTGAGTGTGGGTGTGGGGATAGCCACTGGCGGCTGACCGGTCGCGGTCAAGTCTAGGGAACCTCTGAATAACCCTTCATATGCTGGATTGAATTGATTGCAGGGGTAGTTCGAAGATGTTCAATTCTTTGCGATGGCCCATCAGGCTGTTGCGGCCCTAAATCGGGTCTGTTTGGGCTTCGAAAGCGGGCTCTGCCGGGGGCGTGTCGCCGCTATCAACCTGATTTGGGCGCACTTCTCTCTCGTCACACCGCCAAGTGGCGCTCGGCTGTCATCAAGTTGGCAAACCCCAGCAGCAACGCCAGCCGTTGCGTGTTCTTGGCCAGTCCACGATACCGCACCTTGGCGTAGCCAAAGTGACGCTTCACATACAGGAACGGATGCTCCACCTTCGCCCTGACCGACGCCTTGCGCTTCTCCGCCAACGCCTCCTCGCTTTCAGGTGCTAGCTGCCGACGCCGACCGGGCTTCATCGCCACGCGCCACTCCACATCCAACTCTCGGTTCTCCTCCCGCTTATCGACTCCCTGATACCCCGCATCGCCCCACACCCGCGTCTCTCCACCGTGTAGTAACCGGTGAGTTTCGGTCACGTCATGCACGTTCGCTGATGTCATAGCTACACTATGCACCACCCCTGTCTCTTCGTCCGCCCCGATGTGCACCTTCATACCGAAGCTCCACTTGTTGCCCTTCTTGGTCTGGTGCATCTCTGGGTCACGCTCCCGGGCACGGTTCTTAGTCGACGACGGCGCCTCGATGATGCTCGCGTCCACTATAGTCCCCTCCCGAAGACGAAGCCCCTGAGTCTCCAGGTGGACGTTGATGGTCTTGAACAGACCTTCGCCAAGATCGTGCTCCTCCAGCAAGTGGCGGAAGTTCAGGATCGTCGTCTCGTCAGGCAGAGGGCCCGACAGCCTCAGGCCCACGAATCGCCTCACCGACTCGACCTCGTATAGCATGTCTTCCATCCCAGGGTCGCTCAGGTTGTAGAACAGCTGCACGCAGTGTATGCGAAGCATCGCCGACAGCTCATACGGATGCCGGCCTCGGCCAGCCTCGGGATAGTATGGTCGAATGCGACTCTCCAACTGTCCCCACGGTATCAGACCGTCCATGCGCTCCAGAAACAGCTCCCGCCGAGTCTTGCGCTTCTTACACTCGTACTCCAGGTCCGCAAATGTCGGCTGGTTCATCTACTCTTGCTCCCGTCCTTAGTCAGTTCGTCTCCACTTGTCATGGTACTATGCCACCATAATCCACGGACTTGTTCAGAGTATCCCTAGCGCAAAGCTCCCAACGATCTCGTCGATTGTCGGCTCAATGGAGTCCCACTCGGACCTCTCCGCCGAGGTGTAGATACTGTAACCTATGCCCTCCGACACGAAGAAATACTCGTTTCTCCTGTGGTGGAAGTCGTTTTCCGTGTTCTTCAACGTCTCGGCTATCTCCCATGCCCGAATGTCTCCCGTTAGGGTCACCTCCCTTGTCGAGTTCTTTTCATAGAAGTCGAAATCGCCCGCGGCTCCGAGTCGTGTCTGGCTGTCCGCATACTCGTCCGTCGTGGCTCCTTCTTCAACGGACCCTAGGACTATTCCAACCTCTCCAGTCGATCCGTCGTGTCGCAGGTAGATCAGGGTAGGCAGGATTTCGTACACTCGCCAATCCGAAGGCACGGCAACCGAGTAGGGAAAGCTCTGGCTCACGAACTTCCCCAAAGGGGTCGACTCACCGGCCCTGAAGCCATCGATGATCGGCAGGGCTTCTTCGATTGCTATGGCGAAATTGATGCCTTCGGCCGCCAGAAATCCGGCCGTGTTAATGCCTACGACGTTTCCCTCCCGGTCCGCTAACGGACCGCCGCTGTTTCCGGGATTGATTGCGGTATCGGTTTGTATGGCCGTGAGGCCTCCAAACGCACCCGGCCTGAACGCCGACACTACGCCCCTGGTGAGACTGGCCGCTCCCGGCAGGTTGAGGGCATAGCCCATAGCCAGTACCTCCTCGCCTACTGCGAGACTTCCCGGGGCGGCGATATCCACCGCAGGCATCTGATATCCGTCAATGGCGATGAGGGCGATATCCTCGTCTGGGGCCGTCCCTAGTACGAGTCCGGTGCGGACCGATCCGTCGCTCAACGTGATATCGACCGCCGGATCGGACCCAACCACATGAGCGTTGGTCACGATCAGCCCGTCTGAGCTGATAATGAAGCCGGACCCCACGCTTGACTCCGTTTCGATTCTCACGACCGATACGCGCAGCTTCTCTACGATATCTTTGATTTCAGGAAGTTGGGCGGGCGGTGGGGTTGGTAGGACTGTTGGAGTGGGGGAAGGGGTTGATGTGGGAGTGGGCGCTGCCGTCGCCGTAGGAGTGGGCGAAGGAGTCGATGTCGGTGTGGGTGTGGGCGAAGGGACAGGAGTGGCGGTTGGCAGGGCTTCCATAGTCGCTTGGACCCTTGCCGCTATTGTAGCCTCGACATCTGGGGTGGGAGTGGACGTCGGGCTGGGCAGAGCGGCGCTGACCGCGGCCTGGACCGTGGCCCCAATGTCCACTTCCGGAGTGGGCGCCGGTTGAGTCCCGCAAGCCAGGGTGGTAAGCCAGATAAGCGATGCCACAATCAGGCCAAGTTTGGCCAAGGCAACTCTTCCGGCGATAGGAAATCGAGCTACTAAGACCAGTGGCCGCTCTCCAGGTAGCGTTGGGCGGCTATGGCGGCGGTGGCGCCGTCGCCGGCGGCACTGACCAGCTGTGAGGCCGAGTTCTGGCGTATGTCGCCTGCGGCCAGAAGCCCTGGCATCGGTGTGCGCATCCAGATGTCGGTTGGGACGTGGCCCGCGTTGTCGAGGGGAAGGAGGTCTTTCAGAAACTGGGAGTTGGGCTCCAGCCCTACGTAGATGAACACTCCTGAGAGATCGATTCTGGATGTCTCGCCGGTAATCACGTCCTTAGTACCGACACCGCTCACCTCGCCGTCTCCGAGAATGGCCTCCACGAGGGTGTTCCAGCGGACCTCGACCTTGGTGTTGGCGAGTGCCCGGTCCTGCAGGACCTTCTGCCCGCGAAATCGGTCCCCCTGATGGAGTATTATCACTTTGGAGGCGTGTCCGGTCAGGACCACGGCTTCGTCGAGGGCCGAGTCGCCGCCGCCGATTACGCCGACCGCTTGGTCCATAAAAAAAGCACCGTCGCAGGTAGCGCAGTACGACACCCCCGCACCTCGCAGTTCCTCCTCGCCCGGCACACCCAGCTTCCTCAGCGTCGAGCCGCCCGCGATGATGACCGCCCTCGCAAACACCTCTCCCTCGGGGTGCTGTATGTGCCAGGTGAGGTCCTCCTGTTTGAGCTCGGTGACATCTGAAAAAAGCCTGACTTCCAGCCCGTACTTGTCAGCCTGTTCTTGGACCAGAGGACCGAACTCCGCTCCTGAGATGCCTTCAGGAAAGCCGGGGAAGTTCTCGATTCTCTCGGCATTGATTACCTGTCCGCCGGGCATCAACCTCTCGAGGAGCACTGTGTTCAGGCCGGCGCGGCAGGCGTACAACCCGGCGGTCAGGCCCGCTGCTCCTCCACCTATAATCGCCAAGTCGTAGGCTGTGCTAGGCATGCTGACTCCCTTGTTTCACATCCCGTATATCTATAATACCTTCAGCCAGGTTGGACGTGGATACGCCGTCGTGCTGCACCACTATGCCCCGGGAGCTTTTGAAAAAAGCCTCTAGATGAGACCTTGTGCGCGCACTTCAGGCAGCGCCTTTGCGAATGCCTCGACAGTGTCATCGATGTCGTTTTCGGTGTGGGCTGCCGTCAGCATGAACCGGTGTCCTGACTGGACCCCATGGTTCAGCAGAGACAGGAAGAGCTGCTCGTTTCTGGCCTGGTCGAGTGCAGTCCTATCGTCCTCCGGCGAGAGGAAGCACAGCTCCTTGTCGCACTCGTGGTCCACGCCCAAGGTCAGAAATATGAGCGACGCGACCCCGTTGCAGCAGCCTGGGATCTCCAGCTGTGTGAGCAGGTCGTTCAGCCCCTCCTTGAGCCTTGCGGCCATTGCGTTGGCCCTGTCGACCACGCCGGTGCTGGCGACCAGCTCCAGCGCCTTGCAGCCCGCGGCCGCCGACAGCGGGTTGGCGTTAAAGGTGCCGGCGTGGGCGATACGGCGGTCGCGGTCGAACTCGGGGTCGCCTCTCGGCTCGATCATGTTGATGATTTCAGCCTTGCCCGAAACGGCTCCGCCTGGCAGGCCGCCGCCCAGTATTTTGGCCAGCGTGGTCATGTCCGGCGTTACGCCGTAGTAGGCCTGGGCACCGCCATTGGACACCCGAAAGCCGGTCACCACCTCGTCGAAGATAAGCACCACTCCGTATCGATCCGTCACGTCCCTGAGCGCCGTAAGAAACTCAGGGCCAATGGGGTGAAGGCCCATATGTGCTCCGGTAGGCTCGAGGATGACGGCCGCGACGTCGTCGTTTTCCCGCAGCGTCTTTTCCACTATCGAGATGTCGTTGGCAGGAAGCACGATAATGGTATCCAGGGTCTCCTGGGGAATCCCACCGACGCCCTGACCTCCTGCGGCCATGTAGTCGCTCCAGCCGTGGAAGTGTTCCTGGAACTTGATGACCCTGGACTTGCCCGTGTACGCACGGGCCATACGGAGAGCCATCATATCCGCCTCGGTGCCGGAGCTGTGGAACCGTACCTTCTCCGCGCTGGGAATCAGCTCCTTGACCCACTGGGCCCACCGGATCTCCAAGTCGCTGCTGCCGCTCAGATGGGTGGCCTTTCCCATTTGAGCGTTGACCGCCGTAACGATCTCGGGGTGGGAGTGGCCAAGAATCAAAGCGCCGTGGCCCGCGAAATAATCGAGGATACGGTTCCCGTCCACGTCCCACTTGGCCGGGCCCTCTGCATGGGTGAAGTAGACGGGGAAAGGCTTCAGCCGCCGAGAGTCATGGGTTACACCGTCCGGGAAAATGTTCCGGGCCACCGCATAGCGTTCCGCAGAGCCGGGGTGCAGGTCGATGAAGCGCTGCTCGATAAGGGTAACCATCGCTCTCCTTTTGGTTGTGTGGCACGCGGGCACGGGCGTCCGCGACGCACTTACGATCTGACGTTTTGTGTATTATAGCCGCCTACCGAAGAGTTGTAATCACGTCGTAGAATTAAGGATGAAGAGTCACGGCTTCCAGCACCCACTCATCGCGGCCCTGGAAGCGCTGCTCCCCCTTGACATCAATTGAGAGAAAGTGATAGTTTTCACCCATGCTTCCGGGCCGGTGTTACCCGCTTCCTAGACCGCCCGATGCCGAAGGGTAGTCGATGGACCCTAATACCCTAGTTAACCCCGACTGGTCCGACATAGGCAACATTTTGACCAACCTGTGGATTATGGTTGGTCTTGTTGTATTATTTGCCACCAATCTACTCATCGGGCACATCTTTATCCCTTCTCTGGTCGACACCGGGCATATTCCTCAAGACACCCAGAAGTTTCGCCCGGCGTTTTATCTGCTCGCCCTGGTCGCTTTCGTCTTCACCATCTTCTTCCTGATACAGTCGATCGACGTGGCCGTGTTCGGCCCAGAGGGCGAGGGCGTAATCGACCGGTTCTTCAAGCGTTTCTGGATATAGGCCCGAACTCACGTATCGTCGAGTGGCGGCGGCACGGGTGCGGACGAGAGCATGGACACTGTGGCCGGGGCATAAACGCGCCGAATGTTAGGCTAGGAACCAGGTTTTTTTGCTTTGATACCAGGCGACTTTCAAATCCCGAGGCCGCCAACCAAGAAGCTGGTGGGGCTGAGTGTCCTTGGTATCATCGGCCTCGGGGGTCTGGTCGTTACACTCGGTGTTACCATCTTTGTGATCTCGGCGTGGCTGGGTAGGCCGTTAGACGTCTTCGGTCTGAACGAGGGGCCCGAACAGCCCATTGCGTTCCCGCATACGGTGCACGTTCAAGACGCGGGGATCGACTGCACCTTCTGTCATAGGACCGTTACAACGGAGGCGGCCGCGTCGATCCCGGCGGTCGGGCTCTGCATGACGTGCCATCAGACCGTAGGGGACGATAAGCCCGAGGTGCAGAAGTTGCGGGACATCTTCGCGGCGGGTAGGTCCATCGACTGGGTGCGCGTTCACCGCTTGCCTGATCACGTACACTTCATTCACGAGGCGCACATAAAGTTCTTCTCGGAGAAGGACCAGGTCTCAGCGTCCGCGGTCTGTTCGACCTGCCACGGCGACGTTGGAAGCATGGTAAAGGTCAAGCAGGTCCAGTCTCTAAAGATGGGCGACTGCGTGGACTGCCACCGCGACAACGAAGCGCCGACCGATTGTACTACCTGCCATTACTAAAGGCTTAATCAGACATGCCGCTCACAAGACGACAATTCCTGACCGTGATGGGAGGCTCCGCCGCCGGCGCCGTGATGTTTCAGGCCTGTGGAGTGCCGGAGGAGGAGTATCTGGTTCAATCGCCCATCGAGATGCCGGAGGACATGGTCACCGGCCTCGACAACTGGTATGCGACTCTCTGCCGCCAGTGTGTTACTAGCGAGGGCATCGTCGTCCGGGTCATAGAGGGGCGGGCCAAGAAGGTGGAGGGCAACCCGGACTATCCCATCAACGGTGGAAAGCACAGCGCGCGCTGTGAGGCAGGGTTACAGTCCCTCTACCATCCCGACAGGATCGGCGGCCCTTTGGTGCGGTTGGGTGAACGCGGCGAGGGCCGGTGGGAGGAGATCAGCTGGGTCGATGCGATTGGACGGCTCGCTTTGCGCCTGGACGAAGTCAGGAAAGCCCGGAACCAGGCCGGCGTCGTGATGGTGACCGATCCGGTCGGCGCGCACCAGGGCATGGTGGTCGAGCGGTTCGTTTCAAAGTTCGGCGGAAAACATCTTCCCTACGAACCCCTTGAGCGGGCGGTCCTGAGGGCTGCTATGAGGCAGGTCTACGGTCAGGATATGATGCCCGACTTCGACATCGCAAACGCCGGTTACCTGCTGTCTTTCGGGTCCGACTTCCTCAACACCTGGGTCTCACCGGTCAGGTACGCGCGCGCCTACGGCCGGTTTCGGCAAGGCGACCGTGAACGCGGCACCCTGGTGCACGTGGAGTCGCGGTTCTCCATGACTGCCGCCAACGCGGACGAGTGGATGTACGTCAGGCCGGGCATGGAAGGTCTGCTGGCGTTGAGTATTGCCGCGGCCATCATCGACGAAGGGCTTGGGGACGCCGCCGCGGCCGATGCGCTTACCGGCGGCGGAGACCAGCGGGACCGTTTCGTGGCCAAGTACGCCCCCGAGCAGGTCGCCGAGAGGGTCGGCGTGTCGTCTGCCGAGCGGATTCGCCATGTGGCGACAGAATTTGCCACACATCAGCCGAGCCTGGCAATCGGAGGTGGGTCAGCGGGCGCGCATACCAACGGTCTCGATAATCTGGCTGCTATCTACTCACTGAACTACCTGGTCGGCAGCGTCGGTCAGCGTGGGGGAGTCCTCTTCAATCCCACGCCGCCGCTGGACGATATTCCCGCGTCGCCTGCCGTGGCCTCGTTTGCCGACATGCACAGGCTGTCGGCGGACATGCATGACGGCAAGGTCAGCGTGCTGATGGTACGGGGCTCCGACCCGATGTACGGCCTCCCGACCTCCATCGGGTTCCGGGATGCTTCCTACAACGTGCCCCTTATCGTCAGCTTCTCCAACCAGATAGACGATACGACGGCGATGGCGGACCTGGTCCTGCCCGATCACAACTATCTCGAGGACTGGGGCAGCGATGTGCCGGACCCGGGCCCCGGCCACCAGCTCATTGGGTTCCAGCAGCCCGTGGTAAGGCCCTTCTTCGAGCCTCGGGGCGTCCACCTGGGTACTAAGAGCTTCCCCGACGTGCTGATGGCCACGGCACAGGCCCTGGATATCGACCTGGGCTTACCCGGAGACCGCTTCGAGGACGTGCTGCAGGAAGGAGCGAGGAAGCTGTTCGAGAGCGGCCGGGGCGTCGTTGGCGTGACCAGGGTCACGGCATTCTCGGATGTGAAGTCCTTCTGGAACGCGGCGCTGCGACACGGCTTCTGGCGCGACGAGGCGGCAAAGTCCGCTGACTCCGTGCCAACGCCGCCGCGTTTGCCCGAGTTCGTGGAGGCCAAGCATGTCGGGCCCACAGGTCCGGACACCTTCCATCTCATACCATTCGCGTCCGCGTCGCTCACCGACGGCAGGGGCGCTGATCTGCCGTGGCTTCAGGCGACCCCCGACCCGATGACCACAGCCACGTGGCAGACGTGGGTCGAGATCAATTCCAAAGTCGCTGATGAGAAGGGCATCGGAGAGGGCGAGGTGATACGTGTTATCTCCGACCACGGAGAGATCGAGGCATTGGCGTACCCTTATCCCGGCGCCTCACCCGACGCGGTCTCCATACCCATTGGGCAGGGCCACGTAGCAGGGGGACGGTACGCCGAAGGCCGCGGCGCAAACGTGCTGTCTATACTTACCCCCTCGACTGACGAGGGCACGGGCGCCCTGGCGTGGGCCTCTACCCGTGTAAGGATCGAGAAGGCCGGCCGATGGAAGAGGTTGCCCAAGTTTAAGAACACCGCACCCGACCTAGCCGTGGACGAGGAACACCACATCATCCAGATCACACCGAATGACACGTAAGGGGAGTGGAGCATATTCAGTACACGGCCCAGGGAGGGTCGGGTGGGAATGACTACCCTGGGGTGGGGCATATGCCGCAAGGCCCACAAGGCCTTTGATGCTGCTCCATCTTCTAATGAGGGCCATAGTGGAGATAGATAAGACGAGTAGACGGGCGGCGTCACTGAGAGCGGGGAAAGCACGCCGACCGCGGGTTCGTAGGAGTTTGGGAGATGGCTAAACGTAAGTGGGGGATGGCCATAGATGTCGATAAGTGTATCGGCTGCCAGGCGTGCGTCGTGGCCTGTCAATCGGAGAACAATGTGCCCATTAACACCGAGGACATCTTCAACCAGCGGCGGGCCATCGAGTGGATACGCATCGAGCGTTACTGGGAGGGCGAGTTCCCGGACGTGAAGGCCCGGTTCATACCCATCCTCTGTCAAAACTGCGACGACGCTCCCTGTGAACCGGTGTGTCCTGTTTTCGCCACGTATCACAATGAAGAAGGCTTAAACGTCCAGGTGTACAACCGCTGCGTCGGAACCCGCTTCTGCGCCAACAACTGCCCATACATCGTTCGGTTCTTCAACTTCTGGGAGCCGGAGTGGCCTGAGAGCCTGAAAAATCAGCTCAATCCCGATGTCACCGTTCGAAGCCGGGGCATCATGGAGAAATGCACTTTCTGTATCCAGCGCATACGCAGGTCGACGCGGGAGGCCAAATGGGAGGGGCGTGACGTCCAGGATGGTGATCGGGCGATGAACCCAGCCTGCGTGAACGCCTGCCCCACGGACACCCTGGTGTTTGGTGATTTTAACGACCCAAACAGCAAGGCCTCAAAAATTCGAGACAAGGAGATGGGGCGCAACGGCCGTGGCTACCACCTCTTGGAGCAGCTGGGCACACATCCCAACGTCGTCTACCTGAAGAAGGTGGACAAGAAGGCGAAAGAAGTCTCGCATGCGTGACGGGCACGACGCACAGAGCGGTCATACGGCCCTGGCCACCCCGGAGGAGCTTAACAGGGACCTGATCGACGCGCGTCAGGGCACCAGCAACGCCTTTAGAATGGCGGTCGCTCTTTTCGGCGCCCTGCTCATACTCGGCGTGGTTGGCTTCATCATGAGGTTGTCGGATGGGGTCAGCGATAAGGCCGTGTGGGGGTATTACGCGGCGATATTTGCCTTCATCCTGACCACCGCGCAGGCCGCACCGATGGTGGCCATCGCTCCCCGGCTGGCCAAAGGCCAATGGCGCAGGTCTACGTCACGAGCCGCCGAGCTATTCACGCTGGTCGGACTATTCAACCTCATCCTCTTCATCCCACTGCTGTGGGTCCTGCCCAGCCTCGAGGACGGCCGTAGGACGCTGTGGTTCTACGAGGCCGGCAAGGTTCCCGCCTACACGCCTCACATTTGGAGCACCCTCGCTTTGTCATTCCTGGTGATATGTGGGCTGGCTATGCTGTGGGTTTCCTGTCTACCGGATCTGGCCGCCGCCAGGGACCGGTCCACCGGCCGCCGCCACCGCCTTTACGCCCGACTGGCGTCCGGGTGGCAGGGCACCTCACGTCAGTGGTTCATGCAGCGCCACAGGCTGGGAGTCCTGGGAGCCTTCTACTTCGCGATGCTCATCTTCACGCACTTCCTTATCAGCATCGACTTCTCCATGGCCCTGGTGCCCGGCTGGATAGACGCCCTGTATCCCGCGACCCACGCCGCCAACTCCCTTCTAGCCGGCGCGGCCACCGTCCTCGTCACCATGTTGATCCTGCGGAAGTTTGGAGGGTACCAGGACTACCTCACCCTCGACCAGTTCTGGGGCTTGGGCAAGCTGATGTTCGCCCTTGCGTTGTTGTGGTTCTGGTTCTGGTTCTCCTCCTTCATCGTGCTGTGGTTCGGCAAGAAGCCCAACGAGCAGTCCGTGCTGGAGCTCCTGATCAAAGGCCCGTACGTCGTACCCTTCTTTCTAGCATTCATCCTGAACTTCCTCGTGCCGCTGTTCACGATGATATGGAATCCCATTCGAAAGAGCATCTGGGGACCCACCATAATCGCCACCTCAGTCCTCATTGGGACCTTCTTCGACCGCATACGGCTGTACGTGGGCTCGTTCTCGGTGGCCGATCAGGCGGGACTTCACGAGCTCCAGTCCGTCCCGGGGACCAACTTGCCCGATGTGGCCGACGTTTTTATCATCATCGGCGCGATCTCAGGGTCGATTCTGGTCTATCTGCTGGCCACCAAGGTGTTCCCGCCCATCAACATCTGGGAGCAAAAAGAGATACTGCTTTACCAGTGGCACAAGAAGTTCCACCGCACGGAGGTTAGGGTCCTGGCCAAGCCTGATTGATGAAGGCGCCAGCCTCGGGGTAGCAAAGCCGATATGCAAGAACACTTCCAACTAAGCCAGAAGGAGATCAACGAGGACCTGCTGTCAGGGGTCTTGAGGATTCCCAGGTGGTGGCCTCCAGCCGTTGTCTTCCTGACTCTGGTCTTTCTCGCCGGCGCCGGCGCCTTCGGCTACATGCTGAACAAGGGCGTGGGGGTTACGGGGTTGAACCGCCCTGTGTTCTGGGGCTTCTTCATGGTCAACTTCGTGTTCTGGATCGGAATCAGCCACGCCGGCATCATGATTTCCGCGATACTGCGGCTGACCGAGGCCGAGTGGCGGAGACCTGTAACCCGCGCCGCCGAGGTGCTGACGGTTTTCTCGCTGACCGCGGCGCTGATGGCCGCGCCGCTGGTCCACGTTGGCCGGCCATGGCGCGCCTGGCTGTGGGTCTTCCCCTACGACTTCGCCAGGGGTATTTGGATCAACATTCGCTCGCCCTTTATCTGGGACCCGAGCGCCGTGATGACCTATCTCACCGCCAGCACCCTGTTCGTCTTCGTGGCGTTGCTGCCCGATCTCGCAATTATTCGCGACCGCACCACCGGCCTGACGCATAAGATGTACAGCTTCATGTGTCTGGGGTGGAGGGGCAGTCCGAGGCAGTGGAAGCTGCAGGCGGTGGCGGGGATCCTGCTGTCTGCTCTCGTGCTCCCAGTATTCGTCTCCGTCCACAGCATCGTGTCCTGGGACTTTGCGGTTCAGATCGGGGTCGAGGGCTGGCACTCCACCATCTTCGCGCCCTACTTCATCATCGGTGCCATCCACTCAGGAGTCGCCGCGGTGGCGATGGTCATGGTGCTGATGGTGTGGCTATGGGGGTGGAAGAAATATGTAACGCCCGACCACATGGACTCCATAGGCAGACTCTTGATCATCGTAGGTACCACCTGGTTCTTCTTCCTTTTTCTGGAGTTTTCGTTCGCCCTGTACACCCTGGAGTCCCCCGAGATCGCCCTCAGGGAGCTGCAGCTCTTCCAATGGCCCTGGAGCTTCTTGTTCATCTTCTTCCTATTCACGGCGTACTTTTTCCCAATCCCCATGTGGATGTTCAAAAAGGTCCGACGTAACTACTTCTGGATGTTCGTGACCACCGTGTCGGTCAACGTAGGCATGTGGTTGGAGCGGTTCCTGATCATAGTTCCCGGCCTCATGCGAAGGCAGGAGTTCACATTCAACTGGGGTTCCTACCATCCCAGCATCATCGAGATACTCATGACCACCGCCCTCTTCGCCTGGGTGGCCTTGGGGCTGCTCATATTTTCCAAGATATTCCCACCGATACCTTTGTTCGACATTAAGGAAGCCATGGTCAACAGGGACGAGGTCAAGATAGGCCGACGTACGGTTCCCGCGACTATACGGGAGTGAGGCAGCGATATGGCTAAGAGAAGCGTGCTGGGTTTGTACACAGATGAGGATGCGGCCGCCGATGCGCTGGACGCGTTGAGAGCCGATGGATTCGGTAAGGGGGAGCTGGAGGTCCTGACCGGGACGCCTTATCCTGAGGGTACCTTCGGCGAGGCGGAGCCGGTCCACTCACTGTTCAGGTTTCCCCTGATCGGGGCGGCGTGCGGCTTTATCGTGGGCCTCCTTCTGACCACGGGCACGCAGCTGGCTTACCCCCTGGCGACCGGCGGCAAGCCGATCCTCTCCATCCCTGCTATGGCCATCATCATATACGAGGGCACCATGCTGGGAGCCATAATTTTCACCGTCTTCGGGGTCATCTTCGAGTCGAGGCTGCCGCGGTTGTTTATGGGCGCCTACGACACGCGAATCACCGAGGGTTACATCGGGGTATCTGTGACCTCTCAACCAGAACGGATGCCCCCCGCTGAGGAGCTCTTGAAGAGCTTGGGAGCCGAAGATATCAAGCGTGGGTGGGAGAAAGAGTAGATTGCTGGGAGCCGTTTCCGTCCGTGTACGAACGAGAGGCCATAGGGTGAAAGCGGCACGCGTCACCCCAGGCCTGGGCGCGCTGCTGCTGATCGCCCTCGCGATGATCGCCTCGGCCTGCTACGACAGTGCTACGGGCGAGACAGAGGTGTACGGCATAGCCAATTTCACACTGCCCGCCTTCCCCGGCTCCGGTGCTCACGCCGTCGAGATGTTCAACGAGATGCACTACCAGCCCTGGCACAAGTCGCAGGAGGGCCCGAGGCTGCTGCCTCCGCCAGGCTCCGTTCCCGTTAGCGGCAAGGAGCTGGCGTACACCAGCCTGGAGGAGTATCAGGTCCTCTCGGTCCCGGACGCTGTACTGGAGGCATACGACGAGGCGGCGGCCCAAGAGCTGTACACCATCAACTGCCAGGTATGTCATGGCCTGGGCCTGAAGGGCGATGGCCAGGTGCGCAACTTTATGACCAGAGGTCCGTTCCCGGCAGACCTGACCATTGATATCACCAGGAGCGCCACCGACGGGGCGCTGTTCGGCTTCATCACCGACGGAGGGAGGCAGGGCCAGGCGGCGGTGCTGCGAGGGAGGCGAACGGCCTCACCCATGCCGGAGTTCGGGCTCTTGCTTACGGAGGGGGAGCGGTGGATGCTGGTGATGTACCTCCGCTCTAAGCAGGGCCTTCGCTAGGGGAACTTCCTTCCCATCCACCCGGGCTGCATCCGGCGGTGTTTCTCCCGTGGTTTGACGGGTTAACCGTGAGTACTCGGGCTCATGCGCGAGAGGTCCCTCGGCCAAACCTCCCCTACGGCACCGCGTGGCCTGCCATAACTCCGGTGCATTTCTCGTCGTCCACAGCCAACTGTCCGTTGACCAGCACATAGGGTATGCCGATGGGGAACTGGCGGGGGTCGTCGTAGGTTGCGGTGTCTATGGTTCGGTTGGGGTCGAACATCACGACGTCGGCGTAGAATCCCTTCTCGATGCGTCCACGCTTCGTCAGTCCGAACCTGCGGGCCGCGTTGTCGGTCATGCGCTGGACCATCTGCTCCAGAGCCAGGACGGGAAATGCGCGGCGAAGGCGACCGAGGAAGCGGGGGAACGTCCCGTAGGCACGTGGATGCGGCATACTGCCGATAGGGATGGAGTCGCTTCCGACCATGTAATCGGGTCGCGAGAGCAGATCCACGCAGTCACGGCTCACCTGCCGCCACACAGCTACGCTCTTTGGAGGCGCGGCAAGGTAGCAGGTCTTCAGCTCCTCATCCAGGAGCAGGTCGCATAGGGCCTCTCCCATTGAGACGCCTCGTTGCTCGGCCACAACCGGAAGGCTCATGCCCTCCAGGTGCTTATTCTTGGACATGTAGGTGAACACCGCGAGGTCCAAGGGGCGTGGGCTGTCCCCATTTATCGAATCGATGAGACGGGATCGCTCCGCCGGGTCTCGAAGCCTCTGGAGTATGGCGTCCGGACCGCCTTCGTGAGCGTAGCTGGGAAGCAGGCTTAGGGGATAGCTGCTTCCCGTGGGGTAGGGGTATAGCTCCAGCGAGGAGTCGACTCCCTCCTCCTTGGCTTTGTCGATCGACTCCACCAGCTCCGCCACCTGTCCGGCCGTCTCAGGTTGGGTCCGGTAGTGGGAGAAGTGGACGCGCACACCTGATCGCCGCCCGATCTCCAGTGCTTCCGTGACCCAGCCTCCGCCGAAGCCGCGGTCCGTATTTACGTCCCGAAGGTGTGTGACGTAGACCCCTCCCGCCTCGTGGGTGGCCTTGCACAGCTCGATTAGCTCGGCTGTGTCGCTCCAGGCGCAGGGGAGGTACGTCATCCCTGTGGAGAGGCCCACCGCGCCCTGCTCGATGCCTTCCCTGATAAGCCTCTGTGCCTCCTTCAGAGCATCCCCCACCAGGGGCGCGTCGCGAAAGCCCACCGTCTCCAGGCGGACCGCGCCGTGGGGCACGCAATACGCGGTGTTGATGGCCACCTTTTTGTGATAGTGGGACCGGAAGGTGGCCACGCTGCTCATGTCCAGGTCTTCGGACGGCTCCCCCAAAAGGCCCGCCAGATAGCGCCGGTTAATCCGGTAGTTTTCGGGCGAGAGCGGGGCATACGAGAGACCGTCCTGCCCCAGGATCTCGGTAGTGACTCCCTGTCGCAGCCCGTTGGCGTGCTGCGGATCGGTCAGGAGCGCCCCTTCGGAGTGAGTGTGGGTGTCGATGAACCCGGGTGAAACGGTAAGCCCGGTGGCATCGATTACACGTTGGGCCTCCGCCTGGGAGAGGTCGCCTATCGCCTCGATGGCCTCGCCGTTGATGCCCACGTCGGCACGGTAGCCCGGCTTGCCCGTGCCGTCGACCACGGTCCCCCCGATGATCAAAACGTCAAACATCGCCTCTCCATGATTAATTAGACAAGGGGCTTAATCGTCCCTCATTTCGAGAGCGCAGTATAGCACTCATCGGACCCTGTGGAGCGAAGAACCGGCAAAGGAGTGGAAAAAAGCAAGGCCCTGAGCGATTGCGCCGAGGGCTTGTCTGCGCCAATGGCCTATCGGGGGATGGAGTGTGGTTATACTACTTTGGAGAGGAACGTCCGCCACGGACCGACGGCCGTGAAACAGGTTCTAACCGGCGTCGAGCCTTTCCCTAATGACCTCCCGCATCTCCTTGACGCGGGTCAGGTTGGGGTGGCCGCCTTCATCGGCCTTGTCGAAGATCTTGTCGCCATCTACGAAGACTTGCAGGATTCCGCCGGAGCCGGGCGTGACCCTGATGGCCACGTCGCCGTCACCTTCCGCGAAGAACTCGTTGGCCATCCAGGCCGCCGTGCCGTGGTAGCTTCAAGGCACGCAGTAGATGATCTCTACCTCGATCTTGCCTTCTCCAGCCAAGATGAACTCTCCTTGTGAATCTCTGGGTGACCGCCCGCCGTCTCCGGGACATCGTGGGGAACTTAGCACAGGCCGAGGTAGGTGTCAACGGCTGCATCACGGAGGTCTAGACGTAAAGCAGATTTGCCCATATCTGAGGGTATAGGTTCTTAATTTCCCAATTCCACGTCTATGCTTAGGCTGCTAGAACGAAGATGGAGTCCCCTTGCACTCTCGGGGATGTCAAAGGCAACGGCCGTTGTTCTGGTGAATCCGAGGGCAACCCAGCTCGCAGGGCTACTGATCTCATGTCAGTCTGGAACAGACTCTGCCACGTTGAAACTATTCGGTAAATCCCGTTTCCTGGCGCCACTCGAAGTAGTGGCGGATGCCGGATGCAGTGTCGTATTCGGGGACGAAGCCGACATCTTGTAGGAGCCGGGTTACATCCATCCGGTAACTGATCTCCACCGGTTCTTTATCGGGCACATCGACCACGCGAAGGTCGGGACGCAGCCCCTGGATTATATTCAATATCTCCTCGAGCGTATTCCATTCCGTCGAGGAGTTGTTATACACATCGTGAGACAAGGAAGGTGCGTCCAGGACCGAGCATACGCCTGCGGCGATGTCAGCTACGTAGGTCAAAGCCTGCCCCTGCGTGCGGTCGCCTACCTCGATGGGCTCGCCTCTGACGACGTTTCCCGTCCACTCTTTTATCAGTGACTGGTTGGCCCTGTGGCCGGTAACCCTTTCCATCGGGCCGTAGGGTGTCTCTAGCCGGACGCTCACGGTTTGAAAGTCGTGAAGCTCGCCATATCGGCGGGTCAAGAGCTCGCTGGCATACTTGGTAAGCTCGTACAGGCTACGCGGGTAGAGGCGATCATCCTCTCGCAGCACATCGTCGGGAGCGCGGCCCTCGCCGTAAACTGAGCCCGAGCTGACGTAGAGAAAGCGCTCCGGTCGTAACCGGCGGGCTAGCTCCAGCAGGTTCGTGGTTCCCATCGTGTTGATATCCACAATAGAGTGGCTCCGATCTCTCTCGATGTCCGGGAGAATACCTGTGAAGACCGCTGCGTGCACTATCTTGTCGATCTCATAGTCCTCCGCTCGCGCCACGTCTTCTCTATTGAGGATGTCGCCCTGGATGAACGTTACCTGCGGCGCCCAAGGCTCCAGGTAACCCATGACCAGGCTGTCAGGTGGCGCCAGGTCCAGACAGACGACAGTGTGCCCCCGCTGCGCCAGAGTCCTGACGATATTGCTTGCGACAAATCCCGTTCCGCCGGTAACCAAAGTAGCCACGCTGACCTCCCACTCACTTCGATGTCTGAATTGTAGCCGGTAATAGGTCGGGTTCGGGGATGTGCCCCACGATTACGGTACTCCTACCACATGCCTGAATGGCATAACTGGGCTGTCCCGTGAGCCAACGCCGGAATGAGCCGGGGTTCTCGTAACCAGAGGCGCCGGTATTCCGTCGCAAGCCTACCTGCACGAGTACGTTCAACATGGTCTTACGGCACTTATCCCACAGGGGATAGAACTTCGGATCGTTGGGGAAGAAGGCCTGGCCGCTGGGGTAGAGCTTGAACCCCTTCAATCCCAACTCCTTCATGCACCACTCCGCCTTCCGGACGGCCAGGGCGCCTTTCCAGGTGTCCTCGGAGCCAAAACCGATGAACTCGTCAGGGTGCTTCTTCACAATGTCGGCCACGTAGTCGTTGCCGGCGAAGGGCTCGCCAGTGATAGTCTCGCTATCGGACGCCGAAAATGACGGCCTTGATGTCCAGGTACTCGTACACCTCGGGCTTAGCAAAGGCAGCATCGGCCCGGAACAGCAGCCTGACTCCCTTCTCCTGGTATCGCTCCACGACTGGCTCCAGAGCCTCCCGCCACCGCTCAGCGCTGTGGACGTTGCCCGGTCGAAGCATTGCACCTTCGCAATCTCCGAAATGGTTGAACAGGAAGAGTGGGTGATAACATACGGACTCGAAGTGGCCGTTATAGGCGACTCCCTCTTGCTGCCCATGCGGCCGGTGCGGCTTTCATGGATATAATCGTTGGCTGTCTCTGTGAGTCCCAGAGCGGCATCAAGCTCGCGGCATGCCATGAGTCCAGCGTCAGAGGTGATGGCAGCGCCACGAAAATCCAGGCGGACTCTGCCGGTCGAATTGGAGCTTCAAGGGGGTGTCGGAGCTTTCACCCATTGGGTGCCCCCGGCGAGATTGCGGTATCCAGAGCTAGATCCCGCTATCTCGGCCAGTCTAGCACACACACTGCCCATGGATGCGGCTCAAATAGGCAGGACTCTTATCGGATTACGACGCACCCACGCGGCTGATCTGGGAAATGTGGGGTAAATGGAAACGGCGTCACAAAACCCGCAGATAGCTCTCCAGCTCGAAGTCGGTGACCTGACGGCGGTACTGGTCCCACTCGATCTTCTTGTTTTGAATGAAGCTGTTGAACACGTGGTCGCCGAGGGTCTTCCGGACCAGTCCGCTGTCCTCGGTAATCGTGATCGCTTCCCAGAGGCTGCCGGGCAATGTCTCGATGCCCAGTTCCTCGCGTCTCTCCTCCGTCATTGAGTACACGTTGGTGTCCACTGGATCGGGGAGATCGTACCCTCTCTCGATGCCCTCCAACCCCGCCGCCAGCATCACGCTAAAGGCCAGGTAGGGGTTGCACGCCGGGTCCGGCGCACGGTATTCGATCCTGCGGGACACCTCCCGCTCAGGCTGATATGCCGGAACCCGGATCAGGTCGGACCGGTTCACGATGGCCCACGAAACGTATACGGGGGCTTCGAAGCCCAGTGGGTCGGCCTCCAGTCTCGGCACCAGCCGCTTGTATGAGTTGACCCACTGGTTGGTTACCAGAGTAATCTCCCTGGCGTGCCTCATGAGCCCCGCGATGAAGCCCCTGGCAACGTCGGAGAGATGAAAGGGGTCCTCGGCGTCGAAGAACGTATTGCGGTCGCCGTTGAACAGCGACTGGTGCGTATGCATGCCGCTGCCGTTCACTCCATAGATCGGTTTGGGCATGAACGTCGCATAGTAACCGTGCTTCATCGCTATCTCTTTGACGACCATTCGGTAAGTCATGACGCTGTCTGCCATGGTCAGGGCGTCGGTGTGGCGCAGGTCGATCTCCTGTTGGCCGGGCGCTCCCTCGTGGTGGCTGAACTCGACGGGTATCCCCAGGTCTTCCAGGGCCAGCACCGTCTCCCGCCGGAGGTTGGTGGTCATATCGGTGGAGTCCTGGTCGAAGTAACCTCCCTCGTCCAGGGGCCGGGTCCCTTCAGCGTCCTGGAAGTAGAAGTATTCCATTTCCGGCGCGACGTAGTAGGAAAACCCCAGCGCGGCGGCCTGCTCGAGGTTGCGGCCCAGCACGTAACGGGGGTCGCCTTCGAAGGGCTTGCCGTCGGGCGTAAGAACGTCGCAGAACATCCTCGCCACGGCGTTCGGACGCTGGCACCACGGCAGGATGCTGAACGTGGTGGGATCGGGCCTGGCGAACATGTCGCTCTCGTCCGAGCGGGCGAAACCCTCGATTGACGAGCCGTCGAAGGCCATGCCGCGTGTTAGGGCGGTCTCAAGCTCATCCACTGTGATGGCGAACCCCTTGAGGTTGCCGAGGATGTCGGTGAACCACAGGCGGATGTGCTTGACGTCGTTCTCCCTGGCGGCGTGGAGCACGTAGTCGATCGCTTCAGGATTTTTTTCTGTCATCTGTTTACTAAGCGTCGAAGTAAAGTGAGAACTCGTGAGGGTGCGGACGGAGCCGCACCTCGTCGACCTCCTGGGTCCGCTTAAAGCCCAGCCAGAAGTCGATCAGGTCCTTCGTGAACACCCCGCCGTTAAGCAAGAACCCGCTGTCCTCTTCCAGGGCGTCCAGCGCGTCCTCCAACCGCCCGGGGCACTGCTCGATACCGGCGGCCTCCTCGGGCGACAGGTCGTAGAGGTTGCCATCCACCGGGTCGCCGGGGTCGATTTTATTAGTGACTCCGTCGATTCCAGCCATGAGCATCGCGGCGAAGGCGAGGTAGGGGTTGCAGCTTGGGTCGGGGCACCGGTACTCGACGCGCTTGGAGGCCGGGGTGTTGAAATAGACGGGTATGCGGGCGCAGGCGCTGCGGTTCCGCGCGGAGTACACGAGGTTCACGGGCGCCTCAAACCCGGGAACCAGCCTGCGATAGGAGTTGGTGGTCGGAGCGCAAAAGGCCAGCAGAGCGGGTGTGTGTTTAAGCAGACCTCCGATGTAGTGCTTCATCATCTCGCTCATGTTCGCGTAGCCTTCGCCATGGAACAGGTTGGTGCCATTCTTCCAGATACTCTGGTGTGTATGCATCCCGCTGCCGTTATCGCCAAACAGGGGCTTGGGCATGAATGTGGCGACCTTCCCGTACTCCCTGGCGACGTTTTTCAAGAGATACTTATAGACCATTACATTGTCGGCCATGCGGGTAAGCGTGTCGTAGCGCATGTCTATCTCGCCCTGGCCGGCCGTGGCCACCTCGTGATGGTGCTTCTCGATCTCAATTCCGAAGCCGGCCATCTTGAGCGCGGCTTCCGAGCGAAGGTCGGTCAGCGTATCCACGGGCGGCGCAGGAAAGTAGCCCTGCTTGTACCGAGGCTTGTGCGCCAGGTTAAGCTCGCCGCTCAAGGACACATCCTGACCCGAGTTCCAGATCCCCTCGTCGGAGTCCAGGAAGTAGAATCCAGATCGTGCGTCCTGGTCGAACCGGGCCGTATCGAAAATGAAGAACTCGAGCTCAGGGCCCCAAAAGCTCACGTCGCCGATTCCGGAGGAGGCCAGGAAAGCCTCGGCTTTCTGGGCGACCCATCGCGGGTCACGGGAGTAGCTGTTGCCGGTAGACGGGTCCCGCACATCACAGATGAGGCTGAGGGTCGGGGTGTCGAAGACCGGGTCCACGACTGCGGTAGTCGGGTCTGGGACCAGGAGCATATCGCTCTCGTCTATGGCCTGGAATCCCCTGATGCTAGAGCCGTCGAAGCCGGTGCCGCTGGCGAAGAGGTCTTCGGTCAGCTCGCCCACCGGCAGCGTCAGATGCTGCAGCGTCCCGGGCAGGTCCGCAAACTTCAGGTCGACCATTTGAAGGCCGTTTTCCTTGGCAAACTGGATGACCTCTTCCGGCGTCCGCCTGGTGGTGGGCATAGATTACCTCCTTAAGAGCATAAATATGCTTCTCATCCTGCCGCCACCTTGTTTCACAGGTGTTGCGGAAATGTAAACATTTTGTTACGCGCGTGAAATGCGCACTTTGACTCTGAGGTATTCTGCCCGTAAAATTTGGATAAAGTCGGCGCTGAGGAAAGGAGAACCATGGAACCCATCAGGGTGGACATCTACGGCGACTACGCTTGACCCTATGTCTACAATGCGGCCGTGTGGCTGGATAGGGTCAAGAGGGTTTATGGCGACGACCTCAAAATAACCTGGAAGCATTTTTCGCTCGAACAGAACGAACACGAGGAAGACGACGACTCGAAGGTGTGGGAGGAGCCGAACGACTCCAGGGCCAAGTATCTGTTGGCCATGAGGGCGGCTGAGGCCGCCCGCCGCCAGGGCGAAGACGCGTTCGAGAGATTCCACCTGGCGTTGTTGACGGCCCGTCACGAGGGCAGCAGGCGCATTCCGCTTAACGACCCCGACCCTTTGGTGAAGGTGGCGCAGGAGGTCGGTCTGGATGTCGAGCGCTTCAAAAAGGATTTGAACGACCGCGAGCTGCTCGAAAATATCGGCCGCGACCATACTGAAGCCGTCGAAAAACACGGCGTTTTCGGCACACCGACGTTCGTATTCGAAAACTCGACGGCGGCCTTCTTGAAGACCTATATCCCCCCTGAAGATGACTCGGCGGCCTTCTTCGAACACTTCATCGAGCTATTCGGACGCCGGCCTTTCGTTGGCGAGATCAAGCGTCCCCAGCCGCCGTGGCCGAAGGGCGCCCTAAAGTAAATCAACAGGCACCAGGGCTATTGCGGCAAAAATCCGTTGAAAAGGACCTGAGGGTCTCCTTCCGGGACAAGAGCCTCCTGCTTAAGGCGCTTGTCCATAGCTCCTACATGAACGAGCACCCCTCGGAGTTCAAGGAGTCCAACGAAAGGTTAGAGTTTCTGGGAGATGCCCTCGTAGGACTAGTGGTGGCGCACGAGGTGTACCGACGCTACCCCGACCTGCCTGAGGGACAGCTCACCGAGTTTCGCTCCGCCGTCGTGCGAGGGGAGTCGTTGGCGCATGTCGGCGAGGAGCTGAACCTGGGCCAGCACCTGCTCATGGGCAAGGGTGAGGAGGCCGGCGGGGGACGGCAACGGCGGTCGAACCTGGCCGCGGCGTTCGAGGCCCTGGTGGGGGCAGTGTTCCTGGACCGGGGCTACGATAAGGCCCGCGATTTCATCCTCCGTGTGCTGAGGTCGAGGCTGGACGCCCTCGCTCGGCCCAGCGTTTCCAAGAACTCCAAGTCGGCCCTCCAGGAGATGGCTCAGGCCAAGGGTCTGTCATCTCCCGTTTACCGCGTCACCGAGGTGACGGGCGAGGATCACACCCGCGAGTTCGAAGTGGAGGTGGAGGTCGATGGCAGAGTGGCGGGCCGAGGCAGAGGCCGGCGCAAGTCCCAGGCGGAGCAGGAAGCGGCGAGCCAGGCGCTGGAGGCGCTTGGTGAAGACTCCTGAGTGGGTTAGCTCTACCTGTTGGCCTAGAAGTCGATGCCAGGCACCGGGAACCGGGATGTGAGGTCCATCACCTCGTCCCCCACCTCACGCTCGACATCCTCGTCGCCCATATTCTGCAGCGTTCGCAGGATCAGCTTCCCCACTGTGGCCATCTCTCCGGTGCCGAAGCCGCGGCTGGTGGCGGATGGCGTCCCCAGCCGGAGGCCGCTGGACACTCTCGGCGGCTTGGGGTCGTAGGGAATGGTGTTGCGGTTCACCGTTATGTGGACCCTGCCGAGAGCCTCCTCCGCCTTCCTGCCCGTGATCTCCATCGGCGTCATGTCGACCAGTAGGAGGTGGGTGTCGGTGCCGCCGGACACCAGGCGAAGGCCTCCGGCGCTCAGCTCCGAGGCCAGGGCCCTGGCGTTCGCCCGGATGGCCTGTTGATAGGCCTTGAACTCGGGTTTCAGCGCCTCGCCGAAGGCCACCGCCTTGGCCGCTATGGTGTTCTGTATGGGTCCACCCTGAGCGTTGGGGAACACGGCGCGGTCCACGTCTTTGGCCAGCTCAGAAGTCGTGAGTATGAAGCCGCCACGGGGCCCTCTCAGGGTCTTGTGGGTCGTGGACGTGATCAACTGGGCTACGGGGATGGGTGAGGGGTGCTCACCGGCGGCGATGAGACCCGCGATGTGGGCCATGTCCACCATCAGCATCCCCTCAACCTCGTCGGCTATCTGGCGGAGGCGAGCGAAGTCGAAGGTCCTTGGGTAAGCCGTGGCGCCGGTGACGATAAGCCTGGGCCGGTGCTCTTTAGCCAGCCGCTCCACTTCATCGTAGTCGATGAGTTCGGTTTCCCTGTCCACCCCGTAGGAGACGAAGTTGTACAGCTTGCCGGAGAAGTTGACCGGGCTTCCGTGGGTCAGGTGGCCTCCCTGGTCGAGTTGCATTCCCATCACGGTATCGCCTGGGCTGAGGACCGCGAAATACGCGCCCATGTTGGCCTGCGCGCCGCTATGGGGCTGGACGTTGGCGTGTTCGGCGGCGAACAGCTCTTTGGCCCTGTCGATAGCCATCTGCTCTGAGATGTCTACGAACTCGCAACCCCCGTAGTACCGGCGGCCAGGGTAGCCCTCGGCGTACTTGTTGGTAAGCACAGAGGCCTGGGCCTCCAGAACCGCCTTGCTGGCGTAGTTCTCCGACGCTATGAGATTGATGTTCCTCTGCTGGCGACGTATCTCGTCCTGGATGGCCTTTGCGATCTCAGGGTCTTGCTCCAGCAATACACTCATATCTTGTCTCCTCGGGCGTTCAGGGGGATGTTCGGCCCTGGGGCCTCTTCCGGTCTTGTAGGGCAAGGAGCAATCTATGAGGCGGACGGCTCGATGACGCTGTAATCGCCGTCATGCCTGCGGTAGACCACGTTGTACTCGCCGGTGTCAACGTTGTGAAAGAAGTAGAAATCATGGCTAAGGAGCTCCATCTGCACGATGGCGTCTTCCACGGTCATGGGCGTCATAGGAAACCGCTTGGTTCGCACAACCATCGGTAGCTCGCGCTCATCTGGGTCAGGTTCTACCTGCTCCTCCTGGAGGACCTCTTGCTCAGCGCCCTGCATGGGGCTGGCCTTACCGGCCCTCCGACTCCTATTGGTCCTGTACACCTTGCCCTTGAATCTATGGATCTGGCGGTCTACCACGGCCGTGACCGCATCAATGGCCGCATAGAGGTTTGGGCCACGCTCCTGCCCTCTGAGTGTGTAGCTGTTGGTCGACAGGGTCACCTGTGCCACGATCCGCTCCGACTTGGACTTGGCCGAGGTACGGGAAATCTCCACCTTGGCGTCCGAGAGGGGCCTCAGGTGCCGCGCCAACCGGTCGAACTTCTTCCGAATGTAGTCTTCCGATTGGGAGTTGAGTTCGATATTCTTGGTGTTAATCTGCAAGTCCACAGACGCTACCCTCTCCTGCATTCCATTGTAGGTCGGGGCAGATGACGTTGCAACACGTTTGGAGCGGTCCGAGGTATGTGAATTAGGAATAACCGCAGCACCTTGGTGTGGGATGCCCACATTGAGGACGGATCAGGATTGTGAAATATGTGGTATGGTGGGAGCGGCGTGTCCACCGCATTGAGACGTTTTTTAGGATTGCCCGTGGACACATGGTATGATAGTTTGACTCATGGCCTGTGCGCTGCCGCCTGAGCGAAGGGCACCCTCTCAAAGGTCGGCCATTCGCTGCGGTTTGGCCGTCCGATCGTCTTCGAGAAAAGGGCATGGGAGAGTGAGGTGTCATGACTCTGCTTGTGGGAAGTCATGCACGTATCTGATCCCAGCTAAGGTAGAAAAGTAACGGCATGAAAGAGGGCGTGTTACACAGGTACCGAAAGTACCTGCCTATCACAGACGACACCCCGATGTTCACGCTTGGCGAGGGCGATACGCCGCTGGTCAGGTCGAGGACTATCGGTGAGATGGTGGGATGTGATCACCTCTACTTTAAGCTCGAAGGTTGCAATCCCACCGGATCGTTCAAAGACAGGGGAATGGTCGTCGCCGTCGCCAAGGCGATAGAGGCCGGGGGGACCAGTCTCATCTGTGCGTCCACTGGGAACACCAGCGCGTCCGCGGCGGCCTACGGCGCCTATTGTAAGCTGCCCACCACGGTGGTCGTGCCCAAAGGCAGCGTGGCAAGTGGTAAGCTTTTACAAGCGGTCGCATACGGCGCTCGCATCGTGGCCGTCGATGGCAACTTCGACATCACCCTTAGCCTGGTCCGCAATCTGGTTGAGCGCCTTAGCTCCGTCTTGGTGAACTCACTGAATCCCAACAGAATTCAGGGCCAGAAGACCGCCGCATTCGAGATCATTGAAGACCTGGACATGGCCCCGGACTACCTGTTTATACCCGTGGGCAACGCGGGAAACATCACCGCCTATTGGCTTGGTTTTGGAGAGGCGTTTGACCTGGGGTGGACTGAGAGCCGCCCCAAAATGATGGGCGTCCAGGCTGAAGGGGCTGCTCCTCTCGTCATGGGTGCACCCGTGGAAAACCCGGAGAGCATAGCGTCAGCCATACGCGTGGGCAATCCCGCCAGTTGGAAGGGCGCGGAACGGGCAAGAGATGAGTCGGGCGGCACCATCGACGCGGTCCCCGATGACGATATCATCGCCGCGGCAAGGCTGATGGGAGAACAGGAGGGGATCTTTTGTGAGCCCGCGTCGGCGGCATCGGTGGCCGGACTTCTAAAGCAATCGCACAACGGACTGGACCTCGAGGGTAAGACGGTTGTTTGCGTTATTACAGGTACGGGTCTAAAGGACCCCGGACTTGTGAGCGACCTAGTTTCCGTGGAGATTGAAGAGTACCCCGCAGAGCTGGACGCCGTAGAGAAGGCGCTGACGCTCGCCTGAGCCATCGCAGGCACGACCGTACCATTATTAACCCGTACCTTATCGGGCTCCCCGGCAAGTCCCAAACTTAACCAATGACGCGAGACCTCGGAGTATGGCCAAATCACGTTGACCGAGGTCCGAAAGGAAAACCGTTGATCGATCAGGAAGCTATAGAGGAGGCGGTGGCCTCCATCATCACGGCCATTGGAGAAGACCCTGGTCGAGAAGGACTGGCGGCGACTCCCAAGCGGGTGGCCAAGATGTACGCTGAGTTTTTCTCAGGGCTGGAAATGGACCCGTGCCAAGTCCTAGCTACCGGCTTTGAAGAAGGGCATCGTGAGATGGTCGTGGTGAAGGACATCCCCTTCTTCTCGATTTGCGAGCACCACTTTCTGCCGTTCTACGGGACTGCGCATATGGGGTATGTGCCCAACGGGCGGGTTGTGGGGGCCAGCAAATTGGCCAGGGCGCTGGACATAATCTGTCGCCGTCCCCAGCTCCAGGAGAGGCTGACCGACGAGCTCGCCGACGCTATCTACGAAGCCGTTCAGCCCGAGGGAGTGGGCGTCGTCCTGAGCGCCGAGCACATGTGTATGACACTGAGGGGTGTCGAGAAGCCTGGTGGCAAGATCGTGACTTCGGCTGTTCGAGGTAGCTTTGCGACCGAGAGCGGGCCACGACGCGAGTTCTTGCATCTGGTACACGAGTCCTAGGCGATGGCCTATTCGGTCCAGGTAGGGGATTTCGACGCGATGCACCGGGAATGGGAAGAGCTTCTCCCTTTCTCCTGCACCAACACTGTGTTCGTTACACCCTGGTGGCAACGCATCTGGTGGAACCGTTTCGGTCGCAACTGGGACCTGTGCATAACGTCGATTCGCGAAGATGGAACAATGTTGGGAATCGCTCCACTGATGTGGAGCGATGGCGTGGTCCGGTTCGTCGGCGATACCGACCTGTTCGATTACCTCGATTTCCTGGTCCCAGAAACCAGCCCAGAGCGGTTCTACACCGCCCTCTTCGACCACCTCTCGACGCTAAACTGGCACACTCTGGACTTGATGTCGGTACCCCCAAAGTCCCCAACTCTCAGTTATCTGCCGGAGGTGGCCAAGAGCATGGGAATGTCGATCGAGGTCGTGGAAGAGGACATGGCGCCGGTAGCGTCGCTGCCGTCTACTTGGGACGAATATCAGGCAGGCCTCGCCAAAAAGGACCGCCACGAGTTACGCCGGAAGCTGCGCCGGCTGGAACAGGCCGGGAATGCCCATCAATACACTTTGACCACGCGAGAGGACCTTGCAAGCTGCATGCACGAGTTCTTCCGCCTTCTCCGGGCCAGTGGCCCGGAGAAGGCGGAGTTTCTGACACCGGAGCGCGAGAGCTTCTTTACCGACATCGCCCTTGAAATGGCGGGCAGGGACCAGTTCAGGCTTTACTTTCTCGAGGTAAACGGAACCCGCGTCGCTTCTTGCATCTGCTTTGACTACGATGGATCGTACCTGCTGTATAATAGTGGCTACGATCCCGCCTATTCCCCGCTGAGCGTAGGCTTTCTCAACAAGGCCCTTTGCGTAAAAGAGGCAATTGAGCTGGGACGGCATACCTTCGAGTTTCTTCGAGGCTCAGAGCGCTACAAATACGACTTGGGCGGGAAGGATCAGGCGATATACCACCTGACCGTGCGTCGCTAGCATACCGCCTCTATCATCGCCGTGCGGCCGGGGTAGGCCCCCATCGCCGCCCGTTGTTGGGAACACTCGGTGGGTTCCGGGTGTTCGGTGCCCCGGGTCCTGACCCGTCGCGTCCGTGCGAACCTCTATGTCGGTGCTGGGGTATAGCTTCACGTTCGTGTCCTTGTTAATATGGGATTATCTAGTGGTCCCGAGGCGTTTTTCCAGAGTGATCAATGCATAGATTGGCCTTTTTGAGCTTCCACGGGTGTCCTGTAGCTCGCCTTGGAGAGAAGGACACCGGTGGTATGAACGTGTACGTGCTGCAACTGGCGAGAGAGTTAGGTCGCCGGGGCTACCACGTAGACGTTTATACACGTATTCATGATCCCAACGACCCAGAGATCGTCGAGCTTGGAGAGAACGCCCGTGTGGTCCATATCAAGGCGGGGGCGTGCGACAAATCGAAGGAAAGCCTTTACCTCCATATACCGGAGTTCATTACAAACCTGTACCAATTCCAACGCTCGGAGCGTCTGGAGTACGACCTTGTCCATTCCCACTACTGGCTTTCCGGCTGGGCTGGGACGATACTTTCCAAAGGGTGGGGCGTACCACAAGTCGCGACCTTTCACACTCTTGCCAAGGCGAAGCTGCGAGCGCGCGCCGGCGAGAAGGAACCCGAGCTACGGTCAACCACCGAAAAGCGGGTGATGGACAATGCGCAAGCCATCGTGGTATCCACAAGACAAGAGGCGGAGGATCTGTCGAGACTGTACGAAGTTCCATCGCACAAGGTCGAGGTGGTACCGGCCGGGGTCGACCTTGAGATGTTCAGGCCCCTCGATAAGGCCGAGGCACGGAGAGCGTTGGGGCTAAGTGAACAAAGGGTTATTCTTTACGTTGGCCGCGTCGAGCCTTTGAAGGGGTTGGGGATACTCGTTGAGGCTGTGGCCCAACTGGAGGAGAGGGAAGATACGCGGCTACTGGTCGTAGGTGGCGAGCCGGGGGAGGACAGGCAGCCGCTCTGGCTGAAGTCATCCGTGGAACAGCTGGGCATCGGGCATATGGCGACCTTCGTCGGCGCGGTCGAACAGTCGGAATTGCCTACCTACTACGCCGCCGCCGATGTACTGGTCTTACCATCGTATTACGAGAGCTTTGGGCTGGTGGCCCTGGAGGCCATGGCATGCGGTAGGCCCGTGATAGCGTCTAGGGTGGGAGGGCCGAAGACTTTTCTCAAGAATGGCGAAACAGGTTATTTGATTCCGTGGCGCTGCCCAGAGCCTTTCGCTGAGCGACTCCACATGCTGCTCGCAAACGAGTCTCTAGGTGATGCCATGGGAATTGTGGCCAGAACCAAGGCCGAGGGCATGGGTTGGAGTGGCATGGCAGACCAGATGCTGGACCTCTATTCGTATCTGGTCGAGGCGCCTTGGGAGAGCGTCTCAGGAGCTTAACGTGGACGGTGGTACTGGATACAGAATTCCTGAGATAGGCGGCGATAGGCAGCCTGGGAGGCGGTCATTCCTCCAGCGTGTGGAGCGTCATATCTGGAGGAGGACGGCCGCCGGGTTGCTGGTGCTGATCCCGCTGATCGTCACGTTCGTTATCTTGCGGTTTGCGTTCGTCTACATCGACGACATCGTTCGCCCCTGGGTCAGGGGTACACAGATGTCCTTCTTGGATTTTCCGGGGGTCGGCGTGCTCACCACCTTTGCCATCCTCTACGTAGTCGGGGTGCTGGTCCCCTGGGATGCTGGTAGAAGGGTCATTAACTGGCCGGCCATTATCTTGACCAGGATTCCCGTTGTCAAAACCATTTACGGAGTTGCCAAACAGGCTACCGACGCCCTGTCTGCCCCTTTGGACCGTCAATTCAACCGCGTGGTGTTTGTTGAGTGGCCCAGGCCGGGCGTAAGAGCCCTGGGCTTCGTCACCGGCCACACCTCTGCTCCCGATCGCGAAGACGGGATCGAGGTTGCAGTGTACATACCCACCGTGCCGAACCCTACGTCGGGGATGCTGGCCTTTGTTTCAAAGAGCGACCTAATCGAGACGGACATCACGGTGGAGGATGCCATGAAGACGGTGTTCTCCGGGGGCATCGTGCTCCCGCAGGCGGCAGCTCCCGTCGAGTTTTCTGATGTACCTCTTGAACCGGAGCATTCCGAGCCTCGTTAAGAGGCGCTCTACAGGCTCTATTGGCGGAGCGGCTTCTCGTACCAGACGGTTCTGCGTAGCGTTCGGAAGCCCTGTGAGCTGTACAGCCCTGTGGCTGAGACATTTTCCGAGTCCGCTTCAAGCTCAACGGCGGTCACGCCCTTGTCGATCAGGTAGCGCAGTCCCGCCGCAAGCACGGCCTTTCCCAACCCCTCGCCCCGGTGGTCCGGGTGTACGCCCATCATCTCTATTTTGCCTGTGGACCTATCGCCTGATGTGGTCCGCGAGGTCCAGTTGTAGGCGGAGGCATCATTATTTCGACCGACCGCAATAATGATGCCCTCCGGGTCGAACCAGCTGAATTTCACCTTAGCGCTTATTTCCTCCACGGTGTTGGGGCAAAAACCCCAGTTCCCTCCAAAGGCGGCGTTCTGGACTCGGGTGACGGCCTCTTCGTCCTGCCCCAGCCTGAACGAACGCAAGGAGAACCCTGAAGGAATCTGCATCGATGGAACGTCCGTTCCCTCCCTTCGCATGTCCCAGTAGGTTCTCACCACGCGAAAATCCTCCCGCTCCATCAGATGACGCGCGGCTACATCGCTCTCCGAAACATGGATGTGGAGGACAGACGCGCCCAGGGACTCGGAGTGCTCTATGGCCGTTTTGAGCAGGAGGCTCCCGATCCCACGGTTTCGATGGGAGGCCACGACTCCGCCGCTGGCGCATGCACGGCCAATCGGAAGCTCGGGGGAAACCAGTACGAACCCGACTAGGGCTCCGTCGGTCTCGGCCACGAATCCGTTTTTCTCCGCCCGGCACGAGGGATGAGATAGGAACTGCCTCATCGAACCCACGTCGAAGGCCGACTCGGTATTGGCCGTCCCCTTTACTTCGTTGAACATGGGAGTAAACGGGTCCAGGTCCTGCCATGTGAATTTCCGTACCCTCGTACTGGGGGCCATCCAACACTCCCCAAAAGCGGATTGTAGTGGGTCCGTAGCCACTCCAAGCGGCGTGGGCGAAATGCGATTTTATCAGAGGAACAAGAGGCCCACAATGATAGTATCGGGAAACCGAGCGCGCCGGGGCTAGGTCGCGCTTAGCTTGCCCCATCTTCGTGGCAGGCCGTATCATGATAATCACGAATTTTTGGGACTACCGTGTACGACCTCCACGCACATATCCTTCCCGGTGTGGACGACGGCGCCAAGACTCCAGAAGATACCGTGGAGATGGCGCGCGTCGCGGCTCAGCACGGCACAAGGACCATACTCGCCACACCCCATCGCAGGGATATCACCGAGAACTGGTCCGTCCAGCACGCACGAGACCTGTTGGACGAGATGAATGCCCGGATCCAAAGTCAAGGGATAGACCTGACGCTGCTCCTGGGAATGGAAAACCACCTGGATGTGGACTTACTTCAAGAGGTATCGGAGGGGCGAGCACTTCCTATGAACGGCACCAGGTATATCCTGGTCGAGCTGCCTTTTTTCGGCCACCCAAATTACGTTGAGGACAGCCTGTTCCAGTTACAGCTCCAGGGCCTCACCCCTGTTCTGGCTCACCCGGAGCGAATCGAGGCGTTCCAGAGGGACCCCGAGCTGCTGGTGAAGTTCGTGGAGCGTGGCATGTTGAGTCAGATCACGGGCGGCAGCACGTTGGGTTACTTCGGCGGCAGGGTGCGCCGATTCACAGCGACCCTTCTCAAGCGGGGGCTGGTGCACGTCATCGCCTCGGACACTCATTTCCCTGGTGGGCCGCGCTCCCCCAAGCTGCCGTCCAGCGTGCAGGCGGCCGCCGAGATCATCGGCATGGAAAGGGCGCAGACGATGGTCGTGGATACCCCGCGCGCGATCTTGGAGGACCGGCCCGTGGAGGTAGAGCCGCCACGAGAGGCCGATTCGCCGAGGCGGTGGTGGCAATTCTGGGCCGGTTAGCGCGACATCGTGCGCGGAGGGGTGTGGCCCACCTCAGGCAGTTGCGGCGTCCGGCCTCGGCTCGCCCTTATCCTCCATCCATTGCTGGACCCGTTGCCAGACCAGCTCGCATATCTCGTCCGCGGGCTTGGCGGAGTCTATTACACACCATCTCTCGGGTTCTTTTGCGGCGAGCTCGCGGTACCCCGCTCTAACGCGTTCGTGAAAGTCCAGCGACTCAGCCTCGAACCGGGCGCCTTCGTGTCTCCTGTCTATCCGCGTCCTGGATTCCAGAGGAAGCCTTAGCTGGGCTGAATCGAGTTTGTCGACCCTTTCGAGTCCCGTTTCCGGGGGGCAGTCGAGTAGGAAGGTCAGGTCCGGTTTCAGGCCGTCGGTGGCAAGAAAGTTCATGGCCTCTACTATTTCTAGGTCCATACCTCGGCCGTACCCCTGATACGCCAGGCTGGAGTCCGCGTACCGGTCCGCAATAATTATCTCGTTGGCCTGTTCGAGCGTCGGCGCGACGATCAGGGTGACCATCTCCCTCCTCGCCGCTTCGAATAGAAAGAGTTCAACCCCCGGAGATATGGAGTATTTCCCGTCTTGATCTTTCTTCAGCCAGATCCTGAGGGATTGTCCTAGGGGAGTCGTTCCCGGCTCGCGGACCGGAAGCACAGAGTAACCGGCGTCTTCGAGGCGCTGGCGAAGCATCTCTACTTGCGTTGTCTTGCCGCTACCCTCGCCGCCCTCGAACGATATGAACAGAGACAAAATGTCCTTCCCCGTGAGTACTGGTAATCGTGCCGACGCGTGAATTCTACCTGGTGAATTCCGTGGTCACAAGCGGGAGTTGGGGTGGCTGCAGGCGCTGGGAGCTAGCCCCGGTAGATAACGACGCGACGATTCGTATCGCGGCCGGTGCTGCCCGAGGAGATCCCGTACTCCTCTGCGATCTTGTGCTGTAGGTGGCGTATGAACGCCCCTTGGGGGGTCAATTCCACGCGAGGTTCGCCGTGGTCGACTCGCGTCGCCGCGTCCTCAGCTTCGACGAGCGCGTGTGAGAAATCTCTCCCTGGGCCGACCGCGTTGCTCTTCCTTGACAGGGCTTTGATAAACTGCTCTATCTGCGTGACTGTGTTCTTTCGTAGGACGTAGACCGGCTTGCCCTTGTCCTCGGCCTTTCTCAGCGCCTCGGTTCTGCGACGATAGTAGTTCTTGATGGTCAGGACCAGATCGCACTTGTCTAGGCTCTCGACGAGCTCCACGGGACCCCCTGAAGCCCGAACGACCTGCTGCAGCTTACCCTTGTTGACTCCATATGGGAGGATGCGGGTAACCTTGACCGGCTTCTCTACCTCGGGTTGGGCCCTGGTGACGTCTCCGGCGTCGATCCGCCTAGGTCCTCTCCCATCTCGCGTAGAAGCGGTGGGTATGAGCTTGGGGTAGCTTCGCTGGATTTCGCCGTTCTCATCTACGGTCCGTTCCTCGGGCGTGATGGGGTGGCCGCGGAGCAACCCATCTACCGTTTCGGCCACGTCGGCGTGTACCGTAACCTGATTCCAGCCCTGGATCTCCACCAGGATATCGAAGGTCGGAGGCGCCGTGCGTTCCTGGACGCTCTTCTGGGTGCGGCGGCGGCGGGCCTCGATATCTCCAAGGGTCACCGTCTGCACGCCCCCCACGAGGTCTGAGAGGGTCGGGTTCATGATCAGGTTTTCCAGTGTGTTGCCGTGCGCGGTGGCCACGAGTTGCACGCCGCGTTCGGCGATCGTCCGCGAGGCGCTGGCGTCCAACTCTGTACCGATCTCATCGATGATGATGACCTCGGGCATGTGATTCTCCACGGCCTCGATCATGACGGAGTGCTGATGAGTCGGAGTGCGCACCTGCATCCTTCTGGCGTGACCGATACCGGGATGGGGTATGTCGCCGTCGCCGGCGATCTCGTTGGAGGTATCCACTACGATCACCCTCTTACGGGCGTCGTCGGCCAGCACTCGGGCCACTTCTCGCAGCATCGTCGTCTTTCCCACGCCTGGCCTGCCCACCAGCAGAATGCTCTTTCCGATGAAGACCAGGTCCTCGATGATCTTGATGGTGCCGTAGACGGCTCGCCCGATGCGGAGCGTCAGGCCGACTATATCCTCGTTGCGGTTTCGGATGGCCGAAATCCGGTGAAGCGTGCGCTCGATCCCGGCGCGATTGTCCCCTCCGAAGGACCCGATGCGGTCTATTATATTCTGCAGGTCTTCTTCGGTGACCTCGTGCGAGCTAATCACGAAGGTCTCTTCGAGTGATCGCGCCTCGGGCTGACGACCCTTGTCGAGGACGACTTCCAAGAACTCGGTAAGGTTCTCTCTTTTCCTCAGGGGCTCCTGTATGTGGGGAGGCAGCTTGTCTATTAGCACCTCCAACTCGGTGTCAAAGGACTGTCTCATATGCGGGTGATATCTACCTCCGAAATCCGTTCAGCGATATGTTGGTCATGCGGATGCGACGGTGGCGGTGGCGCGTTCCGCCTCTTTTTCCACGCCGACCGTCATTGATCGGGCCATCATGACGTACTCAGAGACCGGCTCGAAGCCCTGCTGTTGAAGGGCCGACCGCACGGCGGTCTGGTACTCTGGCACAACGCAGAAGACCTCTTTCCCTTCGCGCATCCCCGCCAGCGCGAAGCGGAGGAGGAACGGGATGCCCGCCTGCTCGTCTGGGTGTACGGCTATTGCTACGTGGCCAGATCGGAAGCGGCGTTGGGCCTTCAGCCATCCGCGTACCGATCCGTTCCTCTCGTACACGAACTCCTGGGACCGGGCGAGGAGCGTCTCCTGAGAGCTGCGCCACTGATCGAGGGTCATTCCGTAAACGCAGCGGACGTCGGAGGGAGTCGCGGCGTTGTACAGCCGAAACAGGGCATGGTCATCCTCGGGCAACCTCTCGCGAAGAGCAGGGGACGCGTACTCGTGGTCATCGAGGGCCTCGCCTCTGTAGAGCGTCTCGCTAAAGCAGTGAAAGAACCCGGCGAGGCGGCAGGCCTCGGACATGGGATCACCGTCGCGGAGCCTGATAAAGATTCTCTGTGCCCCTTTTTGGGTGGCGCTTTCCGCCACCTTCTCTAGAAGACCAGGCAGTCCACGTTCGCCGTCCCGGCCGAGCAGGAGATGTGTGACCTCCCAGCTTTGCGGCGCCGACCGCGGCCTGGCGGCGGCGAAAGCGTCCGTTCGGTTTTCATGGGTGGAGACCCATGAGCAGCGGCTGCCCCGCAGAGAGACGGCGATCCGTGCCGCGTCTAAAAGGGTGAAGACCATCGGCATCCGCTTATCCACCCTATCGAGGGTATAGGCCCGGTTTTCCCGGCTCAGAGAGCCGGACAGCAAAGCGCGGGCAACGTCCGTGGGGCCTAGGTGTCTGATCATGATGTTTGGGCGTAGGTCGGGCTTTTGACGATCTCCACGAAAAGCTGGTGAACACGGTGGTCATCGGTAAGCTCTGGATGGAAGGCTGTGGCCAGTATGTGTCCCTGCCGGACGGCTACCGGGCTGCCGTCTTCAAGTGTGGCAAGGACCTTGACCTCCTTGCCCACGGAGTTCACCACGGGCGCCCTGATAAACACGGCTCGGAACGGGGGCCCCTCGATCTCCTCGATCTCCAGGTCCGCCTCGAAGCTGTCCGCCTGGCGTCCGAAGGCGTTGCGGCTCACCTCGATGTCCATCAGGCGTAGGGGATCGGGCCGGTGATCAGTGAGGCGGTCGGCAATCACTATCATGCCGGCGCAGGTACCCCAGACGGGGAATCCGGAGCGTACCTTGTCCTCTAGTGGCTTTCTGAAGCCGTATATGTCGATCAACTGGACGATTGTGGTGCTCTCGCCCCCGGGAATGACCAGGGCGTCTACGTCGTCCAACTGACGAGGTAGCCGGACCTCTGGAGCCTCCACGCCCAGCCAGTTCAGTACCTGTTGGTGTTCGAGGAAGTCTCCCTGGATCGCGAGGACGCCGATTTTGGGCAAGCTACCATCCTCGAGTGGCCAGCTGTTCCTCCACCGGCATGGTCCTGACATCCAGGCCGCGCATGGCCGCGCCGAGGCCTTTGGACACGTCGGCCAGGATGGCGGCATCGTTGTAGTGAGTCGTGGCCTTGACTATGGCCTCAGCCATGAGTTGCGGGCTCTCCGACTTGAAGATGCCTGACCCCACGAAGACACCGTCTACGCCCAACTGCATCATGAGCGCAGCGTCTGCGGGCGATGCAATTCCTCCGGCCGCGAAGTTGACCACGGGTAGTTTCCCGGTCTGATGTACCTCTTGGACCAGCTCGAAGGGCGCTTTAAGGTCTCTGGCTGTGGACATGAGCTCGTCCTCACCCATTCCTTGAATCCTTCGGATGCTCCCCATTACGCTCCTGGCATGCCGGACGGCTTCCACGATATTGCCTGTGCCCGCCTCTCCCTTGGTCCGTATCATAGCGGCGCCTTCCCCGATGCGTCGGAGGGCCTCGCCCAGGTCTCGGCAGCCGCACACGAACGGGACCGTGAAATCATGCTTGTTGACGTGGTTGTCTTCGTCGGCGGGGGTGAGCACCTCGGACTCGTCTACATAGTCCACCCCAAGAGCTTCCAGTATCTGGGCTTCGACAAAGTGGCCTATGCGACACTTCGCCATCACGGGTATGGTGACCGCCTCGATGATCTCGGCGATCATAATGGGGTCGGACATCCGGGCCACGCCACCGGCCTGTCGTATGTCTGATGGAACCCGCTCCAGCGCCATTACTGCCACCGCGCCGGCGTCTTCGGCGATCTTGGCGTGCTCTGCCGTCACCACGTCCATGATGACGCCGCCCTTGAGCATCTGGGCCAGCCCGGCCTTTACTCGCCAGGTGCCGGTTTCGGTCTTGGTTTCAATCGCCATGCGTGCCCCTCCGGGTTTTTCACCTGAATCCTGGACATTATTATACTCTCGGCGGAATAAGGTTTGCAATTGCCGTGAACACCTTATTAGACCGCTGGAAGGCCGCTTAGGGGGAGTGAGGTAGCGCTATTGCATGTGCGCCAAGGGGCCCCAGGCCGCTTATTTGACAGGGGCACTGTGCGGGATGATGTAGGCGCCTGTGCCGTGTCCCCGAAGTTATGGCGGAGTCGGCTTATATGCCTTTGTCCACCAGGAACGCGGCGAGGTCGGCTGTGCGGCAGCTATAGCCCCATTCGTTGTCGTACCAGCCCACGGCCTTGATCAGGTTGCCACCCATGGACATGGTCGATAGGCCGTCGATGATGCAGCTATGGGGGTTTTGCTTGAAGTCGACGCTGACAAGAGGCTCGCCGCTGTAGTCCAGAATGCCTTTGAGGCTGTTTCCGGCGGCCTTCTGGTAGGTTGAGTTGATCTCCTCGACCGAGGCGTCCCGGTTTAGAGTGGCGACGAAGTCGGTGACCGAGACGGTGGAGGTGGGCACTCGGAACGCCATCCCGTGGATCTTGCCGTTAAGCTCCGGGAGGACCAGGCCCACCGCCTTGGCCGCGCCGGTGGTGGTGGGTATGATGTTCATAGCCGCGGCCCGCGCTCGCCTCAGGTCCTTCTGGACCTGGTCCAGAAGGACCTGGTCGTTGGTGTAGGCGTGAATGGTGGTCATGAGGCCCCTCTCCACGCCAAACTCGTCGTGGAGCACCTTGACCATCGTGGCGATGCAGTTTGTGGTGCAGGAGGCGTTGGACAGGACGTTGTGCCGCTGGGGATCGTACCTATCTTCGTTAACGCCCAGGACCAGGGTGATGTCCTCCCCTTTGGCAGGCGCCGATATGATGACTTTCTTGGCTCCGCCTTCAAGATGGCCTGCCGCTTTGCCCGCGTCGGTAAAGAACCCGGTGGACTCAACCACTACCTCAACGCCCAGATCACCCCATGGAAGCTGTGAGGGGTCGCGCTGCGCAAGCACTTTTATGGGGTTACCGTCCACGACGATGCCGTCTTCTTTGGTCTCGACCGTGCCCGGGTAGACGCCGTAGTTGGTGTCGTACTTGAACAGATGAGCGTTGGTCGCCGTATCGGTGAGGTCGTTGATGGCCACCACCTCGAGTGTGTTCGGGTGGCGCTCCATCATCGCCCTCAGCACCTGCCTGCCGATGCGACCGAAGCCATTGATGCCTACGCGAGTTGCCATGAGGTGACCTCTCCCTTGGTTTTCTCCGGCCCCATTATACGCTCTATCCCCTGCCGTCCTCGAACCGACGTATGTCGTCCAGGAGGCCCTTCACACCGCGCGTCAGCAGGGAGATAGTGCCGGTGCACAGTAGCTGAAAGCCGCGCTCTCGCCAGTACGCGTACTGCTCCACGTCCCTGGCGATGGTTCCAGCCGCCATCCCGTCCTCGACCGTCTTCTTGCCCAGCCTCTCGATTAAGGCGAGGACATCGGGATGGAGGGCCTGGCCCGGCATACCCAGCGATGAGGAGAGGTCCGACGGGCCGAAGAACAGGGCGTCTATGCCATCCACGGAGGCGATCTCGTCGAAATTCTCAACGGCCTCAAGTGTCTCGATCTGGATGGTTACCAGCATTTCGCTATTTGCCATCTCGACGTATTCGCCGAGAGTTCCCGTGAGTCCATAATCGGCGGCGCGGACGGCCGCCAGACCACGCTTGCCGATGGGCGGGTACCTGACGGCGTCCACCACTCGTTGGGCGTCTTGTTTAGTATTCACCATGGGTATGAGCACGCCTTGGGAGCCCGCATCGAGGAATTTTTGTATGACCTGAGGTGAGTTCTCTCCGACGCGTGTCATGGTGGAGAGCCCCCGCAGCTCGGCTGCCCGGTACAGATCCTGGGCCGTCTCCGGGGTAAGTGGGGTGTGTTCGCCGTCCAGGATGGCGAAGTCCATACCCAGCAGGCCCAGGACCTCCAACACGTCCGGTTCCTGCAGGTTGTTAATCACCCCCATGACTGCCTCGCCGTTCTTGATCTTCTCTTTCATCCGGTTCTTTCGCACGTGTGCTCCTTTTGCAAGCTGGTGATCGGGGGCTGTCCCAGGCCTCTCTTTCTATAAGTTGTAGATGAGCGGCCTATGACGGGCTAGCGGAGAAACCGTTCGTACACTGTGCGGCCGGCGAACGAGGCCCTGCCTTCCAGCTCCTCCTCGATGCGCAGCAGCCTGTTGTACTTGGCCGTTCGCTCGCCGCGGGCGGGTGCGCCCGACTTGATCTGGCCGGCGGTTGTCCCCACCGCCAGGTCGGCGATGGTCGTGTCCTCGGTCTCCCCGGACCGGTGGCTGATCACAGTGCCCCAATCCGCCTTCTTGGTCATCTGAATGGCCTCCAGCGTCTCGGTGACCGTGCCTATCTGGTTAAGCTTGATCAAGACGGCGTTGCTGGCCTTGCACTCTATTCCGCGACGGATCCTCTCGGGGTTGGTAGTGTACAGGTCGTCGCCCACCAGTTGCACCTTGTCACCCAGCCTCTTTGTGGCGGCACTCCAGCCGTCCCACTCGTCCTCGGCCATGCCGTCCTCGATGCTGATGATGGGGTACTCCCTTGCCCACTGTTCGTACAGCTGGACCAGCTCCTCAGAGGAGAGGCTCACCTGTTCGGTGTGAAGGTTATAGCGACCGTCGGCGGACCGGAACTCCGAGGCGGCCACGTCGAGGGCGATAAAGCACTGTCTGCCGGGTTCGTATCCCGCCCGCTCTATGGCGGTTAAAATTATCTCAACGGCCCGCCGGTTGGACCCGAGGGCTGGGGCGAAGCCTCCTTCGTCGCCGACGGAGGTTCCAAATCCCTGTTCCGACACCACCTGGCGGAGAGTGTGGTACACCTCCACACCGGCACGAAGGGCCTCTCTGAAGGACTCAAACCCCGCCGGGACCACCATGAACTCCTGGAAGTCGGTGGAGTTCTCGGCGTGTCGGCCGCCGTTGAGGATGTTCAACATGGGTACGGGCAACGTCACGGTGCCGCCTCCACCAAAGTAGGTGAACAGTGGCGTCTCCCTGCTTCTGGCGGCGGCGTGTGCGAACGCGACGGATACCGCAAGGATCGCGTTGCCTCCGAGCCTGGACTTGTCGGGGGTGCCGTCCAACTCTATCAGCCTCGTGTCCAGGGACTCCTGGTCTATCCCGGGCCTGCTCTCCAGCTCTGGAGCGATCTGGCCGTGGATGTTGTCTATCGCCCGCTGCACGCCCAGCCCGCCGTAGCGGTCCGGGTCGCCGTCGCGTACCTCGACCGCCTCGTGTTTGCCGGTGCTGGCGCCGGAGGGAACGGAGGCCCGGCCACGCGTTCCGTTGGAAAGCACCACGTCCACCTCAACAGTCGGGTTGCCTCGAGAGTCCAGGACCTCTCGGGCCTTGATCCGCGAGATGGTGGTCAAAGCGTGGGGCCTCCATGGGGAGCGCCGAGATCACGAGCGCGGTTCTCCGCGGCATCCAGTGCCCTTTCGACCGCCTGGACCGGGTCATCGACTGTGATTATCGATCGGTCTGGGGCGCCGTTTCGCGACATCGACCATGTCCTCAGACCCACTACGGCGATGTTCTCGGCCAGCGCGTGGCCGATCTCAGATAACGTCCCGTAAGCCCCGCCGACTGCGATCACGGCGCTGCCGCTCTTCACGACTATCGCGTTTCTCGCGTATCCCATTCCGGTGCAGATGGGTATGTCCACCCACGGATTCGCCTGCGTCGGGTCGCCGCCAGGGAGGATGCCGATTGTCGTTCCCCCGGCGGACTTGGCGCCCTTACAGGCGGCCTCCATCACCCCTCCCAGACCACCGCACACCAGGTGCGCCCCACGGCTGGCCAGCTCCTTTCCGACTCGCTCGGCCAGGTCGGTTATCTCAGGGCTGGGGTCGCCGGCGCCGATGACGGCAATGATCAAGGCTCGCTCCGATATCATGGGTTGAAGTGTAGTGGATTATATCATCCGTTCCTCGCCATCCGAAAACGGTTCAGCCGTGGTCGTCGCAATCCCGCAAGACAACCTATAATGGGGCCGTTCGTAACTCGCTGTTTCGAAGGAGGCTCGCATGTCTACGGGCCGGAGTGAGACGGTACTGATCACCGGGGCGTCCAGCGGTATCGGGAGGGCGGCCGCGGTTTACATGGCCGAGAGAGGGTATTCGGTGGTCGGCACCAGCCGCTCAATGGACCGGCTGGCCGATCTCCAGCGCGAGACCGAGGAACGGGACCTGCGCTTTACAGCCGTGGAGCTGGACGTCAACAGCGATGAGAGCGTCGAGCAGGTCGTTCCCGGCCTCGTGGAGAAGGCCGGGGGCATCGACGTGCTGGTCAACAACGCGGGCTACGGTCTCTGGGGCCCTGTGGAGAGCCTGTCCATGGAGGAGCTGAAGGCCCAGTTCGAGACCAACTTCTTCGCCACAGTGCGGATGATTAAGAGCGTCCTGCCCGCTATGATCAGCAGGAGGAGCGGGACCATTATCAACGTGAGCTCCGTGGCGGGCGGCCTGGGCGCGCCGTTCAACGGCGCCTACGCCGCAAGCAAATTCGCGCTGGAGGGGCTGAGCGAGTCGCTTAGAGTTGAGCTGTGGCCCTTTGGTGTGCGGGTAGCCGTGGTGGAGCCGGGTCTGTTCCGGACAGGATTCCTGAAAAACCAACACGTCGCCGCAAGGGCCCGGTCCGAAGAGTTAGCCTATTACCCGTACATCCAGCGCTACGACAGCAGGCACAAGAGGTTCGAGCGGCTGGCCAAGGACCCCGTCCATGTGGCCAAAGTCATCTACAATATAGCGCGGTCCCGGCGCCCAGGCTTCAGGCACCCGGTTGGGATAGAGGCCAGATTAGGAGCCCTGGGAAAGCGGCTTCTGCCGGAGCGCATCTTCCAGGCGTTGCTCAGTCGGGCGACCATGAGGTAGCCACTACCGTTGTCGGTTGGGCGACGCCACCAGGCTCATAAAGTCGGCGCTCTTAAGCTCACGCTCCACATGGTACCGGACATAGGAACGCAGCAGCCGCTCGATGCTCGACCAGACTTCGGGAGCGGCCTTCAGAGCGACCGCTCTCTCGTACTTCTCCCGCTGCATAAAACGGACCACCTTCATCACGTTTAGCGGTAGCGGAATGATAGCCTCGTCGGAGCCGGCCCGGCACTTGGGACACAATGCCCCACCCCTTTCGTTGCTGAACACGTGGTCGCCTGGCTCCAGCTTGACCTGGCACTCGACGCACTGGTGAAGCTCGGGTCTGAATCCAGAGTGAGCCAGCAGGTGCAGCTCGAAGTACCGCAGCAGCGGCTCGTATCGTGCTGCGCTCTGTAGCCGGTCCAGTGCGTCCACCAGCTGCCGGTACACCGGATAGTTGGGTGCCTGCTCCGCCGAGAAAGCGTCCACCAGCTCGGCCACATACAGCGCCCTGGAAAGCCGCTGAAGGTCCTCCCGGAGCCCTCTGAAGGTCTGTACGGCCTCCGCCTCGGTGACGACCTCCAGGCTCTTGCCGTGGGCCATAGAGAGGGATACGCGGTTGAGAAGCTCCAGGTGCCCACCCAGCCTGCTCTTGATCCTACGCACGCCGCGTGCCACCGCGCGCAGCTTTCCCATGTCGGGCGTAAACAGGGTGAGTATGCGGTCGGCCTCTCCCAGGGGCATCTGCTTGAGGACGATGGCCTCGGTTTTGTAGGACCTGGGCCTAGCCATGGGATCTTCGGAAGTGGTTTGCCTCCACCCTCCTAAGGCACGTCAACGGGGCCTGGTAGTTCAAAACTCCTGACGGCCTTCGAGGGCACGGCCCAGCGTCACCTCGTCGGCGTACTCCAGGTCGCCCCCTACAGGCAGCCCTCTGGCCGGACGCGTGATCTTGACGTTCAGGGGCGACAGCAGGCGGTGGATGTACATGGATGTGGCTTCGCCCTCGACGTTGGGGTTGGTTGCCATGATGATTTCTTGGATGTCGGAGTTCTTTAGACGCTCCAGTAGTGGCTGAATTGTTAAATCGTCGGGGCCGATGCCGTTCATGGGTGAGATCACGCCTTGGAGGACGTGATACACACCCTTGTACGTGCGGGTCTTCTCCAGCGCCAGCACGTCCAGCGCCTCCTCGACGACGCAGATGCGTGTTCGGTCTCGATTCTGGTCGCTGCAGATCACGCACACGTCCGACTCAGTGATGTTGTAGCATTCCGAGCACAGAACGATGCGGTCCTTGACCGCGATGATCGCCTCCGCCAGCTCGCGTGCCTCGCCTTCGGGCATGCGTATCAGGTGGTAGGTGAGGCGCTGGGCCGTCTTGGGCCCGATGCCGGGCAGCTTGTGGAACTCGTCCACCAGACGCGACACCGGCGTCGCGACCGAGATCCCGTCAGTATCCATAAGGCGGCTCCGTATGTTGGGTGTGATAGGGATATTTTCAAAAGTGCCCCGTAATGCGGAGGGACGCGGCACGAGCGGCCTATGTCAGCCCTGGTATGTTCATGCCGCCGGTCAGGGCGCCCATTCGCTTGGAGGCCAACTCCTGGGCCTTTTCCAGCCCTTCGTTGACAGCGGCCGTTACCAGGTCTTGCAGCATCTCCACGTCGTCTGCATCCACCGCCTCGGGGTCGATGGTCAGCGACTCCAGCTTCATCTTACCGTTCACGACGACGCTAACCGCACCGCCCCCCGCCGTGGCCTCGACGGTGGCGCTCTCAAGCTCCTCCTGCATCTTCACCATTCGCTTTTGGAGTTGCTGGGCCTGGCGCAGCAAGTTCTTGTTCATTTACGTCCTCCGTTTCTCCCACCACGCGGGCGCCCATGGCGTGGGCGGCTCGGACCAGGTGGCTCCTCTGGGATACGCTGTTGCTGGGTGTGTCGTTTTCGCCGTCCGCCAGGGACACCTTGATATCGTACTGGCCGTCCATAACTCTTGAGAATGATTCGGTCAACACCCTTCGCGACTGGGGATCGTCCAGCTCCTCCTGCAGCCTCTCCACGTGGGACTGGTAGGGATTCTTCAGCAGGATGACGCCATCGGCGACCTCGCGTTCCGTACACGTCTTAAGAAGGGGGCCGAGGACATATTTCTTACCCTTTTGACGCCTCAGCGACTCAACAATCGCCCCCCATTGACTCTCCAGCCTTGCAGACGGCTCCGATGCCGGCACTCCATCTGTGGTCGAGGGTGATGGTTGAGCTGTCGCCGGAGGCGTCCGTCTGGGCGGAGTGGAGGACCTCAGCGGAGCGGCTGGGCTTTGCTTCGGCGCCGTAGGTCGCGCTGCCTCTGGGCTTGCCGCTACTGCGGGCGTCTTCGTGGCGGCGGCTTCCGTGTAGGCCGGTGCGGGGCGTGCGCTGTGGGCTAATGTCTGGGCTTCGGACTCCATGCCGGACTGTACCAGCGCCAGCTCCATCGGAAGCGGCGACGAGCTGTCGCGCCGCAGATCGACCCGTGCGAACGTCTTCAAGGCGTGGACCACGTGTCCCATAGTCGTGGCGTCCGCCAGTTCCTTCAGCCGGTTGGTCACTTCCTGCGTGTAGCCAAGGGAGGCTGAGTTTTCGGCCTTTGCCAGCAGGGTACCCCTCAGAAATTCCATTACCGCGCGGTGCAATTGACGCAGGTCGCCTCCCTCGCCTTCCAGGCGGTTTATAACCACCAATCCCTCCCGGACCGACTTGTTTATCACGTGGCCTACCAGCTCCAAGGCCAGTTCATCTCCGCCCAGCTCCAGCAGGTCTCGCACCTGGGCTTCATTGATGCTGGACCCGAAGGACACCAGGGCCTGCTCCAGCAGGTTTTCGGCGTCGCGCAGGCTCCCACCGGCTTTGCGCGCTATGAGCGTCAATGCCTCGGGCGCCGCGTCAATGCCTTCGTCCCGGCACAGCTGTTGAAGGCGCTCGACCATGATCTCCAATCGGATTCGCTTGAAGTCGAAGCGCTGGCACCTGGAGATGACCGTCAACGGCACCTTGTGGACCTCGGTGGTGGCCAGAACGAAGATAACGTGTTGTGGGGGTTCCTCCAGCGTCTTCAACAGGGCGTTGAAGGCCGGTTCGGTGAGCATGTGGACTTCGTCGACGATGTAGACTTTGTAGCGGGCCTCGTTGGGTGCGAACTGGATCTTGTCCCGCAGGTCGCGGATGTCGTCGATACCGCGGTTGCTCGCCGCGTCTATCTCGATCAGGTCCAGGGCGCGGCCCTCATTGATCGACAGGCAGATCTCGCACGCGTTGTCCGGCTCGCCGTCCTGGGGCGAGAGGCAGTTGACGGCCTTGGCCAGAACGCGGGCCGTACTGGTCTTACCGGTGCCTCTCGGGCCACAGAACATATAGGCGTGCGCAACCCTCTTCAGGGCAACGGCCTGTCGTAGAGTCTCGGTTACCGGCTTCTGGCCGACGACCTGTTCCAGGCTGCGTGGACGCCACTTACGATAAAGGACTTCGCTCATGTCTAAGCCCTATTCAGCCCGTGAAATGCTTGAGCAAGGTACCTGTCTGCCTTGGCCTGCATCAGCGACTCTTCTCCAGGCTCCGCGTGGTCGTAGCCCAGCAGGTGCAGCAGGCCGTGGACGAGAAGATGCGCTATCTCCCTATCCACCGAGTGGCCTGTTTGGGCCGCCTGCCTCTGGGCCTGTGGGTAGGAGATGATCACCTCTCCCAGGTTAGCTTCTTCTCCGGGGGGCGTCGGGAAAGCCGCCTCCGGGTCCCACTCAGACGCGGGCTCGCCACCGCCCTGGAACTCACCCTGGTGATGGAAAGAGAAGGCCAGCACGTCGGTGACCTCGTCCAGCCCCCGGTGGACCATGTTGAGCTCCCTCACAACGTCGTCGCCCGCTATCAGCACGCTTACAGACCCCTCGGGCGCCACCGACTCCGAGTCCAAGGCGTACTGGGCTATTTGGCGCAACCGCTGTGCTGAAACGAGGCCGTCGATCTCTTCGAATATCTGGACGTTTACACGGAAGTCGGACATTTGGCTTGCACGCCGTCTGATGGTTCTCCCTAAGCGGATGCGGTGATATTATACCCCCCCTCGATGTCCCGCGTCGGCTGGCATTATGGGATGTTGACACCCAATTGGTGGTTGGCCTAAGGTGATTGGTGCCATCGACGCGAATTTCGCCCCTCCGATGGATTCGGTGGAGACACCATGCGCTTGAATACACCGGCTCTGATCCCATTGAGCGCCGTCTTTGCTCTGGCGGCGCTGGTTTCCGCTTGCGGTGGGGGCGATGATCAAGAGCCGCCACAACCAGAGCCGACACAAGTGGAGGCCACGAGTGTGAGCATTCAACTGACCAGTACCGCCTTTTCAGAGGGAGACCCCATTCCGACTTAGTACACCTGCGACGGGGCGGACAAGTCTCCACCCCTCCAATGGTCCGGTGTTCCAGACGGCGCCAAGAGCATTGCACTGATCGTCGACGACCCGGACGCTCCGGGAGGCACGTGGGTCCACTGGGTGCTCTACGGAATACCCTCCGACTCAACACAACTGCAAGAGGGATTCTCCACATCAGGAACCACGTCAATCGGCGCCGTGAACGGTGGAAACGACTTCAAGCGGTCGGGGTACGGCGGCCCTTGCCCTCCTAAGGGCGATCCCCATCGCTACTTCTTCAAGCTCTACGCCCTAGATGCCGAGCCAGACCTTGAGCCGGGAGCGACCAAGAAGGACATCCTCCGCTCCATTCAGGGGAAGGTGCTGGCGGAGGGACAGCTGATGGGCACTTACCAGAGGCCGTAGCCAGGATGATGGTGGGCAGCTTAGGCAGGCGTTGGGGGTTAGCCCACCGCCACGAATCCTCTCATTCAGCGTCGACATCCACCTCGTCGGACCTGAGAGGCTGCTGGAGGAACTGGAACAGCTCGTCATCCGCAGAGAACACGATGGTATCGTTGCTGTTGAGGAAGCTGCTGTACGCGTCCAGGCTGCGCTGAAAGGCGTAAAACTCCGGGCCCTGCTCCAGCGCTTCGGCGAAAATCTCGACGGCCCCGGCCTCGCCCTCTCCTCTTAGGACGTTGGCGTCCCGCTCGGCCTCGGCCCGGATGATGGTCGCCTGTCTGTCTGCGGTGGCCCTGAGCTCCAGGTCTCGCGCGGCGCCTTCCGCACGGAAGGCGTTGGCGATGCGTTTTCGCTCGGCCTGCATCCTGTCGAAAATGCTTTGCGCTATCTCATCAGGGAAGTCGGCCCTCTTTATTCTCACGTCCACGATTACGAGGCCGAACTCAAAGAGCAGGGGCGTAGAGACATTGGTGATCTTGTTCATTATCTGTTCCCGGCTGGTCTTGATGATCTGGGACTGCTCGTCCAAACCGATCTCTCTGCGTAGCTCTGAGGCGATGATGTCATTCCCACGGGTGACGGCCCGTTGCGGCGTTCGCACGGTCTTGAAGAACTCAAGCGGCTCCACTATGCGAGCGATGGCATAGGCGTCGATGACGAGCCTCTTTTTGTCGCTGGTCAGCAGTGAATCGGGCGGGGCATCGAACAACGTCCGCCGCTTGTCGAAGTAGGTTACGGTGTCCACGAAGGGCGTTTTGACATATACCCCCGGGCTACGGAGCGTTCTCTTGGGATCGCCGAACCGGGTCACGATGGCCATCTGGGTCTCATCCACCACGAAGAAGAACTGGGGGCCGAAGATGCCCGCCAGTATCGAGCCCAGGACCAGCAGTATGGCAAGTAGTTTCAAATTTATTGGTCCGTTCCGCTTAGGCCGCTCATTCCCCGCCGGGTCCAAAGGGTGAACCTCCGGTCAATGGAAGGAACTGCAACAGGTTCCCACCGGTATCGGAGGCCACGATGAACTTCTTCACATCGGCGAGGATATCCTCCATCGCCTCCAGGTACAGCCTCTGACGTGTCACATCCTTCGCCAAGTTGAACTCCTCGAGGACCAGGAGAAATCGATTGGCCTCACCTGTGGCTTTGGCTATCCGCTCGGCCCTGAACGCTTCGGCGAGCAGTTTCACCCTCTTGGCATCACCCTCCGCCCTCGGGATGATATCGGCCTGATATGCCTCCGCCTCGTTTATGATCCGTTCCTTGTCCTCTTTAGCGCGGACAACGTCGTCGAACGCATCCTGTACCTGAAGGGGTGCTCGAACGTTTTGTAGCTTGACCTCTCTGATATTTATGCCGGTCTCGTAGAGGTCAAGCAGATTCTGAAGCAGCAGCTTCGTCTCCGACTGCACATCTTCCTTCTCCACGGTCAGAACGTCGTCGATGTCGCGCTTGCCGACCACCTGTCGCAGAGCGCTTTCGGTGGCGCTCTTGAGAATGGCGCCGTCTGGGTCCGCCGCCCTGAAAAGGAACCGCTCGATATCCTTGATGTCGTACTGAACCAGCAGCTGTACGTCCACCAGGTTCTCGTCGCCGGTGATCATCAGGGCCTCGGCAAGAATGGGGGTTGTGCCACGGATACCGATTTCCAGCCGACGGACCTCTTGGACGTTTACTATGGCCTTCGTCCCTATGGGGGCAGGCCAGTACCAGTGAAGGCCTGAACCGGTGATCTCCTCGAATTTGCCCAGCCTTCTGAGTGCGGCCTGTTCGCCCGGCTGTACGGTGTAAATGCCGGTGGCCAGCCAGCCTATCAGCGCGATCAGGAAGATGGCGATGACAAAGTAGGGCCACCGGCTCGCTCCGCCACCGCCTTTAATGCCGATGCGGCCGAAGAAGGAGCGCAGTCGCTCCAGGATCTGATCGAAATTTAGTTCGGGCTCTTCTTCTTTATTCATCGCCCTTTTCCACAATTCGTCTCTTCAAGGGCTGATGTTATCACACTTGAGATATTGGTGTATATCGGAGGAGACCGAGTTCCACCGATGCGGTCGCCAATATAAGGGCCGCTCGCTACACCAAGTGCGGGAAACGGAGCAGCGGCGGCTGTCTGAGCGCTGGGTCACCGGCGCAGTTGTGAACCTTCTGCGGCCATCACTTCTCTGGCAAATCTGGGCCGGACCTGAAGCGTACGCGCGTACTGAGCGTACGCCGTGCCAGTCAGCGGGAGCCCTCCGCCGGCGCCCTGTGCGTCGACCGGATCGACATAGGGCGCCGTCTCACGAGCCGACCGCCCATCTTGAAGCTCCTTCAAAGTCTCGAGGAACTCAGGGTAGGTGGATACTTTCGACACCGTTTTGATGAAGGTGCCCAGGTCGGGTACCAGACTTCGAAGTTGACGAAGCTGGTCTGCGATGGGACTGACGGAAGCCGGGTTGTCGGCGTATGTGCCGTTAAAGGCAAAGTAGGCCTGGTTGAGCTTCCGAATGTGATATCCGTTTTCCACGAAGAGCTTTCTGCGTTCCTCCATGTAGTCCTCGGCCTCGGCGATCTTCCCCGCCGCCAGCAGCTCGTCCACTCTTAGCCTGGTGACCCGCATCTCCCGATCGAAGTCGAATCCACCCTGGTCCGTGAGCGCAGAGCCATTGGGCTCAGTCGGACTGGTGAGCCCCAGCACCTGCAGCGCCCGCTGGCCCATTTCATCGCCCGCGATGTTCGCCATGGTCTCGTTCAGGACCTCCATGTCTTTGTTGTCCAGGATATTCCACCCCAGCGGCTTGAACGCGAGATAGTGGTGCAGCCACTCGTGGGCGCCTATCTCCAAGGTCCAACGCAGAGATCGATCGTTGTTTATCGCCGCGGGGTACGTCGCGAGTCCGCCTATATTTGTCACAAGCGCCGAAAGGTCCAAACTATTGAGGACATCGTCCTCAATCTCTTCACGTAGCTCAAAGCTCAGGTTCGGTCTCAGCAGCTCCGAGTGCATCCGGAAAATGCGGTCTCTTGGAGAGGTAACGAGCACCTTCGGCGGCTCACTGAACCTGAGGTCCACCGGCGGCCAAATGAGGCCTGCCCAGTAGTCGAGCCCCTCCTCTCTGATAACCGAGCTGATGGCCGACTCCAATGTCTGCTCCACGTCGTTCCTCAGTCGGCCGCGCCTGGACTTGATTCTCTCCGATACCCCTTCAAGCTCCTCCACCCTCAAGAGGACGTCGGGACCTTCAGCTGACAATGCCTGGGCGATTTGGTCCCGCAGCGTCCTATTATCCTCTCCCCTCTGGAAGTACTCCTGTACCTTCTGAATTCGCTCCTCGTCAGACAACCGATTCCACGGCAAAGTGCGGTACAGCCAGTGGAACCACTTGCTGAAGAAATTGCCGACCTCGAATTCCGCAAGGCTGTAGAGATGTGGGAAAGCCACCTCTTGGGCTGGATTAAGGCGCACAACGTCGCCGACACCGAACAGGTACGCCACCAGTAAAAGTGCTACAACTGATCTGATTACGAAGCGACGAATCGCGGTGAACAACATGGTGGGATGGAACTCGCGAGCACTTGCGTTAGCTGCGCCGGCGTCGCGATGGCCACAAGCGCAGCGGCGCAAAGCCATGCCTATGTTACTTCATGCACCGGCGTGAAGATACGAGGTGCCTTAGGTTACGTTTGGCGTGCCGTGGAGGGTTTTCCACCGCCATGCGGACTCGCTGTGAGCTCACGCCTTTCGCCGGGTGGGCGCTAATTGGCTGGACGACTGATGTAGGTGACGGGGCACTGAGGGGCTTGACTTAAGCAATTGATGGAAGAGGGTGGCTGCCTTTGAAGTGGGGGAGCTTGCGCAGGGTCAAGGAAAGAGGGATGTTCAGGGGACAGCAGTTGTATACCCGGCGCAGGAAACCCCGCTAACGCTTACGCCGGAAGATGTTGAGGAATCGGTCCTCGTAGTACTCGAATAGGCCCCACCGGTCCAACTCCTCTTTTAGTGTATCGGCGCTGCCGCCCAGGTCCACCTCCCTGAACAGCTGCTCGATGCGCTGGCTGGCGGCGCTCGGCACGCCTCCGAGGTGCTGTTGGCTATCGAGGAGACCCCTGGCGCGGAACTCCTGCACGTTTCCGGCCACCGATAAAGAGGTGAACTCGTAGATGAACTTCAGCAGGGCCACGTCCCAAAGCTCGTCTAACCCTCCTACCATGACCACCGTCATGTTCTCCTTACGGCGGTCCAGGTCGTCGCCGATCCTGTGGGCGATCTCTGCGGGATCGCCGCTGAGGATGTCAGTCTTGGCCGGCTCCTTCTTGTACTGGTACAGGATCCCCGGACTGTTGGGCCCGTACTTGGACGCAATCTCCTTGAAGTATTCGTACGCGTCCGAGCTGAAGCCCTGCAGGTTTAGCGCGTACGTTGGGGTCACCACCGCTGGGCGCTCTGAGATCACGCGGCCGGTCCGCACCACACCCTCTTGCTGCCTGCTCGAGTTGAGCTGCTGGTAGATCGGCTCGGTCACCACGTAGTATTCAATGTTGGTCAGGCCGAAGGTCGCCAGCTGTTGTTTGGGTGATCGCACAACCCAGCTGCGCTCGATGGCCTGCCGAAAGGTTCCTTCGTCGGTCATTTCTTGGAAGCGGGTACCTCCTCCCGTTTCAGGCATCTGTATGCGAGGCCTCAGACCGGGAATCTAACCGGGTCTCGAACGTGCCCCTAATAGATTGATGCTATTCGTCTCCATTGCCGGTGTCAAGGGGTTAACGTGGCCACAAGGCCAGGTCTACGGTACAGATGTAGGATGCTATAATGCACATGTGTTCTCATTGCAGGCGTCCGTGGAGGGTGGCATGAACGTCGGCGTATGCAAGGTTACTTTGAGGCTTCCCGGAAACCAGAGCCTCAAAGGAAAACGTCGGGTGATCAACTCCCTCTGCACCCGGATTCGCAACAAGTTCAACGTATCCATCGCCGAGGTGGGGGACAATCACGTCTGGCAGGTGGCAACGGTGGGCATCACCAGCGTCAGCAACAGCACGCGACATGCCGACCAGGTACTCGACGGCGTCCTCGCCTTCATTGAGAACAGCAGGCAGGATGTCGAGGTGCTGGACTCCGAGCAGGAGACCATCTCGGGGTTCTAGGGGCGGTTGGCTCTGTTTACGTTATAGCTTCCAGGTCCTAGATGGACGTATCGTCTTTCCTCATGGAACTCCAGGGGATGCCCTGGTACCACGGTCAGGTTGTGCACCGCGAGGAGGTCCCCCGGAGGACCCCGAGCAGGGGCACGCTGGACCGGCCTCTTCATCCCAAGCTTCAGCGGTCCCTTCAATCGCTGGGCATCGAGTTCCTGTATTCCCACCAGGCCGAGGCGCTCAACGCGGTGAGGAGGGGAGAGAACGTAATCATCTCCACTCCCGCGGCCAGTGGAAAGAGCCTCTGCTACCACCTGCCGGCGATCGAGTCGCTGCTGGAGGATCGTGGCGACAGGTGCCTGTACCTGTTCCCCGCCAAGGCGCTCGCCCAGGACCAGTCCAGAAGCCTCGGTGAGCTGATGCCGGAGGAGAGCCGCATCCGCCAAGACGTCTTCGACGGAGACACGCTCCCCGAGGACAGGTCGGATATCCGCCGGTACTCCCGCATCGTCCTCACCAACCCCGATATGTTGCACGTGGGTATCTTGCCAAATCAGCGGTCGTGGTATCACCTCTTGCGGAGGCTTCGCATAGTGGTGATCGACGAGGCTCACGTCTATCGAGGCGTCTTCGGCTCACACGTAGCCAACGTCCTGCGGCGGCTGCGGCGCATATGTCGTCGGTTGGGCAACGAGCCTCAGTTTATATTGTGCTCGGCGACGGTCGGCAATCCGGGCGAGCATGCCGAAAGGCTGGTTGGCCTGCCCTTCACAGTGATCGAAGAGGACGGGTCGCCATATGGCGGCAAGGACTTCGTTTTCTGGAATCCCCCTATGATCGACGTAGCCCGGGGAAGCCGCCGCAGCAGCAACGGCGAGGCAGCGACGCTTTTTGCGGAGCTGCTCCGCCGGCGCGTCCGGACACTCACCTTCGTCCGCAGCCGACGCATGGCCGAGCTTCTTTACGTCTACGTACGCGACCAGCTTATGAAGTTGGACCCCACGGTTGCCAACCGTATATCTCCCTACCGTGCCAGCTACCTGGCCGAGGACAGACGGCGCATCGAACGCGACCTCTTCGAAGGGCGGCTGCTGGGTTTGACAACGACGAACGCGATGGAGTTGGGCATCGACATCGGCGACCTGGACGCCACCATCCTGACTGGGTACCCAGGCAGCATAGCCAGCACCTGGCAGCAGGCCGGCCGCAGCGGGAGACGCGGTCAGCAGGCCTTGAGTGTCCTGGTCGCCTTGGATAATCCCCTCGACCAGTACCTCATGAGGCACCCAGAGACCTTCTTCGGGAAGTCCCACGAGAGCGCGCTCATCTCTCCCGCCAACCCATACATCCTCAAGCCCCACCTACTCTGTGCGGCATATGAGGCTCCCCTCACTCCGGAAGACGCCGACATCTTCGACTCCGACATATCGGTCCATGCCGACGAGCTGGAGGCGGACGGATTTCTTCGGACCAGCTCAGGTCGGTGGCACCTGGACGCCGATACATCTTATCCGGCGCAGGACGTGAACATAAGGTCCACCTCGTCAAGCTTCTATACCCTCGTGGAGCAGGAAAGCGGGGCCATTCTGGAGACGGTCGAGGAGAGGTCCGCCTATTTGCAACTGCACCCCGGGGCCGTCTATCTCCATCATGGTGAGCCTTACTTGGTTGCCGATCTGGACCTGAACGCCAAGATGGCGTATGCGGCCAGGACAGACATTCCCTATTACACTGAGGTAAAGGACTACACTGAGACGCGCATCCGGAACGTGTTCAAGCAAAAGCGAGCGGGCCGAGCTACGGTCTACCTGGGTGAAGTGAACGTATCCACCACAGTCGCCGGCTTCAGGCGGAGAGCGCACTTCACTAATGAGGTGCTAGGTGAGGAGTACGTTACTCTGCCGCCTCAAAGCTACGACACCATAGCTCTCTGGTTCGACGTGCCCAAGGACACGCTGGCGCGGGTCAAGGACCAGCGCCTCGACCTGGCGGGCGGACTGCACGCCGTCGAGCACGCCGCAATAGGAGTGCTGCCCCTGTTCGCCCTCTGCGACCGAAACGACATCGGAGGTATCTCAACCCCCCTTCACCCCGACACGGGGAGGCCGCAGGTTTTCATCCACGACGGCCATCCCGGAGGGGTGGGTATAGCTGAGCGCGGCTACGAGGTCGTGGAGGACCTGTGGGAGGCCACCCTCGAGGTCATTACCCAGTGCCCGTGTAGCTCGGGGTGTCCCGGCTGCATCCAGTCGCCTAAGTGCGGCAACAATAACCAGCCGCTTGATAAGGCCGTTGCCGTGCAGGTGCTACGGGAGATTTTGTCCCACGACTCACCTACCCACACGGACGCTCTCGAAGAGAGTTGAAGCATAGCCTGATCTGGGGATGAGTTGTGTTCCGGTGCCGCCCTGAGCGGGGTAGATGGGATAACCACCGTGGCGTGGGGACGCGGTTATTGTGCCCTGGATGGCCCTGTGCTATCCTACGGCCAAGTCGGGGTGTAGCGCAGTTTGGTAGCGCACCTGCATGGGGTGCAGGGGGTCGCTGGTTCGAGTCCAGTCACCCCGACCAGCCTACCACCATGTTCCTGCTTTCCAGCCCGTGCTCATCTGAGCCGTTTGACAGCGACCGCGGCCAAATTCGTTCCTCTCGTTCCGCGCCGTACCCTCTAGTCGCAAGCCGTCCATTGACAGAAAGTTGACCATCCATCTCCGGCTCCCGTGGGCGAGCCTCCACGTCTCTGTTCCTCCGAAGTAGTCCTCACGGCGCGCCACTCTCCGGCCCGTGTAAACCTTCGTCATAGTCCCTTGGATCGCGACTGCACGGAGCCATAGTCGTTATGACGCTTGAAGAGCTGGTTATTGGCTTGGCCCGCATCGCCGGTTCGCTGCTCGTTCTCAGGTGGGCGTTTGCCGGGGCCATAGTCGCCATCCTGGTGGACTTCTCCGACTTGTTCATGATGAACCTGCTGACCCTGGGCGGGCTGCGAGACTACCAGGCCTTTGACAAGCTGGTCGACCTCGTCTATATGGTGACCTTCATGATAGTGGCGCTCCGGTGGTCAGGGACGGCGCGCAACGTCGCCCTCGCCCTTTTCGCTTTCCGGATCGTCGGAATCGGGGTGTTTGAGGTGGTGGACTGGCGCGGCCTCTTGCTATTCTTCCCGAACGTGTTCGAGTTCTGGTTCGTGTTTGTGGCCGGAATGAAGCGCTTCAGGCCTAGCTACGAGCTGACTCCTCGGCGTGCAGCTCTGTGGATGCTCCCGTTGCTGGCTATGAAGGAGTTCCAGGAGTACGCTCTGCACTGGGGCAAGTGGCTGTACAGGTACCGCGCCACCGACGTCGTCGTAGACTGGTGGCAGGCCGTGAGCGGCATTTTCTAGCAGGCTCCCCGGGTTAGAGTTTCATCCTCTTGGCCCAGATGTCGAGGGCGCGCTGGATGAGGGACCGGCTCTGGTCCATGACACGCTTGAGCTCGACGTGGGCGGGGACATCCTCAGGACTGGCCTCATTCGCCTCGAGGGAGAGCTCCTCGATTTGAGTGCTGAGTTTTGAGAGGGCCACATCCAGACGGGTGAAAGCCTGCTTGGCGTCCTGAAGATTACGGGCCTGTCGTTCGAGGTACTCGGTGCGGTCCGGCCCCACTTGATCAAGCATCTGCTGGTACTGCCGGTTCTTGATGACCAGGTTGCGCCGGTCTATGGCGCGGTAGACACGAGTGATGAGCTCCTCGAAGTCGACGGGTTTGGCGATGTAGTCGTAAGCGCCGGCGCGCATGGAGTTGGCTGCGATGGAATCGTTACCGACGGCGCTGACCATGACGACGGCCATGTCGGGGTACTGTTTGACGACCTCGGGTAGGAACTGAGTGCCGAACTTACCGGGCATGACGATATCGAGTAGCATGAGGTCGAAAGTCTCTTGCTCTAGGAGGCTTGCGGCCTCGTCGGCGCTGGGTGCGGTGACACAGTCGTAGCCGCTGCGTGCGAGCCTTCGCTCCATCATCTCTCGGGCGTTGTTGTCGTCGTCGACCACGAGGATGCGGGACTTAACCTCCGGCATGGGTCACCTCCTTCAGGCCTATGGCGTGCTGTCGGAGCTCGTCGACGCTGAAGGGTTTCTTCAAAATGGGGTTGCCGGTGTTGGAAAGGAAGTCCCGGCTGTCGGGGCTGAAGGTATCGCCCGTCATGAAGACGACTCTGCCTGGCAGCTCTGTGTCGGCGCCCTCGATGAGGCGGTAAAGCTGCTGACCGCTCATGCCCGGCATCTTGAGGTCGAGGAAGATACGGTCGTAGGCCTTGTTTTGAAGCATGCGCCATGCCTCCTGCCCGTCGCTGGCCATGTCCACCGCATATCCTTCAGTGGCGAGGACCCTGGCGACCAGCTCGAGGTTAGCGGGCTCGTCGTCGACCACGAGGATGTGCTTGGCCAGCTCACTGGGCTTTTCGACCTCCTGCGGCTGTGGTTCCGACGCTTCCTCGGGCGCCAATATGGGGAGATCGATGTTGAAAGTGGCCCCTTGGCCCGGCTCGCTCTCGGCCCACAGCTCTCCGCCGTGCTGGTGGATTATGCCGTAGCATATGCTGAGCCCCAGCCCGGTGCCCTTACCGACCTCCTTAGTGGTGAAGAATGGGTCGAACAGGTTGCTCATGTGCTCGGGAGATATTCCTGGGCCGTCGTCTCTGATGCTGATCCTCAGTCCGTCCGCCGACCTGGCTGCGCGGATGGTGAGGCGGCCCCATCCATGGGCCTCAGTCATGGCCTGCTCGGCATTGGTGAGGATGTTCAGTATCACCTCGACAAGCTGATGCTCGTCGGCCATGGTGTGGGATAGGTTCTCTGGTAGCTGAGTGCTCACCATTATGTTGTTGGCCTTGAAGCTGTAGGCCTTCAGCTCCAGGGTACGGTGCACTATGGCGGTCACGTCCACGTACTGCTTGTCCGGCTCGCGCTTTCTGGCGAAAGAGAGGAGGTTCTGAACGATCTTGGCGGCCCGTTGGCCTTCCGAGTAGATCCTCTGGACGTCTTCGCGGACGGGCTGAGGCAGGTCTTCCTCCATGAGCAGCTGAGAGAATCCGATGACGGTGTTGAGGGGGTTGTTGATCTCGTGAGCGACGCCGGCGGCGAGCTCTCCGATGGATGCGAGTCGGCTGGACTCCCTGAGGGCCTCCTCGGCGCGCTTGCGCTCCATGATCTCGCGCATGTCCCTCTGGCTGAGTTCGCGCAGCCATCCGACGAATGCGCCGACGAGCACAGTGGCGGAGCCAATCGGTCCTCCCACCGCCAACCACTCTTGCCACGATGTTTCCCCGAAGACGATCACAAGGAGAGAGGTGATAGGGAAGGTCAGCAGGCTGGCCGCGATGCCGCCCCGCACACCGTACAGGTACCCGGCGGGTATCACCGCCAGGGCTCCGAGGGTCCCGGTGGCGTCTCCCAAGACTGGGTGTAGCAGCCAGTACCCGACCACGTAGGCGACTGCGGCGCCCAACATCAGCGCCACTCTCACGTGAAAAGCTGGAAGTCCCAGTCGGCTGAAGGCTATATCGCCATATTGAGTAGGGACAGTTCCGTTTACGGTGCTAGCCATGGTATCGCCTCTCCCGTTGCCTGTATGGAGCCCGTCGAATTGGTCGCCGACCGCAGGACCAGCCTGCGCAGTAAGAGAAGACACAGCGTCCAATCGTCATCCGTTAGACCGCGCTAAAGTGAAGGATATTCATTCAGCGTTCTTCATTTAAAGGGCGAACAAGCGCTCAATTGAACAAATCTTAGAGCAGTACAAAGATTTTAGAAGTTGACTGTTGCTATGGTTGGCGGATACAGATGCGCGTGATGTACGCTTGAAGATATGAGAACGGTCTTGGTTTGGCTGAGTCGATTGTGCTCAAACTCCTGTTTTTCTGACGCTTAGGCGCAATTGAATATGAAGTACGGATGCTCATAATGGCCGTGATACCCAGGACGAAAGAGGACCTGGAGTCGGCGCTGCCCGACATCGAGACGCCCCTTCACCTCAAAGGTCTCGAATCCACTGTAGAGGTCTATCGAGACCGCTACGGCATCCCTCATATCAGGGCCAGATCCCACGGCGATGCCTTCTTCGCCCAGGGATTTGCCACGGCTCAGGATCGCCTATGGCAAATGGAATGCGACCGCAGGCGGGCCTACGGGCGCTGGGCCGAATACGTGGGCGAGGGCGCTGTAGCGCAGGACGTGATCATGCGGCGGTTCCAGATCCGTCCCACGGTTCAGAGGGATTACAGGTCTCTTGGAGGGGAGACGCGGTCCATTCTGGATGCCTACGCCGCCGGCGTCAACGCCTTCGTGGAGAGCACTGGGCCGTTGCCCATCGAGTACGGCATCGTCGGCGGCGAACCGGACCGGTGGGAGCCATGGGACTGCCTGGCCGTGTTCAAGGTGCGTCACATCCTCATGGGCGTGTTCGAGGACAAGCTCTGGCGGGCGCGCTTGGTCAACGAGCTGGGTGCCGAGCGAACGGCGGAGCTCTTGAAGGGCTATTACCCGGGGCAACTGCTGATAGTACCTCCTGGTGCGGAGTACGCAGGTGGGGTCCTGGATGGCCTCGAGGAGCTGACTGACGGCGCAGAGACGATCAACTGGCTCAGGAGGACCGACGCGGGCAGCAACAGCTGGGTGCTTGCTGGAAGCCGGACCGCCTCGGGCAAGCCGCTTCTTGCCGGCGATCCGCACCGTGCACTTGACACCCCGAACGTTTACTATCAGAACCACCTGTCATGCCCTCAGTTCGACGCCATCGGCCTGTCGTTTCCAGGATGCCCCGGGTTTCCTCACTTCGGCCACAACACTTACGTGGCCTGGTGCGTAACCCACGCGATGACCGACTACCAGGACCTGTACCTGGAGCGTTTCAAGGAGGGCGACCCTTACTATTATCGGTTCCAGGGCGAGTGGATACGGGCCGATATCCACCACGAGGTCATCAGCGTCAGGAACGCCGCTCCGATTGATCTGGAGACTACTACTACCCGCCATGGCCCCGTCATCGCTGGCGACCCCGCCAAGGGGTACGGCATCGCCTTCAAGTACACCGCCACCGACGGTCCGAACCACGGGGCCGAGTGCCTCCTTGAGATGCTAAAGGCCAGCTCGGTCCAGGAGCTTGAAGAGTCGATGCGGCAGTGGGTGGACCCGTGCAACAATCTCCTGTTTGCCGACGTCGACGGAAACATCGGTTACCTTAATCGCGGAAAGGTACCCATCCGCTCGATCGCCAATGCGTGGCTGCCCGTCCCAGGCTGGACCGGAGAGCATGAGTGGGAGGGGTTCATACCCTTTGAAGAGCTGCCCAGGTCCCGAAACCCCGAGACCGGCTACATCGTGACGGCCAACAATCGCATAGTGGGATATGACTATCCGTACTATCTCGGACTGGACTTCGCTCCCGACTACCGGGCCCGCCGAATCGTCGACAGAATACGAAGGCTTAGCAACGCCACGGTGGAAGACATGGTCTCAATTCACGCCGACAGTGTCTCGATTCCTGCGACGGTCTACACGCGTCTTCTCTCAAAGGTGGAGCCGTTGGATGAGCTGTCCAGCATGACTGTGGCTAAGCTGGCGGAATGGGATGGGGGTATGGAGAGAGACGCCGTCGCGCCCACACTCTACGCCGCCTTCCGGGACAAGCTCCATCGCTCAGTCGCGACCCACGTTCTGGGCCCTCTCGCCGAGGAAGCGTTCAGCGCCACCGGGCGTGGGGCGACGGGTTACCTTCGCCGGCTGGCGGCGCGCCTGGTCACGATGGCGCAGGCCGACGATAGGTCCCTTTTATCTCCGGCGAGCAGCTGGGACTCATTGATTGCTCAGTCCCTTTCCGAAGGCGTCATGGAGCTGAGGGAACGCCTTGGCGGTGACATCGACTCATGGCGGTGGGGCAACCTCCACTACACGCGGCCCCGCCATACGCTGTCCGAGGCATTTGGCGACTTGGCCTCGCTGCTCGATCCTCCCTCGATGCCCATTGGAGGCGATGGTGACACTCCCCAGGTGGGGAGCTATTCGCCCTCGGATCCTTTCGTCGTGACAGGAACATCGGTGGCGCGTTACGTGTTCGATGTCTCCGACTGGAACAAGTCGCGATGGGCTATCCCTCTGGGCGCCTCCGGCCACCCGGGCAGCCCGCACTACGCTGATCAAGCGCCCACCTGGGCCAAGGTGGACCTCATTCCCATGCTCTACGACTGGACGAGGATCATCTCTGAGGCCGAGTCTAATCAGGCCCTCATCCCCACTCAGTGAGGGCCCCCTGAAGGCTGTTCCACCTCTCCCGGCCCGATTACTACCCTGTTATAATTTGATCGGTGGCGGTGCAGGCCGATCTCGGTGCTGCTGTACTTCAGAGATGCGTTTATATTGGTGGCTCGGGACTTCGAGGAGTGGAAACGCGCTACAGAAGGTATCGTTGATCCCGTGAGTTCAACTGTCGATAGCGATTATAGGATGAACAGTTCACAGTTCTGTTCCTGTGGAGAATCCAGCAGAGAAGAGAGGCCGTAACTTATGTTAGGAATGCAGGGTGAAGTAGCCAGGATCAAGGAGAGGATAGCCGACCTTATGGTGCGTCTTTGACCTAGCGGACAAGGAAAAGGAGGCCGCCAAGCTGGAGCGCGAGGCTGGAGACCCATCATTTTGGGAGGTCCCTAGAGATGCCCAAGGGAAGATGAAGAGGTTGTCCAGGCTAAAGGCTGAAGTGGAGGAGTGGAGGCAGCTCGATCAGCATACCCGGTCTCTCGACGAGCTCCTGGCGCTGGCGATCGCCGAGAAAGACGGGTCCCTTGTCGAGTCGTTTACCGATGAGATCGCCGGGGTAACGGATCAGCTCGACCGGCTGGAGTTTGAGCTTGCCCTGTCCGGTAAGTACGATGAGCGTAACGCCATCGCCGCCATTCACGCTGGGGCGGGAGGGGTGGAGTCTCAAGACTGGGTGCGGATGCTTATGCGTATGTATCTCCGCTGGGCGGAGCGCTCGGAATTCGAAGGCGAGGTCCTGGATGTCTCGCCGGGCGAGGAGGGGGGCATCAAAAGCGCGGTTATCCAGATCTCGGGCCTGCATGCTTACGGCTATCTGAAGGCCGAGCGAGGCGTTCACCGGTTGGTCCGTATCTCGCCTTTCGACTCCGGTCACGCGAGGCACACCTCCTTCGCACTCATTGAGGTTCTACCCGAGGCCGAGGAGGGGGTGGATGTAACTGTGAATCCAGATGATACTAAAATCGAGGTGTTCCGCGCCGGCGGGGCGGGTGGTCAGAACGTCCAGAAGAACTCGACGGCGGTACGCATTACCCATCTGCCCACTGGGATCAAGGTCAGCTGCCAGAACGAGAGGTCTCAGCACCAGAACAAAGCGATAGCCATGCGCATTTTAACGGCACGGCTCGTGGAGCACGAGATGAAGTTGCGCGCCGAGGAACGGGACAAGCTCAAAGGAGAGCACATATCGGCCGAGTGGGGTCACCAGATCAGGAGCTATGTTCTTCAGCCGTATAAGATGGTAAAGGACCACCGCACCGACTACGAGACCTCGGATGCAGAAGGCGTCCTGGATGGAGATATAGACGGCTTCGTCAAGGCATATATGACTCACATGGTCGGCCAGGCTCAGGGCTAGGCAGAATCGCCTCGCCAAGTTGCCGCGCCGAAGTGGTAAGTTTAGGAATAGACATCAGAGATGAATCCGAGGGACAGGTAGGGTAAATAGCATGAGAAAACTAATTCCTTTAATGTTCACGCTTTTCGCTTTGGTGGCGATGGCCGCCGTGGCATGTGGAGGTGGTTCGGACAAGGAGCCGGCAGGAGCGGCTGAGGTCATCGAAGAGACCACGCCGGCACCCGTCCAAGAAGTCGAGCCCACTCCTACACCGCCCGCGGTGGTGAGCGAGGTGCCCGAGGCCGTGACCACCGAGGCCCCAACCACGGTAGCCCCTGAGCCGGAGGTGGTAGGGGAGGTCTCAGATAGGCCGGTCGGCGGCGTGCTGAGGATTACGCATAGCGATCCTCCTACGCTGGACCCGCATCTGACCAGCGACACCACCTCGGCGTTCATCGTGGTGGAGCTGTACAGCGGCCTGGTGACCCTGACCACGGACCTGAGGCTTGTCCCTGACATAGCGGAGAGCTGGAAGCTCGATGAGAGCGGCACGGTTTATACTTTCAAGCTGCGGCCCGACGCCAAGTTCCACGATGGTCAGCCGGTGACCGCCCACGACTTCAAGTGGTCCTTGGATCGTGCCGCCAACCCCAACACAGCTTCCCCAGTGGCGGACACCTACCTGAACGACATCGTCGGCGCCGAGGACGTGTTCGAGGGGAGGGCCACTGAGCTCAGTGGCGTCAGGGTCATCGACGACCACACACTCCAGATCACCATCGACGCGCCCAAGGCCTACTTTCTGGCCAAGCTGACCTATCCCACGGCTTACGTACTGGACCAAGAGAACGTGGAGCAGGGCGGCCGGAACTGGTTCGACAACCCCAATGGCACGGGCCCGTTCAAACTCAAGGAGTACCGAGTCGGAGAGCGGCTCATCCTCGAGCGAAACGAGAACTTCTACCGGGAGCCCGCCTACCTTGACGCCGTGGTCATGAACCTAGCCGGAGGCCAGACCATGGCGATGTACGAGAACGACGAGGTCGACATTAGTGGCGTGGCCCTGTCCGACCTCGACCGGGTCCTGGACCCTGAGAGCTCGCTGAACAAAGAGCTTGTCATAACCGAGCCGGACTACGTAATCTCTTACATCGGGTTCAACACCGACGATCCGCCATTCGACGACCCCAAGTTCCGCCAGGCGCTGAACCACGCCGTTGACAAGGAGCTTATCGCCGCCGAGGTGCTATCGGGACTGGTGGTGCCCGCGTACGGCATTCTTCCACCGGGGTTCCCCGGATACAACCCGGACCTGGAGGGGCTGAAGTTCGACGCGGAACTGGCGCAGCAGCTGCTCAGCGAGTCGGATTACGCCGACCCTGATACCCGGCCCGAGATACTCATCACCATACCGGGTACGGGCGGCGGCCCCAGCCTCTCGCTGGAGGTCACCATGGAGATGTGGCGTCAGATACTTGGGGTGGAAGCGTTTATCCAGCAGGTGGAGTGGGCTACCTACCTCAAGGACCTGGACGAGCGGAAGTTCCAGGCGTTTGCCGGCCTGGGGTGGGAAGCCGACTATCCCGATCCCCAGGACTTCCTAGACATCCTGTTCCACACTGAGAGCAGCATAAACCACGGCGGCTACACCAACCTGGAGGTCGATGCTATCCTGCTGCAGGCTCGAACGGAGCAGGACATCACCAGGCGGATAGAACTGTACCATGAGGCGGAGAGGTTGATAGTAGAGGACGCCCCCTGGGTACCGATGTGGTTTCAGGGCGAGGGGTACGTCCTGTTGAAGCCCCACGTCAAGGACTACAAGTTTACGCCGATGATCGTGCCCAAGCTGCGTGAGGTCTACTTCGAGGGTTAGCGGTACGGGACGGCTTTGACCTAAGGATACTCTGAACAAGTCCGTGGATTATGGTGGCATAGTACCATGACAAGTGGAGACGAACTGACTAAGGACGGGAGCAAGAGTAGATGAACCAGCCGACATTTGCGGACCTGGAGTACGAGTGTAAGAAGCGCAAGACTCGGCGGGAGCTGTTTCTGGAGCGCATGGACGGTCTGATACCGTGGGGACAGTTGGAGAGTCGCATTCGACCATACTATCCCGAGGCTGGCCGAGGCCGGCATCCGTATGAGCTGTCGGCGATGCTTCGCATACACTGCGTGCAGCTGTTCTACAACCTGAGCGACCCTGGGATGGAAGACATGCTATACGAGGTCGAGTCGGTGAGGCGATTCGTGGGCCTGAGGCTGTCGGGCCCTCTGCCTGACGAGACGACGATCCTGAACTTCCGCCACTTGCTGGAGGAGCACGATCTTGGCGAAGGTCTGTTCAAGACCATCAACGTCCACCTGGAGACTCAGGGGCTTCGTCTTCGGGAGGGGACTATAGTGGACGCGAGCATCATCGAGGCGCCGTCGTCGACTAAGAACCGTGCCCGGGAGCGTGACCCAGAGATGCACCAGACCAAGAAGGGCAACAAGTGGAGCTTCGGTATGAAGGTGCACATCGGGGCGGACGAAGAGACAGGGGTGGTGCATAGTGTAGCTATGACATCAGCGAACGTGCATGACGTGACCGAAACTCACCGGTTACTACACGGTGGAGAGACGCGGGTGTGGGGCGATGCGGGGTATCAGGGAGTCGATAAGCGGGAGGAGAACCGAGAGTTGGATGTGGAGTGGCGCGTGGCGATGAAGCCCGGTCGGCGTCGGCAGCTAGCACCTGAAAGCGAGGAGGCGTTGGCGGAGAAGCGCAAGGCGTCGGTCAGGGCGAAGGTGGAGCATCCGTTCCTGTATGTGAAGCGTCACTTTGGCTACGCCAAGGTGCGGTATCGTGGACTGGCCAAGAACACGCAACGGCTGGCGTTGCTGCTGGGGTTTGCCAACTTGATGACAGCCGAGCGCCACTTGGCGGTGTGACGAGAGAGAAGTGCGCCCAAATCAGGTTGATAGCGGCGACACGCCCCCGGCAGAGCCCGCTTTCGAAGCCCAAACAGACCCGATTTAGGGCCGCAACAGCCTGATGGGCCATCGCAAAGAATTGAACATCTTCGAACTACCCCTGCAATCAATTCAATCCAGCATATGAAGGGTTATTCAGAGGTTCCCTAACATTCACGAATTGCCCCAAGAAAGCTGCCCCGCGCAACCGCCGGGGCAGCTTGACGTTTTGTACCTGACGTCTGAGAATCCGTTGGGCGTGAGTTAAGCCATTAGGCTGGAGGCGGACGATGTGGGTCTACATAGCGCGCCGGTTGATCTGGCTTCCGGTCCTGCTTTTCGCCGTTTCCTTCGTCACCTTTGCCCTCTTCCGCTTCGTCCCCGGCGATCCCGTCACCATAATGCTCGGCAACCGTTACGACGAGAAGCGCGCGACGGTTCTGCGCGAATCATTGGGCCTCGACCGGCCTTATATGGTCCAGTACGGCGACTACATGTGGGACGTGGTCCGCTACGGCGACTTCGGGGAAAGCTTCAGGTTCCCGGGGCGTTCAGTGCTGGGCCTGATAGGTCCCAAGCTGTGGGTGTCGGCGCAGGTGGGGATCGCCGCCTTGGTGATCAGCCTGGGCGTGGGCCTGCCTCTGGGGTTCCTTATCGCCCACCGACAGGGCCGGTGGGAGGACCCTGCGACGGTGGCCACCGCTATTCTGCTCATGTCGATACCGGTCATGGTCACCATCCCCGCCTTGCTATGGGGACTTTGCCTGAAGCTCCACTGGGTCCCATGCGCGGGTTGGGGTGGCCTGTTCGACGCGCGGATCGTGATCCCTGCTATCGCCCTGGGAGTGCCGGGGGTGGCGGGTATTACGCGCCTTATGCGAGCCAGCACCCTCGACGTAATGGGACAGGATTTCATCCGGACCGCTCGTTCAAAGGGGCTGTCCGAGTTCACGATCGACTCTAGACACATTCTCAAGAACGCCCTGATCCCGGTTGTCACGATTATGGCGTTCGCCCTGGTAGGACTCCTGGGCGGCGCTTTTATAACTGAGAGGATACTTGGAATCCCCGGCATTGGGCGGTTCCTTATCGACTCCATCTTCGAGAGAGACTATCCGGTGGTCATGGCGATCACGATGATAACCGCGGGCGCGTTCGTTCTGGCGAACCTGCTGGCCGACATCGCTTACGCGTTCATCGACCCACGAATCCGCTACAAGTAGAGAGGGCACGGGCGACGTGGCTGTAGAGGCGCTTAGCCAGAATTTGGCCAAGCCGGCGAAGTCCAGAGGGCACCTGGCGCGGGCGTTGAGCCGGCTGGTCCGCAAGAAAATCGCCATGGCATGCATTGTCGCGCTGGTCCTGCTGTACTCGGGTGGGATCTTCGCCGCTTGGGTCTCTCCTTACAGCTACCGGGAACTGGACTACACGGCCCTTCAGGCGCAGCCGCCCAGCCTTCGACATATCGCCGGTACCGACTTCGCCGGACGGGATGTTTTCACCAGGGTGTTGTGGGGGATACAGAACACCGTTATCCTCACGGTGGTGGCGATGGCCACCGGCAGCCTGCTAATCGGCATCTCGCTGGGCCTTGTGTCCGGGTATTTTGGAGGCCGGATCGACTCCATTATCATGAGGATCGGGGAGCTGTTTTCGTCCTTTCCCGACATTCTCCTGGCGATCATCCTCGCGGCGACCCTAAGGCCCAGGATGCGGGTGTGGGTGGGGTGGATCGAGGACCACACTTTCCTGGACGGTCTGCAGAATGCGGGGGTGGCCGACTACGTGGTCGTGTCGCTGGCCCTCGTTTCCTTCAGCTGGATTGCAATGGCGCGGCTGGTGAGAGGCCAGGTCCTGGTGCTGAAGGAGACTCAATTCATCGATGCCGCGAGGAGCATGGGCGCGTCGACTCCCAGGATACTCTTTACCCATCTACTTCCCAACGCCATCAGCCCCATCGTCATCACCGTAACCCTGGGTATGGGAACGGTGGTGGGCACCGAGATAATCTTGAGCTGGTTGGGACTTGGAATCCAGCCACCCAGGCCCAGCCTGGGCACGATGCTGCTGGACGGGGGAAGCCTGTCGGCCCTCCAGAACAAGCCGTGGTTGCTGTTGGCGCCTGGGTTTGCCGCTACCTTGCTTGTGGTGACGTGGTCCCTGCTGGGAGACGCTCTAAACGACGTTCTGAACCCCAGGACCAGGTAGGCTCCACACTTCGCACCAGGCTCTGTCCCCCCATGGCCTAATAGTCTGCAAACAGGGCTGATGCGCGCGTTGGCTCCGCGCCCTCAACCCCCCTCCTAGTACGAATGAGGGATAGCGCCTGGAGTGCGATCCAAGAGAGCACCAGGACCGCCACAGCCGCCGCTATGCCAATGTTTGTCGTGTGTATGTCGAGGGTCACCTGCATGAAGAATAGAAGCAGGTGGGGGACCAGGAGCAGCAGGGTCAGCTTTAGGTCCGAGACGCTCAACGAACCGGACAGGTCCGCTATCATGGCAAGCCCAATGGGCACCATGACCGGAAACGCGTAGACCAGAAGCCGTTCGGTGGCGCTTCCGAACACTATCTGTATGAAAATACTCACCATGAACACCGACACCCAAGGGCGCACAAGGACGACCTGTTTGAGCCTCCGAACGGGGTCCACGAGGAAGAGGACTGCCAGGACTCCCCATGTTAACAATGACCATCTGACAAGCTCCGACGGCGCATCCCAGACGCTGTCTCCAAATCTGATTTCGAACACGGCCTCAGCCATGTCCACGAATGTGTACTCGTTGACCGGGTCGATTGATATCCGGGCAATTGTGTGCACGATAGCTGCCGGGATGAAGACCGCAACGATGATAACCGCGTTTCGTATCAACTCATTCCGATGACCTCGACTGAGGCCTATCAGGAAAAACGCGGGGAAGGCCAGCAAGACCACCTCTTTGTTCAGGGCGGCGACTGCGAGTGCGATGCTGAGCAGCAGGTAGCGACGTCTGCCGAAGAGCAAAAAAGCCAGGGCGATACTGGCCAGCGCTACTGGGTCTGTCAGGTAAAACTCCCGAAGGTTATGCCCAACCGCGTAAAAGAGGGTTGCGAAGAGCGCCACCCCGTAAATCCGATACCGGGTGGTGAAATTGAGGTCTCTCAGATATAGATAGAGAAAATATGAGGCCAACACCAGGCCTATGAACGAAATCAGGTAAAAGCTGGCCTTGAGAGGAAGCGGAGATATGAACACCAACAGAGGCGTAAGCGGTCGCCAGCTTGCCGGCGCCACACGGGTTAGCGGATCGTCGCCGAACGGCTCTTCCGCCATGGCGATGTACTTGATGTGGTCCCCGCCCAGCGGTAGCTCTCCCTGGGTCAGGGACATGGGAATCGCCACCAGGCCCACGGCCAGCGCCGATATCCACAGGCCCAGCCAAGGGTCTCTCGTAAACCAGGTGTGGCCGATCTGACGCGTGGCCCAACCTACCATCGACACACCTCGTTAAAAACGACTATCGTTCCGACATGGTACTCAATTGGGTGGTACGATGGCGAATTGGAGATGTTGGTCGAAATCGACCTGATGACATCGGGAAGGGTTAGGTTGCCGGGTTGCGTCAGCTGGCCTTGAGACCGGCCGCTAGCCCCTTGGCCTGCCCACGCGCCGCCTCACGGCCAGGCCTACCAACCCCACAAGCAATACGGCCGTGGAGACCTCACCTGCGCCTGGGGCGCCACCGGGTCTCGCGCTGCATCCTCCCCCGCCTCCTTCGGGTTCATCCTCCGGGGCTTTGGGCTGAACGACCGTTGTCGCCGTGGGCTCCGCTGTGTCGCGGGCGGCTGTCACGGGTGCGGACGTGGCCGTCGGCTCCGGTTCGCGCGTCGGCGTTTCCGTGGCCTGTTGCTCAGGCTCAGGGGTTGGTCCCGTCCCTCCGATGGCCTCCGCCTGCGGCTGCGGAGTTAAGGTGTATGGCAGCACGGTAGGCCGCGGCACCGCTGTTGGGCGCGCCGCTTCAAGGTCCGGTGGCTCGTAGAGAGGCGCGTAAATCGCCTCCCGCCACAGGTTTTCCAGGCCTATACGATCAACGCCGTACAGCTTCTCGAGCGCGTCGTCCATGTTGGTCCCGCTCTTGAGATCGGCTATCAAATCCCTCATCGCGAACGGGCCGTACTGGAATACCATGAACCGGACGATGCTTCGGGCCTCTCCATAGAAAATGATCACGTCCTCAGGGTCGCCCGGTGTGGTCTCCATGAACGTAATGGGCATGAGCCGGTCCGTCTCGAGGGCGAAGTCCAGCGCTATGTCGTAGGAGTAGCCCGGCTCGGGGTTGCCGAACTCGGCCAGGCCTTCGTCCAGCCATGAGGGGACCCGACGGAACGTGCTGTCCCCGGCGCGGTGGGTGAGTATGTGGACCGCCTCGTGAGCTGAGGTTCCCACGTAAAGCCGGCTGCTGCCCAATATCAGCAGCGTACCGACGTTGGTGAACGCCTGGCCCTCGGTGATCAGCTCCCGGCTTATGGTGGCGCTCCTAGGAGGCAACGCCTGCAGCATCTCCTTGACGTTGTTGTACACCGTCACCCTGAGAGGGGCCTCGATGTCGGCTCCAAGAAGGGGTCCCATTATGCTGAAGGTCTCGACGATGGTTTCGAGAATGGTCTGCGCCCGCGACTTAACCGGCCCGTGGTACGCCACCGTAACGGGGCCATCTGAGATCTCCTCCCAGGTGAACCGCGCGTCGTGGTAGGTAAAAACCTCCTGCGCCGTCTTTAAGAAGCCCCCATCGACGTCCTCGACCTCGAAGCTGTACCTAATGACGGTGCCAGGTGGTATGTACCGGACGGAGGTGTTGGTCCTCCAAAAAAGCTCGGAGTCGATCAGCGTGCCCTGCTCGAAGTCGAGGTAGTTGTACGCCCCAGCCGTCTGCTGTCCGATCTTGAACCGTACGGCCACCGTTTCGATTTCCTTGTCGCTCTTGGCCTCCAGACTGAACCTGATTCCCTCGGGGAATTCGCTGACGACGCTGGTGGAGATGATCTCGATTGTCCCGTCGTCGGCGCGAGCCGACGTTGCGGGCAGCAGCGTTATCAGGGTCAGCAGCAGTACTATTAGTGGGCCTTTCAGCATCGTCTCACCGCTGCGTGAATGCTCAGATCGGCGTGGTCTGCGCCAAAAGCTCTTCGTCGCTGTCACCTTCCTGCTCCGCCGCTCCGACGGCCTTCAAGACCCGCTCCATGAACTCGTCCTCGTCGACGGCCCCCGTGAACTGTATGGTGTCGTTGATAACGGTCTTGGGCACCCCCATGACCTTGTACATGCGGGCCAGGTGCGGGAACTCCTGTACCTGTACTACGTCGGCGACGACGTTTGGGCTTTCGAGGGCCATTGCGTGGGCCAATCGGGCCACGTTAGGGCAGTACTGGCAGTTGGGAGTGACGAACACCTGTATGTGGACATCGTCTTTTAGCCTTTTCAGCTGCCGGCGAGTCTCCAGCAATAGGGGACTTCGTCCGGTTGAAGCGGTGACGACGCTGTCCACCAAGACGGCGAACTCGAATCCAGCCGGCAGCCCGTAGAATCTGGCGTTTTCGCTACCGTCGGCGCCGATGATGACCGCCGGTATCTTTTCAACGCCGCGGGATTGAGCATCCTCGGGACTCCCGTAATAGTCGATCACGTCAAGCTTGATCTTCGGGGAAAGGGCCGTCAACACTCCAAGAAGCTCCTGGGTCGCGTGGCATGTAGGACACTCGCGGCCAGGAATAAACAGGCCGGTATTCGACCGTGTCAGGAGGGTGACGTTGACATCTCGTTTCAGCTCATTGTCCAACCTCCGCCGGACCGCATCCTGGTCTCGTTGCTGAAGGATCGGCATCGCTACTCCTGAGTGCTCCCGTGGGAACGCCGCGTTTTCGACAGATTTAGTGCGGCGTACGCATATTTTAGCTTACCGTACCGGTGCTTGGCTCCTCAAGTGAGGACCACACGGCTGCAGCTTACTGCACTGGCACTTGGCTCCTCGAGTGGGGACCACACGGCTGCGCGCCTGCCGCCTCTGCTCTTTTCTGTGGTTGAGAGCAAGATGTGTGTAATTCGAGTGGTCCCGTCGCAGAAGGAGCGGGCCGACCGGGTACCAGCCTTATTCCCCGCCCTTTACCTGGCGCCAGACGTGGAACAGCCGGTGGATGGATGTGAGAAGGGTCAATGCGGCGATCAGCCCTAAGACACCTAGGAGCATCGGTAGCCACCAGTTGCTCACAATCAACCCTATCACCAGCACCACTACCCGCTCGGGCCGGGTCATGACTCCTACCTCGCAGTCGATCCCCAGTCCTTCCGCTCGCGCCCGTACGTAGCTGACCATCAGGGAGCCGGCGAGGGCAAGGTAGGCGAGAATTACGCCGGGGTCGTCGGCCTCGTCCAGGTAGAAAACAAGGATGCCCAGGAGGATCGCCGCCTCCGAGACGCGGTCCGCCACAGAGTCGAGGAGAGCACCGAACCGGGTCACTCGGCCCTTCCTCCTGGCGAGGGCACCATCCAGCAAGTCCAACGCGCCCGAGGCAAGCAGTACGGCCCCTCCGGCCAGCAGGTAACCGAAACCTACAAGGACTCCGCTAGCGGCTGCTACGAGCAGCCCGAGAAGCGTAATCGCGTTTGGGGATACGCCGATCCGGGCCAGTGTTCTAGCGGCCGGTTCTTCCAGGTAGGTGGAAAGCGCCCGTCGTGCGGCGGTTCGGCTCAATAGATGGGGCAGATGGTCACCTTTCACCGTCACGCTGGCCTCCCAGGACCGCCGGCGTGATCAATCGTAGCCAAGCAGCAATCGGGGACATTGGGCCGCTTCGAGCTTCGACGGACTAACGGGCGGCGGACACTTCTTTCCTAGGTGTTCCGTTTGGAGGCGAAAGCCATGGCCGTGGAATTGCCTTTGCAGGATTACCGGGCCAGTACGGCTTGTTTAGTCTCTAGGTAGTTCCAGTAGTAGTCCATCACCCGGCCCGCGACCCGTTCCCACCGAAACTCCTGTACGGTCCGTCGCCCATTGGAGATCAGCTTCGCCCGAAGCTCCGGGCTTTCGAGTAGGGTGCCGATGGCATCGGCCAGCGCTTCATCGTCCTTTGGGGGCACCAGCAGCCCATCGTGATCATGGGTGACGACGCTGGAATAGCCCTCGATGGCCGTGGCCACCACGGGCTTGTCCGCGGCCATCGCCTCGAGCAAGACCATACCGAAGCTTTCCTTGCCAGTGGCAGGGGAGCAGAAGATGTCCGCGCTTTTGAAGAACCTGATCTTGTCCGCTTCCGAGACGCTGCCCGCGAAGATCACATCCTGCAGGTTGCGCTCGCTCATGATGCGGTATGAGTCGGCGTCGGGTGTACCCGATCCGACGACCACTAGACGCAGGTTAGGCCACTTCCACTTTAGCTGGCTGTAGGCGCCAAGCAGGTATTTGAGGCCTTTTCTCTTCTCCAACCGGCCTACGAACAACAGGTTGGTCTTCCCATCCCTAAGATGCGGGAAGGGCTCCACGGACGGGCCGAAGTCGTCCACCTGGATTCCGTTCGGGATCAGTGCGTAGTCCCCGGGGAAATGGCGGCTGATGAAATCGGAGGCCGGTTTCGATACGGCGATGCGACCGTGAAGTTTCGCGAAGTATGGTTTGGCCAGTCGCTTGAAGCCCACATTGTAAAGCTTGTGGCCGCGAAATGTATGAAAGGTGCCGATGTTGATCGAGTCGGACGCTCTGATCGTCCAGAGGCTGACGAAGCCGGCGAAGGGCTCGTGCAGGTGGATTACGTCGAACGCCTCGCGCTGGAGCATGGCCTTGATCCTGGGGAGCAGCCAGACCGAGAGTGAGATCCTGGCAATGGAGCCACCGCTGGGAAGGGGAACAGGCCTGCCCATGGGGATGAAGTCTGGGTCGGAGATCCTTTGAGGGGCCGAGCACGGAGCGATAACTTTGACCGTGTGGCCCCAGGCCCGGAATTGGGCGCCCAGCTTATTTATGTGGTCGTTTACTCCCCCGTGAAACGCGAGGTCGTAGGGCGATACGAGGCCGACCTTGATGGGGCGCTCCATACAAACTCCCTCGCGGGGCTACCGTGTCCGTCTAGGGTGTACCGTCCACCCTGAGGAAGTCAAGTGGGAGGAGGGCCTGTTCTCTATGCGCCCTTCCCCTCTATGAAGTCCTCCACCATCTGTCTGGCTTCCTCATCTGTGTACTGGACTGGCGGCGACTTCATGAAGTACGCCGATGGCCCGGTAATAGGGCCTCCAATGCCTCGGTCCCTTGCGATCTTGGCGCAACGGATGGCGTCTATGACGACCCCTGCCGAATTGGGGCTGTCCCATACCTCCAGCTTCAACTCCATGTTGAGGGGAACATCGCCGAAGCTCTTGCCCTCCAACCTGATGTATGCCCACTTCCTGTCCGATAGCCAGGGAACGTGGTCGCTGGGGCCGATGTGCATGTTTTCGCTTTCGAGTTTATGGTCTAGCTGCGAGGTGACGGACTTGGTCTTGGAGACCTTCTTCGACTTCAGCCTATCCCTCTCCAGCATGTTCAGGAAGTCGGTGTTGCCGCCGAAGTTGAGCTGGTACGAGCGCTCCAGCTCTACCCCGCGGTCCATGAAGAGCCGGGTCAATACCCGGTGGGTGATAGTGGCGCCGACCTGCGATTTGATGTCGTCCCCAATGAGAGGGGCGCCGGCCTTCTTGAACCGCCGCTGCCAGTACTGGCCTTCGCCGCTGGCGATGAATACGGGGATGCAGTTGATGAACCCACAGCCCGCCAACAGCACCTGCTCGGCGTACCACTTCGTGGCCTCTTCCGACCCAACCGGGAGATAGTTGACCACCACGTCGACCTCGCGCTCTTGCAGGGTCCCGGCTATATCGGCCGTGGGTCCGGGAGCCTTTTTGATCAGGTCTGCCACGTATCGGCCAAGGCCATCGTGTGTCATCCCCCGCTGCACCGTGACGCCTATGTGAGGGACTTCCTGGAACTGGATGGTGTTGTTGGGTGGCTCGAATATGGCCTCCGACAGGTCCAGGCCGACCTTTCCCTTGTCTACGTCGAAGGCGCCCACGAAGTTGATGTCCCCAACGCCGTACTCGCCCAAGACTGGGTGCATTAAGCCGGGGATCTTGGAGCCATTGACGGCGTCTTGGTACTTGTAGACGCCCTGTACGAGGGCGGAGGCGCAGTTACCGATTCCTATGATCGCTACGTTTATTGGTCCCAATACGAAGTTACTCCTTGTGCCCTGTATTAATCAGCCCTCCTCAGTAGAGCCGAATGGGCCAGGAGGGCATGCGAGACAGCCTGCCAAATTGTAGCAGCTTGTATTCTGCCGGACAAGTTAAGTGTCTTGCGTATCTCGAGAGGCCCCAAGTTGAACAGGCGGGAAATCAAGGGCGAACCTGGTACACTTTCCATATCTGTGACTAGGGAGAATCTCATGGCAACTATTCCCTGCGCCTGGTGCGGCCGTACCCGGAAAATCGACCAGATAGTCCCAGGCTTTGGCGGCGGCGTAACTGAGGACTATATTCGGCAGGATGTCCTGCGGGGCTCGCTCACATGCGGTCATTGCCACAACTTGACCGTCTTTGAGATACAGGAAAATATTATTCAGTATCTCCCAGGGAGGTTATATCAAGGGGACATAGACGAGGCAGTGGACGAAAACGCACGGGAGATGCTCAAAGAGGCGATTTTGTGTTTTTACGGTGCTTCCTATAGGGGCGCTGTGTCGTTCTGCCGAGCTGCCGTGGAGGAAGCGCTGGAGGCTAAGGGCATCAAGGGCGAAGATCTCAACGCCAAGATCATCAACGCTGAAAAAGCCAAGTTCCTGACGGATGACGAAATCTCATTGGCGCACGCGGCGCGCCTTATAGGCAGGAACGCGCTTGATCGGTTGGCGTTGCTATCGGCGTTGCAGGCGGTCGGCAGCCTAACTAATGCCATTGATTTGACCAATATAATCGCCCTCAAGCGGCCGGCGCCAGCGTCGCGATCAAAGAAGAAAAGTGGCAAGGCATCGTAGCCTTTCATTGGCCTGTAACCGTGATATTGTTGAGGGCGTCCCAATCTAAGCGGCCAGCTCGAATGGAGGTAGAGAGACCGATGCGTAAGTTGTCCCTTGGCACATTGATTGTGGCGGTGGTGATCACCACCATGGCCTGTGGAAGGGATGAGACGCCAGCCACCGTCCAAGCGCCACCTACCTTCGAGCCACTGCCAATCCCAACGATCCCTGCTGACTTCGTTGCCTTCACAGACGAATCGAAGCGCTTTTCTATTTCATATCCTAGTCACTGGGAACTGGCGCTCTCACTAACGGAAGAACTAGACGAATTTGTGGCTGAACTCTTGGAGAGCTTGGAGTCTGACGTGCCGCTCCCAGAAGGAAGTGGCGTCTTCTTTGCGGGGGTACCTACACAAGAGGGATACGATCCCAACATAGTTATAGTCGTCGAAGCTTTACCTTACGACGTAGGGGTCGCTGAGTACTTCGAAGCTGTCAATAAGGCCGAACGAGAATTTCTGACGGATTACAAACTGCATACAAAGGCTGTGGTGCTCCTAGGTGATAAGGAGGGGATTATGACAGATGCGGAATACTACTACTCGCCCTCTTTGGATCCTCGCGTGACACCGAAGTGGCGAAGCTTTGACCTTAACACCGTCGACGGACTAATTGGTTGGGGAGTTGGTTGTGGAATGACCCTGCCAGCATCCCCACAAGATTTGGAAACTTGCGAGTCGGTGGTGAGGAGTTTCAGGCTGTTGCAGTAGCAACGTTTCTGATGTTAGCTAGTACGGCTGCCACCGTTTCAGGCCAGACTTCTCCAGCACGGTAGGGTTGACGCACGACATGGGCCAACGGCCCTGTAGCACCAGCCCGATTTCCCAGCCCGCACGGCGCTGCGACTCAGGCCCCATCCTGGCCGAGGCCGAGGCCACATGGGGCGTCAGGATCACGTTGTCCATGTGAAGCAAGGGATTCTCCGGGTCCGGGGGCTCCTGCTCAAGCACGTCGAGCCCGGCCGTGTCTATCCAGCCCTCCTCCAGCGCCTTGATCAGGGCCTTCTCGTCCACCGTAGCACCCCGTCCGGTGTTGACGAAGATGGCGTGGGGCTTCATGAGGCGGAACCTCTCCTCGGTCATGAAGTGGCGGGTAGCAGGGGAGCCGGGCAGGTGATTGGAGACGATGTCGGAGCGCTGCAGTAGCTCTGTAATCCCTACAGGCTCCACTCCCTGCTGAGTGATAGTCACTTCCTTAACGAAAGGGTCATGGGCGATCATGTGAATGCCGAAGGGCTTCATGCGGGCCGCAACGGCCCTGGGAATGTTGCCAAAGGAGATGAAGCCCAGGGTCTGGCCCATCAGCCGCGGATATCGCGAGATCAGCGGCCGGCCATCGTCCCACCTGTTTTCGCGGGACATGATGTCCATAGTCCTCAGCCTTCGAAAGGTCCCGAGTATCAGGGCGGCCGTATGGTCTGCTACCTCCTCTATAAACGTGTCCGGTACGTTGGTGACGGGAATTCCTCGTGCCGTTGCGGCCGGTATGTCGACCTGATCGAACCCGACACTCGGCAGGGAGATCACCTTACACTTCCTGAGGGACTTTATTATCTTCTCGGTCAGTTGATAGTCTCCAGCCAGTATGGCGTCTGCGTCCAGCGCCTCGGTGATGAAGGCCTTCTCGGTGGTGGATTCGACGGCTATAAGCTCCGCGCCGATAGGTGCGAGGACCTCCCTTTCCAGCGCGAAGTCGGGGCTTCCAAAGTCGAATGCGCCCTCGGGCCGAGCTTGGGTTACCACTTTGTAATTCGCCACGTTTATCCCTCTGGCAAGGCAGTTTCGAAGCGGCCTTAGGATAATCCAGGAGTGCCGCAAAGTCCAGGTTGAACGACGGGGTTTAGGTTGACACCCGAGTTTACGCCCTGCTACGATGAGCGCGAAGTGGACGATTCTTCAGGAGAGTGATCCTCGACAGCCCGCCTTGCGCGACAGCATTTTGTCGTGCGCCAGGCGGGTTCCGTTTTTAAGATAGACCCATGGCCACATCCGCAGCCGTTGTTCTCGCCGCTGGCAAGGGTAGCCGTATGAAGTCCAGCACCCCCAAGGTGCTTCATCCGGTCTGTGGCCGGCCAATGGTCGGTCTGGTCGTTGACGCGGCCCGCGATGCGGGCTTTACGCCCATCGTGGTGGTCGTTCCATCCGACTATCAGGCCATCCGGGACGCGCTGGGTGATGGTGTCACCTACGCGGAGCAATCAGAACCCCTTGGAAGCGGCCACGCCCTGCTCCAGGCTGAGCCGTTCCTTGCTGGGGTCGAATCCGTCGCCGTATTGTCCGGCGACGTGCCTCTTATCCGTCCTGACACCCTCAAGCGCATAATGCGGCTTCAAACGGAAGGTGATCTCCGCATCATCATGCTGACCTCGACCCTGGACCGCCCAGACGGTTTCGGGAGGGTGACTAGAGACGATTCGGGTCGCGTAACGGCGGTCGTGGAGGAGAGTGAGGCCGACGAGAGAACGCTGGCGATTTCCGAGGTAAACGCCGGGATCTACGGCTTCCAGACCGAATGGCTCTGGGAAGCCCTCAAAGGAATCGCCCCGTCGTCCGTCAGAGAGATATTCCTTACCGGCTTGGCATCGGTTGCAACCCAACACGGTCTCCATGTGGAGACCGTGCAGACCAGCGATCCGCATGAGGTCGTCGGCGTCAACACCAGGGTCCAGCTGGCCGGGGTAGAGGCCGAGCTCCGACGGCGAATTCGAGAGGAGTGGATGCTGCGCGGCGTGAGCATGCCCGACCCGGCTACCGCGTACATAGACGCGGGCGTAGAACTGGGCGCGGACACCGTTATCCTCCCTAACACCCATATCAAGGGGAGCTCTCGGATCGGCTCTCTCTGTGAGATGGGGCCGAATACCCTGATCATCGACTCTTCGATTGGTGACCGTTGCCGTGTCGTGGCATCGGTAGTAGAGGAGTCCAGGCTCGCGGACGATGTGGGAGTGGGGCCCTTCAGTCATATCCGGTGGGGCAGCCTCCTTGAGACCGGCGTCCATATCGGCAACTTCGCCGAGGTCAAGAACAGCCGTCTAGGGCCGGGAACGGTGTCGGCCCATTTCAGTTATGTCGGAGATGCCGACCTCGGCTCCAAGGTAAACATCGGCGCTGGGACCGTCACTTGTAACTACGACGGCGTCAACAAGCACCACACCTCTATTGGGGACGATGCCTTTATCGGCTCCGATTCCATGTTGGTAGCCCCTGTGACCATAGGGGCACGATCGTCAACCGGGGCCGGCTCCGTAGTAACCGACGATGTCCCCCCCGATTCGCTGGCGGTAGGTGTCCCGGCAAAGGTGCGTCCCAAGAGAAAGAGAAAGCGGTAAGGGTTCTTGGCCCGCACGTTTTGCATCTATAGCGAATTTGTAACGACCTCTGCCGCTGTCGTCCGAAACGATGCCACGGGAACCCAGGAAAGTTTGTAGTGGAAACCGATAGCTCATTATCCACTCTAGCACTGGCGCTGTCCCTGCTCGTGTTCATTGCCGTCGCCCTTCTTGAGGCCAGCATCTCCGCCATGCAAAGAGAACGGGTGCATCAGCTGGTGTCACAGGGTGTGTCAGGGGCCCGCACGCTGGAGTCTCTGTTCGATCTGCCCATGGGCCCCGCGGGCGGCCTCTCGGTCCTCAGGTTTCTTGCGCTAACCGGAGGCGTGATCTCGGTCGTGGCCCTGGTCATCGTGAGGGGAGGCGTCGGCTGGCCATTTGTTACCGTGATTTCTGCGGGGTTGCTCATATTTGTTGGGTTCGTCCACACATATACAGGTATTTTCACGCGCGTATACGGGGAAACGGCTTCTCTCAGGTTCGCCTTCCTGGCCCGATGGCTAACCTGGCTTTTCCTTCCGCTTCTGTGGACACAGTCGAAGATCATAAGCGGCGCGCTGTCAGCGCGGGGAGAACTGCCGGCAGGCGCATCTGCAGGTGAGCCGGCCGCTTCCGATGGCGAGCCTCTGGATGAGCATGAGCGGCGTATGATCCGGGGCGTGGTGGAGTTGGACAAAACGGTGGCCCGCGAGATCATGGCCCCCCGTCCTGATGTCGTCGCCGCCGAGACCGGGACATCCCTGTCCGATCTCGCGGAGTTGATGTTTGGATCGGGCCACAGCAGGATTCCCATCTACCGCGACAACATCGATCACATCGAGGGGATTGCGTACTCCAGGGACGTATTGCGTTACCTTAACCATAATGAGGGTGCCACTTCGGTTGTCGAACAAGAGATGATTCGTCCTGCGCTGTTTATTCCTGAGTCCAAGACTCTAGAGGAGCTTTTGAGGGAGTTCCAGGAGCGGCGTGTCCACATGGCCATCGTCGTGGACGAGTACGGTGGCGTTTCGGGGCTCGTGACCATAGAGGACCTCCTTGAGGAGATCGTGGGCGAGATAGAGGATGAGTTCGATATCGGCGGGCCCGAGGTGGTGACGATCGGGGAGAACGAGTTCATGCTCGACGCACGGGTGAGCGTCGACCAACTTCACGAGCTGCTGGAGGTTACGCTCGAGGGCGATGGCTTCGATACGGTTGGAGGCTTCGTATATCAGCACTTGGGGAAGATACCCAGCCCCGGCGACACTGTCGAATCCGATGGGCTGAGGATCGAGGTGGTCTCTACGATCGGTCGGCGCCTCAAGAAGCTGCGGGTTACCAGGTCGGCTCCCGAGCCTGGCGATTCGAGCTCAGAATAAGGCCGCTGGGAGGAGGCGCCGCTTGTCTGAGGACAAACGAGCAACCTGACATGGCTTCGAGGGGACGAATAGCCGGTCTCGCCCCTCCACTCCGATGGGGTGTTACTTGTTCTCGGAGATAACCAGAGGCGCGGTCGCCTCCGAACCGGCTGCCCCAACGGCCTTGAGAGTGTAGATTCCGGGGTCCAAATCGACAGTAATTATCGTGCTCAGGGAGCCGTTTTCGTTTGCCTCGATGGCTCCAAGAATCGGGCCTCCGCTGCTCGATGTTAGCGCAGTAATGGTAACCAGCTCCCCGGCGCGAAAGCCTGCTCCCCAGACGGCGGATGTCCCAGTGGGTTTCGTTGGCTCCACGAACAGGCTGGCGGAGGGCGGAGTAGTGGGTGGGGTTGCTTCCGTGATAATTACGGGCACGCTGGCCTTGCTTCCCTCTGAGCCTTCCGCGAGCACGGTCCGTGCTCCGATCGCCGCCGATTTGGTTGACGCGTCGCCGCCAAACTCATCGGCGGTGATGATGAACGCGCCAGACTCGTTGGCCGTTGCTGTGCCGACAAGTCTAATGAGGGTCCCATCGATTTCGAGGGTGACGGTAACCTCTTCGCCGTCGATGAAGCCCGATCCCATGACCTCCACAGGGTCGGACATACTCAGCCGGCTCTCGTTTAGGGTAATTACGGCTTGAGGAGAGACCGCTTCCCCTGGCGGTCCTGCCGGTCCGCCGAGTCCAGGCGGGCCCGGGTTGCCGGGATTGCCGGGTAGGCCCGGGTCACCTTGAGAGCCCGGTGGCCCAATCACGCCTTCGTTCCCGGGAAGTCCGGGCTGTCCAGGCTCGCCCTCTGGTCCTCGACAAGCCATGAGAACGATTATCGAGAATGCAAATAATAGCGGGGCGACAACCATCCAATTCATGGAAACTCGCGTTCTCATGTGACCCCCTGTTTGGAAGAGCCCTATCAGGTCGCCAAACTATCTGAGCAATACCATCTGAGCTCTGATTAGTGGGACCCGAGGTGTGGAATTTGAGTGGTCGTTTCCGATCGTACGCCATCGGAGTGGAAGGGTTCATCGAGGTAGACGGAGATGGGTTGGGCGACTTGAGGTGTCAGTGAGTTCTGGTCTACCGGCATGGTGGGACTCCGCTGGGCTGCCGGATGAGGAGCTGCTTCCGGCGAACACCTCCGAACATATGAACCGAGCCCCTGCTTGATCTCAAGCGGGGGCTCGATAGCCCAGTTACCTCTTAACCGCGCTGTAGGGGCTCCATCCCTCATCCGTGGTACTCACCGGTGAGGGGGCCAAAAATCCGGTTACTTAGAGCCCACCATCAGCGGGGCGGTTGCTTCCGATCCGCCGTCACCGAGGGCAAGGAGGGTATAAATTCCGGCGTCTAGGTCCGCGGTTACGTCCGCAACGAAGGCGCCACTATCGTTCGCCTCGGCGCTTCCAAGCACCGTCTGGCCACCACTGCCTGATACGGCTAGAGTGACAGCCTCGTCGGCGGCGAATCCCGACCCCCAGACTGTTGCGGTTCCACCCGGCTCTGCGCCCGTGGCGAACAGGTTAGCGGCCGGTGCGTCCGCGGACGGGCCAGGAGGACCAGGAGGTCCAGCGGGTCCCGTGGCGCCCGCAGATCCGTCAGCGCCCGTGGCGCCCGCAGATCCGGCAGGACCCGTAGGTCCAGCAGATCCTGTGGCTCCGTCAGATCCGGCGGGTCCCGTGGCGCCCGCAGATCCGTCAGCGCCCGTGTCACCATCCGATCCCGCGCAGGCCATGAGAGCGAAGATCGAGAGTACGGAGAAAAGCAGGACAAAAATCATGCCCTTCGGGAAAACGCGGCTTCTCATCTGACCCCCTTTTTGGAAGAATCCAGTTCGGTTAATGAGCCGCCGGTGCGATAAGACTTGAGCTAGAATTTTACGGTCTCGTAGTTACCCGTCATACGCGGCGGACTCGTCCACACGGCGGCCTAATCTTATGCACCCCAGGAAGAGATGTCAAGCCCATTGTCGTTCAGAATAGGAGAATATCTGGGTTGTTGCGTCAATTTGCCTCCGCTTGGCGGTCTGCAGGGCTATGAAGTTGCATTCCTTTGCCTATGTCGTTCTGAGTCCGCTCAGGGGGACCGGACGAAGAGTCCGGCGAGCTACCCAACGATTGGAATACCCGATTATCGAATCCCTGCTTGTTCTCAATTTGGTGAGTTGCTATAGTTGAGATTCGTTGCCCCCGTAGCTCAGCGGATAGAGCACTGGCCTCCGGAGCCAGAGGCGTGGGTTCGAGTCCCGCCGGGGGTACACCCCAACGACTCGTGGCTCTAGCTGTCGTCCCACCTGTGGGGAAGGCTTATCAGCCTGTCGAGTCCCAAGTCCTTGCACATGGTCTGGTACACCGGCCTTCGTACGCCCTTCCACTTGAGGTCTGCCAGCGTCTCTTTCAACGGAACGTCGGTGCGCAATGTGGCCAACCGTCTGTAGAGCAAGGCATCCTCTTGGTGCTCAGCCAGGGCCGAGGCCAGACTTGTAGCTCCCCGTACGGTCACGTCCCAGTCGGCGGCGCTGCCGGGGATGCTCTCGATATGCCCATACCTGTTGAGGACCGCTGAGCTGGACTTGGCACCCCATCCGGAGATTCCCGGGATCCCATCCGCCGCGTCACCGACCAACGCCAGGTAATCGGGTATCGAGGCTGGGTTGATTCCAAACTTCGCTCGCACCCCGGCCTCATCGTAAAAGATGTTGTTGCGCCGGTCCAGGCAGACCACCCGATCCGCCATTACCAGTTGCATCAGGTCTTTGTCCGGGGAGCAGATAACCACCTGCGCCAGCTCCGAATCGTCCACCCAACGCTGCGTGGCGGTTGCGATGGCGTCGTCGGCCTCGAATTCGACCATGGGCCACACAACAAGGCCCAGCGCCGACGCCGCCTGCTCAGCCAGATCGAACTGGGCTATGAGGTCCGCCGGCACGTCAGCTCCGGTCTTGTACCCGTCGAACAGCTCGTTCCTGAACGATGGAATTGTGTGGTCGAAGGCGCAGGCGACGTGGCTGACGTCGTCCTGTCTCAGCAATACCAGTAGCGTCTGGATAAGCCCTCGCACGGCGCGGACCTCGCGTCCGTCGGGTGCCGTTGACGAGGGCATAGCGAAGTAGGCCCTGAATAGCTCGTAAGTTCCATCTACCAGGTGAACTTTCATACGCCCCACCGTGGAGGATTCGAAGCACGCCGCTCGATTTTGCCAGATGCCATGGCGTGGCCTGCGGGCCTGCGCCGGGACCGCCAGCCGCTGGCGTCGCCCGCCTCGATGCACTAGTATATGGACGCGGAGGCGTTTCGACCATTCCGATAGGCTTGCCCCTGTAGCTCAGAGGATAGAGCAGTGGTTTCCTAAACCGCGTGCCCGGGTTCGAGTCCCGGCAGGGGTACCATGGCCTCCATGCCTTAATAGACAGGAAAAGCTAGTCCCCAATACTACGAAAGAAATCGGGGCTGCGGCACACGATTTCTGTCTGCAAATTGCCATGCGGGGCATGACATTCCGTAATAGAGGGGTGCTCCGACCTTAACCGGCCCAGGCTGAAGCTGTTCTCACCGCTTCTCCCAACTGGTGGAAGTTGCAGGCCTGGCTGTGAGCGGTCACCTTACTTAGTGAAATACTCTGCCTGTCTCCGAATTGGGTATCAAGAACCGAAGTCGGAATGACGTAGAACTCCCACTGCTCCAGGTCTAGCGGATCGACCTGGCGTTTTTCCTTCTGTGCCAGCAGGCAGAAGACGTATACGTCCGATTGCCGTTTCTTCTCTTTGCCGAAATCATTGGTCTCGGGCATCCACTCCAGGGTTTTCTTGATACCGAATTGTATTCTCGAGAGCTCTTTCTGATGCCAGGACTGTACGTACGCAGCGGACTTGACCTCAATCTTCGTGCCATCGGGTGCCTTCATGTCGTAGGCACCCCAGGCGTTGCGTACAGGGCTCTCGGCGCCAACGGCCACGGCCACCAGGCATGACGCTCCGTACTATAAGGGGTGCCCCGACCTTAACCGGGGGCAGGTCAAAGCTGCTTTTGGGGTTTGTGTTTCTCTATAAGAGCTATCACCCTGGGATCTATCTCATTGCTTATGGGGCGGCCAGCATCAAAGAGGGCAACGCCCAAATTGAGGTCTCGAAGTAGCTGTTCGTACTCTGTTTTTCCCTTCCAGTTTCGCCTCAGCTCCTCATACAGAGCATCCAGGTGTTTCTTTTCGAACTGACCTCGTTTGACCACTTGTTTAAGAGATAGACCTTACTGGCTTTAGGTACCCGACCGGGTAGTGGAAGTTTTTTCCTCTAGGATTTCTCCGACCTTGGTGGCGAAATCCGTTAATTCTTCATTGGATGGCATACCATCCTCGTCCAGCTTCTTCTTGAACTCGTGGAAGACCACATCTTCCTTTAGTCCGTGAGGGAACATGAAGAGCTGACGGTCGAAGTGGGGCATTTCGCCGGGGCCGAAATACACCTTGCCCCGCATGGAGTAACCCTCCAGGTTATGGGTGCCCTTGCCCAGCACTTGATCAGTAGCAATATAGTGCTCCATCACCGGCTTCATTCCGTAGCGCTGGATGGGGCAAACCTTGATACAGACACCACAGCCCTCGTAGCTGGACATGATTGGAAAACATTGCTTGTAGATGACCTTGTTCTTCTCCGCGCCGCGCCACCAAATCTTGTCCCGAGTCAAGGCTCGACCGGGGCAGCGGTTCACGCATACCTGGCAGAGCTGGCAGAATTTGTTTATGCCGTAGTCTATCGGTTTATCGTGCTTTACCGGAGCGTCGGTAGTGACTATAGTCAGCCGGGACCGGGACCCAAAGTGAGGCGACAGAAGCTGACCGTTGGCCCCCAGTTGACCCAGACCGGCGCTCACGAACATGGGTATATAGGCTCCGCTGCTATCTGTAGGACTGTGGATCTGAGCGTGGTAGCCTATCGAGCGAATGTAAGAAGCCAGCTTTAGAGAAAGGGCTGCTCCAATCTCATAGGTGCCGAAGTGGGCCTCCTCGGACTCCATGCTGGGGGTGGCTTCAGTCTGTACGTAGTCCTGCTCCAGGGCCAAACAGATAGCATGGTCGAACTTGGCCCAAGTTTTTTTGGTGGTATATGTGTACCTTCGATCGTATTTGGTGAATCCTACCTCACCGAAACCTATCTCCCTGGCCTTTTGGCGAATGTCCTCTGTGACGTCTCTTGTGTGATCAGACGGAGCCATAGGCTCCAATTCACCAGAGACGTCCGCTTCTTTGTCGTCACGATCGTATATTTCGTCATACTTATTCCGCTGCTTAGCCATCTCCTCGTTTAATACGGTAAGACCCCATGCTATGTCAGCGGTGGTATTTGAGTCGACGTCTTCCAGAGGATATACCCTGCTGTAGAAGGAGAGGTCCCGTTCCCTTAGCGGGATGCCTGGGATTGTGCCCAGGTCTTCTGCGACGGGTATCTCCACATCCGGGTCTTCCGGTCTCCTCCCCGGCCGTCTTACTACGTGATGTACTCGTTTCGGCACGGTCGCCTCCCGTCGCCAAATTTTCAGAATCCTAATTCGGCGATGCTTCCATTATGGCACAGAGTTATATGGACACAGGTAATGACGGCGTCGGGCCCGTCTTCGAGTGTTTGACACCCCTAAGAGGCGGTGCTAGGCTCTACTTCATTCTGGATACGCCTTCCCTTTTTCCGCAAGGTAGTCGCTATAGTAATTTTCGGCTCAGTAACGTTAGGCGTGTACGGGCGGGAGACCCCTCATGAAATTTGGACTGCTCTTTGAGATGGAGCGTCCTTTCTCCGATGGAGTGGTGGACGAGAACAGCCTGGTGGAGGAAACGCTGGAGCAGTGTGTCCTCGCCGACGAGGTGGGCTTCGAATATCTGTGGTTTACGGAGCACCATTTCCTGAACACCTTCTCCGCGTCCTCCTGTCCAGAGGTTGTCTACGGTGCCCTGAGCTGGATAACCAAGCGAATCCGGCTGGGGTTCGGCACCGGCCGCAGTACCGCCTATGAGCACGAGGGATTCGGTGTAGACCCCAGGGACTCCCGGGCCATGTGGGAGGAGGCCATCGAAATGATACCTCAAATATGGCTCAGGGATGAGTTCTCATGGAAGGGCCGGTTTTGAGATGTCCCGCTTCGACGCATTCAACCCAAGCCTTTCCAGAAGCCTCATCCTCCTATCTGGGTGTCCACTTCGCGATTCTGTGATGTATAAGATAGCCGCGGAGAAAGGTGTAGGTGTCCTGACGTACTCCTCCTACGCACCGATTACCCTGGCTGAGCAAATTCGAGAGTACAAGACCGATGTCAAGAGGGCCAAGCCGGTGGGGGCTTTCATCAACGATCAGTGGGCAAACTACACCGTAGGGCACTGTGGAGACAATAACGAAGAGGCGCAGGAGCTGGGTGCCCAGGCCATTAAGGCCGCAATGGGCCCTGGCCGCCCTTACTCGAGAGACCAGGTAGATTTATATAAAAATCTGTTGAACGCCTGGGGTGGTGTTCCGGACCATCTTGAAATGGCCTTCAGGACCATGCTTGGCAAGGACTCGGGCCTTGAAGAGGGAGCGAAAAAGTTCGAACTGGATGTCTTTCGGGAACTGGATGCCCGGACCCTCTCCGAGCAGGGCATAATCGTGGCTGGAGACCCTGAAAGCTGTATCGAAGGAGTCAAGCGCCATCAGGAGTCGGGTGCCGACCAGATCATCCTTATGATGCAGAGCGATCAGATGCCCCACGAGAAGACCATGCGGTCCATAGAGCTATTTGGGAAGCATGTGATCCCCGCGTTCAGGAACTAAAAGACCGGTGGCAGGTCATATTGATGTGGGGAATCTTCCTTCTGCATCTTGAGCTAGAAGACAGGTGGACGAATGACGGATCTAACTGATGATCTGATGGCTGCGCTGGAGGGGTTCGAGGGAGCCCTTCTTCGTCCAAGAGATACGGGCTACGAGCAGACGCGTTGCGTCTTCAACGGCATAATCGACAAACGCCCGGCGCTCATCGCTCAGTGCCAGGGTGTGGGCGATATCGTAGCTGTGGTGAACTTCGCCCGCGAGAACGGATTCGAGGTCTCGATCCGAGGAGGCGGGCACAGCATCGCCGGCAAGGGCACGACCGAAGGTGGGATCATGATCGACCTATCGAGGATGAAGGGCATCCACGTCGATCCGGCGAGGCGAACCGCGCGAGCGCAGGGTGGTGTAACCTGGAGGGAGTTCAACCGTGAGACCCAGCTACACGGGCTCGCAGTGACCGGCGGCGTCGTTTCGACCACCGGGATAGCCGGACTGACGCTCGGCGGTGGCATCGGCTGGCTCATGGGGAAGTACGGTTTGGCGGCCGACAACCTTATTTCGGCCGAGGTGGTGACCGCCGACGGCCGTATACTCGTGGCCAGCGAAGAGGAGAACGAGGATCTCTTTTGGGCGCTGCGCGGCGGCGGCGGCAACTTCGGTGTGGTAGCATCCTTCGAGTATCGTCTCTATGCCGTGGGACCTATGGTCACCTGGGGGGTGGTCCTCCACCCGTACCGTGCTGCCGGCGAGTTTCTGCGGTTCTATCGAGACTTCACGGCCGCCTTGCCGGACGAGCTCGCCGTCAATGTGGACCTCGTTCATGCGCCAGACGGCTCTGGACAGAAGATGGCCGCTGCGGCCTTCTGTCATCTCGACCCTCCGGAACAGGCCGAGAAGGACCTCCAGCCTCTGCTCACTTTCGGGTCGCCGGTCCAGACCGAGATCGGCCCGACGCCCTATACGGCCGTGAATATGATGGCCGATGAAGCCAATCCGGCGGGCTCCCTTAACTACTACAAGTCGAGCTTCGTCGAGGAGCTATCTGACGACGCCATCGACACGATGGTCGATTGCTTCGCGAGCTGCCCATCGCCGATGAGCGGCCTAGGCCTCGAGCTCTTCCACGGGGAAGTGACTCGCGTGCCCGACACTGCGACCGCCTACCCTCACCGCAATCCGGGGTACGACTTCCTCATGATTTCGGTCTGGCTCGATCCCACAGACACCGACGAGAACGTGACTTGGACCCGGGAGACTTACAAAGAAATGGGGCGCTTTTTGTCCAAAAGACGGTACGTGAACTACCTATCTGAGGACGACTGCGGCGTGGAACCGGTCCGATCGTCGTATGGGCCGAACTACGAGCGACTGGTGCAGGTCAAGCGCAAGTACGACCCGGCGAACTTCTTCCGGCTGAACTTCAACATCAACCCCGCGCCATAGCCGGGACCGCGTGTGGATTTAAGGCATTGACACAAGTCTGAGAGCCGCCCAGCGCCAGGAGAGCCTCATGCGCTTTGGGACCTTCATGTTCCCGCTAAGCCGAAACCCGGAAAACGACGGGCAGGTGATCGACAGCGCATTGCGTGAGGCGGAGCTGGCCGAGGAGGTCGGATTCGACGCGGTGTGGCTAACCGAGCACCACTTCGACGGCACCACCGCCTACGTCGACCCCCTGACATTCGGCGCCGCCGTGGCCGTCAGGACGAAGCGGGTGAAGATAGGGTTCGCCGTGGTCCAGTTGGCCCTGCACCATCCGGTGCGGTTGGCCGCTCAGGCCACCCTTCTGGACAACCTGAGTCATGGGCGGCTCATCGTGGGCATCGGGCGAGGCTCCAGCTTCAACCACTACGAGTACATCGGCTTCGGCCTGACCCTGGAAGAGGGACGGCAACGCCTGGCCGAGGCCGAAGACCTTCTCGTGAAGGCGTGGACAACCGAGAACCTGCGGTACGAGGGGAAGTTTTTCCATGTGGCCTTTCCCATGCTACGGCCACGGCCTTACCAGAAGCCACACCCGCCGCTGGTCCGGGCGTGCTCGAGCGAAGGTTCCATCGTCGCCATGGCCAAAGTCGGCCGTCCCATCCTCCTGGCGGTTCACTCGAAAGAGGACATCAGCAGGCTGCTTGGAATATACCACGAGGCCATGCAAGAGGCGGGGCTGTCCGAAGAGACCGCGGAAAGGGTCCTCGATGAGACGTGGGTGGCCAGACATATGTTCGTGGCGGACGATTACTCCGAGGCTCGGGAGGTGGCCGAGGAGGGCCATCGGCGTCGGATGGCCCACGAACACCAGGCCCTAGAGCAATACAACCCCGCCGGAGTCCACACTCCGCCGATCGATCCCGTGGAGCATGACTTTCAGGAGGCGTTCATCGTGGGGACACCTGGTCAGGCCGCCGACCAGATCGCCGAGTTGAGAGACCTGGGTGTTCGCAACCTGCTGTCCACCCTCGACACCGGGGAAATGGACCCCCGACATGTCGAACGGTCCATGAGGCTTATCGGTGAAAAGGTAATGCCACATTTCAGGTAGCCACCACGGCCTCTGAGCGGACATTTAGTCTGTCCCAGGTCAGCGGCGGGTTTGGTGACAGGTACCTTGTTATCCTAGGCTTGACACCGGTGGATTACCTGGTAAGGTTGGCACCGTGATTGTACGCGCTGAGACCTTGCGACGAATCCACGGCTTTGTTATGAATCCCAACTCCCGAGTGCTGAAGATTTTGTAGTAGTTGTAGTAGAAGGAGAGAAGGACATGTTTAGTGGACGATACAGGCATTTGGTGGCGTTTGCCATCGGGCTGGGGCTACTAGGGCTATTGGCCTCGGCCTGCGGCGAAGACAAAGAGGTGATTGTGGAGAAGATCGTGGAGGTGGAGGTGGCCCCTGAGCCTCCTGAGTCGTTCGACCTCGTGTTTTGGTGGTGGGGTGAAGAGGAGCTGCCTGGTTGGGAGAGATGGCTGAAGGACACGGCCGAGATCTATGAGGCGCGGAATCCTCACATCGACATCAAACTAGTCCGGCAGACCGTGGAGAGCCTGACTCCAACCGCCATAGCCGCCGCGGCGGCGCGAGAGGGACCCGATCTCCAGTTCTTCTGGGCGTCGGGTTGGATGCTCGATTCCATGTGGAACGGCGACCTTGCACCACTGGACGATCTCATCCCAGAGGTGCTCGATGACATCGTCCCGGTCCAGAAAGCATATGCCTCGTGGCGGGGCGAAACCTTCTCCGCGCCGCTCTACAATGTCGGTATGTACTGGACTTACAACAAACTGCTGTTCGAGCAGGCTGGCCTTGATCCCGATAATCCGCCACAGACCTGGGACGAGTTCCTGGCGGCCGGCGATGCGCTCAACGCCATCGGGATTACGCCCATCGCCTTCGGGTTGCAAGACCAGTGGTTGGTCGACCTTCCCTGGATGATGATCCAGGCACAAGGGCTGAACACCACGCAGGAGTGGTACGACGCTTATCTCGGCAGTGGCGCCAAGCTGGACGACCCTGAGTACGTCGAGACGTGGACTCGCATACAAGAGCTGATCGACAACGATTTCTTCGTTGATGAAGTGATGTCGATCCCGAGTTACGTGGGCTGGGACCTGTTCCCCCAGGGTAAAGCGGCGATGGTCATGTCCGGCGAGTCCGCGATCGAGCAGTGGGCGAGGTCGATGGGGAGAGACAATATCGGTGTGATGCTCACCCCGCGCTTTACGGATGGAGCCCTTGGGACCAAACAGCCCCTGGGCATCCACTACATCTCCGTAACCCAATGGTCCGACCACAAACAAGCGGCCGCGGACTTCATCGCCTTGATGCACGAGTCCGAGCGCATGCGGGCCCAGTACGACATCACCGGGGCGATAATGGGGAGCACGCGGTTCGAGCGGGAGTGGCTAAAACCCGGCCTTGACGAGGACAGGTACGATCTGACCTTCGTAAAAGGGTCGGCGTTTGGGCTGTGGTTCATCGGTCCACCTGTGATAGATGACTGGCTCTATCCTGCCGGCGGTAGCATTTTTACCGGGGATATGACCCCCGCAGAGGCCGCCAAGCTTGGTCAGGAGACGATGGAGAGATGGCGGGACGCGAACCCTGAGGCGGTAGAGAACTTCAGAGAGTGGCTGGCAACCCGCCAGTAACGCAGGCTCAAGAGTCTGTATAGAGGCCTCCCGGGTGTGTTGGTAAACCGCCGGGAGGCCTCTTGAATAGAGATAGGTAGCCTCCCTGCGTCGTCCCCTTTTGCATTCCTGGGTTTTCCGTAGCCTTGGGACGATGTCGTTGTCAAGCCTGCCGTTCCTGTGCATGGCTTCCCCGTGAGTGTCTCCTTTCCCTCTTCGTTGCCAGGGGTGGGGTAACTCGGATGCAGGACCGCATGGAGGGACGCAAACGGTGCGGGTTCTGGGATAATTTCCGGCCGCCGCTTGAGCTCGGAAGCATTCCGGGACAATCCGGAAATCGGGAGTGGTGAAATGGACGAACTGGTCTTCGAATCGGCGACCTCCCTGGCGAAGATGATCCGTGAGAAGCAGGTGTCGTCGGAGGAAGTAGTCGACGCCCACCTACGCCGCATCGAAGAGGTCAACCCCGCGCTGAACGCCGTCGTCGTAGTGACTGCGGAGCGAGCGCTTTCCGAGGCCCGGGCGGCCGACTCAGCGCTGGCGAAGGGAAACTACAAAGGCCGGTTGCACGGAGTGCCCATGACCATCAAGGACGCCCTGGAGACGGCCGGCGTGGTGTCCACGGGGGGCACGAAGGGGAGGGCGTCCTTTGTTCCAGAGCAGGACGCCACGGTGGTGGCGCGGCTGCGAGGCGCAGGCGCGATCCTGCTGGGAAAGACCAACCTACCCGAGCTGTCCCTTGCGGGCGAGAGTGACAACCTCATCTATGGGAGGACCAATAACCCTTACGACCTGTCGCGGACCCCTGGAGGCAGCAGCGGAGGCGAAGCGGCCATCATCGCGTCCGGCGGTTCGCCCTTTGGCATCGGCAGCGACTCAGGCGGGAGCATTCGTCAACCGGCCCATTACTGCGGCATCGCTGGAATTAAGCCCAACACGGGCCGTGTGCCAGCCACCGGCCACTTCCCGCGGTCCGACGGACTGCAAAAGCCCATGTGGGGCATCGGTCCGCTGGCCAGGTCTGTTGAAGACCTGTCGCTGGTGCTGGCGGTCATCGCAGGCGTGGACGGTGTGGACCCGGGAGTGGTCCCCATGTCCCTGGGCGACGCCGATGAGGTTGACGTAAGCCACCTACGGGTCTCCTTCCATACCGATGTCGGCGACGTGAAGCCGACGGCTGAGACCAGCGCGGCCATTCGAGATGCCGCCTCGGCCCTGGCCGACGCAGGCATGCGCGTTGAAGAGGACATGCCGGAAGCCCTCAACGAAACCATGGAGTTTGGAGCGGGGCTGTTCGGAGCGGATGGCGGCGCCGCCATCCGGGCGGTATTAGAGAGCGTAGGGACCACTGAGGTCCATCCATTTATAGAAAACGAGCTGGCCTACGAGGGTGACAGCTCAACGTCCATCGCCGAGCTTACGGCCATGATGGTCCGTTGGGATGAGTACCGGAGCTCCATGCTGGCCTTCATGGGTGATTATGACGTCATACTCTGTCCCGTCCATGGCTACCCCGCTATTCCACATGGTACCTATCAAACTGTGCACAGGTTCACGGAGCTGTACACCATGGCCTATAATCTGACCGGCTGGCCTGGGGCGGTCGTGCGGGGTGGCACCTCGGCCGAGGGGCTGCCCATCGGGGTGCAGGTCGTAGCCGGGCCATGGCGCGAGGATGTGGCGCTGGCGGTTGCTCGACGAATCGAGATGGACCTGGGCGGCTGGCGACCGCCGCCGCTTTAAAGAGGCGATGCGGGAAAGACTCCTCGGTTCCATATCTGTGGCGTAGATGATATAATCGAACGGCCTTCAGGGGTCCGAGGCCGTGAGCCTTGTGTTCGTGTCCCTGGAGCGCCTGATCCCAACACAGTCTTGACGCGGCCTCCGGCAGGTGTAAACTCTACCCACAGACCCAGTAAGGAGCGGATAAATGGGGAGTAAAGGGAACGGAAGCAACGGCCAGAAGAGGAATTTGGTGGTAGTGCAGCTATCGGGCGGCAACGACGCGATGAACACGGTGGTGCCGTACACGAACGGGTTGTACTACGACTATCGCCCTACGGTGCGGATAGAGGCGGAGGAAGTGCTGAAGATAAACGACGAGGTGGGTTTCCACCCGACGATGGGACCGATAAAGGAGCTATGGGACGAGGGGAAGGTGGCGATAATACTGGGGACAGGATACCCGAACCCTAACCGATCGCACTTCAGGTCGATGGACATATGGCACACGGCGGAGCCGGAGAAAGTGGGAGATGAGGGGTGGTTGGGAAGGGCGATAAGGGAATTGGACCCTAAGGGAGAGAACGTACTGACGGGAGTGAACTTTGGGCGAGGGTTGCCTAGGTCTCTGCACTGTAGTGGGGTACCTGTGGCGTCGGTGGGGAACCTGGAGACGTACGGACTGTTTCCGGACGTACAGGACCAGTGGTTGCGAGAGTACGCACTGGAGGCGTTTGGGAAGATGTACGGAGCGTCCGAGGGTAGTGATGCGGTGATGGAGTTTTTGGGACAGACAGGTACGGGAGCGTTGAAGGGAGCGGACATACTGAGGACGGCTCCAGAGAAGTACGAGTCGAACGTGGAGTACGCGTCCAACGGAATAGCACAGAGTATGCGAGACATAGCGCGAGTGCTGACGGCGGACTTGGGAACACGGATCTACTATGCGGAGCACGGGAGCTACGACACGCATGCGTCTGAGCTGTCGGTACATGCGAAGCTGTGGACAGAGTTAGGGACGGCGATACGCGACTTCATGGACGACCTGAAGGGTCAAGGAAGAGAAGAAGACACAGCGATCCTGGTGTTCACGGAGTTTGGACGTAGGATCACGGACAACGGGTCGGGTACGGACCATGGCTCAGGGGGAATGTCGTTTGTGATAGGGGGGTCGGTGAAGGGTGGGTTTTACGGAGAGTACCCATCGATAGAGGAGAAGGACCAGTTGGACGGAGACTGGCAAGCCAACAACGACTTTCGGGGCACGTACGCGACGCTTCTGGACCAGTGGATGGGTCTGGAGGCTGCGCCGATAGTCAACGGCACGTTCGAGCAGTTCGACTTCCTGAAGAAGTAAAGTTATGAGCGACAAAGATGTCGCGCTGACGGCGCATCTGCTGCGTCGGGCCGGATTCGGGGCTACGCGGGATGAGCTTGAGCACTACCAGGCGATGGGTTACGAGGCGGCGGTAGAGGAGCTGCTCCATCCCGGTGACCCCCAGAACATGCCGGACGACATCATTCGACGCTACCACGAGAACTTCCGCACGTTCGACGTGGAGGAAAACGCCATCGGTGCTTACTGGCAGTACCGCATGGTAACCACCAAGTGCCCATTGGAGGAGAAGATCGCCCTCTTTTGGCACGGCGTGCTCCCCACAAGTCACTCCACAATTACCGCCACCATGCCGGTCCTGGGTCAGGTCGATATGTTTCGGCAGTACGGTCTGGGGAGGTTCGACGAGCTGTTGCTGGAGCTGTCGAGAGACCCGGCCATGATCATCTACCTCAACAACGACACGAACCACGGGGATGCTATCAACGAGAACTACGGCAGAGAGTTGCTGGAGCTGTTCTCGATGGGGGTCGGCAACTACACCGAGCAGGACCTCAAGGAGTGCGCCCGGGCCTTCACCGGATGGACAGTTGGCAACGCCGAGTATATGTCGTATCGCTCTAGCATGAACTCCATCTGGCCCTACAATCACCTTGGTTACCATTTCAACTATCGGGATTACGACCACGATGACGGAGAGAAGACGTTCTTGGGGGAGACGGGCCGTTTCAACGGCGAGGACATCATAGACATCATATGCCGTCAGCCTGCCACGGCACGGTTCGTCGCCCGGCACCTGTTCGACTTCTTCGTGGCCGACGAGGCGCCGGTGCCCCAGTGGCCCCATACCCCTCCCCGAAACCCTGACGCCATCGAGACCTTAGCCAACGCCTACATGGAGAGCGATCACGAGATCCGCTCGGTGCTGCGGGCGCTGTTCAACTCCGACTTCTTCAAGTCGAATGAGGCACGTTTTGGGCGAGTGAAGGGCCCTGCAGAGATGGTAGTAGGGACCCTGCGGCTCAGCGGAGGAGTCACCAGGCCCACGCTGGATATGATCGAGTTCGCGAACATAAACGCCTATATGGGCCAGGCCCTTATGAACCCGCCGTCGGTGGAGGGCTGGCACGAGGGGGCCGAGTGGATAAACAGCGGGTCGCTGGTGGAGCGGGTCAACTTCGCCGCCGATGAGTTGTCAGACGTGGAAAAGCCCGGCGTGCGGGCCATAATCGATAGGCTTGCGTCTCAGAACGGCGGCGTCTTCTCGCCCGAGCACCTGGTGGATAGCTGCCTCGACCTGATGGGGCCGATCGACGTGTCGGAGGAGACGCGGGCCACGCTGGTCGAACAAGCGGCGAAGCAAGGGGACCTATCGCTGAAGGGGCATGAGCGTGGTGACGCGAGCGAGAAACGCGTCGGTGAGCTGCTCGGTCTCATCGCCTCGATGAGAGAGTACCAGCTGGCCTAGCCATCCCTCCTGTCTCCCCCGGCGTGTATCTGGCACAGGGTCCCCGCGATGGGACCTCATGCACCCAGCAGCTGGAATTATCGTGATTGGACGCCGTCTCTCTTCAATTGACGATCAATAGGGTAAGAATTGAGCACACAGGGCGCCACCAAGCCGTTCACGCTGACCTATCTGAAGACCATCGGGTTCGTAAACAACGAACAGCTCGGCCGTGGGTTCAAGGACCCCGTCGATCTGGCGGTTGGCAGGGATGGGCGTATCTTCCTCCTGAATCGGGGCGCGCCCTTCTTTTCCCGGGTCGGCGTATTGACCCTCGACGAGGACTACCTCTACGAGATCGGCTCCCACGGCGATGGAGACGGCCAGTTCAGGCTGCCGGCCGCCGTCGCCATGGACAGCCGGGAGCGCGTCTACGTCGCCGATGAGTACAACCACCGCATCAGCGTGTTCGAGTCATCGAGTAAATACCTGGGTAGATGGGGGGAGCTCGGCACAGGCGACGGACAGCTCGACGGACCCTCAGGGCTCGCCTTCGACGCCGAGGGCAACGTGTACGTCGTGGACCAGAACAACAACCGGGTCCAGAAGTTCACCTCCGACGGCGAATATCTTCTTCAGTGGGGCGAGTTTGGCGATGGTGAAGGCCAGTTCAACCTGCCGTGGGGTATCACGTTAGACTCGCATGGCGACGTGTACGTGGCCGACTGGCGCAACGACCGGATACAGAAGTTCACCCCGGATGGCCGGTTCCTGGCCGAGTTCGGCGAGTCTGGACAGGGTGACGGTCAGTTCCACCGGCCCGCCTCGGTAGCCGTGGACCCGGAGGGGTACATCTACGTCGCCGACTGGGGGAATGAACGCGTGCAGGTGTTGGGGCCGGATGGCGGTTTCGTCGTGATGTTGAGAGGCCAGGCCACCAACTCCAAGTGGGCCGAGCAGTACTATGCCGGCAACCCGGAGGAAAGGGCGCTCCGAGACAAGGCCGACCTTATGCCTGAGTTGTCTTCTCGCTACAGCACGCCGTACCTGGTCTCATCCCAGACTGAGCCCTACTTCTGTGGCCCGGCGTCGGTGAAACTGGATGAAGAAGGACGGCTCTACGTAACGGAGACCGCCCGTAACCGGTTTCAGGTATATCAAAGAGGATTCTAGGGATACTCTGAACAAGTCCGTGGATTATGGTGGCATAGTACCATGACAAGTGGAGACGAACTGACTAAGGACGGGAGCAAGAGTAGATGAACCAGCCGACATTTGCGGACCTGGAGTACGAGTGTAAGAAGCGCAAGACTCGGCGGGAGCTGTTTCTGGAGCGCATGGACGGTCTGATACCGTGGGGACAGTTGGAGAGTCGCATTCGACCATACTATCCCGAGGCTGGCCGAGGCCGGCATCCGTATGAGCTGTCGGCGATGCTTCGCATACACTGCGTGCAGCTGTTCTACAACCTGAGCGACCCTGGGATGGAAGACATGCTATACGAGGTCGAGTCGGTGAGGCGATTCGTGGGCCTGAGGCTGTCGGGCCCTCTGCCTGACGAGACGACGATCCTGAACTTCCGCCACTTGCTGGAGGAGCACGATCTTGGCGAAGGTCTGTTCAAGACCATCAACGTCCACCTGGAGACTCAGGGGCTTCGTCTTCGGGAGGGGACTATAGTGGACGCGAGCATCATCGAGGCGCCGTCGTCGACTAAGAACCGTGCCCGGGAGCGTGACCCAGAGATGCACCAGACCAAGAAGGGCAACAAGTGGAGCTTCGGTATGAAGGTGCACATCGGGGCGGACGAAGAGACAGGGGTGGTGCATAGTGTAGCTATGACATCAGCGAACGTGCATGACGTGACCGAAACTCACCGGTTACTACACGGTGGAGAGACGCGGGTGTGGGGCGATGCGGGGTATCAGGGAGTCGATAAGCGGGAGGAGAACCGAGAGTTGGATGTGGAGTGGCGCGTGGCGATGAAGCCCGGTCGGCGTCGGCAGCTAGCACCTGAAAGCGAGGAGGCGTTGGCGGAGAAGCGCAAGGCGTCGGTCAGGGCGAAGGTGGAGCATCCGTTCCTGTATGTGAAGCGTCACTTTGGCTACGCCAAGGTGCGGTATCGTGGACTGGCCAAGAACACGCAACGGCTGGCGTTGCTGCTGGGGTTTGCCAACTTGATGACAGCCGAGCGCCACTTGGCGGTGTGACGAGAGAGAAGTGCGCCCAAATCAGGTTGATAGCGGCGACACGCCCCCGGCAGAGCCCGCTTTCGAAGCCCAAACAGACCCGATTTAGGGCCGCAACAGCCTGATGGGCCATCGCAAAGAATTGAACATCTTCGAACTACCCCTGCAATCAATTCAATCCAGCATATGAAGGGTTATTCAGAGGTTCCCTAGCTCTTCAACTGACCTAGATACCACTGGACCAGCGTATCAAGCCACGACTCGACACCTGCCAGGGGCCCGGGCGCGTAGTGGCGAGAGCTGATCCCTACCTGGGCTCCTTCGCATAGCTGCCAGTCCTGCCCGCTAATTACTCGCCACATCTCCGTCAATTGCTCCACCTGGTAGTCACGGCCCTCGACCGCATCTCCACGGACCAGCCAGTCCATCTTAAGCTTCGTCAGGGCCGGCTCCGCCGGTGTAAAGCACATCACCACGGCGTAGTCTGAACTGGCTTCAAACCAAAACGTTGGAAGGATGCCCATGGTCAGCTGCCCTGCGTCCTCCGGTCGCTCGAAGTATCCCATCAGGGGCGCCACCGCTCGGCCATCCAGGGTGAAGCTGACGTGACTCTCGAAGAGGGGGAGGCGGAAAGCCTGGTACCAGGTCTCGACCGTCTGGTCGACCATTCGGGCGGGTAGGCCAATCTCGCTCCATCGGGCCTCCGCGAGCTTGTTAAGTCGCTCTTCTTCCGGCACGTATTTCGGAGCGCCGGTTGCCGCGGCGAACGGTACGGCCCTGCACAAGTCGGGGTGGGCCGGGCCGCAGTGGTAGCATTCGCGCGCGTTCTCGTTGAGGATCTTCCAGTTGGCATGGAGATCGAGGTACTCAGTGTGGCACACCTTGGCACTACCGAAGTCATGCCACTCCAGATGCGGTCGGAGGTCTCTCGAAACGGGTTCGAAGTCGACCGGTTCGTTCGACAGGCTGAAGAAGATGAACCCCTCCAGGACCTCCACAGGCGCACGGTGGAGCCCGAACCGCGACTTGTCGAAGTCCTCGGGAAACAGCCGGGCGTGCTTGAGCGACCCGTCCCGCTTGTAGACCCAGGCATGGTAGGGACATACCAGGTTGCCCATATGGCCGGTTTCTTCCCAGCAGATCTGCGAACCCCGATGACGGCAGACGTTGTACAGGGCGTGCACCTGGCCGTCGTCGCCCCGGATGATTATCAACGACTCGTCCAGGACATTTCGGAGGAAGTAGTCGCCCGGATTCGGTATCTGGCTGACGTGCCCGGCGTAGAGCCAGTACTTGTGGAAGATCTTCTCCGCCTCAAGCTCGAACACGGCCGGATCGGTGTAGAATGACCGCTCCAGTATCCGTCCTTGCCGATGATTCTCGATCAGCTCGGGAGGCCTACCGTCGGAGTGACCATTAGTTTGCCCGGCCATAGGCCGCCTCCTTCCGGCGTCAAATCAGATAAACACGAATGTAATCAGGTCTCTATGTTATAGTCAACGTCCATTTGCCGCACTTCCCGTGGCCATTGATCCATGGCTGGTACCGCAGTGTGCTAGGCTGTGTTGACGTTCACAGTTATGAAGAAAAGAAGGGAGGAGACCGTGTCTAAGGGCGCTGTACCCACAAAAGAAGAGGTGCTGAAATACGCCGAGTCGCTGTCCAATTGGGGGCGCTGGGGCGCCGAAGACCAGCTGGGGACCGTTAACCTTATAACCGAGGAGAAGCGGAGACAGGCCGCGTCCTTGGTCAAGGAGGGCGTGTCGGTGTCCTGCGCCTGGACGATCCACACCGACCCGCCCAGAGACCCGACGTCCAACGTTCTTCGGTACGTCACCTATTCGGGGGAAGGGTACATAACCGGGGAGGTGAGCGAGGGTCTGCAGATGTCGGGGGACTTCATCGGCTTTCAGTATCACGACTTCAGCATCACTCACCTGGACTCCCTCTGCCACGTCTTCTGGAACGGCCAGATGTACAATGGGTTTCCGTCAAAGATGGTCAGCGCGGAGGAGGGGGCGAGGGCGGGGGCGGTTGACCTGCTGTCCGAGGGTGTGGTGACCAGGGGCGTTCTGCTGGACATAGCCAGGCTCCGAGGTGTCCCGTGGCTGGAGCCTGGAGAGCCCATCTTCCCGGATGAGCTCGAGGCGGCGGAGAAGGCCCAGGGGGTAAGAGTGGAGTCGGGGGACGTCCTGTTCGTACGTAACGGACATCTTGAGCGCTATCACCAGACGGGCCAGGTGGACCTGGAGGGGCCGACTGCGGGGACCCACGCCGCCTGCGTGCCCTGGTTCCGTGAGCGGGACATAGCCATGCTTGGGTCCGACGCGGCCAACGACGTGGTGCCCAGCGGCTACGATCATCCGGAGCTCCCGGTCCATCAGATCGGAATCCCGATCTTGGGGCTGTGGCTCATCGACAACGCCAACCTAGGTAAGCTGTCCAAGGCATGCGCCGAGCGTAACCGATGGGAGTTCTCGATGACCGTCGCTCCTCTGCCGGTCCAGTATGGCACCGGCTCGCCCGTCAACCCCATAGCCGTCTTCTGACTCATGGGGCCTCCCGTGGCACCCTGCTAGGCCAGGCATGGCCTTAGCTATGATAAGATAACGTGAAATTAAACTAGGTGTCACACATGCGCTTACTCCCCATATTGGCACTGATCGTATTAGCGGTAGCGTGGGGCGGCTGCTCTTCCTCCCTCGAAGCTCCCTTGCCGTCGTCGCTGACCCACGATGAGCCCGACAAGGGAGTGGTGGTTGCCACGTCCATTCCCATACCACCATCGGAACGCCCCGATCTCGAACCTGCGACCGTCCAGGCCATCTTTGACGATCTCAAGGCGGTCAAAGGCAGGCTTGAGCAGCTGTTCCAGCAGCTCCAGGATGGCACGCTGGCCCCAATCGATTATAAGACCCGTATCGACGATGGGGAGCGACCCATCGTGCGGACCAACATCGACGGCCTGATAATCACTCATTGCGGCAGAGACCCCGTGGCACCAGGGCAGTCGGAACCTTGCCTGGACCTCCAGGAGGCGAAGCGGCAGATGGCGTCCCTGGTCGGCAAATACGGCTTTGCCCCCAACACCGGTAAGGGGACGAACGGAGGGTTTACCTATATAGACCCCGGCCCCCGATTGGAGGAGGAGCTTCAGAAGTACTTTGGCAACATCGAGGCGTGGCTGAACGCCAACCCGTGAAGGCTCACTTCGGTCGGCTCCTATGAAACTCCTCTGTTACAGGAGTGTGGCCTCTGAGTGTGGGCGCCAGCTCTGGACCGGCTGCTGATTCGCATCCTGGTGAAAGCCTTCTCCGGGCGCTGAGCTACCGATGCCAGTCCTGAACGGATTATGTGTCGGGTGACCTACCGTGAGTCTGCTGCGTGGGGTGCCGGACGCCTAAACCCGGAACAAGGCAAACGACTCCGATCTGTTCCTTGACTTGCCCCAAGTGTATATTTTACGTTACATAACGTTGTGGGGTGCCCTTTCTGATGAGGGGGAGTCCCCGGTAGCGCGTGAACCGACGCGGAGCCCCAACGGGGCCATCTAACTGCACCTCCCGCGCAGTGAAAAGCTAGGTTGTAGATGTGAACGATCGAAACGAAAATCTACTCGTCCGATTTTGCGTCCTCGGCGGCGTGATCATGGTGGTGCTCGGTGTGGTCATTTCAGTGGTCATTACCGTGGGACTCAACAGTGATCTCGAGACCCTGGAACAGCAGACGTTTGGCGCTCCTACTGGGGCTGGACAAGTGGCTAATCGGCAGTCTATCTCAGAAATCAGCCGTGACCTGCGCAACCTCAGGTCGGTGACGTACGGAACGTTGGGCGGTGGCTTCATCATCACGTATGGCGGCCTGGTATTTATCGTGTGGAGAGGGTGGCGAACGATCTCAAAGCAGCGCGACGAGTTGGAGTTCGCTAACCTGGAGCTGGAGAACCGGGTCGAGCGAAGGGTCGAAGAGCTACGGGAGGCCAACCGTCAACTGAGCCTCGAGGTGACCACCCGCGTGCGTGCCGAAGATGACTTGAGGCGATCGAGAGAGCGGATCACCACCGCGGAGGATTCGGTTCGCAAGGAGATCGCCGAGATGCTCCACGGTAGAGTCCAGACGAGCCTACTCCTCGCCTGGCACCGCCTGGGTGAATGTGAGGCGATGTTGGACTCGGACCCCGCGGAAGCGAAAAAACTCCTTGTGCGGATCAGGGATGAGGTGGAGCAAATTCGGGAGCGGGAGGTCAGACAGGCCAGCCACCTCTTACATCCCTCCATAATCCGCATCGGCTTACTGCCCGCCGTGCGTAGCCTCCTTGCTCAGATGAAAGAAGACCTGAGTGTCTCATTGCAATCCAGCCCGGAGTTGGTGAAGCTGGATGACCCTGTAGAGAACCGGATACCCGAGGAAGTGCGCCTCGTGGCATACAGGATTCTTGAGGAGGGTTTGAACAACGTGCGCCGACACGCCAAGGCCAGTTCGGTGGAGGTCAGCCTTGGAGTTGACGAGGGCCGGATCCTCGAGATGTCGATCAAGGACGACGGCCGCGGCTTCGACACATCCCAGATGGAGCTGGGATTCGGCCTGAACGCTATCGAGGACCGTGTTGGCGTGACGGGAGGCACCTGGGACATCCAGAGCACATTAGGTCCCCCGGCAGGGACACGGCTCAGCGTCCGTCTGCCCCTTAGAAACCTAGAGCCTAATGCGACAGTCCCGGCGGTTGCCGGGGACAACAATCGCACGGCGGTGTGATAGCGGTGTTGCGACGGGGGCGGCCAGACCGGGCGCGGCGGGTGGTCTGGGCTAGGTCTGGTTAAGGGCAGCTAGTACCGCCTCAGCCGAGAACCTCTTCTTTGTCAGGAACGCCGCTGCCCCGACCGACTGCGCCATGGAGTCGTATTGGGGATCGTCGATGGTGCTTACTAATATCACCTTCGTCGAAGGACTGACGTTCAACAACCGCCCCGCTACCTCGAACCCACCCATCTCCGGCATGTTGACATCCAGGATTACGACCTCTGGCTTCAACGTTGGGAGGAGTGCGAGCGCCTCCTTGCCACTTGCCGCGTGACCCACGACCGTGAGGTCGGGTTCGTGTTGCAGGAGGTCCTTCGCCAACTCAACGAAATCAGGCTCATCGTCCACAAGCATGATCTTACGGTTCATCGCGCCTTCCTCTTTTTGTGGACGCCGATGCCAAAGACCCCGAGTCGACACACGTGATCCTCTTCATAGAAATTCCCCGGTGGAGGTGACGTGTCTATGGTACTATTCGGTGCCCGTCTCCGGGGTGGTGAATCCGCCCCCCAGGGCCTGGCTTTCACGGAGAAACGTAAGCACCGCCTTCACTCTGGGCTGTACCGATCCATCGTCACGCCCTACCTCGAACTGGCGGGGCGTGAGCTTAGATAGCAGACCTCCCGACTTGGGCTGGGCCGCCTCCACGATCTGAGGGTCGAGCACCACGAAGCCGGATACGGCGCCTTCTATCGCCCGCCCAAGCGCGGAGATGTCAGAGACGGTTTTCTTCAGAAGGTAGGACCAGCCGGTGATCGCTTCCTTGGGAAGTGAGGACACGAATTGCGGGTCTCCGTGGTTGGAGAGCAGGATGATTCCCATGTCGGGCAGCTCCCTGCGTAGCAGTAACCCCACTTGAATCCCGTTCATACCGCTTCCCAACTCGATATCAAGGATCGCGACGTCTGGCTTCAGAGTTGCGGCAGCCTCCAGGGCCTCTTTCCCGTCGGAGAACGCGCCGATCACTTCGAAGCGATCTTGCTGAGACAGGGCCGCGCCAAGGAGGTCCCTGTAAAGGTCCTCATCCTCGACTAGGAGAACTTTGACTTTTCCCTGAGCATCCGCGGGTGGCATTGCGGGAGCTTCCTCAAACGGGTCTATTACGAGAGGCCATTATACGAGCGTAGTCGCCGTCGCCGCAAGCCAGGCTTTGCCCCAGTACACCGGGTGCCACCGGCCCCAATCGGGTGCGCGGCTCTTCAATGCCGGCACGTACCGAATAGGTGCTAGCACCCATGGCCCGACAGTGGAACCCCACAGGGCCTGTGGGGGGAAGTCCCTGATTCACTCCGCTACCCCCCAACAAAACATGTGGGCAAACACTCTGTACCCGGTGTGTGGAAGCCGCTAATATGGAATCCAGGTTAGTACCTAGCCTTCAGTCGAGATCGGAAACGCCGGTTTCCAGCAGACGCGTGAAAGAGGGGGTAATTTGGGCCACGTAGTGAGTGGGCCGGGCGGGATCGCTAGGCCTACCTGGGATGACCAGCGGGGAATCACAGGTCTCGAGACCGCTATCGTCCTTATCGCGTTCGTGGTGGTGGCGTCGGTGTTCGCCTTTGCAATTTTGAGCACTGGGCTCGTTAGCTCCGAGAAAAGCAAACAGACCATAATCGGCGCTCTCGAGGAGACATCCGCCACCCTGGTGCTGAAGGGATCGGTCGTCGCCACATCCACCAGCACTCCGTTCAGCGTCACCAACATCCAGTTTCAGGTGGCCAACGCCTCCCGAAGCGGTGAGAGCGTAAATCTGTCGGCCTCCGGCCTCGACGCCGCCATTCTCACCTATATTGACGATGACCAGTCTGTCAACTCGAGCTCGTGGGCGGCGACTTGGCTAGCGGGAAGCGGTCCTCTGGTAAACCCTGGGGAGACGGTCGAGATCGATGTGGACGTTTCAGGGCTGGCTACCAAGTTGGGAGCTGGCAAAGAGTTCACAGTACAGCTGAAGCCCACGGTAGGGGCCGTGGTGGTGGTGAGCCGGAAGACTCCGGCCGAGTTGACTCAGGTGATGGACCTGCAATAGGGCAAACCCCTTATGAGGAAGGATCAAATGAAAAGGTTAGTAAAGGGCGTAACGAGACCAAGCCTCAATCTGAGACAAGATCAACGGGGGATCACGGGGCTTGAGACGGCTATCGTCCTCATAGCGTTCGTGGTGGTGGCGTCGGTGTTCGCCTTCGCGGTGCTGAGCACGGGGCTGCTTAGCTCTGAGAAGAGCAAGGAGACCATAATCGGCGGACTGGAGGAGACGGCCGCGACGCTGGTGATCCGAGGTTCTATTCTCGCCACACGAGACACGAGCACGGCCACCCAGATACAGGACGTCAAGTTCCAGGTGACCAACGCGTCGAAGAGCGGAGAGGCCGTGAACCTGTCCAATTCAGGCCTCAACTCGGCCATCGTCACCTACATCGACTCCGACCAGGTCCTCAACATAACCCAGTGGACTCCTACGTGGCTGACGGGGAGTGGCGATCTGGTGAACCCCGGTGAGTCGGTGGAGGTCTTGGTCAATCTGTCCACCCTGGCCTCGACCACACCTCTAAATGCAAACAAGGAGTTCACCATTCAGCTCAAGCCCAACGTGGGCGCGACGCTGCTGATAACCAGGACGACCCCGGCGGAGCTGACCGCGGTAATCGACCTGAACTAGCGGTAATCGAAGGTGCGGTCTTTCATCAGGCTTTAGGCGCAAAAGTCGGGCCCGGTAAGACCGAGTAGGTGGTGGCTGAAGGGCACGTTTGGAGAGCGGAAACAAAGACAAAAACGCAGAATGGGGGTAAGTCCGAAGTGAAACGATTATTTACATGGGCAACGGGGCGGATGGCAAAGGTAGAGAACGACCAGAGGGGGATCACGGGGCTTGAGACGGCCATCGTCCTCATAGCGTTCGTGGTGGTGGCGTCGGTGTTCGCCTTCGCGGTGTTGAGCACGGGGCTGCTTAGCTCTGAGAAGAGCAAGGAGACCATAATCGGTGGACTGGAAGAGGCGGCCGCGACGCTGGTCATTCGCGGCTCAGTGTTGGGGATATCCACCAGCACACCGTTCACCGTTACAGATGTCAGATTCCAGGTGACCAACGCCTCAAAGAGCGGTGAGGCTGTGAACCTGGCAACGTCGGGCGTTAACTCGGCCATCGTGACCTATGTAGACGCCGACCAGTCCTCGAACTTGACCAGCTGGACAGCTACCTGGCTTACGGGCAGCTCCTCCCTGGTCAACCCCGGAGAGACGGTGGAGATCAACGTCGATATCTCGGGGTTAACCACCAAGCTCAGCACAAACAAGGAGTTCACCATCCAGCTCAAGCCCAACGTGGGCGCGTCGCTGATAGTGAGCAGGACGACCCCGGCTGAGCTGACTACGATAATAGACTTCAATTAGAATTATACCCTCCTGCGAGCCGTGGCCTTTCGGCTCATCGGGGCCGGTCATCTCAGAGATGTTCTCGGGTGGTCGGCCCTCGGCATTAGAGCGATAAAGAGGGTCCAGGGTCAATCATCAGAGGAGAGTGCCCAGATGAAACCAACTCTCAGGTCAGTGGGCAGGTCATTCCTCCGGGTCGTGCACGGCCAACGGGGCATCACTGGCCTAGAGACGGCTATTGTGCTCATCGCGTTCGTGGTGGTGGCGTCGGTGTTCGCCTTCACGATTTTGAGCACGGGGCTGCTTAGCTCGGAGAAGAGCAAGCAAACGATCCTGGGTTCTCTCGAGGAGGTGTCGTCTACGCTGGTATTGCGGGGCTCCGTCATCGCCATATCCACCAGCACTCCGTCCAACGTCACCAACATCAAGTTCCAGGTGACCAACGCCTCGAAAAGCGGGGCGGCTGTAAACCTGTCCACGTCGGGCGTCAACGCGGCGGTCGTCACATATATAGACGCCGACCAGAGCGTAAACCTGTCCACCTGGACGCCCACCTGGCTGTCCGGCAGTGGCAGCCTGGTCAACCCTGGAGAGACCGTTGAGATCGACGCCGATATCTCGGGGATAACCACAAAGCTGACGACCGACAAAGAGTTCACCATCCAGCTCAAGCCGGCCGTCGGCGCAGTATTGAACCTTCAACGGAAAACCCCGGTCGAGCTTACCACGGTCATGGACTTGAATTAGCGGAGTCCGTTACCGGGTAACACATGCGTTGGGCTGTGGCGTTCTCCAATTGGCTCTGCGCCGGGCGACATGACTGGTCTCGCGGAGGAGGCTCGGCAGAGGCACGGGTGAGGAGGCGCGAGATGGGTGGATCGAACTCCCGCGGCGCGAGTCTTCCCAAGGCCTTGTGCTTGAGCATGCTTGGAGCCTTCTTGGCTCTAGCCTTGGCTTGCGGAGGGGATTCCACTGAGGACGTGGACGTACCCTCGGTGGCCCAACTGGTCAAACCCGGGTTCGTGGCAGAGACCGAGTCCGGAGTTCAGGTTCCTGTTGCTGGGCTTCCTGAGATGATTGTGGAGTGGGAGGGCAGGGCAAAGGTCCGGCTTTCACACGAGACTGGGGTCCGTTATCTCGACCTGCTGGCCATCGAATCTGAGCTTGTCGGCGAGCACCCCAGCCAAAAGGTCGAGCGTTTGCACCGGCGCCTGGGAGTGCCGTTGGACCGGGACGTGTTGCGCAAACTCCAGGACCCCGTGGGCGCCCGTACCCTATTCCACCGCATCACCTTTGAGTACCGGCCTGGGCGAGAGACGACCGGTACTATCAGCGAGGTCTTCCCCGACGGCTCGTTTCTGGTGATACCCGACCGGATACCCGATGAGTGGCGAAGCGCCAAACCAGGGACCAGCGGCCCAACCCACTTCCTCGTGGACGCCGTGACCCTGGTGTCAGGCACCTCCCAAATTGCGCGCGAGTACGAGGAGGAGATACTGGCCCTTCCCTTCGAATTGCAGAGAGAGCCCCCGGCGCATCTGGCCCCCAAGATGTGCGAGATCTACCGTGAGGCCGTGTCGTCCCGCGCGTACCAGGACCTCCTCACTTCAATAGGCTTCCTTCCCAACGTTCCTGGTCCGGATGCAAATAATGGAGGCGGGTCTCTCATGGAGATGGTAGGCCAGGCGTCTGCCGCGCCTCATGGCCGTGATTCCACGTTCTTTGGTACCAACCGGTACTGGCGAGAGGCCCGCCTGCAGTCGCTGGGAGTAGAAGGTCTGCGGGACTGCGATCAAGTGCGAGCGACTCGCAAGGCGGGTGAGGAAGTATATCATCTTATATGGCGGCCCCAAGAGCCGGATAGAGAGCGGCGTAACCTCGTGATAAGGACCGACCCCTCTATGCGCAATCCAGAAGTGGTCTACGTAGCGCCGGGCGCCATCCTGACGGCCATGCCTATCCGGCGCGAGGACTCTACCTACCTACTTTTGAGCACCGAGGGCTGGCCGGACCCATCGGATGGTGGGTCGGCCGATCCGCGCTGGCAGTCGGTGTACACGGTGGATGTCGATGATCCGGACTCCTACCAGCTTGTCCAGTACCCGCTTCCGACCGATACGGAGACAAATCGTCCAGAGCATCTCTATAGCCACTCTCCGTATCTCACCGGCGACGACGGATACCTCTTCTCGGTCCTGTACGGGTTCGAGGAGCAGGGCGGGGGTCTGTGGGTCGCCGACGTTAGCGGAGGCGAATTCGCTCAATATCCGGAGGGCTTCGCCAAGGTCGTCCCCTGGGACCATGCGTTGACCTGGATGGTTATTGGTCAACCTCCGTCCTCTGGTGAGCGCGGATCGATGTCCATTCTACTAACCGGCAAGGAAGTGGCAGACGATTTCGCCATGACCGTCAACTACCTCACCATCGACTTCCAGGGCCTTCAATCCACCGTCGAGAGCAAGACGCGCTTGTTGAGGATGGTGGGATGGAACCCGGTTCCCTTCGCGCGCCAGCGGCTGACCGATGGGAGGCAGCGGGTTCTTATCTACGCTCACTATAGCTACGAGAACTCCCTCCTCGACAGGGCCAAGGGCGTTTACATTGTAACTGTCGACGAATAGCGGAAGCCCTGGGCCGCCTCTCCACAGTTTGGCTGACGTCGAGACCTGAGAAGAGTACAATTGTATTGAGAGAGATTCAAAATGGACCTGCCCGGCGGAGTGCACGCATACGGACTAATAGGCGATTTTGCATAGCTGTATGTAAGGTCTGACACGACGCCCTTAACGAATTAGGAGAACTTGGGCCGAGAGGACATGGTAATGCCGGACACTGAAGAGCGGCTGCAGGGTACTTCCCACCGGGAAAGGCCTCAGTCGGCGGATGATGGCGATAGGCCGCTAGCACAGAGTCTTTCCGAAGAGTCGGCGAATGCCGATGTGGCAGAAGACACCGGCGACACGGTGAAGGAGTACTTCCGCGCGATCGGCCGCAATCCCCTTCTGACTGCCACCCAAGAGGTAGAGTTGGGCACCGCAGTCGAGAGATGGATAAGGCTCAAGGAGATCGGTAAGGGGTTCGAGAAGGAACATGGACGGCCTGGCGCCCCCGCCGAACTAGCGGCTGTCATCTACAAGGACATAGTGTCCCACAAAGACCTTCTGGTGGCATTAGTGGCCTCGCTGGATGATGAGGTGGGTGACAAGCCGTCCATCGCTGGGCTTCTATGGCTGCCCACCGTGCAAGAGGCGCTCCGGGGCCCTCTTCCGTTGGAAATCGCCCAGGGGATATCGGAGCGGACCGAGATGCCGGAGGACTTGGTGGCCGAGAGGAGCTCCTCCTTAGCGAAGGTGTGCTGCCTTTTGCCGAGGAGCGTCATCCAGCACCTCGATGAGGTCAACCTGGAGCTCGGCGATGCAGAGGCCGCTGATGGGAAGACGGTGACCAAGATTCTTCGCCACCACGAGTCTGAGATAAAGGGTTACTGGGATGAGCTCGCCAGCGAAGGAAAGAGCGCCTCGGAGCGGCTCACAAACTCCAACCTACGCCTCGTGGTGAGCTTCGCGCGCAGGTATCTTGGCCGGGGGCTGCCCTTGCTAGACTTGGTCCAGGAAGGGAACCTGGGGCTGATGCGCGCAGTGGAAAAGTTCGACCCTCACCGCGGCTACAAGTTTAGCACCTACGCCACCTGGTGGATCCGCCAGGCGGTGTCCAGGGCACTTGCTGATCAGGGGCGTACTATACGTCTGCCGGTCCATGTGGTTGAGCGCCTTCAGCGGCTCAACGCGGTGGAGCGGGAGCTATTTAAGAAACTGGACCGGGACCCCACGGTTAGAGAGGCCGCAAAGGAACTTGACTGGAGTGTGGAGATGGTGGACGACCTGCGAAACCAGCGGCGGCGGACAGTGTCGTTGGAGGCGCCGGTCGGAGGAGAGGACTCAACCCTGGAAGACTTCATCCCAGACACGTCCTCGTGGACTCCGGACGAAGTGGCCATGCGCCTCCTGACACGAGAGGATGTCGTCCATGCGATGGAGGACCTCCCCCCTCGTCTCCGCCTGGTCCTGATGCTGCGCTTCGGTTTCTACGACGACCGGTCGCGCACACTAGAGGAGGTGGGCGAGCAGCTTGGCGTCACTAGGGAGCGGGTGCGCCAGCTTGAAAGGCAGGCCCTCCGCAGGCTGCGGGGCTCCGAGCGGCTCCCCTCCCTCCAGGAAGGCTATGCCTCTTAAGGATGCCCCGCCGGTGGGGTACTCGTCAGAGGATGAAGAAGGGTTCTAATTGTCAGCCCTTGATCACCCCTAGGGGCCGCAGCCGCGCCACCTTGGTGCAGAGGCCCGCGCTCTCGGAGACCCGCATGACGTCCTCTACGTTCTTGTAGGCTATGGACGCCTCCTCCGCCAACCCGGCCCACCCACGGGCCATGGCTACGATACCCTGATCCGCCAGCTCCTGACGGATGTCCCGTCCCTTCAGCAGCTTCTTCGCCTTGGTCCTGCTCTCGGCTCGCCCGGCGCCGTGGGCGCTGGAGCCGAACGACTCTTCCATCGCCTTCGGTCCTCCCACGGCCAGGAAGGAGTAGCGGCCCATGTCCCCCGGCACCATTACCGGCTGGCCGATGTCCCGGTAGCGTTCCGGTATGTCGGGGTGGCCGGGTGGAAGGGACCGCGTGGCACCCTTTCGATGGACGCAGAGCCGCTTTCGCCGGCCCTCTACTACGTGGTCCTCGATCTTGGCCATGTTGTGGCTGACGTCGTACACCTGCCAGATGCCCATGTCCTCCCAGGAACGGCTGAACACCTGCTCGAAGCACTCACGGGTCAGATGAGCTATGCACTGGCGGTTGGCCCAGGCGAAGTTGGCCGAGGCCTGCATGGCGGCCATGTAGGTAGCGCCCTCCGGAGATGACACGGGCACGCATGCCAACTGGCGGTCAGGGACATTGATGCCGTAGCGTTTGCTAGCGGCGTCTATGGCCCGTAGCGAGTCCGTGCACACCTGGTGGCCCAGCCCACGGGAGCCGCAGTGGACCATGACGGTTACCTGGCCCACCTCATGAATCCCCATCGCCCTGGCGGCGTCGGCGTGGAAGATTTCATCCACCGCCTGGACCTCGAGGAAGTGGTTTCCAGAGCCGAGCGTCCCCAGCTGAGGGGCGCCACGTTTCTTGGGGCGGTCGCCGACCGCGCTGGGCTCGGCGCCCGTCATGCACCCCTCCTCCTCGGTCGTCTTCAGGTCTTCTGGATGGCCGAAGCCACGCTTCACAGCCCAGGCGCCCCCTTGTGCAAGCACCTGGTCGACCTCCTTCGCCTTGAGCAGGAGCCGTCCGCCCTGTCCCAGCCCCGTGTGAATCTCCCGAAACAGCGTTGCCACTAGGTCCTCGAGATGGGGGCGCACCTCGGCCTCCAGGAGGTCCGTTCGCAGAAGGCGGATGCCGCAGTTGATGTCGAAGCCCACGCCTCCGGGAGATACTACACCTTCGCCATCGGCTTCGGTGGCCGCGACGCCCCCTATGGGGAAGCCATAGCCCCAATGGATGTCGGGCATGGCCATGGAGTATCCAACAATCCCTGGCAGGCAGGCTACATTGGCCACCTGGTCTATGCAGGGGTCGTCTTTTATCAGCTTGAGCAGTGACTCGTCGGCGAACAGCAGTCCGGGGACTCGCATCCCAGGCCTGGAGTCCTGAGGGAGCTCCCAGCGGTTTTCGTCCAGCCTTTTCAGCGCGTCGGTGCGGGCCATGTGGGCAGATTCCTCTCAGCGTACGCTGACTGATCAGAGGCTAGGCTACACGTCAAGGACGACCCGAATACCCCACTGGCCGTCGCGCGACACCTGCAGTAGGTGGTAGGTAGCCGCCTTGACGGCGGTGCCGAGCTGGTGGCGTCCGGGGTCGAATGGCTCTCCCAGACACTCCGCGTTGAGGGCTACATTACCCTCGTCGACCGAAACGTGGAGCTCCTTGGGCAGGAACCCTTCGGCCTCGTACCGGTAGAGTAGCTCGTTGAGCCAGTCGACCACGAGCGCCTCGGTGTCTGTGGAGGAGACCGCCACCTTGACGGAGTGCGTCTTTGAGACGGTGTCCAGATCGGCTATGACGCTGAACATGCCTGTGGCGACGAGGGACAAGGCCTCCGCCAGGGTATCTGCGGTGGCCACAACGGCCACGTCGGCAGTGTGCTCAACCACTTCGAATCGGCCTAATGAAGTACCCACAAGCGTCCAGCGGCTAATTTATGGTCCGATTGTAGCAGGAAAATCGGTGGCCGATGTCCTTCCAAAAGCGGGTCCGCCCCGATGGCTCGGAGGCCCGTCGCTTTTCGCCACCCGGCCTGTATGCTATACTTCCGTCGTTGCGTGCGCCGCATCGCATCCAGATTAACGCGCACGGTTGGACATGGTTAAGGACGACCGATGCTGGCAATGATCGAGCTTATTCAGGGTGGAGGCGTTACTTCCGCCAAGGGGTTTTCCGCTGGAGGGACATTCGCGGGACTCAAGTCGGAGGGGGACGACGTGTTGGACTTGGGCATCCTTCTGTCGGATCAGCCTGCTGTGCTGGCGGCCACCTTCACCACCAACTCTGTCGAGTCGGGGTCGGTGACGGTGAGCCGTCGGCGTGCGAAGAGGCAATCCGCTCAGGCGGTTGTGGCCAACAGCGGCTGCGCCAACTGCCTCGTGGGGGAACAGGGCATCAAGGACGCCGAGGAGATGGCCGCGTTGGCGGCCGCCCACGTCGGCATCAAGCCCGATGAGACCCTGGTGTGCAGCACCGGCATCATAGGCATGGAGCTGCCCATGGGCCTCATTCGCCAGAACATCGGCGAAATCAAAGTCGGCACGGACGGTGGCGAGCGGTTTGCTCGGTCCATCATGACCACCGATACACGGCCGAAGCAGATCGCCATATCCATAGAGTCGGATGGACATAGGATCATCATCGGAGGCGCCGTCAAGGGTGCCGCCATGATCCACCCCAATATGGCCACAATGCTCTGTTTCATCGCCACGGACGCCCGAGTTGAGGCTGGGTTTTTCCAGGACGCCCTTGCTGAGTCGGTGAACTCTTCCTTCAACATGATTACGGTCGACCGCGACCAGAGCACCAACGACACTGTGCTGGCGCTGGCGAACGGCGCTGCCGGCGGCCCTGTTATCAATGCCGGCTCGGCCTCGGCCGATTCGTTCCAAGAGGCGCTGACCTACGTCTGCATAGGGCTGGCTAAGGAGATCGTCCGCGACGCGGAGGGGGCCGAGAGGGTGATCGAGGTGGTTGTGGACGGGGCGAAGACGTTGGCCGACGCCCGTGACGCCGCCAGGGGGGTGGCCGCCTCGGTCCTGGTCAAGGCCATGGTGCATGGGCTCGACCCTAACTGGGGACGGGTGTTAGCCGCCATTGGAAATAGCAGCGCTGAGGTCGTCGAGACCAAGATCGACCTCTTCGTCAACGACATCCATATTGTGCATGAGGGGAGCGCCATACCCTTCTTCCATGAGGCGGTGGTGAGCAGTATGGGCGTGCCCGAAGTGCGCCTGCGAGCCAACCTCAATATCGGCGACGCCAGCGCTACGGCGTGGGGCTGCGATCTCACCGAGGAGTACGTTACCCTGAATTCCGCTTACAGCACTTGATCGTTTGACCGACCTCGTGTTTATGGAATCGCAGGGACCTCGCTCCGGTGAGCGGCCACAGAACTCCGAGCAGGGCTCGCCGGACCAAGAACCCCTGTCAGACTCGCATATTCGCAGCACTCCAAAGGAGGCACCGGATCCCGATGGGACGATAGTTGTCAAAATCGGCGGAAGTACGTTTGGAGACCACGATACCACCCTGGAGGACCTCGTGGTTCTTCAGCGTAAAGGTATTCGGGCCGTGGTGGTGCACGGTGGCGGCAAGACGATCTCCGACTGGATGATAAAGCAGGGCGTCCGGCCCAGGTTTGTCCGGGGACTTCGGGTGACCGACAAGGCGAGTCTGGAGATCGTCGTGGCTGTGTTGACGGGGCTTGTCAACAAGCAACTGGTGGGGTCCATACTCAGCATCGGTGGCAAGGCGGTAGGGCTGAGTGGGGTGGATGGGCGCATGTTACAGTGCGAGATCCAAGACCCTGAACTGGGACTGGTGGGGAGGGTGAAAAGCGTTGACACTGGCCCCATCCAGGCCGTTCTCGATTCCGGCTCTATTCCTATTATCGCCCCGGTGGCGGTCCACCGTGATGATGGTTCTGAACTCTCGGGTTCGCTTCTTAATGTGAACGCCGACGCCGCGGCGGGCGAGATCGCCGCGGCGCTGGACGCGAAGCGTCTCGTATTCCTCACGGACGTGGAGGGCGTTCTCTTACCGTCTCGTCGCCTGATCTCCCGGCTTACCGAGCGTCGTGCCATGGGCTTGGTGTCTTCAAAAGTGGTAGGGGGTGGGATGATTCCGAAGCTGGAGGCGTGTCTTAAAGCTCTGGGCACTGTAGACGCCGCTCACATTATCGACGGGCGCAGGCCACGGGCTCTCCTGGACATCCTGGAGGGCAAGGCGTTGGGAACGCGGATCGGTTAGGCGAATAAAGTGGCTGCCGACTTCGAGCAAACCTCAGAGTTTCCCATCGATTTCGAGGGACAGCAGATTCCAACCAACCTGGGCCGTTGGGTCAAGTGGGGTCTCGTCTTGCTGGCCCTAATTCTCCTATTTGTGACGCTGAACTTCTTGAAGTCCGTGTACACCGATTGGCTCTGGTACGGCCAGCTTGGACTGAGGGGTGTCTACGCCAAGATCATAGCCACCCGTGTGTACCTGTTCCTGATTGGTGGGGTGGTGATGGCGTGTCTTCTGGGGGCAAGCCTGTACTTCGCCAACAGGTACTCCCAGGGGCCGGAATCGATGCCCTTGCCCCCTGAAGTTGTGAAGCTTCTGAAGAGGCTGGTTCTATGGGGGACTATCGGCGCGGGAATTATCTTCAGCGTGATCTTCGGGGCCATCGCCGCGGGACAGTGGGAGACGTGGCTGAGGTTTCTGCATGGGGTGTCGTTTGGCGTGAGGGACCCCGTCTACGACAGGGATGTCTCCTTCTATGTATTTACCATGCCCATGTTCAACTTCGTCCAGGGATGGTTGCTCGGCGCCGCCATCGTGATCCTGCTCGCCACCCTGGCCATTTACTACGTGAACTTCAGCTTGAGGAACGTCAGGTTCCAGATAACTACCTCTCTCAAAGTGCACGTCTCCATAATCGCCGCCATCATCATGTTTATTCTGGGCCTGGGGCACTGGCTGGACAGGTGGGACTTAGTGCTCTCGGGCCATGGAGCAGTCTTCGGCGCCGCGTACACCGATCTACACGCCCGTAAGACGGCGCTGCTCATACTTACCATCGTGGCCGTCGGCGCCGGGGTCCTTATGCTTGTGAACGCCTATATGCGGCGCGTCCGGCTGTTGGTGGGAGCGTTGGCTCTGTGGGTCGTTATGGCCCTCGTCCTCGCAGCGGTGTGGCCGGGACTGATGCAGCGGTTCACGGTGAACCCCAATGAATTCGTTAAAGAGCAGCCGTACATAGCGCACAACATCGAGTTCACGCGGTTGGGCTTCGCGCTTGATCGGGTAGAGGAGAGGTTCTACCCGGCCGACGTAATGTTGACCGCCGATATCGTCGCGGATAACCTGCAGACCGTCAACAATATCAGGTTATGGGACCACGGCCCCCTGACCAGCGTGTACAAGCAGATCCAGTTGATCCGCCCTTACTACGACTTCAAGGAGGCCGACGTCGACCGGTACGTCGTTGATGGCGAGTATCGTCAGGTCCTGCTGGCCGCGCGTGAGGTCGCGCCGGAGAAGCTGGAGGTCGATGCGCAGACGTGGGTTAACGAGAGGCTGATTTACACTCACGGATTTGGCCTGGCCATGAGTCCCGTTACCGAGTTCACACGTGAGGGCCGGCCCACGTTCCTGGCCAAGGACATTCCATCCGAGGGGATCATTCCTGTCGGGTCGAGGTCGGCTGTCGATGGCCCAGCAGGAGAGGTGGAAACGATCATTACCAACCCGCGTATCTACTACGGCGAGAACACCACCGACTACGTGATCGTTAACACCAAAACGGACGAGGTGGACTATCAGACCCAAGAGGGGGACTTATTCCGTACGAACTACTTCGGGTCCGGAGGTGTAAAGCTCAGCTCGTTCTTCAGAAAGCTGGCCTACGCGTGGGAGCTTGGCGACATCAACATCCTCATCAGTGGTGAGCTTAGGGGGGACAGCCTGATTCAGTACAAGAGGCAGGTACAAGAGCGGATTTCCACTATCGCGCCGTTCCTATTGCTGGACCAGGACCCGTACATAGTGGCTGTGGAGGGCCAGATATTCTGGATACAGGACGCTTACACCACCACGGACCGCTTTCCTTACTCCGATCCCCTTGAAGGCGGCTTCAACTACATCCGCAACAGCGTCAAGGTCTCCGTCGATGCTTACAATGGCACGGTCCGGTTCTACATCGCCGACGCCGAGGACCCGTTGATCAAGACGTACAATAAGATATTTCCCGATCTGTTGGTGCCTATGGACGACCCGAAGAACGGTATGCCCGAGTCGATGCGCGCCCACACCCGCTATCCCCAGGACTTCTTCCTGTTCCAGGCGCTGACGTATGTCAAGTACCATATGAAGGAGCCATTGAACTTTTACAACAACGAGGACCTGTGGAGCATACCCCAGGAGAAGTTCGGCCAGGGCGAGGCGTTGCAAAATGTGGAGCCTTACTACGTGATAATGAAGCTGCCGCAGGAGGAGCGGGAAGAGTTCGTACTGCTCATGCCCTACACTCCGAATCAGCGTAAGAACCTCATCGGCTGGCTGGCGGCACGCAGCGACGGTGAGAACTACGGCAGGCTGATAGCTTTCAACTTCCCCAAAGACCGGCAGGTGGACGGCCCCGAGCAGATAGAGGCCAGGATCGACAACGACCAGTTCATATCTCAATGGTTTACCCTTCGTTGCCAGGCGGGCTCCTTCTGCATCAGGGGCAATCTCCTGGTGATCCCACTAGGGGAGAGCCTGTTATACGCCGAACCGATCTATCTCCAGGCGGAGGGAGTCGAGTTTCCCGAGCTTAAAAAGGTGATCCTGGCGTCGGTGGACAAGGTGGTGATGGAGGACACGGTGGAAGAGGCGCTTGAGTCGTTGACCGCGGTCTCGCCGCCGAGGGTCACGACGCCCGATGCGGTCGGGGAACTCGTGGCCGAAGAGCCCGCTGTATCGGAGGATACGGCATCTGAGGATGGGTTGGAGTCTCCGCTCGAAAGCCTCCGCGGCGCGATTCAAGGGCTCAAGGACAACCTGTCCAGCATCGAGGAGTCCCTGGAACGCCTGGAGGAGCAGGTTCAGGGAGAGGAGTAGGATGCCTGTCGATTGGAAGGAGCTCGAAAGCAAGTATTACATGTTCTGCGCCCGCCGTCAGCCGGTCGTCATTGTGCGTGGCGAGGGCACTGCGGTATGGGATGACACCGGAAAGGAGTATCTGGACTTCACTTCGGGGTGGGCCGTGAACGCCGTCGGCCACTCGAACCCGGTGATCGCCGATGTCATCGCCCAACAGGCGCGTACTCTGCTTCAGACCTCTAATCAGTTTTATACCATTCCGCAGATCGAGCTCGCCCAGGCGCTGGTGGACAACAGCTGCTTGGACAAGGTCTTTATTTGTAACAGCGGCGCCGAGGCCAACGAGGGGGCGGTCAAGCTGGCCCGCAAGTATGGCAAGATGCATCGGAACGGCGCCTACGAGATCATTACCGCGTACAACTCTTTCCACGGCAGGACTCTTACCATGGTGGCGGCCACGGCCCAGCCTCACTACCAGGAGTCCTTTCAGCCCATCCCCCAGGGCTTCACATACGTCGATTACGACGATGTCGACGCCATCAAACAGGCGACCACCGATAAGACCGTCGCAGTCATGCTGGAGCCGGTGCAGGGGGAGGGAGGAGTGAATGTGCCGTCGCCTGGGTACCTGGGGGAGGTGAGACGGTGGTGCGACGAACAGGGCCTGCTGTTGATCCTGGACGAGGTGCAGACCGGCCTCGGCCGTCTCGGAACCCTGTTCGGTTATCAGGTGTTCGGCGTAGAGCCCGATGTCATGACGCTGGCCAAAGGCCTGGGTGGAGGTGTTCCCATCGGTGCCTTCCTGGCCAAGGAGCATGTCGCTGTCCTGCGGCCGGGCGATCACGGCTCCACCTTCGGAGGCAACGCACTGACCTGCGCGGCGGCCAACGCCTCGACCAGGTACATCATCGATAACGACGTGCCGGCCCATGCTCGACGGATGGGCGACCGTCTGAGGCGCGGCCTGGAAAAGCTGGGAGAAAACCACGAGTTCATATCCGAGATCAGGGGCATGGGCCTGCTTTATGCCGTGTTCTTCAACTCTGACATATCCGCGGCCGTGGTCTCAGCCTGTAACGAGGTGGGGTTGCTCCTGAACCCTCTTAGGTCCAATGCCGTTCGCCTAATGCCTCCACTGACCGTCACTGGGGAGGAGATCGACCACGCACTCGAGCGGTTGGATGCTGGTCTGAACGCGGCTGTGGGCCAGAGCGGCTCCTAATGCATCGTGCCCGGGCTGGAGCTTTCAGGGACGCCATCCAGGGCGGGTTAGGCGAGAACAACTACCCTAGTGTGGGGTGTATGGAGTAAGGGTCCGAAACACCTCCTGGGAGATTCAGGGTTGTTCGGAAGTGCTACGATAGTCTCATCAAGTATGGAATGAGCGTGACGTTGAGCACATTCCCGGAGGTCTCGACTATTGGACTGGCGTGAGCTAAAAGAGCGGGAGGTCAGTCTCGTCGGGGGTGCGGTCTCGGGCGGCTTGGATAGCTGCGCGGCTACCCATTGGCTGAGTGACCACGGGTTCTCGGTCCACTGCTTCACCGTCGATTTGGGCCAGCCGGACGAGGAGAGCCTCGATGCCGTGAAGGACCGGATGCTGGCCTGCGGCGCCGCAAGCGCCACCATCGTCCCCGGGCGGGACGCGCTGGCGGAGGCCGGCCTTAAGGTGATCCAGGCGCAGGCCAGATACGAAGGCGGCTACTGGAACACCACCGGAATAGCGCGCCCGGTCACCGTGGGCGAGATCCTTCCTCAGCTCAGGGCCCAAGATATCGGGGTGTTTTTTCACGGCGCCACCGGCCGGGGCAACGATCAAGTGCGGTTTCAGCTCGCCTGCAACATCCTTGAGCCGTCCATGGTGGTGTATGCACCCTGGAGGGACTCCGAGTTCGTAAGCCGCTTCCCTGGCCGGCAGCAGATGATAGACTACTGCCGGTCCAACGGCCTGCCCATCAAACCGGCTGGTGAGGCGCGTTACTCCACCGACGCCAACTTCCTCGGTCTGACTCACGAGGCCGGCGACCTTGAGGACGTCGGGGTCGCGCCGAGTTTCGTTGAGCCTGGCATGGGCGTGTGGCCGTGGGACGCCCCAGACCGGTTCGAGGTCGTAAGCGTTCGCTGGGAGGAGGGCGTTCCGGTGGCGCTGAACGGCCGTCGGATGGGCCTGATGGAGATTTTCACTGAGGCCAACGGACTGGCTGGAAAGCACGGCGTCGGCATCGGTACCCATGTGGTCGAAAACAGGTACGTAGGAGTAAAGTCCCGTGGCCTGTACGAAGCTCCGGGCATGGAGATGCTCGGCAGGTCCTATGAGTATCTGATCCAGTTCGTGCTGGACCGGCGGGCCAGGGAGTTCTTCGACCATCTCTCCAGGGTGATCGGCCTTCAGATCTACCAGGGCTACTGGCTGGACCTGGCCACCACCTCCGCGCTGGCCGCGCTGGAGCCTATCAGGCGTCTGGCTACCGGCACCATATCCGTCCGTCTGTACAAGGGGGATGTCCACTTCGAGACCGCCGACGACACGCCTGAGGCGATGCCCCATTCGCTTTACACCGACGACTCGTCTATGGAGGCCATGGGCACTTACGACCATGTCGACGCCGAGGGCTTCCTTAAGGTCCTGGAGATATCAGCCAAGAACTTCGGCGCCAGGCAGTTCCCGTGGTTGCGCAAATGATCCACGACGGCAGAGACACCTTCGGTCGCTACCTCGAGGACTTCAAGCCCGGCGACGTATTCAAGCATTGGCCGGGGAAGACGATCGCCGAGATGGACAACCACCTCTTCTCCCTGCTGACCATGAACCACAACCCGCTTCATATAGACGAAAAATACATGGAGGACCACCAGCATGGCCGGATACTGGTCAACGGCGCGCTGGTCTTGAGTCTGGTGGTTGGCATGAGCGTTCGGGACACCTCCGGCAAGGCGGTCGCCAACCTGGAGTATGAGCGGATTACCCATGATGGGCCCGTGTTCCAGGGCGACACTATATACGCCGAAAGCGAGATCCTCGAGGTGCGGGAGTCCCGTGGCCGGGGGGACCGAGGCGTAGTCTATATCGAGAGCCGCGCCTTCAACCAGCATGACGACCGCGTGCTGACGCTGCGTCGCCGCTTCCTTGTGCCCAGGCGTGGCGACTAGGAATAAGTTGAAGTTTGTGTCCTGGTGGAGCGTTCTCGCACTTAGTCCAGGGTGGATGGGTGGGAATAATCATCCTACAAAGTACGTCAGACGGGCGATAACCAGTTGAGCTACACGTCATCGATACACTATGACCGCCGGCTGTACAGGCAGGATATCGCCGGCTCGGTTGCGCACGTCAAGATGCTGGCCAGGCAGAGCATCATAAGGGAGAGCGAGGCCGAGTCCATCGTCGAGGGGCTCGAGGCGATACGCGGTGAGATCGAGGACGGCACTTTCCCCTGGCGCGAAGAGCTGGAAGACCTGCACATGAACATCGAGGGGCGTCTGTTCGAGAAAATAGGCGACGTGGCGGGCAAGCTGCACACGGCCCGTTCTCGTAACGACCAGGTCGTCCTGGACGTGCGCATGTACGCCAAGGAGGTTAACGCACAAGTGCTCGACGCAGTCCGCAGGTTGCGCGCTGCCCTCGTCGCCGGGGCGGAGGAGCATGCCGAGGCCGTGATGCCCGGCTACACCCACCTCCAGCGGGCCCAACCGGTGCTGTTCGCCCACCACATGCTGGCCTACTTCGATATGCTGGGGCGGGACGAGCAGCGGTTTCAGCGTGCCTGCGAGAGCGCCGACGTCCTACCCCTGGGAAGCGGCGCGCTGGCGGGCCTGCCATACCCCATCGACCGCCGGTTCGTCGCCGACCAGCTGGGGTTCAGCCGCATCTCCTCCAATAGCATGGACGCCGTGGGCGATAGGGACTTCTTGCTTGAGTTCCAGTCGGCGGCGGCGATCTGCATGGTTCACCTCTCGCGGTTGGGCGAGGAGATGGTCGTCTGGTCCTCGGACGAGTTCGGGTTCATCAGTCTGGCGGACGAATACACGACCGGCAGCAGCATGATGCCCCAGAAGCGTAACCCCGACTTCGCCGAGCTCGCCCGGGGGAAGACCGGGCGTGTGCTAGGGCATCTGCTGGGTCTGCTCACCGTGCTCAAGGGCCTCCCGCTGACGTATAACCGGGACCTGCAGGAGGACAAGGAGGGATTCTTCGACACCGTCGATACGCTGTTGCCCACGCTTGACGCGTTCACCGGGATGGTATCCACCATGCGTGTCAACACCGAGCGGATGCGACAGGCCGCGGGGAGCGGCCACCTTCTCGCCACCGACATCGCCGATTACCTCGTCATTAAAGGGATGCCTTTCAGGGAGGCGCACGGCGTGGTGGCGCGTCTATTGGCCCATGCGTCAGAGCAGTCGAAGCAGCTCTATGAGTTGTCCATCGACGACTATCGCGGGGTCTCCGACCTTTTCGATGAGGACGTATTTTCCATCACGGTTGAGTCATCGGTGTCGGCCCGAGATGTGCCCGGCGGCACCGCGTTCTCTCAAGTGAGGCGGGCCATCGAGGATGCGAGGTCCCAATTGGAGGCGGAGAGTGGAGAGTAGCACGCGCATCAAGATCGCGCCCTCCATCCTTTCGGCCGACTTCGCCCGTCTGGGCGAGCAGGTCGAGGAGGCCACCAAGGGAGGGGCCGACTACATCCACGTAGACGTGATGGATGGACGCTTCGTCCCAAACCTGACTTTCGGGCCGATGATGGTCCGGGCCATCAGGTCGTGGACCGACCTGCCCTTGGACGTGCACATGATGGTCGCCGCCCCGGATGAGTTCATAGGCGACATGGCTCGGGCGGGAGCGGACATCATCACCGTCCACGCTGAGGCGTGCGTGCATCTGCACAGGACGGTGCAGCGGATCAAGGAAGTGGAGGTGGGGGCGGGCGTCGCGCTGGGTCCGGCCACGTCGATATCGGCCGTGGAGGAGGTCCTCCCGGACCTCGCCCTGGTTCTGGTGATGACCGTCAACCCCGGCCATGGAGGGCAGGCGTTCATTCCGAGCATGGTCGAGAAGGTGCGGCGCATGAGGGCGATGCTCGATGACCGGGGCCTACACGCGGAACTAGAGGTGGACGGCGGGATCGATAAGGGGACGGCCAAGACCGTCGTGGACGCCGGCGCGAGGGTGCTGGTGGCGGGCTCGGCCGTCTACAACAGCGAGATGAGCGTCGCCGACGGCATATCGCGAATCCGCCAGGCCGCGGCCGCTTCCCCTGGAGCCTGAGGGTTTAAGTGGGCCTACGCTAGAGCGCGCCCGGCCGCTTCGATGGTTGCGTCGATGTCGGCCTCGCCGTGGGCCGTCGATACGAACATCGCCTCGAAGGGCGAGGGCGGGAGGTACACGCCCTCCTCCAGCATACGGTGGAAGAATCGGGCGAAGCCACGCTTGTCCGAGGCCGAAACCGATGCCCACCCGGTCACCTCTTCCGGGCTGAAGAATAGCGTCATCATGGACCCGACTCGGTTGACCCGCAGGGGTGTCTCCGCCCGCTCAAAGGCCCTCGTGATGCCGTCCTCCAGCCGACCGGCCTTAACGTCCAGCCGTTCGTGGACACCGGGCCGCTGCAACAGCTCCAGCGTCTTTACACCGGCGGCCATTGCTACCGGGTTCCCAGACAGTGTGCCGGCCTGGTACATCGGCCCAAGCGGCGAGACCGTTTCCATGATGTCCCGCCTACCCCCGTAGGCCCCGACCGGCATCCCGCCTCCGATGATCTTCCCCAGGCAAGTTATATCGGGCGTAATGTCGTACAGGTGCTGAGCCCCGCCGTAGGTAACTCGGAAACCGGATATCACCTCGTCGAACACCAGCAGGGCGCCATGCTTGGCCGTGATCCTTCGGAGCCCCTCTAGGAACCCCTCCGCAGGGGGCACCACGCCCATGTTGCCCGCGATGGGCTCCACTATGACGCAGGCTATATCGTCGGGCTCGTCGCTGAAGTAGGCGTCCACCGACGACAGGTCGTTGTAGACCGCCACAAGGGTATCGCGGGCGAAGGACTCGGTTACGCCGGCGCTGGTGGGGACGCCGTGGGCCGTCGCGCCCGAGCCGGCCGCCACCAGGAGGGCGTCGGTGTGGCCGTGGTATCCGCCCCCGAACTTTATAATCTTGTTGCGCCCCGTGAAGGCCCGGGCCAGCCGTAAGGCGCTCATGGCCGCCTCGGTGCCTGAGCTGACGAAACGCACCAGATCGATGGAGGGGAACGCCTCCACCACCATCTGCGCCAGTCGGTTTTCCACTTCCGTCGGCGCGCCGAAACTGGAGCCGTCGTTCGCCGCCGCCTTGATCGCCTCGACGACCTCGGGGTCGGCGTGGCCGAGGATCATGGGGCCCCAGGAGCACACGTAGTCGATGTACTCGTTGCCGTCGACGTCCCATACTCTGGCCCCGGCTCCCCTGGAGATGAACAGCGGATCGCCGCCCACGGCGCCCCAGGAGCGCGCTGGGCTGTTTACCCCTCCCGGGATGTATCTCCGGGCCGTTTCGTATAGCCGTTTGGAGCGTTCTCGACGCAAATCCCGCTCCTTCATCAGAGGTGCAATGGCCCAATGATGGTACCATAGTCCCATCGCCTGTCTGTGCGTTGCCACGCCAGGGACTACCTGGCGGCCGGGCGTAGTTTTCTCGATGGTTTTTAAGCCGTGAAAGTCCTCGGAATTGAGACGTCGTGCGATGAGACCGCCGCCGCCGTTATCGAAGACGGCCGGGTAATTCACTCCGACATCGTAGCGTCGCAGGCCGACATTCACGCCACGTTCGGCGGTATAGTGCCTGAGGTGGCTTCCAGGCAACACCTCTTGACCATCGCATCGACCGTGCGGCGGGCGCTGGAGGATGCCGAGGTCGAGCTGCAGGAGCTTGATGGCGTGGCCGTCACCCACGGTCCAGGCCTCGCCGGCTCGTTGCTGATCGGGGTCAATGTGGCCAAGGGTCTGGCGCTGGCCAAGGCGCTGCCCCTCATCGGAATAAACCACCTGGAAGGGCACGTTTACGCCGCGTGGCTCGAGGAGAGGGACCCTGAGCTCAGTCCCGGCTTCCCTCTGCTCTGTCTGATAGCCTCGGGAGGCCATACGGACCTGATCTTGATGGAGGGACACGGCCGGTTCAAGCTGGTGGGCCGAACTCGGGACGACGCGGCCGGAGAGGCCTTCGACAAGGCCGCACGGGTGCTGGGGATGGGGTTTCCCGGCGGGCCCTATATCCAGAAGGCCTCGGAGAGGGCCGAGGGCCATGAGGCCCGTTTCCCGCGGCCCCGCGTCAAGGGAACGCTGGACTTCAGCTTTAGCGGCTTGAAGACCGCCCTCATCCAAAGGGCTCGGGAAAAAGGGATGTACCCGGCCCCGGAGGACGGCCTGGACGAGGGAGAAGTGGCCCGAGTGGCCGCGGCCTTCCAGGAGGCCATAGTAGACTCCATGGTGGAGCGGACCGTGGAGGCGGCCGTGAAATACGAGGCCAGAGGGGTGCTGTTGGGAGGAGGCGTGGCGGCCAACAGCCTGCTACGCAAGGAGATGGTGGCAAGGGCGCCGGTCGAGGTGGTCGTGCCCAGGGTCTCTCTGTGCACCGACAACGGCGCGATGATCGGGGCCGCAGCATACCCCCATCTGCGGAACGGACCGGTGCACCAGTGGGACCTGGACGCGGTTCCTAGCCTCAGGTTGGGCTAGTAGCTATCTGAAAAAGCTCACGGGTGGTTGATGGGCCCAAGTTCACCACCACGGGACGAATTTCCTCTCGGACTGCGATGGCTCCTGTGGGGGACCCTCTTTCATTTGGAAGACCTTGTTGATGAAATCGTAGATGTCAGTCGATGCGCCTGGCCCGTTGATATCACACTGGAGCTCCGCCGATCCCGCGTTGTACTTGACGACGGACTTACCCGGCTCCATGAACTTTTCCACTACCAGGTACACCCCCATGAGCCCGACCGCTATGGCTGCTGCCGCAGAGCCCGCGGGGTGGTCGATCACCCGCCATAACAGGCCCGCCACCAAGAAGGCGAGCCCAGCCCACACGTAGGCTCCAAAGCCGCTCCGGTCGACGGCGACCTCGATGCTGGCTATCTCTCGAACCGGCAGGAACGCCGACCTCCGACGCCGTCCGTTGGTGGACACGTAGATGAGTCGCTTGTTGGTGAGGAGCAGGAGATCGGCCCCGTCGGCTGGAGACTGTGTGAGGCCCACCTTTAAATCGAGGGCAGAATCTATGCGTTCCCCATCCATCAGGCTGACGTCTGAGTTTTCAAGCGCCTGGGGCTCCAACTAAACCTCTCCATCTGAATGTCTACCGTCGGAAGCCATAATACCAAAACACCGGCGTAGCCGGTAACTGCCACCCGCGCCAGTGGACGCGCGGATAGTGATATAGTATCTCTCTGACCTATTTTGGGATATGGGAGAGGTGGAATGGAACGGCCCATTCTCAAGGCCGTCGGTACACCTGAGGAGGAGCTGGACACTCCTGCCCTGGTAGTTGACCTGTCGAATCTTGAGCGGAACATCGAGACGGTCCACTCCTTCTTCCGCCAAAGAGATTCCAAGCTTCGCCCCCACGTGGAGGCCCACAGGTGTCCGGCGATAGCCCACAAGCAGATGGCCGCCGGCGGTACGGTGGGCGGTATCTCCGTGACCACCGTGGGCGAGGCCGAGGTTTTCGCCTCCGCCGGCTTCAAAGATATCTTCGTCGCCAACGAGGTCGTGACCCCGCAGAAGATCGGCCGACTGTGCGCGCTGGCCCGGCAAGTCACTACCGGAGTGGCGGTGGACAACCCCTATAACGTGGGCGACCTGTCTCAGGGGGCCAGTGCCGCGGGCGTCGAGCTTAACGTGGCGGTCGAGGTAAACACCCGGCTGAACCGCTGCGGCGTGGAGCCGGGCGGTCCGGCGGTCGCCCTAGCGAAGTCCGTGAAGGGAGCACCGAACCTGAATTTCAAGGGCCTTATGACCTACGAAGGCGCCATACTCGCCGAGGACCCGGATGAGCTTGCCGCCGAGTCCCGTCGGGCGATTCAGCCGGTCCTCGACACCAGGGAGATGGTCGAGAAGGCGGGTATAGAGGTGGAGGCGGTAATCGCCGGAGGCACGCACAACTACGAGATCGCGGGCGCAATGACTGGAGTGACGGAGGTGGCGGCGGGCTCGTACGCCCTCATGGACGCCAGGTATCGGATGCACCGCGGTCAGCTTGCGTGCGCGGCGAGGGTTTTGGCGACGGTTACCAGCGTACCCGAGCCGGACATGGCCATCCTCGACGCGGGACAGAAAGCGATAGGCGCCGATCTGGGGCATCCAGTAGTTGACAGCATTCCTGGCGCCACGGTGCTTCCTATGAGCGCCGAGCACGGCCGCATCAAGCTGGATGGAGGTGGAGGAGGCCAGGTCGATCTGAAGGACAAGGTGTGGTTCATCCCCTGGGAGATAGGGGCCTGCGCCAACCTGTACGATTACATCCAAGCCGTTCGCGAGGGCAGGCTGGAGGCGGTTTGGGATGTGGCCGCCAGGGGGCACTACCGCTGATGGACGCGGCGCAGCTCCGACGGCGGGAACCAAGTCGTTGACACGGGAGGGCATCTATGGACGCATATAGGCCTCAGTCCGGTACCCCGATATCGGAGCTGGATACCCCTTGTCTGCTGCTGGACATGGACGCCCTTGAGGGCAACTTCAGGCGAATGGCGGAGACCTATCGTGACACCGGCACCAAGATGAGGGAGCACACGAAGAACATCAAGAGCCCTCTTCTGGCCCGAATGCAGATGGACGCGGGCGGCACGGTAGGTGGGGTATGTGCCGCCAAAGTAGCCGAGGCCGAGGTCATGGTGGAGGGCGGGATAAACGATATCCTCATTCCCAATCAGGTTGTCACCGAAGATAAGATCGCTAGGCTGTGTTCGCTGGCCAAACGGGGCGATATGAAGGTAGCGGTCGACGACCCACGGAACCTCCAGGACATCTCCCAGGCGGCGCAGTCTCATGGGGTGACGATTGGCGTTGTCATAGAGGTGGACACCCAGATGGGCCGGGCCGGCATAAGGGATATCCCGCGGGGCGTGGAGATCGCCAAAAAGGCCCAGGACCTGCCGGGAGTCGAATTCCTGGGGGTCATGAGCCACCAGACGCCGTCCGTGGCCAGGCCGGACCGGGAGACGCGGATGATCGAGGGGCGGGAGTACATCCAAAGGTGCCTGGACGTCAAACACGCCATCGAGGCCGAAGGCATCCAGGTGAAGGTGGTGTCATCCGGCGAGACCTGGACCTATGACGTGGCGACGGACATCCCAGAGGTGACCGAGATCGAGGGAGGCACATACGCAGTCATGGACACCAAGACCGACTTCGTGGAGGACTTTGCCTTCGCGGCCAAGATTCTGGGGACCGTGATAAGCACACCCCGGCCCGGTATCGCCGTTGGAGACGTGGGCAGCAGAGCGCTGGCCGGTCCCACTCCCAGGAACATATTCCCGTCGGTGGTGGACATGCCCGGGGCGAAGGTCGAGGAGCTGCACGAGGAGCACATCGTCATCAGGACCGATGGCCCGACACACCTGCGGGTAGGGGACAAGTTCGTCCTCCACAGCGGCTGGCAGGACCTGCTGGTTAACCGCTGGGACCAGTACATCGCCGTCCGCAACGGCGTGGTGGAGGGTGTGTTCGACGTGGCCGCCCGAGGTTGCCACCACTAGCGGAATCGACCTGGCGAGGTCTGTCAAAGCCGGGTCGAAGTCTATCGGGGGACTACGCCACTGCGTATCCCACGGCGTGTAGGGAGCACGCCTCGGGGTGTTCTGCCGCGTAGGCGTAGGCTGATGTTGCGGCGATGGCCCCCTGGGCCGCGGCCGTTATCGTCTGCTTCAGCTCGCCGGACGCGTCGGTCAAGTCGCCGGCCGCGAACAGCCCCTCTACGTTGGTGTGCATGTGCTTGTCGACCACGATCTCGTTCTGGTCGTTGAGGACAACCCCTAGCTGCTTGGCCAACTCAACGCGGGGATCGGCGCCTATCTCCAAAAACAGCCCGTCCACGTCCAGTTCCGCCGACCCGTTGTGTGGCCTGTCCAACACGATTCCGGTCAAGCCATCGGCGCCTTTCAGCCCGACCACGTTGGTGCTGAACAGGCGTTCGACGTTCGAAGCCTCATCCAGCTGTCTCAGGTTTACGGGTTCGGGTCGGGTAAACTGCTCTCCTCGATATATCGTGTAGACCTTCTTGGCGTACTTGCTTAGCAACACCGATCCCTTGACGGCCGCATCGCCACCACCCACCACGGCGACTGTGTTGCCGCGGTGCAAAGGCGCGTCGCACGTCGAGCAGAACGAGACCCCTTTGCCGGTCCACTCATCCTCGTGCTCCAGGCCCAGCTTGCGGCGCTCCCTGCCCACCGCCAGGACCACGGATGACGCTTGGTATATGTCGCCCACCGTCGTAGTGGCCTCAAAGCAGTGTCCGTTGCGCGTGATCTTCACTACCCGGTCGTCTACGATGGGCACCTCGTACTTTTCGGCCTGCTCCCGGAAGTGCATCATCAGCTCAAAGCCGTCGATCGCCACATATCCAGGGTAGTTCTCTATGAGTCCACCGGTGGCGGTCTCACCGCCGAAGGTCTCTCCTATAACGACTGGTCTGTTCTGATAGCGAGCGGCGTACATTGCCGCTGCGAATGCCGCTGCTCCCTGGCCGGCAATCAGGACGTCGTACGGGCTTTTCTGTGTCGTCATGTGGGCGGCTTCCTTTCAGTTGTTTTGTTCGCACCTGCGAAAAGACCTTTGCCTCAAGCAATATGATGCCGTTTATGGTCTTACGGGTGCGGGCCTGACTCTGGTTTTCGGGTTATTTGGGACTGGATGCTCGTACCAGGGTCGTTCAGTGAAACACGCGGCCCGAATCGATGGCCAGGGTCTGCCCTGTGATGCTGTCGGTGCGGCACAACGCCACCACCTGATCGGCGATGTCATCCTTATCCGCTGCCCGCTTGAGAAGGGAGCCTGTCCTTGCCCTCTCCTGGTAGGCCGGGTCCAGGTTGGAAGAGGCCCTGGTGCCCTCGAGGAACCCAGGCGCTATGCAGTTGACCAGGATCTCGGGGGCCAGGCCCACGGCCATGCACCGGGTCAGGTGAATGAGTCCCGCCTTCGATACCGCGTAGGCGATAGACGACCCTTGTGGAGAGAGGCCGGCCACCGAGGCGATATTGACGATCCGGCCCTGCTCCTGCCGTTTCATCACCGGTGCCGTGGCCTTGATGCAGAGCATGGGACCGGTGAGATTCACGTTAATGATCTTGTTCCACTGCTCGTAGGTCAGCCCATCAAGGTCATCGAATGGGATCCACCTGTTATAAGCGGCATCGTTGACCAGGATGTCTACGCGCCCAAACTTTTTGAGCACCTGGGAGATGAGCGAGTCCACCGCCTTCGGGTCTGTCACGTCACACTGGATGGCCTCGGCCCGCACTCCCATCTCCGTCAGGTCGGCGGCTGTGCGTTCCGCCTCATCACGACTTTGGGCGTAGACCACGGCCAAATGGCATCCCGCCTCGGCCAACGCGCGGCATATCCTCTGTCCCAAGCCGCCGTTGCCTCCTGTGACCACGGCTACCGCGTCGCTGAGGTCCAAGGTTCCTCTCCTGATTTATGGCATTGGCGGATTGGGTTAGGCCACAGTGCACTCCAGCAATTCGCCTCAGTGCGCTACTTGGGCCGGACCCACGTCTCCGACCAGGCCAGACACGAGGTGGTGGACTCCCAGTCACCCCGTTTGTCCGGCAACGTTTTGCCTCCGGCCACGGCGCCGTTGAGGGTGAGCTGGGCGCGTCGCGCCGGCACGAATGTGCTGTATACGCCCATCCCGGGCATGGCCTCATCCGGAGCGTAGTGGAGCACAAAGGGCTCCATGAAGTCGTACCATGTCAGCGATATGCTGTCCTCCTCCGACTCGACGGTCTCCGTCCAGGCCGTCATCGCGTCGCCCGACTTGTAGAACTCCGCGTCGATCACCTGAAGGGACTGTTCGGCGAACTCGGGGGTCAGGAGGCTCTCGATCTCCTCCTGAAGGTACCGGGCGAGGGCGATGTTGTCCGCGTAGACCCGCGTCTGGCCGTCGGTCACGTCGCTCTTCAGGAACAGGGCGTGGCCTCCTCCTCCGGGGGAAAGCAGGACACGCCAGTAGCTCGCTCGGGTTATCTCTGGGCCGTTCGCGTCCGCGGACATGCGTATGAAGGGGTTCTCTCCGGTCAAACGCACCTGATTGGGATCGGTCGGACTCGCCACAGTTCACCTCCCTAATTCGCGTGTGGTGTGATAAAAACTCATTTTGGCCACGTCTTGGCCTCTCGACCGAGAGGTATCCTCAAAAGGGAAGAGGGTCTATGTTATCAGCTAGACCCTTGGTTTACTACGGCCTGCCGTTGGTACGGGTGGGCATGGAGTGGCTGCCGGTGGCGCTTAGCGCCGGGCTGCGTTAGTATGAGATGGAGTTCCCGTTAGACCCGGTGCACGTGTCTAGGACACGTCCCAAAGAGGGACACCAGCTTAGCCAGCTGTCCGTTGCAAGTCAGGCTCTATGTCCAGCCTTTCGTCGGTCTCAATAAACGACACGCAGGCGGGTCCAGAAAGCTCGGAGCGCGCCATGGCCCTGTTGTGGCGTAGGGCCGCCTCACTTTCCGAGGGCCTGGTGACGGAGGATGGAAGGCGCTTTCGGGTGGTCTATCCAGGCAGGCTTAGCTCGCGCGCCGGGCCCGATTTCCGCGACTCGGTTATAGCCGCCGAGGGCGGCGAGATGATCAAAGGCGACGTTGAGCTGCATCTCGAAGCCCCCGATTGGCGCGGCCACCGCCACCACACCGACCCCAACTACAACGGGGTCATTCTCCACGTAGTCGTACGGCCCAAGGGGAAAGTCGCCTCCCGCCAGGCGTCCGGCGTCCAGGCGCCCGTTGTCTCCATTGAGGCTGCGCTCCCGCTGCTTGAGGGTGCCGATGGGAGTCCGATCTCAAATCTGACACCGTTTGAGGACATTGATCCGGAGCGGTTGGCCAAGGTCCTGGACGAGGCGGGCGACCGGAGATTTCTAGCCAAGAGCACCGGGTTCGCCATGGAGCTGGCCGAAACCGATGCCGAGCAGGTGCTCTACCGGGCGCTGATGGAAGCGCTTGGCTACTCGACCAATCGCAAGCCCTTTAGAGAGCTTGCCGAGCGGGTTCCTATCGCAGCCCTCCAAAAGCTGAGGGGAGAGCCGGCGTCCACCCGGTTGCTGGCGCTGAAGGCGATGATGATGCGGGCTGCTGGGTTGCTGCGGTTCGCGGAGCCTCACGGAGAGGAGGAGCTGATGAGGAGGCTCCTCAGGCTCCTCCCGCCGGGGCCAGGGCCCATGCCCGCCTCTCGGTGGCAACTTTTTCGCATAAGACCCGCCAATCACCCTGCGAGGCGTGTTGCGGGCGCCGCCCGCATTGTGGACCGGTACATGGATTCGGGGTTGGTTACCGGACTGGCGGGTCTGGTGGGCCGTCAGGCGACCGGTCCGTTAATCGTGGGCCTCATGGCCCGACCACTGATCGGCAGGGACCGCGCTATCGAACTGGCAGTCAATGTGGTCTTGCCCTTCGTACACGCCTGGGCCGGCGTCAGGGGCGACCGGCTGCTCATGGGCCAATGCGTCGATCTGTACCATGCCGTTCCTAGGCCCGCCGACAATGAGATCACCCGCGAGATGAAGCGCCTCCTGTCGCTGAAAGAGGGTGGAGCGTTGGTGAAAGGTGCGCGTCGTCACCAGGGCCTCATCCACCTGTACAGGAACCTGATCGAGGGCCGGTCTTAGGGACCGCGTCGCCACTAACCGGTGGGGAACGGGGGCGGCGGGTAGTTACTCTCTGAGCTCATTCAGCAGTGAGCGCGTCTCCTCAATCTCCCGCGCGTCCCTGAACTCATCGTACAGGGAGAGCGCTCTCTCGAGGTCGGCGATGGCCTTTTCCTTCTCACCTAGGTCCTTGTACAACACACCGCGGTTCTTGTAGGCGTCTGCGAACTCAGGCTTCCGCGCAATGGCCTCATCGAAGTCCTCCATGGCGAAATCGAGCTGCTCCTCGTGGTAGTAGGCCAGTCCGCGGCCATGCCATGCCTTCGCCAGCGTGGGCAACCGCCTGATCACAACGCTGAACTGGGGTATGGCCTCCTCGTACAGGCCCGACTCCAGCAGCCGGACGGCGTACATATATTCAAACAGGAGCCCTTCCTGCCGAGCGGGAGACACCGTTGGCTCCGACGTGGGCGTTGGAATGGGAGATGGCGCGGGTGTGGGGGATGGAGTGGGAGCTGGGGTAGCGGTGGGGGTGGCCGTGGCCGTGGGTTCGGGCGCCGATATGGACGCCACCGTTGGGGTGGCTTCGGGCGTTGGCGAAGGAGAGCCGGAAGAGCAGGCGACCGCAGTCGTCATAAGCAGGAGCAGGAATGGTAAAGCGTAGCGGATTCTGCTGGCCATCGATCCTCAGAAAGCGGGGGCCCTCGGCTCCCGTGTCACATGAGGATATTATATCCGCTCTGTTGCTCGAACGCACCCGTTCGGTGGCGGTACGCACATATCCCATGTCCGCCCACGTGGCTGAAAGGGCTCGGTTCACGAGGCCAGACCCGACGGGAGGGACACTGGGTGCTCCCATGCAAGAGGGTGGTTTATTGATGGGGGCGAGCACGGTTGCCGCGTGGAGGTTGACACCCGTTAATATGGTGTCATCATATAGCTGATAGCTTGCATTACCGGGGGATTCGGTGGAGGAAAAGGCCGCTTAGCCCCTTAGAGAGTGCCGAATCCGATGTCGGTACATGTGCTAGACTGTGCCCGACTCAACAAACGCATTAGAGGACTTGAGACCGAGGAGCATTGCTCGCGGTGGTTCGGTTGAGGTCTAACCGGCAGGACGTCTCTTGGGAACCTGCCCGCGCTCTAGCGGAGGTTCTAGACGTCTCCGATGATCTCGTCTATATCTGCGACGCCAGGGGACTGTGTCAGTGGGCCAACTACGCGGGTGAACGCTTTCTGGGGGCTGGCGCCTCGGATGTCATCGGGCGCCACATAGGCGATATATTCCCTGACCAGAGCGAGCTCAAGCTGCGCGCTTGGCGCCGCACCGCCGAAGGCACGGAGCCCTTCTCATTCGTGGCGAGTGTCGACGGCCAGGGGACGGTGTCGGCATACCGGCTTACCCTTTTACCTCTCCGAGACCAGGCGGGCAAACTACGCTCAGTCGTTTGCTCTGCACGCGGAGTCTCGGAGGAAGAGGCCAAGCACTCAGATGTCCAGACATCGGCGGCTGAGCTGACCCTGATTTACCAGGCGGCCGGCGTCGTAGCCTCGAGCCTGAACCTGGACGATGTCTCCGAGCGCTTCGTCTCGGAGCTGCGAAGGCTTATCGACTTCGACGGCGCGGCAATTCACCTGGTGGAACCCGGCTTCCGCGGCTTTTAGGTTGTTGACCTTTTGGGCCCGAAACTCGGGCGGTCCGAGAAGTGGCTAAAGTGCGGCTTCGAGGGCAGCGGCACCGGTTGGGTCAACACGAGTAAGAAGGTCCTTGTTCGCAACGATCTCGAGACGGAAGCGACGTTCGCCGATGAGAGGGCTTTGCTGGATGAAGGGCTGCGCTCGCTGATTCGCGTTCCCCTCGTTGCCGGTGATAAGGTCGTGGGGACCCTTAACTTCATAAGCCGCGGAACGGGTGCGTTTCGCGGGCGGGAGCAGGCCATCGTCGAACGGCTTGCTCCGCTTGTCGCGCCTGGGATCGAGAACGCCAGATTGTACCGGGAGGCCCAGGAGCGGACCAGGGAGCTTGAGGTGGTCGACGAGGTCGCCAGCATAATGGCGTCGAGCCTGCGGCTTCAGGAGGTGTACGAGAGGTTCACCTCCGGCGTCAGGCGGCTGGTTGAATTCGACCGGATGTCCATCGTGCCCGCGACCGAAGATCTTCGGTTCGCCATCGATGCGTACACGGTCGGGCTGGCGTTCCGATACCCATGGCTGGAGGGAGTATCACCCCTTGGGAGGCACTGGCGTGGAATGGGTCATATCCAACGCTCAAGCCCACGTTGAGCCGGACCTTGCCCAACATCGACGGTTCCCCGAAGACGAGGGCATGTACGAGGCCGGACTCAGGTGCGGAATCAGGGTGCCGCTCATATCGAAGGGACGGGCCATCGGAGCGTTCCTTCTGTGGAGCATTCAGCCCAACGTCTTTGGCTCGCACCAGCAGCGTGTCCTTGAGCGGTTGGCCGCGCAGATCGCACCGGCGGTTGCCAACGCGCAGCTCTACGAACGTGTGGAGCGCACCATCGAAACGCTCAAGAGCACCCAGGAGCAGATGATCCGCTCCGAGCGGCTGAGGGCTATGGGAGAGTTGGCCAGCGGGGTGGCGCACGACTTTAACAACTCACTGGCTCTCATCCTTGGAAGGACTCAGTTGCTGCTCGACCAGGTGGGCTTCGAGCCTCACCTCCGTTCTCTCAAGTTGATCGAGAAAGCGGCGCGCGACTCGGCCCAGATGGTCAAACGAATCCTCGACTTCTCCCGCATACACTCGGACATTGAGCTCCGTCCCGTGGATGTTAATCAGCTTGTAGAGGATGTGCTGGAGCTGACCAGGCATAAGTGGTCTGACGAGGCCAACAGCAAAGGACAGGTCATAGAGGTCGAAGTCCATCGGGGCGACACCGTCTCCGCCTTCGGTAGCTATCCGGAGCTTCGCGAGGCCCTGACCAACGTGATGATCAACGCCTATGAGGCCATATCGGGCGATGGCAGATTAAGCGTCGTCACAGGGGTCTCCTCCGATCAGGTCTATATCGCCGTCTCGGACACGGGCGTTGGCATGAGTCCTGAGCTGCGCCAAAAGGTCTTCGACCCGTTCTTTACCAGCAAGACCGATGGTACAGGCCTGGGACTGAGTGTGGCCTATGGGGTCGTTTCCGGCCAGGGAGGGACCATCGACATAGACAGCGAGGAAGGCATTGGCACAACGGTCCGCATCGCGTTGCCCATCTCGTCAGAGAGGGAAACTGCGGAGGAGGAGGAGCCTGCAGCTCCCACGGCTACCAAGACGGTCAACGTGCTGGTGATCGAAGATGAGGAGCTTCTCCGCGAGACGCTGAGAGACATACTCTTCTTGGACGGCCATAGCGTGACGCTTTCTCCTAACGGTGAAGCGGGAGTCTCAGCCTTCCAGGAGGGTGAGTTCGACGTGGTGTTCACTGATCTGGGAATGCCAGGGATGTGCGGTTGGGATGTGGTAAGGGCCATCAAACAGCACAAGAGCTATGTCCCCGTAATCATGGTAACCGGCTGGGGTGTGAGCATAGGTGAGGAGCAGATGGCGAGGACCGGGCTCGACCGGGTGCTCCCAAAGCCCTTCGACATCGACCAGGTGCTGAACATTGTGAACGAGCTGGTACCACTCTCCGGTTAACCGCCGATGCGTGTGGGCCCCCTCGCTGGCTGCGGTTTCAACTGTGTCCCTCTGTTGCGAGGGGCGCGACTTTCCTTCTCATGAATGCGGTCCCATGGCCTTGCAGGCGTAGGCCCTGTGTGGACCCGGTGGGTTAGGGCAGCTAGTGGGCCGGGTGACGTTGAGTGGTATATTACGCTGGAAGCAATCTCAGGTTGAGGAGGAGCAGCCGTGATACGAGGTCTCGACGGCATAAACCCCAGGATTCATCCCACGGCGTTCGTCAGCGAGTTCGCCTATGTGATCGGCGACGTGGAGATAGGGGAGGGCTCCAGCGTGTGGCCCGGTGCCGTGGTACGTGGGGACACGGGGAAAATCACTATCGGGAGGTTCACCTGCATTCAGGACAACTCCGTGTTACATGGCGATGCGGACGTGGTCATCGGGGACAACGTGGTCATAGGCCACTGCGTGCTGTGCCACGCCAGGACAGTGGGAGACAGGTCGCTCATAGGCAACGGCGCCATCGTGAACGATGGAGTGGAGATCGGCGAGGACAGCCTGGTGGCCTCAGGCGCTGTGGTTCTCGACGACGAGAAGATCCCGGAGCGCTCCCTCGTGTTCGGCGTTCCCGGTCGCGTAAAGGGGCGGGTCAAGGAACGGCATATGGAGCGCATCAAGTACTACTGCGACGTCTACATCGAGAAAACTCGACGCTTCAAGAGTCAGGGCGACCTGGAGTAGTGCGGTCGCCCTACATCTCCTCCGGCGCGCTCATCGACATAAGTCCCAGGCAGCGTGCCAGCACGATTTTGGCGGCCTCCACCAGCTTCAGCCGTGCCTTGGTCAGCCGCGCATCTTCGGCTCGACTCGACACCACCCGGCACTGCTGATAGAACCAGTGGAAGGCGGTCGCCAGGTCCATCGCATAGTGGGCCAGGTGGTGTGGCTCCAGTTTGCGGGCCATCGTCTCTATAAGCTCCGGGAGGATCACCATCTTGCGCAGCAGCGCCAGCTCGGCCTCGTGTACCAGCAGCGCAGGCTCCCCGTCCTCGTATTCGATCCCCTTTTCTTGCGCAAGCCTGAGGATGCTGGCGATGCGGGCGTGGGCGTACTGGACGTAGTAGACTGGGTTTTCCGACGATTCCTTCCTGGCGAGTTCTATGTCGAAGTCCATCTGGCTTTCGGGGGACCGGGACAGGAAGAAAAAGCGACACGCGTCGGGGCCTACCTCTGCGATCAGCTCTCGAAGCGTGATCAACTCGCCGGTGCGTTTGGAGACCCGCATCACCTGGCCACCACTCTTCAGGGAAACCATCTGGGAGATGATCAGTGTCAGCCCTTCCGATGGCACGCCCAGCGCCTCTGTGACCGCGTGCATACGTGATACATGCCCTTGGTGGTCGGCTCCCCACACATCGATGACCCGGTCGAATTTGCGCTCGAAGAATTTTCCAAAGTGGTAGGCCACGTCCGAGGCGAAGTAGGTTGGTGCCCCTGTGCTACGGACCAGGACGTTATCCTTGTCGTCGCCCAGCTCCGTCGACGTGAACCATCTGGCCCCTTCCCTTTCCACTACGAAACCCCGGTCCTCCAACAGCCTCATGGCCCGTTCATATTGGCCGTCTGTGAACAGGCTGCGCTCGCTGAACCATACGTCGAACTCTACCCTCAGCTTTTCCAGGTCTTCGCGAATGGCCTGGAGCATCTTGTCCAGGCCTATCTCAGTGAGCTCGGCAGTGGCTTCCCCTTCGTCAATATGGAGGAACCGATCGCCGTGCTCCGCCTTCACCTCCTCCGCCAGGTCGACCATATAGCTGCCCTGGTATCCGTCGGACGGCACCTGGGCCTGCTCACCTAGAGCTTGAAGGTAACGTGCGTGCAGGGTCCGGCCGAACAGGTCCATTTGCGTGCCGGCGTCGTTGACGTAGTACTCCTTCTGGACCTCGTAGCCGGCCGCGGTGAGGATGTCGGCGAGGGTGCTTCCGAAGACGGCGCCCCTGGCGTGGCCAACGTGCAGCGGACCGGTGGGGTTGACGCTGACGAACTCCACCTGCACCCTCAGGCCCTTGCCCATGTCCAGGTTCCCGTACAGGGGGCCGGATTTTCGGATAACGTCGACCTGCTGGGCCAGCCACCGGCCGTTCAGCGCGAAGTTGATGAAGCCCGGGGGCGCGGCTGAGACCTTTCCCAGGAAGCCTTCCACCGGGATCAGGCCGGCCACCGTTTCCGCGATAGTCATCGGGTCCATGCGCATCGGGCGTGCCAGCTTTAGAGGGAGGCTGGACGCGAAGTCGCCGTGCTCCGGGCTCTGGGGCTGTTCTACCGCCGCGTCGTCTGAGTCCGTGTCCGGGAGAAGGTCTCTCGATATGGCCTCAGCCACGGCCTTGCGCAGAAGCTCCGCGATGTCGCTCTTGATAGTCATGGGGTCTCGATGACACAGGGCGATTGGGCGCGCTTTGGGTCAAGCGTAGTTAAACATACCAGAAGGCACGGAGGCCCGGCTAGCTAGGGAGCTACCTGGACGAGCTTGTCGCCGAGGGCGCCGGCGGCCGCGATCTCTCCGATCACGGCGATGGTACCGACGCCGGATTTTTGTAGCGTGTCGAGAAGCAGGTCCCGCCTATCGGCTGAGATCGAGATGAGCAGTCCGCCCGACGTCTGGGCGTCGCACAGCAGCAGCTTGGAAGCCTCGCCGATGGCCGGGTGCCAGTCCACCAGGCCGTCGAGGGAGTCCAGGTTACGGTTGGTCCCGCCCGGGACAAAACCCTGTGCGGTCAACTCCACCGCGCCCTCCAGCACAGGGACTGCGCCCAGCCTTATTCGGGCGCCGACGTTGCTCGCCTCGAGCATCAGCCGCAGGTGGCCCAGCAGGCCGAACCCGGTCACGTCGGTGCATGCGTTGACGCCGACATTCGTCATGGCCTCTGCGGCCGCCCGGTTGAGGGTGCTCATAACCTGGATGGCGTTGTCGAGCACCGATGGGGCCGCCTGCTGTGCCTTGCCGGCCGTGGTGATAATCCCCGTCCCGATAGGCTTGGTCAGCACTAAGACATCCCCAGCCTGCGCGCCGGCGTTGGTGACCTCGGAGCCGGGCTTGATGAGACCGGTGACGGCCATCCCATACTTGGGCTCCTTATCGTCCACGGTATGTCCCCCCGTGATGAGGACGCCGGCCTCGGCCGCCTTCGATGCCCCACCCTTCAGGATCTCGCCCAAGATGGCCATTGGGAGGTCGGCCGGATACGCTACGATGTTGAGGGCCAAAAGAGGCCTGCCACCCATGGCGTAAATGTCGCTCAGGGCGTTGGCGGCCGCGATCTCTCCGTACGTGAAGGGCTCGTCGACGATGGGCGGGAAGAAGTCCACGGTTTGGACCAGCGCCAGATCGGGGCCCAACTTGTATACCGCGGCGTCGTCCTTTGTACCCGGCCCGACAAGCAGGTTGGGATCGGCGACTTCCGGCAGCTGACGCAGGACCTGCGCCAGGTCTTCTGGACTAAGCTTGGAGGCTCAACCTGCGCAGCTGGCCAGGCTGGTCAGGCGGATCCGGTCACCCGTCTTTGCCACCTTATCTCCTTCCATTCCGGGAGCATTTACCGGGTTGTGCTAACCCTTGCCAGAGAGTATAGCATGGGGGTCTCGTACCTATGCTGCCGGTCTCGAAGGCCTCGCTATTCCGGGTTTGAATGACCAGGGCGGTATGGGTAGAATGATGGTCATTGGCGGCCGCTTTCCAGGCCAGCCGCTAAAGGCGCGCTCATCTGAGGCTTTGAAGTAGTCCATGCCCAAGTATGTCGTGAGAGTCGGGAACGTCGAGATGGTCTCCCTGACCGACGGCCACGGTGATGTGGAGCCGGCGCCCACGTTTCCCGAAAGCGCCAGGGAGCACTGGCGGTCGGAGTATCCCGATCTGCTCGACGAAAACGGCCACATCCACCCCAGATATGGCTCCGTGGCCGTGCGGTCGGGTGGAAAGCTGATAATCGTCGATACGGGGCTGCAGGACGAGGATGGACAGCTTCTGGAGGACATGCAGCGGAAGGGCGTCGACCGGCAGTCGGTGGATCTGGTGGTGATGACCCACCTTCACTCTGACCACGTGGGATGGAACCTGACCGGCGGACGGCCCACCTTCCCGAGGGCGCGCTACCTTGTCCCCAAGGCGGACTGGGAGTTCTGGACTCAGCCTTCAGTGCTACAACGCGAGGAGTACATCGGCAGCCAGGTCGTGCCGCTGGACGAGCTGAAAATCATGGACTTGATCGAAGGTGACTACAATCTCACCGACGAGCTCAAAACGGTGGATACCTCGGGCCACACCCCAGGCCATATCTCTATCAGGATAACCTCCGCGGGCCAGCGGGGGTTTATTCTAGGTGATGTCGCTCACAGCCCGGCCCAGGCCCACCACACCAGGTGGAATCCCGAGTTCGATATGGACCACATCCGTTCCCGGAAGACCCGCCTCGAGGTGGTGGACATGCTTGAGGCGGACGGGTCCCTGGTGTCGGCGGGCCACTTCCCCGAGCCGGGGTTCGGCCGCTTTGTGCGTCGGCGCGGCAGGCGTGTCTGGCAGGGGGTTTAAGACGTGGTTCGAGCTTCCTATATCTGGAAAGGATCTAGTCCTGGGAAGACCGGGACTGCTAAGCGGCTATGGGAATCTCACTCGACCCCCGAGTAGAAGAGTTTATCGCCGGACACCGGGTCGGCCGGCTGGCCACTGCCGCTGCCTCGGGTGTGCCCCACGTTATCCCGGTGTGCTACGCGTTCGACGGCACATGCCTCTACTCTGCACTGGACCTGAAACCCAAGCGCGTGTCGTCCCCCCGTCTGAAGCGAGTGCGAAACATCTCTGAAAACGCGAGTGTGGCCCTGGTTATCGATGACTATTCGGAAGACTGGAGCCGTCTCGCCTACGTCATGGTCCAGGGACGCGCAGCAGTTCTGGATGGCGGCGAGGAGCGATCGCATGCCGAGTCCCTTCTCAGGGCCAAGTACCCTCAGTACGTGGAGATGCTTGAGGAGGGCTGTACCGTTCTGCGGATCGTCCCGGAAAGAGTGGCCACCTGGGGGCGGGTTTAGCCGCCGGGTGATTTTGAGCGAGTCCCTAGGACGGGCGCACTCGGTCTCTACCGGATTTGAGGGCCGTCCAGTCCTGGATGATCTGGTCGTCGTGAGGGAAGGGCAACGGCGGTAACTCAGCGGGGGAGAAGAGCGCCACTTCCTGGGCCTCCGAGCCGGGGTTAAGGGTTCCCCCCACGGCATCTGCGGCGTACGCGGCCAGTATCACGAGGCTGCCGGTTCTGGAGTACAGGCCGACGAAATCGGTGAGCTCCACGTCGATCCCCGTCTCCTCTTTTACCTCCCGGCGCGCCGCATCTTCGACTACTTCCCCCCGGTCCACGTAGCCCGATGGGAACGACCATCGACCTATGGCTGGTTCGATAGCCCTCCGTACCATGACCAGCTTACGGTCCTTGGACACCAGCACGACTGCTGCGACCTTCGGGTCCAGGAAGACCACGTAGCCGCAGTTCTCGCAGTGGGGCCGGTGCTGGTTATCCAGCTCTTTCTCGACCAGCCGTCCGCCGCACCTCTGGCAGTAGTTAATGTCTTCTTGCACGGGTCCACCGGTCCGGGATGGATTGAGGTTCAATGCTATCGCTCCGCCATTCACCTTGTCCAGCCGGTCGCCCGCTTGTACAATAGTCCCGGTGGCCGGGTCAGAGCGCCACGGGAGCGTAGGAGGCCGCCCGCGGATAATCTCGTTATCTAGGTACTTTTTCGTCCGGAGGGAGGAAGCCCGTTGAAGTACTCGGAGATGGAAAGCATAGAGCCGGGGATTCGGTTCAAGACCATCAGCGGCCTGATGGTCGAGACCAGCGGCGAGACCGAGTACGTTGAGTCCACGGAGGTCTACGTTCACGAAGTTGTGATCGTGGACGGAGTTGGCGAGGGAAATAAATACCTGCACAACCTGGACTCGGCCGAGAAACTCGAAGACTGAAGTAGCCACCCGATCTTCAAGAATCTCGGACGACTCATGTGTTCTCCTGAACTCCGGCGCCGGAGCGGACATCCGGGGTGCTATTGTCGACCGACTCACGGGAAAGAGAATGGCCGCGTTGAACATAGCCCCGCTCCTCGACAAGCTCCTCCCTCCATCTCATATCAGGCTACTCAAGCGCGCGGCGCGGTCTGCTACCCGGCATAAGGTCCGGCTTTTCCTGGTGGGAGGTATGGTGCGAGACGTCCTCCTCGAGTGCCGGACGGATGACCCTGAGATGGACGTTGCCGCGGTAGGCGCGGACGCTGGCTTCGCCGTCGCCCTCGCCCGCGAGCTGGATGGCCGAGTGGAGGCCAGCTCCCAGTTCGGCACCGCCAGAGTAGATGTCTCGGGCGTCCGTGTCGACGTCGCGATGGCCAGACGTGAGTCCTACGCGCATCCCGGCGCGCTGCCGACGGTGGCTCCCGGGTCGCTGGAGCAGGACCTGGCGCGCAGGGACTTCACCATCAACGCGTTGGCCGTGTCCGTCTCCGACGACACGTGGGGAGACGTTGAGGACCCTCATGACGGACGGGAAGACCTGGAACGCCAGCTCATCAGGGTCTTGCACCCCAACAGCTTTGTGGACGACCCAACCCGCATCTTCAGGGCGGTCCGCTACGCAGGCCGCCTGGGGTTCGATATCGAGCCGGAGACCCGGCGGTTGGTCCAGCGCGACCTGGACCGCATAGGCGCCCTTAGCGGAGTGCGTGTCAGGCACGAGCTGGTGCGCGTCTTTCACGAGGAAGCGGCCGTATCGATCCTGAAACAGGCCGGGGAGATGGGCGTCCTGGCCGCGGTTCACCCCGATCTGCGGTCGGATGTCGCGGTTCTGGCCAAGTTTGGTCAGATGAGCGTCGAGGGTTCGAAGGAAGAAGACCTGGTCTTCATCGCCGGGCTGACCTTCTCGGCGTCGTCCGCCGCGAGGACCGAGATCGCCTCCCGGCTGGACATGGACGCGCGATGGACCAGCACGCTGCGCGAGGTAGGTCTGATCAAAGACGCATTCGACGGTCTGGGTGCGCCCGAGCTGGGGGCCGGCGAGGTCTATCGGATTCTCCGAGATTACGGTCCCACTTCAATCGAGGCGTGCGCGCTGTTCGCAGAGGACCCCGTCGTCGAGCAAAGGTTGCGACTATTCCTCGACAAGCTCCATGAGATCAGGCCGCTCCTTAGAGGCGACGATCTGATCAAGCTCGGCGTGCCCGAGGGCCCGACGGTGGGCAGGCTGCTGGAAGACCTCTTGATCGCGCGGATAGAAGGGCTGGTGGAAACACGGGAGGACGAGGAGAACATGATCCGCAGGAGCTTGTAGCGTCAGCGTTTCCCGCCCTCCATGTTTTCCGCTGAGGCCTGCCCACTTTTCAGGCCCACGGCCTCCGGTGATTCCACAGCGCTTCCTCTCCCCGGCCACGCGGTCGCCCGGTGCTACACCTTGGATGCCCTCACCCACTACGTCTCGATGCCTGCACCCAATCCGGCTGGGGCTTGCCTGTGCGATAGTTAGATCGTCGTGCGGTCGCATCGGACGCCTGCAATGAAAACCTGGCGCGCCCTCGCCCTCCGTCCATGGGAGCGCTAGAAGTCCACGAACTCGATATATCACCAGATAGACTCTGGGAGGGAACCCCTTGATTGACTCGGCGGACCATGGATCCAGTAATGGCGGGTCTGTTGTGAACGACTCCACCCGGATTCTCGTTGTCGATGACGACGAGCTCATCCTGACTCTGCTGACCGAGGTCCTGTCATCGGAAGAGGGTTACGAGATAACCTGCTCCGGCAGCGGCAAAGAGGCGGTAAACCTCTTCAAGAAGACCTCCTTCGACCTCGTGATAACCGACTTGGTGATGCCTGGACTAGATGGGATAGAAGTCCTTCGCAGTGTAAAGCAGGTCGATCCCCTTCTGCCCGTAATCGTGATCACGGGATTTCCCTCGGTGGACAATGCCGCAAAGCTGATCAATCTGGGCGCAGCGGATTTCATCTCCAAACCCTTCAACGTGGACTTGATCAAGCTAACGGTGGCGAAGGTTCTTGGGATGAGGCGGCGTCACGCCGAGGCTCAAGCACCGGAAGCTCGAGATCAAGTAGCCGCCATCGATGGGACGACGGGGCTCTACAATTCCCAGCTGTTCGCCCGAATTCTGGACGAAGAGGTCCGGCGCTCCGAGTGGCGTGGCCACATGTGCAGCCTCCTGGTGGTGAGCGTCTCCGATGTCGAGATACGAGCGCAAGACGGCGAGAACCAGAGCGAGATGGGAGACGATCCTCTCGACACCTTTGTTGGACATCTGCGGCAGGTGGTCCGCCCCGGAGACAGCATCGGCCGGGTCGGTAGGGGTGTATTCGCCGTGCTGTTGCCTGAAACATCCCGCCAGCAGGCCGAGGGAGTTGGGCGGCAGGCCCTGGAGGGTTCCAACTCAGGCTACACGGTTTACGTGGGCGTGGCCTGTTTCCCCGCCGAAGCCACAAGCTCGAACGAGATCATGCGGGAGGCTTTTGCCGCGCTACGCTTGGCTCGGTCCAGACAGGGTAGCGGAGTTTCGAGCCCGCCTTAAATATAATCACCCTGTGGTCTGGAACTCACCGTTGATGGCTCAATGTTCTCTGTCGGGACTTAGCTGGTGGAGTGGGGGTTCTCTCCCAAGCCTGCCGAGGGTGGGTGGGTGGGAATAATCACCGTGGGGTGGGGTGCTCACCCGCAGGCGATAACGATGATGAAACGACTTCCAATGGTCACCCCGACATGTCGCTGGAGAGGCCGGGCTCGGTCATGGAAGTGGGATCGAGGATCTTGTCTAGTTCGGCCTCTGAGAGGTCGGTCATGGACCTGGCCACCTCTTTGATGGTCTTGCCCGTGGCCTGTGCCTCTTTGGCTATGGCTGCCGCGGCGTCGTAGCCGATATGAGGGACCAGCGTCGTGACGATGGCCAGCCCCCGTTCCACCATCTCAGGCCCTTTCTCGGTCGCGGCCAGCCCGCTGATGCACTGGTCGGCGAGATTTTTGGAGGCCGACGCCAGCAGGTCCACGGACTGCAACAGGTTGTGTGCCGCGACCGGCATCATCACGTTGATCTCAAAGACACCGGACTGGCCTGCGACGGTGATGGCGGTATCGTTGCCTATGACCTGAGCGCACACCTGGCAAACGGACTCCGGGATTACGGGATTGATCTTGCCGGGCATGATTGAGCTCCCCGGTTGGACCTCGGGCAGCTGTATCTCCCCGATGCCCGCCCTTGGTCCGGACCCCAGCCATCTGACGTCGTTGGCGATCTTCATCAGGCTAACCGCCACCGTCTTCAGCGCTCCGCTGGCCTCCACTACCGCGTCCAGCGTGCTCTGAGCCTGGAAGTGGTGGCCGGTCTCCCGGACCGGTACGCCCAGTATGTCTTGCAGCTTGGCGCACACGCGCCTTGCGAACTCCGGGTGAGTGTTGACCCCTGTGCCAACGGCGGTGCCCCCAAGCGCTACCCCGGAAAGCCCCTCCTGAGCGTTGCTGAGCCTTCTGATGCCTAGCTCTATCTGGCTCGCATATCCCTGGAACTCCTGCCCCAGCCGAATGGGTGTGGCGTCCTGAAGGTGAGTCCTCCCCGTCTTGATTATGGGCATGAACTCCTTTGCCTTGCGCTCCAGCTCCTTTTGGAGTCCTTTTAGGGCCGGGACCAACTCTTCGTTTATCCCGGCCAGGGCTGCGATGTGTATCGCGGTGGGTATGACGTCGTTGGACGACTGGCCCAGATTGACGTGGTCGTTGGGATGCACCGGGCTGCGGGAGCCGATCTCCCCGCCTAGCAATATGATCGCCCGGTTGGAGATCACCTCGTTGGCGTTCATGTTGGTCGAGGTACCTGAGCCGGTCTGGAAGATGTCCACCACGAACTGGTCGTCGAACCTTCCATCGGCCACCTCTTGGGCGGCGCTGACGATGGCCTCGGCGAGGTCAGGGCTTAGGAGCCCCAGCTCCGTGTTGACTTGAGCCGCCGCCAGCTTGACCTGGGCCAGGGCACGAATGAAAGACCTGGGGAACCGCAGATCGCTGATGGGAAAGTTGAGTACGGCCCTCATGGTCTGGGCCCCGTACAGGGCGTCCGACGGGACGGGCAACTCCCCCATCGAATCACGTTCTATGCGCGTGTTTTCCGCGTTGCTCACCGCCGCCTCCGCCGAAGTCGGCAGGGTCTTTCGTCTGTTACCCTCAAAATATCCTGAAAGACTCTTCGATAAGTTCACCCTGAGCGAAGCGAGGGGCTCAGAGTGACAAGTGCAGCTTCATGTCATTCTGAGTCCCGGCAGGTCGGGGCGAAGAATCTAACCGCCGTGCAACCCTGCCAATGTTAGGCGACGCTATGGCGTTTGACAAGCGGTGTTGCTAGAATTGATGCTCGCCGCGTAATCCGTCACCCGGGAGACCTCATGCGAGTCATCGATTTCCGTAGCGACACCGTTACGCATCCCACGCCTGAGATGCGCAGGGCCATAGCCGAGGCCGAGGTCGGGGACGACTCCCGCGGGGATGACCCCACCGCCAAGCGCCTGGAGGCCATGGCCGCCGAGATGCTCGGCAAAGAGGCCGCCATACTCGTCCCCAGCGGGACGATGGCCAACCTGACGGCGATTCTCGCCCACTGCCAGCGTGGCGACGAGATGATCCTGGGCGACAAGGCCCACATCTACCTCTACGAGCAGGGCATCGCATCCATCCTGGGCGGGGTCCACCCCCGCACCGTTCATAACGACGACCGAGGCATGCTGGACCCCGACGAGGTCAGGGCGGCCATACGACCCGACCACATCTACTTCCCTCCCACCAGGCTCATCGCGTTGGAGAACACCCACAACCACTGCGGAGGCGGCGTGCTTACGCCGGATGACACTGCGGCCATCGCCCAGGTGGCTAGAGAGCACGACATCCCACTGCACATCGATGGCTCCCGCATATTCAACGCCTCCGTCTATCTGGAGACCCCTGTCGCCGAGCTGGCCAGGGATGCTGACACCGTCGGCTTCTGTCTCTCCAAGGGGCTGAGCGGGCCCATCGGCTCCCTGGTGTGCGGCAGCCATGAGCTGGTCGAGAAGGCCCGCTTCTGGCGTAAACGGCTGGGGGGCACCATGCGTCAGGTGGGCATCATCGCGGCGGCCGGGATAGTGGCCCTGGAGACCATGGTGGACAGGCTGGCCGACGACCACGCCAACGCGCGCCTGCTGGCCAAGGGGTTGAGCCAAATCCCGGGCATCTCCATCGGCCCCGATGGTCCCCAGACCAACCTGGTGTACTTCCACGTCACCGTGGACTCGCCTGTGGAGGTATCCCAGCGGCTGGAGGAGAGGGGAATCAAGGGGGGCAAGGCCGAGCGCAGGTGGCGGTTCGCCACTCACTATGGCATCACTGCCGACGACATCGACTACGCCCTGGACGTCGTCGACGCCACCTTTCGGGAGTCAGCCCCCGCCTGATCGGCAAGGGGCGGATGAAGTTCCGTGTTTGTGGTGGAGGCGGGGGAGCGTGAGCCGATCCGGGAATACTGAGTCGGTTACGCAGTGCTAAGCTCAAATAGGTCAATAATTCTAACTGCGCCAGTTGCTTGGTTCCCCAAACGTCCCGTGTAGTCGGTCTCTAAGCGGCGCCCATTCATCGCTTAGCAACAGCGCACCATAACGCCGGTGAAGCCCCTGCTCCAAGCACTTCGCGTATATGAATTCGCGGAAGAACAGATCATCCTTGGGGAAAGACCGGCGAGCCCTCTGGAGCCGGCTTGCGGCGGGACCCGGTGAGCGAGTGAGCAGATAGCCGATCCCTTGTCCCATTAAGGTGGGTACGAGATGGAAGTTCCTGTATTGGTACGACTCAGGGATCAGTCCCCACCGATCGAGCGCGTCCTCCGCCATCGTTAGGTCCTCCATCGCCCCATTGACAAGCGTGTTGAGTATCTCGTCGATCTGTTCTGGTCCAACGACCTCCAAAGCGGTAGTCCTTCTTCCCTCCTCGTCAAACACCTTGAGAAGTCTCGCCATTAAGAGAAGGGCCTGACCACGGTAGTAGCGAGGAAGTGGATGGTTTGGTGCGTGTGAAGCGGCATCCGAATATAGGTCCCATGCACGGATGGGGTCGCACAGACAGAGGTGGGCATCTCCTTCCAGGCACAGTGACCGAACCAGACCGCTTCCCAATTCCCGCTTGCTCAGCGTGGCCGCCTTCTGGGAGTACTTTAGAGCGCTCGGCCAATCTCCCAATGAGAAAGCACAATCAGCGGCAAGCCTGCGTAGGTAAGAGTTATTCCGACCACCTTCCTTTTTTAAAGCGTTCCGGACCTTACGGAGAGCTGCCTCCCATTCGCCTTGATCGTGCGCCAAGGTGGCACTCTCGGTGATATCGTCCACGACGGCCGCGACCTCAAATGCCCACCGTTCAACATCGTCCGCTAAGGCCGGCATATCCCCATCGCTGGCCGCATCAGATATTCGTCGCGCGGGCACGTCCAGCACCCAGGCCACCAGCTTGACAGGCGCATTAGAGGGGGAAATTCGATTGATGGTCGTTGGGAATGCGTTCCGAATTCGATCCAGCTCACCCTTCGTAACCAGCTCACCCAATGCGATCATGACACCAACGCCAGGCACCTCACCGATGAAACTCTCCGTTCCGTACTCCTCCGGACCGCCAGGCCAGTGTGACCGAACAAAGGAACGCCACTCCAGGTGCTGCAAGTTCTCGACAAGCCAGTTCTTGAGACGATCTGATACGGCAGGATCGAACTCATCCGGGTCAGGACGGTGCACCGAGACCAGAAGAAAGGGGAGTCTCACATCTTGTTGGAGATGTGCGTTATCGCTTAATTCAACTGCCTTTCGATTAAGCAGGTCCAGCATTGCCTCATTGAACTGATCGCGTTGAAGAATAGTAAAGGTGGCGATGTTCGCTGAGACTTTTGCGGAATAAATGGCGGCCCTCTGTCGTTCGATTACCTCACCAACGATCCGGCTGAACACCGCCAGTACGCGCACCTCGACTTTTAGCCGACTCCCTTCGATTCGAGGCATCAACATGTAGAGGGAGCCCGCTGAGCTCCCAGACCTAGAGAATATTGGCAAAGCCAAGGCGGAAAAACCTCGGCCATGGTCATCTGAGTTCCTATTCCTTAGATAGCGCATCTCTGACTCAACGGACTCGATTACGGAGGTCCAGGGATGCTCTACCTTTTCCACCACCAAAGGAACACCGGTACGGCTCGCGTATCCAGAAAGCATCTCCAGGCTCTTCGGTGGGTCCCAAGGGGAGGGCTCCCATGGCTTGGCCACGGAGCTTGCGAGGACTCTAGCGCCAGAAGAGGGCTGCGCCTCTTCAGATATTTCGCAGAGCGAGCCAGGATAGATCGAGTTAAGTAATCGGGCTATCAGCCAAAGCTGAAGATCATCCGCGGAGCCGGGTTCCGGTTCGTTCTTTGCCTCGAATCTCGAAGACGATTGCGCTTTGTGAAACTCCTCGAAATTAAGGTATACGGTGTCAAGTATCTTGCCAACGAAGTCGAGGGTCCTGCTATCCGGGAGAACGGATGCCGGCCTCATGGTTCCGATTAGCAGCTCATACACCTCGCGTTCCGTCTCCACTTTGAGCCCTGCGAAGTGGCGGGCTGTCACTTCCGATCTCGCAGGGAGCTGATCTTTTCCGAGAATCAGGACCTCAAGGGAAGGAGCGATAACCGAGCATGACGGAGCTGGGCGTTCCAGAATGGTTCGCCACACATGGTCATGGCTGATAGAGCGGGCATTATCGGACACCTGTGCGTCGGCGCTCTTGCCAAGTCGCTTCACAATGATGAGGCAGTTGGGGTGATCCTTTGTGTCTCTGAGGAGAGATGCCACGGCGCTGCCGAGGAGACGGGGTGGTACCCGTCTTCGCAAGCGATCCAACGCGGCAACGATCAGGCGGTTCCACACTCCACCATATCTGGGCTCAGGGCCTCTTGGCAGTCCCGTCCCTCCGACGACGGCATCCACCGCTTTACGGAATTTAACCCCTCGGGACCTCAGGTACAGCACTGTCAGTGCGTCGGCCGTGGCAGGCAGGCTGAAAAACTCTTCGTTCCCAATATTGCGCATCCGGAGCCGAGTAATTAGCCAGCGCCGTCCTTTTTCGCCGGCCATGCTCAGCACAGCGCCGGTGGTGAAGGACGGTATTCCCGGGAACTGAATCTCAAGCCAATCGATGGCCTCCTCGCGGATGTGTGACGCATGCTCAAGGTCCGGTGGCAGCTCAGGGCGGAAGACTAGCGTACTTCGTCCTTCCATCTTTATCGACCCCTTCTGCAACACTCGTAGCAGGTGCGCCGCATCTATGTCGCAGTAGTGCTACGTACCACAAAAAACGGAGAGTATTCTCCGCCTAAGCTACTTGTATGTTGCAATAAAGTACTCCATGATATGGGCGATGTCAAGGGCAGGCAGCTGAGAAGAGACGATTACGGAGAGGGTGACGTTCATGACACGACACGAGCGGCGGGCCATCCGGCGGCTAAGGTTCGTGACTGCCAATGAGGCGCGCTTGGCGGCTCGGCTGGCGCGTCTGGGCCACAAGGTCTCCGGCGAGACCGGAGCCTTGAAGGTACCTACCAAGTCACGGACCTGGCACCTCGGCGGTCGTCTCAACGCCCACCAGCGACCGCCCGGCCAAGGGTGGGACCGGTCGGGAGCCGCCTACGTCACGGCATACGCCGGGACGAGACTCCCCACACCCATCATCCACCACCGATGGCGGAGGCTGATAGCACGGCCAGCAACAGGCGATACAAGCGAATAGACGGCGGCGACCCGGCCAAAACAGGGTTATGAGAGACCACGGTCGGCGGCTGTGGTCTCTTTTTATCCGACGCACGAATCGCGCAGAGGAAAGAGGTGAAGAGACATGGAGGTTCTAGTCCTTATAGCCGAAAAGCTCCTGCTCCTGATCTTGGCCATGAGTCTGCTACTGATTCTAATAGCTGCGCTGCTACCTGTCCCGTGGGTTGTTAGCAAGCTGTCAATCTGGATGTTCTGGAAAGGTGCTGACCAGCTACTCTCGGAATCTGAGTCACAGACAAACAGAGAGGAAGGAAGTGAATGTCATGTAGAAGCGATGGATTGACGGGATGCAGCCGGGTACGAAGGACCAGGAGCTAACCAAGAAAGAGGAGAGTGGCAATGTCTGATACCCAACTTCTGAAAGCTGAGAAGGAGACTTCTGAGCCGGAAGAGAAGGTCATCGTCCTAGAGAAGAAGCGATCGATTCCAGGTCCTGGTACGACGGGGCCAGGACAGCTCGCGAAGGAGGCACGCGCCGCAAGGCAGACCGCATCCCGGCATCCAGCTGCGGGTTACGGGAGTCGACTGGCCCGTGGGATCACGGGAGTGCTGATCAGTGCCTGGAGCTTCATCTTCTCGGCGCTACGAGAGGCCTACTGGCTGCTTGACCCGGATGCCAAGTGTAGAAGCGTAGGGTTGCAAACCGTGGGCCGCGTTGACAAGACGGAGTCGGAGAAACATACGGATTCTGAGACGGGAAGGACATACTACACGTACTACGTGAGGTACACATATCAGGTTTATGGCAGGAGCCTTACCCCCCGGAAAAAGGTCGGTAGTCTAGGAAAGCTGAACAAGGGTGATGCACTCAGGGTCTACTACCTGGCCGACAGCCAAGGCCGTAATCTGAGTCCTAAGAGCGCGATCGACTGGGAGCCGCGAGTGGCGGAGTAGAGAGGAATGAGGGAGCAGGCTGCCAATGTTGGACCAGGCACTCGCTGCGAGCGGGGTTGTGATACTTGCCACCGCAGGGCTACTCGCCTCAAACTTCCTGTTTGATCGCGGGGTGCCCGGCACTGTGTCCCGCCGCGCCGCTCCGGTACTAGGTGGCGCGGCCTTCCTCATCGCGGTGCTCTGGCTCGACGCCTGGACAGCCATCGCGCTCGCAGGCGTCCTATCCCTCTCCATCCTCGCTCTTCGATTGGGTTTTCGCCGGACACTTCGCGGAATCAGTAGAAGCGTGTCGACCCAGGACTGGGCAGAGGCCGCCTACCCCATGGCCGGCGCCGCTGGCCTGGCGGTCGGATGGGGCCTGCTCGGCGACAGGTGGCTCGCGTTCGTACCAATAGCCTTCATGGCTTGGGGAGACAGCGCCGCCGGGCTCGTTAGGTCTTCCATCCGTAGCGGCAACATAGCTTGGCCTTTCACGGCCAGAATCTGTCGCGGCAACATGGCGATCGTATGGCCCTCGATCGCCATGCTCGGTGTCTGCCTCATCGTGGCATCACCTTTCCAGCCCTACTGGATAGCTGCCCTTGGGGCCATCGTTGCGACTGCTGCGGAGCGTTTCAGGCTAATAGCTCACGGCCTTTGGAACGACAGCTGGCTCCCGGATGACCCGGTTATCGTGGCTGCGTCGCTGGCAGTCATGGGAATCCTGGCAAGGACCAGCATGTGAGGTGTTAGCAAATCTCCCTAGTGGATGTGTTGTCACTACTGTCTGGTGGAGACGAGGGAAGGCCGACCCCCTCCCGCATCCTCTGTGCTTTTTGCTCCGGCGTCATAGCCACCTCCTTCGTAACCGGGTTTTAGGTCGGCGGCGACAAAGTATCGGATTCATGTAGGCTGGGCGAACGAGCCTGGGTCAAGTGTCCGAACCGGAGTCCGTTTCTGCTCTCTCCTTCTTCCCCTTCCCCCACCACCGCCGGAGGCGTTCGGTCACCTCCCGCTCGAAGCCCTGGTCACCGGGCTCGTAGTAGCGGCGTCCCTTGAGCCTATCGGGGAGGTTCTGCATCGGGGCGAAGTGGCCCTCGTGGTCGTGGGAGTACTTGTAGTCCTTGCCGTAGCCCTTACCTCGCATTAGCCCCGTGACTGGATTGCGCAGGTGCAGCGGCACGGGATCGTTCCGGGTGTTGCGCGCGTCCTCGATGGCCTGGTTGATTGCCTTGTAGGCCGAGTTGCTCTTGGGTGCCGTGGCCAGGTAAACGGTGGCCTCGGCCAGCGGTATGCGGCCCTCGGGCATTCCGACGAAGTGAACGGCCTGTTGCGTCGCCACCGCCACCGAGAGGGCCTGGGGGTCGGCCATCCCCACGTCCTCGGCCGCCAGGATGACCAGACGCCGCGCGATAAACATCGGGTCCTCGCCGGCCTCGATCATCCGTCCCAGCCAGTAGATGGCCGCGTCGGGGTCTGAGCCGCGCATCGACTTGATGAACGCCGATATGGTGTCGTAGTGCTGGTCGCCGGCCTTGTCGTAGAGCAGCGCCCGCCGCTGCATGGCGTCCTCGATGGTCTCGACGGATATGCGGCGAGCCTTCGACTCGTCCTGGGCCGTCGCCGATGCCGCCATCTCCAGGGCGTTGAGGGCCACCCGGGCGTCGCCGTTGGACAGTGTGACCAGCGCCTCGAGGGCTTCGGCGTCGAGCTCCGGCCGGAGGGAAGCGAGCCCCCGCTCCTCGTCCTCCACCGCGCCGCGCACGATCTGCTCTATCTGCTGGTCGGTCAAGGGCTCCAGTGTGAAGACGCGGCTGCGCGATAGGAGCGGCGAGACGACCTCGAACGACGGGTTCTCGGTTGTCGCGCCTATTAGCACCACCGTCCCGTTCTCCACATAGGGGAGTATGACATCCTGCTGGGCCTTGTTGAACCGGTGTATCTCATCTATGAAGAGGATGGTTCGCTGCCCATGCATTCCTAGCCGCTCCTGGGCTTCTTTTACTATACGGCGCAGGTCCGCCACCCCCGAGGCGACGGCGCTGACCTGGCTGAAGTGGCTCTTGGTGGCTTCGGCGATCAGGAGGGCTAGGGTGGTCTTCCCCGTGCCAGGGGGTCCCCACAGGATGATGGATGGGAGCTGGTCCGACTCGATACTCCTGCGGAGCACCCGTCCGGACGCGACCAGGTGCTGCTGGCCCACGAACTCGTCGAAGGAGCGCGGGCGCATTCTTGCCGCCAGGGGAGCGCCCCGCTTAAGCTGGCCCTTGCCGTGGTGTTCGAACAGGGTCATGGTGTGTCTTGTCCTTGCGTGATCACCCCACTCCAGGGTGGTTATTCCCACCCACCCTGGGGTGTATGAAGTCGCTCCACCCCGCCCCGGACGGTGTCTCGTCCTTCCCCGGAAGGACCATCCCGACTTAGGTCAGCTTGGCGATGGTCACGCCTCCGCCGCCTTCCGCGGGCGAAGCCGGCTCGTGGCTTTCGACCAGGGGATGATCGGCGATGTGGTCGAGCACCGCCCGTTTCAGCGTTCCCGCTCCCTTGCCGTGGATAATTCTAACCCAGGGAATCCCGGCGACCGCGGCGTCGTCAAGATAGCGGTCCAGCTTGTCCAGGGCGTCCCTGACCCTCATACCGTGCAGGTCCACCTCGGTGGGCACGGAAACCTGGCGGAGCAAGCGGGACTGAGGCCGGTCGAAGTTTCGTGATTGTGGCATGTCGGTCCGGTTGGCTAAGTGGTTGAACTAAGCTCTCGAGCCATCGGTGGCGCCCCACCCCCAGGTTGATTTCCCACCCGGCCCTCCCTGGACGGCGTCCGGCGGACGCTCCGCCCCTCAGAACTATTAGCTGTCCGGTTAGCACACGGGTTACGCTGAGGGCAGTACCTCGCCTACTATCATGAGTAGCTGCGCGTCCTCTTCGGGCAGGACCGTCCTGGGGTCGAGGAGCACCCTCTCCTCCTCGATGCGTCCGATCACGGGAGGACTGGCATGACGGAGCCGTCCTGCGATTCCCTGGGCACCGCCGTCGACGTCCTCGGCGTCGACGCACAGCACCCATGTCGGCATCACCTCGCCCGGTAAGCTGCCTCCACCGATCGTGGACTCGCTTCGCGCGACCGTAGCTCGGTGGCCCAGCTCAGCATTCCATCGCTCGGCCCTGGCCTTTAGCTCTTCCTCGGAGGTCGCCACCATACGCCATACGGGTATCTTCTGGGTGGCCTCATCTCGGACATAGTGAAGGAGCGTGGCGGTAAGCGCCGCCATGCTCAGCTTATCGATCCGCACGGCCCGGGCGAGCGGGTGGCGAGACAGCGTTGCAACCGCGTCCTGATTGCCCAACACGATACCGGCCTGTGGGCCGCCCAATAGCTTGTCGCCCGAAATGAACGCCAGCGTCACACCCGCCTTGAGACTCTCCTGGGGCATAGGCTCCTGGGCCAGGCCGAACTGCGTGGTGTCCAGCAGGCAGCCGCTGCCCAGGTCGTGAAGCACCGGAATTTGGTGGCTTTTGCCCAGCGCGACCAGCTCCCCGATCTCGGGCGCATGGGTGAACCCCATCACTCTGAAGTTGCTTGCGTGCACCGACAAGATAGCGCCGGTGCGGTCGGAGAGGGCGTTCTGGAAGTCTCGCACGTAGGTACGGTTGGTGGTTCCGACCTCTACCAGGTCGGCGCCGCTTTGCCGGAGGACGCCGGGTATGCGGAAGCCTCCGCCGATCTCGATGGCTTCACCTCGGGAAACGATTACCTCCTTGCCCCTCGCCATGGCAGCCAGGCCGAGCAGCACGCCCGAGGCGTTATTGTTGACGGCCATCGCCGCCTCGGCGCCGGTGAGCTGGCACAGCAGCCGGGCCACGTACTCCTGCCTGGACCCACGCCTGCCCGTCTCCAAGTCCAGCTCCAGGCCGCTGTACTTGCCGCCGGCCTGGGCGACGGCGTCCATCGCCTCGCGGCTTAGAGGCGCGCGACCCAGGTTCGTGTGCAGGATGACTCCGGTCGCGTTGATGACCGGCTCGGGCCATGGGTGCCACAGCACTGTTGCGCTCTCTTCGACAGCTCGCACCACCTCGTCGAAGTCCGGTGCATCCAGCCCCTGGGAAATGGTTTTGCGGACATTTTCCAGCCTGGACCTGACCAGATCCAGCACCGCCTGGTGTGAGTACTCCTCCACCAGTCGCTGCACGCGCTGGTCGGAAAGAATCGAGTCTACGCTGGGAAGGGATCGAAACTGGGTGGCCATATCGTAACCCTGAGACCGGCGGGGCCGTCCTCGGCGTCCCGGCCCCGAAAATACAACGAGCCTATTATAGCGCACCGGTTGCTTTGTCGGCGTGGGGCGGGTCACGTTGGTCCGCACACGAGCGGTCCGCTATTGCCCTGCGGACGTGCACTTGATAGACTGTAGGGTGCTTCACGAAGTCAGGTGGATATGATCGTAATAGGCCTCACCGGTGGCATCGGCACCGGCAAGACTGAAGTGTCGAAGATTCTGAGGGGCCTCGGTTCAGAGATTATCGACGCAGACCTGCTCGGCCACGAGGTGTACAGGCCCCATACTCAAGCGTGGCGTGAGGTGGTTGAGGCCTTTGGTGAGGATGTTCTTACGCATGACGGCGAGGTGGACCGCAAGAGGCTCGGCGCGATCGTATTCAACGATGCGGTTGCCCTTAAGCGGCTCGACTCGATTACGCATCCTCGCATCTTCAAGATGGTCCTGGAGCGGATCGAAAGGCTGCGAGACCAGGGAACGAAGGCGGTCGTCGTAGAGGCCGCCCTTTTGCTGGAGGCCGGCTGGTCGTCACTTGCGACCGAGATATGGGTGACCACGGTACCCGAAGAGGAGGCGATTGACCGGGTCAGGCACCGAAGTGGTACGGACCCCAAGGCCACCCGCGCACGCATCCGGTCTCAAATGCCACAGCACGAACGCATAACCCGCGCGGACGTCGTTGTCGATAACGGCGGCAGCCTTGACGACCTGAGAGAGCAGGTATCGAAACTCTGGGACCAGCGAGTGCTGGCGCATATGGAGAAAACACACTAAGCATGACCAGCCCGAAAAGGACGCTTTATAGAAGCTATATCATCGAGGAATATCACCTGGAGAGAGAGCCGTACTATGTGCCGGTAGGGGACGAGATTGAGCTATTTGAGGCGGCCTATCACCAGAAGCTACCCGTTCTGTTCAAAGGACCGACGGGATGCGGCAAGACCCGTTTCGTCGAGTATATGTCGTACCGGCTGGGGGCCTCGCTGACTAAGGTCAAGAAGAGACCCAAGAGCGATGACGGCACGGGCAAGGCCGCAGGTGGGCGCGGTATCCCCCTCATTACCATCGCCTGCCACGAGGACCTGACGGCCAGCGACCTGGTCGGCCGGTACCTGCTTCAAGGAGATAGCACCATCTGGATCGACGGCCCCCTGACCCGCGCCGTCAAGGCGGGTGGCATATGTTACCTCGATGAGATCGTAGAGGCCAGGAAAGATACGACCGTGCTCATTCATCCGCTGACCGACCATCGTCGTATTCTGCCCGTGGAAAAGCGAGGCGAGCTTCTCGAGGCCGCCGACGGCTTTCTACTGATCCTATCGTATAACCCCGGTTACCAGAGCGCTCTGAAGGACCTGAAGCACAGCACCAGGCAACGGTTCATCGCCCTCGAGTTCGACTACCCCCCCATGGAGAAGGAGGCGGAGGTGGTAGAGCACGAGTCCGGCATCGACGCGGCAACGGCCCTGCAGCTGGCTAAGCTGGGCTCAAAGGTGCGCAATCTGAAGGAGCACGGCCTCGGGGAAGGGGCCAGCACGAGGCTCCTGATCTACGCCGGCAAGATGATGTCTCAGGGTATCGCACCGAGAAGGGCCTGCCAGGTGGCCGTCAACTGGGCGGTGACCGACGACGCGTCGGTGCAGCGCAGTATCGAGGAAGTGATCTCGTCCGTCTTCGAGTAGGAGGAGATTGCATGCCCAGTGCGGTTTTCGTCGCCCGGCGCACGGGTGGGCCAGGTTAGATGGGAGCCCCAATACTCGATACGATTCGACGAATCCTCTCCTCCAACCCCAGCAGGACTCTTGTCAACGACTCTCTTGTTCCCGCCGGCGTGATGCTGTTCCTCTACCCAAAGGAAGGGGAGTACTGCGTCCTGCTAAGCCGTCGCACCCACGTTGTCGAGCACCACAAGGGAGAGATCTCCTTCCCCGGAGGCCGAATGGACGAAGGCGACGAGACCCTGCTGGACACCGCGCTGCGTGAGACACACGAGGAGTTGGGAGTCGAGCCGCGCCATGTAGAGGTCCTCGGTAGCCTGGATGACGTGGCCACGGGCACGGGATATTTAATCAGCCCCTTCGTCGGCTCCATCCCTTACCCCTACGACTTCAAGCCGAGTGAGGTAGAAGTGGCCGAGGTGTTGGACGTACCGCTGTCCGGGCTGCTGGACGAACGCAGCTTTCGAGACGAGGTTCGAATCGCCAACGGCCAGCTGGTCCACTACCCATGCTATTCTTATAACGGCAACTTGATATTCGGTGCCACCGCCAAAGTCTTGGGCAACTTCTTGAGACTGATTGAGGGCGCTGTGGAGAAGGATGCGCCGTGGAAGAGGCCGTAGCCTCAAGGCTCGCTGAGATAGAAGAAGAGATTCGCCGCCTCCCAGCCTCCGTGCTGGAGGAGTTCAAGGTTGCCTCCGGCCCGATGTCGAAAGTGCTGACGGGACAGCAGATCGTTCAGTGGGCACAGACCGGCGCGGAGGTGTCGAAGCAGACCGTGCGCTCCTGGGAGGCGGCGGTCCAATACTACAAGGTTAGCCCCGAAGTGGTGGGGTATATGCCCTTTAGCTACTTCGTGACTTGGGCTCAGGCGGGAAGCAAGCTTTGTGAGGCGTCGCCGTCGCTGGCCACAGCCTATTTTCAGGCCAGTCCCGCGGCGATGAAGAAGCTGAGGTCGCGTCACATCGAGAGCTGGGCCCACCTCGGCGGCACACTGTACAAGGGCACCTGGAAGTCAAGCACCCTGTCGTGCAGGTTCTTCGAGGCGACCCCAGAGCTTCTCGAAAGCCTCACGTTTAAGGAAGTTTGCCGGTTCGTCGCCTTCCTTGAGGCGCTGTCCAATCGCTCTTACGACCATTCCGCCGAGTGCCTTGCCCTCAGCCGGCGCCTGTTCTCACTGGTTGGTGACGACAAGGAAGCGTTCATCTCCCTGGCCTCTACCCTGGTCGATACCGGCTGGAGGCAGGTCAAGAGCTTCTTCGAAGCGAGTTCCAGGGCGCTGCCCCGCGTCGACCCCGGCCAGCGCCTGCGTTTCCTCCAGCTGGCCGAGGGCCTGGTCAGTAGTGGCGACACCAATATACCTACCGTGATGCTGGAGATTTCCCAGGCCCTCGGCCAGCTGGAGCACGTAAACCATGAGCGCGTTCTCAAGCTCTCCGAGTCGTTGCTCAAAGTCTCGCCCTCAGCCGTACCCGATTTCGTCAAGAGCTGTCCTCCTGTGCTAGATCGCATCACCATGAACCGGCTGGAGGTCTGGTTCGAGGAAGGCCTCCGTGTTCTTCAGCAGAACTCCGATAGAGGGATCGCATTTTTCAGGATCGAGTCGGCCCGCTCGGAAGCTCTCCTCGAGGCTCTTTCATCGGCCGTCGAGTTCTCTCGCGTGAAAGACGTGCTGCAAATGTACTGCCGCGCGCTGGCGGGGGCCGAGATAAAGCTCTCCGACGCCGGTCAGCTGGTGGGCAAGAACATAGGCTGGGTGTCGAGTGAGGCACCCTCCACCGAGGGTTCGACTGTGTTCTTGCCGCCGCTCGTCGATCGCTACTCCTCTAAAGACCAGAACTTCTTGTGGTTTAAAGTGGTCTCCACTCACCAGGTTTCTCACCTGGAATTCGGTAGCTTCCGTTTCGACTTCGACAGGCCTTCGAACCTCTTTAAGGACGTGAGAATGGAGGTGGAAGAGAGGAATCAGGCGCGGGCTCTCGACGACCATCCAGAGCCGCAGCCCAACGCGGAGGGCGTGGAACGAGCCTGGCTCACCGACATGCAGCGGTTCTTCAGCCTGTTCGATGACCGGAGGCTGGCGCTAGAAATTTTTACCGTGGTCGAGGACGGAAGATTGGACGCACGGGTCAAATTCGAGTATCCGGGCATCCGACGCACCTATACCGTCGTCCAGTCGGACGCGATCCAGGAACGGCCCGAGGTCCAGTTCCTTCCTATGCGGGAGGCGATGGTGGAGCTACTGGTCAGGTTGAGCCTCCAGCAGGATAAGAGAGTGCCGGCCCCGAGTCCTTACGTCGAGGAGGCGCGCAGGATCGTCAGGATAGCCAGGCGAGTCTTTTCGCCCGAGGCCACCGTGGAGGATGTCTCCGAGGCCACGATTCGCATCTACGCCATCCTCTCTCAGATCCCCAACGTGGGACTTCCCGAAGAGGAGTGGGAGGACCTGGACCTTGAGGATGCGGGCGACGACTCTTACATGGACGGAGAGGAGGAAGATGTTCAGGGCCTACTCCAGCAGCTCGGCCAACCCATGGAACCGGAGGAGGAGCAGGAGCAGGAGTTCCAGTCGATTCAGGACGTGGACTACAGGGGCGACTTTAAACCTGAGCTGGTGCAGCTTCTGGAGACGCTCAGAGGGCAGCGCCACGAGGCGGGTGACGATTCGGTGCCCATCTCGTCGAAGATACTGGAGGAGTTTCTCAAGGAGAGCGCGGAGCTGGACCTCGAGGCGGTGCCGGACGACATGCGGCAGACCGGCGCCACATTCGCCAACAACATTCTCAAAGAGGCGGGGCTTCATATGCCGCCTGATCAGGAGTTCGGACAGGGACCGTTAGTCCACGTTGACGAGGAAGGCGGGTCTCTGGAAGTCACCGAACCGCAGACCTTCGTGTATGACGAGTGGGACTTCCGGGCCGAAGACTACAAGCCTAGGTGGTGCATAGTGCGGCAGAAGTCCATGGCCGAGGGAGACGACGGCTACTACGGCAATATCCTCCACTCTTATGGCTCTCTGGTGACTCAGATACGGCGCCAGTTCGAATTGATGGTCCCCGAGATGTTCCGCAAGGTGAGAAAACTGGAGGACGGAGAGGAGATCGACTTCGACGATGTGGTTGAGGCCTTCGTCGATATGCGGACCGGCGTCAGTCCTAGCGACAAGCTCTACTGGCGGCGGAACAAGGTATTGCGGGACGTGGCCGTGGTCTTCCTCCTCGACATAAGCGCGTCGACCGCCGAGGCCATCGACGAGGCCAGGAAGCTGGCTGGCGATTGGGACGCCCCCGACGATCCGGTCGAGTATATGGCCTGGCTCCGGACCCGCAGGGGCGATCGTGCTCGCCGCTCCTATAAGCGGATCATAGATGTGGAGAAGGAGGCGGTGGTCCTGCTGATCAACGCTCTGGAGTCCATCGGCGACGTGTACGGGATCTACGGCTTCTCCGGGTATGGCCGGGAGAATGTGGAGTTCTACACCATCAAAGACATCGAGGAGAGCTTCTCCGCACGAGTCAAGAAGCGGATCGATCGGATCGCTCCTCTACATGCTACTCGCATGGGCCCCGCCATTCGCCACGCCACCTACAAGCTGGAGAATCAGGACGCGCGCACCAAGCTCCTGTTCCTGATCAGCGATGGAAGGCCGCAGGATAGGGGTTACAGCCGCGAGGGTGTTGAAAAGGAGTACGCCGTCCACGACACCAAGATGGCTTTTACGGAGGCCAATAGAAAGGATGTCCAGACCTTCTGCTTGACGGTCGATAAGAACGGCCACGACTACCTCGGGACTATGTGCCAGGATATGGGGTACGAGATCCTGGACGATATCTACGCTCTACCTCAGCGGCTGCTGTTCCTGTATAAGAGGCTCACCATGTAGCCGGGTAGCCTGGCGTGGTACCCCCGGAACAGCTTTCGGTGTCGTGAAGCTAGGCCCTGGCGAGGAGGGCTATGCCCAGGATGAAAGGGTACAAGTGGGCCAGTATCGGCGGTGCGAAGGGGCCACCCTTGAAGGCGGCGTAACCTGCAGCTCCCCCCACTCCCAGCCCGACGCCAAGCCAGCCTAGCCACTCCGCTACCATCTCGCTGGAGACGACTGCGCTGCCGAGGAACGTCCACGACACGTAGGCGGTGAGCAGATGGATGGAATGGAGCACACCGAACCACTCGCTCCATCCCTCGGTACCACCAGGAATCGTGCCGGTCTGCTCGGTCTCTCGCGCCGCCATCACGAGGGCTGTGAGCCGCCACGCCACTGCCACGAGCCATAATGTTCCGCCCACAGCGAATAGCACGAATCCGACCGTCCCGTAGACGAGCTCTCCGCTGTCGGCCAGCAACCTCGCCAGGGCACCTAACCCGGCGATGGTAATAGCCACGGCCCCTATCATCCACGTATGGATCCACCGCCACCTCCGCTGCGACTGAGCGATGGCCATCAGGGCTTCGGGTAGCGACCGCTGGTAGTCGGTCTTCCACAATGCCGCGCCGACGGAGAAAAAGACGAATCCACCTATGAGTAGACCGCCGACGGTTTGCAGGTCTGTGGATGTGATCATGCCCTGTGCTTGCTCTGGAGGCTGCTTGCTACTCCCGCAGTAGCCGTGTGAGTTCCAGGAGCGCGTGGGTGGCGGCGTAGCTCCTCATTATCTGGAGGCGACGGCCGGGATAGCGTTCGCTGACGGAACTGGTCCGGCCGTCTAGAGCAAAGCCGATATGCAACGTGCCGTCGGGTCCGCTGTCCGGCGTAGGAGTGGATACGAGCTCGCTCACCCCTATGCCCACGTCGGCGTGAAGCTGCAGGCACGCGGCCTGGGCCATCGCCTCGGCCACCCGTCCGCTGGCGGGCCCGTACTCATCGATGATATGCCGGTCTACCCCGTGCGTTGACAGGACATCGTCGCTCTGCGCGACGATGCTTCCCTTAAGGAACTTGCGGCTGTCGGGTTCGTCTGTGAGCGTGCTCGCCAGGAAGCCGCCTGTAAACGACTCCAGGGTGCCGAGGGTCAGCCCGCGCTGTAGCAAAAGCGAACCGGCCTTGGCCGCGGGAGTGTCGTCGTCCTCGCCCCAGATGGCGTCCCCTACGGCGTTGCGGATCTCATCTACCATCGGGGCCAAAAGGGCGCGCGCCTCCTCCTCCGTGGTGGCCGTCGCGATGGCCCGGAGGTGAATCCCATCGGGCCTGGCGTATATGCCGAGCTGGGGATTGGTGCTACTGAATAGAGGGGCGACCATCTGGTCCACCCCGCCCTCGGAAAGGTGGAAGGTCTTGAGTGTCCTGGTCACGATTGCGACGTCGGGGTTCAGCTTTCTGATTCTCGGTGCGACTTCATGGGTCCACATCCTCTCCATCTCCTGGGGAGGGCCTGGTATGGCGACGATAATTTTGCCGTCCCTCTCGACCCACCATCCCGGTGCCGTCCCCAAGGGATTTGGGATCGTCTCCGCAGCCGGGATCAGGGTCGCCTGTTTGATGTTGGTCGCCGGCATGTGCCTGCCCAGGGAGGCGAATTGGCTCTTGAGGTGCTCCAGCAGATCGTCCTGGACCTCCATCTCCTCGCCCATGACCTTGGCGATGGTCTCCCTGGTCAGATCGTCGGAGGTGGGCCCCAGGCCGCCGGAGGTTAGCGTTACATCGGACCTGCGCGAAGCTCTATCCAGCACCTCGTAAAGCCTGTCCGGGTCGTCGCCTACTTTGGTCACCCAGCGCAACTCGACCCCCAGGGTGGCGAGTCCAGAAGCCAGATGGGAGGAGTTGGTGTCGACGATCTCCCCCATGAGAAGCTCGGTGCCTATGGATATGATTTCGGCGTGCATAAGCGCGATCTGTTGGCCTGTCATAGAAGGTCTGGGAGAAGTATAGCGCGGTCGCGGTCGCTCCGACAACGGCCCTGGTGGGAAGCTATCCGGCGGGGCCGAGATTCGTTGTAGTGGTGGTGGGCGAGTGGTAGAATGGGTCGCGTGGAGCATCAACGCCGAGCACCGGGCCGCCGGCCCATAGGACGCGTGCTCACAAGGATGTAATTTGACGACGCCCGACAGGATAATTTACATGGACCACGCGGCCACTACGCCGGTGCGGCCGGAGGTCCTGGAGGCGATGCTGCCCTACCTTCGAGAGAGCTTCGGCAACCCATCCAGTATGTACGCGCTGGCCCAGGAGGCGCGCAAGGCCGTCGACGAGTCACGAGACACCGTGGCTGGAATTCTGGGCGCCAGGAGGAGCGAGATCGTCTTCACCGGTGGTGGCACCGAGTCGGACAACATCGCGCTGCGAGGCGCTGCCTTCGCGCTCAGGTATGTGGGAGACCACATCATCACCTCCAGCATAGAGCACCACGCCGTCCTGCATACCTGTCACCAGCTAGAGCAGTTCGGCTTTAAGGTCACGTACCTGCCGGTTGACCAGTACGGTCTGGTAGACCCGGAAGAAGTGGCCGCCGCCGTCACGGACCAGACCATCCTGGTCAGCGTAATGCTGGCCAACAACGAGATCGGCACAATAGAGCCGGTCTCCGAGATCTCCAGGCGGGTCAAGGAGGAGGCGAGTCGCCAGGGGCGGACGATTGTGGTGCATACCGATGCGGTTCAGGCGGCGGGGCTTCTCGACTTGAACGGCAAGTCGCTGGGCGTGGACATGCTGAGCCTCTCGGCGCACAAATTCCACGGGCCGAAAGGAGTTGGAGCTCTCTATATCAAGCGGGGCACGCCGTTCGAAGCCCAGCAGATGGGGGGTGGCCAGGAGCGCCAGCGCCGGTCGGGGACGGAAAATGTGCCCGGTATAGTGGGCCTGGCCGCGGCGCTCCGTCTGGCCGATCAGGAGAGGGCACGGCTGAACGCCCACTGTTTATACCTACGGGAGAAGATCATCGCCGGCGTTCAGGAGAGGATTAGCGAGACATACCTTAACGGACATCCGACCAAGCGCTTGGCCAATAACGTGAACATATCCTTTGAATTGGTTGAAGGGGAACCGATACTTCTTGGCCTGGACTTTTCGGGCATCATGGCCTCCAGCGGCAGTGCATGTTCGTCCGCGTCCCTGGAGCCGTCCCACGTTCTGCTGGCGATAGGACGGTCCGCCGACGTAGCGCAGGGTAGCCTGCGGATTACGCTTGGTGCCGATAACACCGAGGAGGACGTCGACTACCTGCTCTCGGTCCTGCCGGGGTTGGTCAATAAACTCAGGGCTATGCCGTCTCTATCGGCGGTGGAGTGAGAAGGCGACGAAATCCGTAGCGCGCGTAGTGCATCTAAATTAATAGAAAAGGGTCGGCACCATAGCTGACCCGCAATCTGGAGGGAAAATGGCACATCCAAAGCACATCACCGACGAGACCTTTGAAGCGGAAGTCATAAAGTCCGAGACGCCCGTGCTGGTGGACTTCTGGGCGGATTGGTGCGCTCCGTGCAAGATAATCGCCCCCATCGTAGAGGAACTCGCCGAGGAGTACGATGGCAAGGTTAAGTTCGCCAAAATCGACGTCGACAGCAACCCGGGTACCGCCACCACTTTGGGAATTCGCAGTATCCCCACGCTGATGGTCTTCAACCGCGGAAAGCCGGTGGGCCAGGTGGTAGGTGCCGTCTCTAAGGCCGTTCTCAAGAGTCGGCTGGAAGAGGCTATAGCCTAGAGTCACAGGTCACAGGCCGCTCGGTTAGCCCGTTCGTCTGATCTCTTGCATGGGCGGAAAGGCATACCGAGCGGTTAATTTGCGCCAAAAGCTTGAATGTGGGTGGCCGCTTTTGCGGGGGCGAATGGGTCCTGGTGGGCTTCGCGGACTTCAAATCCGTTGGCCCCGGCCCTTCGGTCGGGGCGGTGGGTTCGACTCCCTCTCGCTCCCGCCACGTTTTATTCGTACCTGAACAGATCCCACCTGATTGACGAGGGCTGAGTTACCGGTTCTCTCTGACGAGTTTTGGAGACTCCCTCCAAAAGTACTCTTGAGCGGCGCGTCTAGGCCTCCAACTAACCGATCACTGGAGACTCGACCCAGACCTCAGTGATCTCCGGCTCAGCCAGTAAAGGAGCCAAATTAGCCAGGAGGGCCTTTCTCTTTGGTGAGTTCTCGTATTCTCTCCAGCTCTTAGTCGATGCCCACACCGAGATTACCAGGGTGGTGCCCCGCTCAGTAGCCGCAAGCAGGGTCTCGCCCGAAATATAGCCGGGCTGACTCAGGGCGAGTAGCCGTAAATCACGAAGGACCATGTTCAGGTCACTCCAAGCCCCAGCCTTGGGTATCCGCCTAGGCAGAGAAACGCTGTTCCCCCCGGACCAGCGAATACGATTATTCTGGCCGCTGGGCCACGATATGGATGACCGGTAGCCCGAGCTTTCCTTCAGCCTGACTGTTCACACTGGTTCCCCACCATAGCGCGCATCTCCAGTACGCCGACTGAATCCTCAAAGTGATCGACAGCATAGCAACCGTTCCGTCGCATCGTCAACATCAAATGCCGATTTAGGCAGCGAACAATTTCACTAAATGCGTAATGCGCTGTATTGTCGTGATGAACGACGATGTAGACATTGTTTTTTCAGATGTGGTTGGGTTACCTCCCTAGAATCAGCTTGGAATTACGAAATCCTTCTTGTGATGTGCTTCACATGTGCTGTGTATTTTTTCACAATAGGGATGTTCCTACGAAATAGGGTTGTGATTATTGGCACAATGTTGACAACCCGTAACAAACTGTGGATTAATACGTACGTCAGTGGATAATTGCGGTTGCGGCTAATGGCCTATGCCAAAGTTATAGACCCAAAGACGTTTTGTGATTCTAGTTGTGGTGACGGTGGATTAGCCTCGGCCATGACGGCGCACGAGGCTTCAGCGGAGGGATGGAGTAACAAGGGCCAAAACGAGGCTATAAGCCAATGGGCACTGTGGCTGCACGATATCCGAGGTTAACGTAGGTGTCGTGCAGCCATTTTTGTTTATGCAGGAGGTGGGCCATGTACCGGAAAATCCTCGTACCAACGGACCTAACCGATAAATCTGAGGCCGTATTACGGTTGGCCAAGGAGCAACTTGCGCCGGACGGCGAGATGATTCTTCTCCACGTGATCCGGCCCTACACAGCGATGGGGATTGCTCCTGGGCCTCATATTATGCCCTTCGACGAGTTGGAAGAGCTCCAGCGGTCTGAAGCGATGGAACGCCTAAATGAGGTGACCAGTCGAATGAAGGGAGACACGGAGGTCTGGACTCATGAAGCAGTAGTTCATAAGTCCGTGTCGCAGGGTATCTTGGACGTGGCCCAAAAGAGGGAGGCAGACTTGATCGCTTTGTACACCCATGATCGCAAAGGTCTCGCCAGGTTGATTATGGGCAGCGTATCCGGGGAAGTGGAGCGAGAGGCGGATGCAGACGTGGACGTGAAGGTCTTCACCCCTCCCGAGTTGATGCTGGCGAGCTAGCCAGGCCGCGGCAACCCAGGAGCAGCAGGATAGGTCGTGCTTTTGAAGTGAGCGCTACGCAGCGTACATCGTTGAATCAAGGAGGTAGCAATGTATGAGAAGGTCCTAGTGCCGCTGGATGAGTCCAAAGAGTCGGAGGCCGTAATTCCCTTGGCTCAAGAGGAACTCACACCAGACGGTGAGATTATTCTCTTGCACGTAGTTCCCCCATGCGAGCCTCAAATAGTCGACGGACATCTGATGTCCGCCGATCAGCTGGAGGCGGAGGTGCGCTCCGCTGCGATGGGTTACTTACAAGAGGTAATCGATAGAGCGGCAAGCGATCCGAGGCGTTGGCGCCGTGAGGTGTTCGTAAGTCCGTCCGTAGCCCAGGGAATCGTGGACGTGGCTTGGTTCAGGAAGGTCGACCTGGTCGCGATGTACACCCACGATCGCAAGGGTCTTGCGAGGCTCGTACAGCGCAGCGTGGCAAGGGGTGTCGAGCGTAGGGCAAGGCCTACAGAGGTGAAGGTGTTCAAACCTAAGGAGCTGGTGATAGCGGCTTAAGCCGGACACACACTGAGTGCATCGCCATTCGTGCCTGGTACTTAATCTAAGTGAGGCAGAGGCCGCCTTTCACCTGACCGGGGAGGTATCGGACCGCGAGGGTTGATATAATCACCTGGTGACATCGTTTGAGTTGCTATGCAATGTACACCGGGGCCGCATCAAATCTACCTCTTCAGTAGGTTCGGTGCGGCCTTTTTGGTTTCCGTTCTGAGGTAAGCCTTGTATAAGAAAGTCCTTCTGCCCCTTGATGGAGCCAAAGAGTCTGAGCGCGTATTTCCGTTAATTCAGTCGGAATTGGCTGCGGACTCCGAGGTTATCCTGTTACACGTGGGAGGGGACGCCGCCACGGAACCCGGTGACAGGCCCACTTTACCGCGCCAATCTAGAGGGATCAGGCTTAAGTGCAGCGGCCTATCTCGAAGGCGTTGCCCGTGAACAATTGGGAGATACACATCGCTGGCGATGCGTTGAACTCGCGTCCGAATCTGCGTCCCAGGCAATCGTCGACTTCTCCGCGAGTGAGGGCGTCGATCTGATCGCATTCTATGTACGAGAGCGCAAGGGGATCGATAGGCTCATTAAGCGCACCACCAGTAGGCCGGTGCAGCGAATGGCCACTATGGAAGTGCGCATTTTGGGTCTTCGAGACTGGGAGATTTACCTCTCTCAACAAGCGAATACAGGATCGGGCTTCGAGCCCCCACTACCTGAGGAGGCCGACCAACCGGTCGACTCCGATATTTTGCAAGACCTCTCCGATGACGAAATAGATGAGGTGGCGAATCTTGGGAGCGCATGGCAGGTTTCGGCCGGCACGTTGCTTGGTCAAGCCGGCGAACAAGCGGACAGGCTGTTCATCATCCTCAAAGGTGAGGCGCGTCTGTCCTATCAGACCCAAATAGGTGAGGTCGCGGTGCGGATCGCCAAGCCGGGAGACTCATTCCCTCTGGCGGCCTTGCTGGGATCCGGCGGCACAATCACAACTGGGCAGGCTCTTACCGATTATGAACGTGTTCGTTATACCCCGTATCCCGTTTATCGCGCTCTGTACAGATGCGCCCAACATAGGTATGTGCGTCTACAAGGCTGCGGCGAAGTTATTCGCTGAGAGATATAGCAAGACCCTCGCGCACCTCGGAGCTCCTGCGGTAAGTGAGGTGTGGAAAACCGAAGGATCGACCTAAGGTCGGGTGCTTTCCAATCCTTGCGCCACGGCTGTGGGTCCGAGCCTCTTAGTGAAGGCTTCCCCAAGGAACTTTCACGTGGTCCCCGCGAATAAGCTGCTGATCTCACTGGCTCTCCCGGGACTGACGTCGAGCATAGTGGTCGGCATAGGATGTAGCTCATCGTCGGGTTCCGACTCTGGGGTGGAGATCACCTCAACTCAAGTGGAAAGCCCGCAGTTTCAGACCGTTCCCACGCCCGACGTTGTATCCCTGGCTGCTATAGCCATCGACCCCGACTCCCGGGCCGTGGGAGCTACCGGCGTGTTCGACCCGCGGTTGGACGGGAGAAAGCTTACCTTTCGCACCGAAGACGGCGGCATAGTCGACAATGAGACCGGCAGCGTGTGGAATATCCTAGGGGAGGCCATCCAAGGCCCGCTGAGCGGGGGTCAACTGGCCCCCGTCGTCCATGCCAACCACTTCTGGTTCGCCTGGGCGGCGTTCAAGCCGGACACATTAATATCTACCAGGGGGCGAATTAACGCTTCGCCTGGCGGAGCCGCTCGTTGCGTACGGTATCTCAAAGGCTACATCAGTCCCTTCTCCCTGACTTCGTGGAAGGACTGTTTTATGGCCTCGATGATCGCGTCGACGTCTTCGGGCGTGTGGGCGGCCGAGAGGAGGGACAAGTGGTCGCCGGGCACGAGCACTCCGTGCACCAGCAGGTGCATGTAGAACTCGTCCTCGGCCTCCTTTAGCGACTCGGCCTCACTCGGGCCGCCGGCCAGGTCGGGCCGGAACCGCAGGTAGAGCATGGACAGGGCATTCTCCATTCGCACCGGGATCTCCTCGGCGATGCAGAACCGGTTTACCTCGTCCGTCAGGCGATTGCTCTGTATGGCCAGGTTCTTGTAGATCTCTGGATGGTCTCGCAGGTGGGTGATACACGCGATGCCGGCGGCCATGCTGATGGGATTGCCGACGAAGGTGCCGCCGGTGAATATCTGCCCCGGGCCAAGCTGGCCTACTATTCCCCTCCGCGGGAAGACTTTCATGACCTCGTCGGAGCCGGCTACAGCGCCTATGGCCATGCCGCCACCCAGGACCTTGCCGTAAGCGGCGAGGTCGGGCACCACGTCGAAGAACTCCTGAGCGCCGCCGTACGCCAGCCGAAAGCCTGTGATGACCTCATCGAATATCAAGAGCACGCCCGACTCCCGGCATACGTCCAGGAGACCCTTCAGGAAATCTCCAACATCAGTCCGCGGGCCCGCGCCCTGGGCCGGTTCGATTATCACCGCCGCCAGCTCGTCTTTGTTCTCTCGGATCAAATCGAAGGCGGCGTCTGTCATGTAGGGGAGCATTATCGTGTTTTGCTGGGTGTCCTGGGGGATACCGATTCCCCTGGGGGAGAACGTAGGCCTGTCGGGAGGACTGTCGGGGTGGGTCATGGCCAGGGTGTAGTCGTGTGCGCCGTGATAGCAGTTGGTAAAAATGGCGATCTTGTCCTTGCCAGTATAGGCCCGCGCGGCGCGGAGGGCGTACAAGGTCGCCTCGGTGCCGGTGTTGGCGAATACCACCTTGTCGGCGCAGGGCGCCGCCTCCACTATCAGGCGGGCCAACTGCTCCTGCTCGGCGTTATGCAGCCCCCATTGCAGTCCCCGGCTGGTGGCCTCCTTTACCGCCTCTAGAATGAAATCGGGCGCATGGCCCAGGATATGTACGCCGAATCCTATGGAAAGATCGAGGTACTCGTTGTCATCCACGTCGGTCATGTGGGGGCCCTTGGCCTCCTTGATGTAGACGGGATGTGGCATGGCCAGGGTACTCACCACCTCCTGAGCGAGCACCTCTCCAGCGCGTTCGTACATCCCCTTCGATTTTGGGGTCCGCCTCTCCAGCTCGACTCGGACGTCTTCCATGACACTCCTCCTTCTTGCTTGACTAGGCGGTGCACGCGTCCATCAAGCGTGAGTGCATGATAATTGAGGCGCACGGCCGGGTCAAACCTCACAAGCTGGATGGACGCTCGCTCACGTCCGGTGGTCTCAATCTGATGATGCTACGTGTAGTGCCTCGGTTCTCCGCCTGCTTGCTCGCCCAGAGTCCGCATGATACGTTATCGCCGTTCTAAAGCCCCGGCTGGTTAACGGACCCGGCGCCCTTCCTCGGGAAGAGTTGGGTATGGCTATTGGGCTTGGTGGGGTCATCGTTCGTGGGGGAGGGGTGATAACTTGGGTGACTCACTGATAGACGGATAAGGACTCTAAAGTAGGCTTTTGGAGTGTGATGTCAGCGGAGGTCAGGACCTACAAGAATTTCATCGGCGGCCGATGGGTGGAGTCGGAGTCGGGCCGCACATACCCCATCACCAGTCCGTCGAAAAAAGACATCGTGCTGGGCGAGTTCCAGACCTCTACGGCAGAAGATGCTCTTCGGGCCGTGGAAGAGGCGAAAAAAGCACAGTCGAAATGGGCGGACACCCCTGCTCCCGAAAGGGCCTCGGTTCTTTTCCGAGCGCAGGGGATACTGGACCGTCGGGGCGACGAGATCGCCCGTGCCATCACGGCCGAGGAGGGCAAGCCCCTGGCCGATGCCCGAGGCGAAGTGAAGCGGGCGATGAACGTCTTGGAGTACGCGGCGGGGGAGGGCCGACGCATGTTCGGCTACACCACTCCGTCCGAGTTGCCCAGCACGGTGGCATACACTGTGCGTCGCCCGCTGGGCGTGGTAGCGATCATTACGCCGTGGAACTTCCCTATCGCCATACCGGCCTGGAAGATAGCGCCCGCCCTCGTCTGCGGCAACTCCGTTGTATTTAAACCCGCGTCGTCCACGCCCATGAGCGCGGTAAAGCTGGTAGAGGTGTTCGAAGAGGCGGGGTTGCCCTCCGGCGTCTTGAACCTGGTCACCGGGCCGGGATCGTCGGTGGGTAATGCGTTGGTGGAAAGCCCTCATGTCAGGGGAATCTCCTTTACAGGGTCCACCGAGGTAGGCGGTGGGATTTACGCCGAGGGCGCGCGTCGGCTGAAGAAGATGCAGTGCGAGATGGGCGGAAAGAACGCCGTGATATTGCTGTCGGATGCCGATCTGGACAAAGCCCTCGACGGTATCGTGCAGGGTGCCTTTGGCTCCACAGGTCAACGCTGTACGGCGACCAGCCGCGTCATAGTCGAGGATGCCATCTACGACGAGTTCATGGGGCAGCTCGTCGACCGCACCAGCAAGTTGAAGGTCGGCGACGGCCTCGACCCGGACGTGGATGTGGGGCCGCTGGCCAGCGAGGCGCAGTTTGGCATCGTGATGGGCTATATAGGCATCGGCGCGGAGGAGGGCGCAAGGCTGGTCTACGGCGGCAACGCGCTGTCGGGAGGCATCTTCGACGATGGCTACTACATCGAGCCCACCATCTTCGCCGACGTCCGTCCAGATATGCGTATCTCCCAGGAGGAGATCTTTGGCCCGGTGCTTACCGTGTTCAAGGCCAGGGACCTCGACCATGCGGTGGAGATCTCTAACGGCGTCGAGTTCGGGCTCTCGTCCTCGGTCTACACGAGGGACCTGACCCAGGCTTTCCGATACGTAAACTCGGTCGAGGCGGGCATGGTCCACGTCAACTCTCCAACGCTGGGGGGTGAGGTCCACTTACCGTTCGGCGGCATGAAGTCGTCGGGCGTTGGGCACCGTGAGCAGGGTACGGAGGCCGTGGACTTCTTCACCGAGGTCGTTACGGTTTACATCGACTACGCTGGGGAGCCAGGCCGGCAGGCCAGGTTCATCTAGGGGGTTCCCCAAAGTGTTTCTCAATTGCGGGCCGACCTTTGGCGGTGTATCCTTGCCCAGAGGTAGCTAGAGGTGCCGTTTACGCGATTTATCGACTCGCCGTTCTCCTGGGCGGCTGCGGGCTTTGTGATAGGCCTGGGGCTCGGTGTGAACGATGCTTCGGTGTGGCTGGTGGCCATCGGCCTTGGAGCCTTCGTTGTTTACCTGAGGCTACACGGCCCGGCGCAGCATCGCACCGAGAGTATGCTGTTCGCGGCCGGTCCCGCCTTCATAATGGGCTGGCTGCTGGGCTTCATCGTCCACGGCATCGCATTCTAGCCGGGTGGTGGCCCCGAGAATGAGCGTAGGCACCTCCCAAGTGCAGGCCTCGCTGTTTGTGACGTGCATCGTCGACCAGTTCTACCCCCAGGTCGGTGAGAGCGCCGTACGCGTCCTCCGTCGGTTGGGTGTGGACGTGGACTTCCCCCAGGGCCAGACGTGCTGCGGCCAGCCGGCCTTCAACTCCGGCTTCTGGAGTGACGCTAAACCCCTGGCCCAGCGCTTTCTGAAGGTCTTCGGCGAAAGCAGGTATATCGTCACCCCTTCTGGCTCATGTGCCGCCATGGTCCGCGTCTTCTACCGCGACCTGCTCCGTGACGATCCCGAGCTGCTGAAAAAGGCCGATGAGCTGGGCTCCCGGACCTATGAGATGTCGGAGTTCATTGTGGACGTACTGGGGATCACGCGTCTAAAGACGCCCGCTGAAGCTCGTGCTGCGTCGCCAGAGCGGAAGGTCACATACCACGAGTCGTGCCACCTGCGAAGGGAGCTGGGGGCAACTACCCAGCCGCGTACCCTGATCGCGTCGCTTCCTGACGTGCGCCTGGTGGAGATGGACCAGGCCGACGTCTGCTGTGGCTTTGGTGGCACCTTCTCGATCAAGTACCCCGATATCTCCGGCGCCATGCTGCAGGACAAGATCGATAAAATTCGGGACACCGGGGCGGACGCCGTTGTCGCCTGCGACAGCAGTTGCCTCATGCAGATAGCAGGGGGGCTGGAGAAGCAAGGCGTATCCGTGGATGCTTTGCACCTTGCTCAGCTTCTGGATGAGGCCACCGGTGAGGGCTAAGAGCCAATGAAGCCCAGGACCAAGCAGTTCAAACATGGCGCGGCCGCGGCGATGGCGGACCGTCAGATACAGGAAAATCTCGCTGTCCTGTACGAGGGCTTCCACCAGGCCAGGATTGAAGCGGGTCAGGCCACTCCAAACTGGGAGCGAATGCGGGACGTGGCCAGGGCTATCAAAGCCCATACCATGGACAACCTCGACCACTACCTTGAGATGGTGGAATCCAGCGTCACCAGTGCCGGTGGCAAGGTCTTCTTCGCGACGGACGCCGAGGCCGCCAACCGGTATATTCTCGACCTAGCGCGGGCTAAGGGCGCCAAGACTGTCATCAAGGGCAAGTCCATGGTCTCAGAGGAGATAGGGCTAAACGAGAGGCTGGAAGAGGCCGGAATAGAGGCGGTGGAGACCGACCTGGGCGAATACATAATCCAGTTGGCGGAGGAGACTCCCTATCACATAATCGCCCCCGCGGTCCACAAGTCCCGCGAGGAGATTTCGGCGCTCTTTGCCGAGAAACTCGGCACTCCTCGGTATCACGAGGCCAGCGAGCTGACTCAGGAGGCGCGGCGGCTGCTCAGAGAGAAGTTCGTCGGGGCCGACATTGGAATTACAGGGGCCAACTTCGTGGTGGCGGAGTCCGGTACGGTGGTGCTGGTCACCAACGAGGGCAACGGCCGCATGTGCACGTCGATGCCCAGGGTCCATGTGGCGATTACCGGCATGGAGAAGATAGTCCCATCCATAGAGGATCTGGGGATCTTCTTACGTCTCCTGATTCGGTCGGCTACCGGACAACGCCTCACCAGCTACGTCACCCTGGTCTCGGGTCCACGCAGGCCAGACGATGAGGATGGGCCCGAGGAGTTTCATCTGGTCCTGGTGGACAACGGACGCTCGCGGATCTTGGCCGACCCCGACCTGCGGGAGGCGCTCTACTGCGTGCGGTGCGGTGCTTGCCTCAACGTCTGCCCCGTATACCGCAAGGTGGGCGGCCACGCCTACGGGTGGGTGTATTCGGGACCCATCGGAGCGGTGGTCTCCCCCATGCTGACCGGGCTGTCGGATGGCAAGGACCTGCCCTACGCATCCAGCCTGTGCGGGGCCTGCCACGAGGTGTGCCCGGTCAAAATAAACATTCCCCGGATGCTTCTTCACCTGCGGCATGAACTGGCCGACGGAGAGCGTTACCCTGAGGAAAGGAGCGCCACGGTCGGAGAAAGGCTTGCGATGAGGGGCTGGCGGCTCACGGTGTCGTCCCCCCTTGCACTGGCTATCGCAAGCAGGCTTGGAAGGCTTCTGCAGTGGCCTATAGTGAAGAGCCGACGAATTACGAGGCTGCCTCCGCCTCTCTCAGGCTGGACGAAGTTTCGAAGCTTTCCAGCGCTCTCGCCCGCTCCCTTCCGCGACCGCTGGCGGAAGTACCTCGGCCGGCCCCGTGACGACAGCTGATGGCCCGCTCAGATCGCGAGCAGTTTCTTGAGACGGTGCGCCAGGCACTTGGGCGCCCTTCTGGGGAGGTCGTCGAGCCGTCGCCTGAAACGGCCTTGTCACGGGATGAGAGGTCGGTACAGGCGCTCGCCCGAAAGATAAGCGAGGAGGCCGGGTCCCGTGCCGATGAGCTCATGGCGGAACTGGAGGACTCAGCCACCAAGGCACATTGGACCGTATTCCGAGCGGTGACGCCGCGGGCGGCGGCAACGTACATAGAGGAGCTTATGCGTGGCCTGGGGGCTAGGTCAGTCGTCCGCTCGACCCACCCTGTGCTGGACCAACTGGAGCTCGACGAGGCCCTATCGCGTCAGGGGGTATCTGTCAGTCGTATGGTTATCGAAGATGGAGTGGAAGGCCCTGAACGCGAGCGGCAGAGACTGGTGCTTCGTGAGCGGGCCGTCGAAGCGGACGTCGGGGTGACAGGCGTCGACTATGCCGTTGCGGAAACTGGGACCTGCGTGCTACTGGCGGGAAGGGGTGTCAGCCGCCTGGTATCGCTCCTTCCACCGGTTTACGTGGCTGTCGTTGAGCGGAGGCAGGTCCTGCCGAGCCTGGACGAGCTTTTCACGTTGGAGAGGCACCGGTTTCTACAGGGAAACGTGGGCGGCTACATGAGCCTGATTTCTGGGCCGAGCCGGACGGCCGACATCGAGCAGACCATTGTCGAGGGCGTCCACGGGCCTGGTCAGGTCCACATGGTGCTGCTGGGGTAGGCTTACCCCGTTTCGAAGACTTTGCCGGCTACTTTCATGGCGCGTAAGGCCTGCTCGGTGGCCGAGGCCACCAATTCGGGCGCGTGCGTTGACGCCTCCTCCAGCGACATCGGAGCATCTGTGATGGCGAAGGCCGCGTCGATGCCTTCGGTGTGCACATGGTGGAAGCGGTCTCCCAGGGACCCTGAGATGGCTATGACCGGGATTCCACGGGATTTGGCCATTCGAGCGACGCCGATGGGGGCCTTGTTGTAGACCGTCTGGTAGTCCAGGGAGCCTTCCCCGGTGATGACCAGGTTCGCCCCCTCCAGGCGCTCGTCGAACTCAAGAGTACTGAGGACGATATCGACCCCCGACTGGAGCTTCCCGTTCAGGAATGCGATCATCCCGCCTCCAAGACCGCCGGCAGCACCCGCCCCGGGGATGTCCTTGATTTTCGCTCCGATGTCGCGCTCTACGACGTCCGCGAAGTGCCCCAACGCCGCGCCCAGCTGCTTCACCATGTCGGGCGTCGCTCCCTTTTGGGGGCCGTACACGGCCGAGGCGCCCTCGGGGCCGGTCATCGGGTTGGTGACGTCGCACGCCACCAGGAACTCGGACCCCTTCGCCCGGGGGTCGAGCCCCGAGAGGTCGATCCGCTCCAGACGGGTCAGGGAGGCGCCGCCAAAGGGTAGGTCCTCGCCCTGGGAGTCCAGCAGGCGGACGCCCAGAGCCTGGGCCATGCCGCGCCCGCGTCGTTGGTCGCGCTGCCTCCGATGCCGACTACGAAGCGCCGGTATCCCTCTTCCAGCGCCCTACCGATCACCTCACCGAGGCCGTAGGTGGTTGTGGTCCGAGGGTCCCTTCTTTCAATCGGTACCAGCGCCAGGCCCGAGGTGCGTGCCATTTCGACGATGGCAGTCTTTCCATCGCCCAGGGCGCCCCACTGGGCCTTGACCTGATCTCCCAGCGGACCCGTTACTTGCGCGGAGTGTACCTGGCCGCCCGATCCTTCCACGAGGGTCTCCAGGGTGCCGTCCCCACCGTCCGCCACCGGGACCAGAACGGTGTCGGCCTCAGGGAGCGCCCGGAGTACTCCATCCCTCATCGCCTGAGCGGCCGTCAGGGCGGATATGCTTCCTTTGAAAGCCTGGGGCGCGATAACGATTTTCATCCGAACCACGCAGCCAGGTCGTCGCGGTTGCGCTCCAGCCAGGCGATATTAAGTTGGATCCGCTCTAACGACTGTCGGATGCTTCGCTCGACGGCTGGCGCAGGGTTGGCTTTGAAGAACTCCTCGACGTCCCGCCTTTGCGCCTCGGTGTTGAAGGCGGAAACGATGGACACCAGTCGCATTATCCCAAACCCGCCCTCGCCGTATCGGCGGTAATACTCTTTCCAGTTCTCCTTGAGGAACCGCCACGCCAACTCTCGGCCGTGCCGGTTGGACCCTACGCCGATCACCACCCCTATCGCGTCCTGGGAGCGGACTTCTTCGGAGAGGGAGCGCTCGAGGGTCTCCTGCAACAGCTCCATTTGGCGAAACTGGGTCAGAGCGGTGACGAGGCGGAGCTTCTCCTCCTGAAGCTTTTCGCCATTGTGGAGTTCCCACAGCTTGTCGTAAGTGGTTCTGTCGCCACGCCGCGCCGCCAGGACGAACACCGCGGGCCGGATGTCGGGATTGACGCTGGATGAGTCTTCCAAGTACCGAGCGAAGCGAGCGCTCGCTTCCGCTAAAGTCTGCTCATCTTCATAGTGGCCCAGCTGCGCCAGTACCGTCCCGCGCAGCACCGCGTCCATGTCCCCCTCCCCCTTTGTAGGGTCCCAACCCATCCTCTCGCCGATGGGCTTGAAGATGTCACGTGCGAAGCCCTGAAAGCTGGTGTAATAGGGCTCGCTGTTGAGAAGGGTATCGGCGCTGGCCAGGTTGACCGCCAGGTCGGCGCACACGGACGCATCCGTCTCGTGAGAGTAGACCCGCACAAACTCAAAGAACCGACTCACTGGAAGGAGCCCCGCTCTGGATAGGGCGTAGGCGTCGTTCTGGAGGCCAAGCCTGTCGTCGGCGGACATCTCTCCACCCTCGATCGCCTGTGCCAGCCTGTCCCAATCGTCGCGCTGGTAGTTGACCCGGTAGAACCCGGTGTGCGAGGGGTTGACCTTGATCCACGCCGGTGAGGTGGTGGACTCGACCGTCACCGTGGCGGTTGGCCCATTCATCAGGACCGAGGCAGCCTTGTTGACGCCTGCAATGCTGACCTTGGCTGGGACCCTCCATAGGGTGCCGCCCCGATCCTTTTGCCCTAGGATGTCCTCGTACACGAACCTCCTTTGGGTAAACGAGACCTCAACGGCGTTATTTTCCCGGCGCGTCTCGACGTCGAGCACAGGGTAGCCGGTCTGGTTCGTCCATGTGTCCATCACCTCGGCTACGGGCTGTCCGGACGCCTTCGCCAGTGCGTTCCATAGGTCGTGCGTCCGAGCGTTGGCATACTCATGGTCGGCCAGGTACTCGTGTAGTCCCTGACGAAATACCTCGGGGCCCAGGAACTGCTCCAGCATGCGGATAATCGACGCGCCCTTGCTGTAGCTGATCTCATCGAAAAGCTCCTGTATCTCCGTGGGGTGGTTTACCGTCTGCTCGATCGGATGGGAGTTCTTGAGGCCGTCGAGGCTCAGCGCCTGGTTGGTGTCCGCACTCAGGAACTGGGTCCACACACGCCACTCGGGGAACAGGTGGTCGACCGCTTTGTCGCCCATCCAGGAAGCGAAGCTCTCGTTGAGCCACAGGTCGTTCCACCAGGACATTGTCACCAGGTCGCCGAACCACATGTGGGCCACTTCGTGAGACACGATGGCGGCGACGCCCTGTCGGGTGCGGGTTGAGCTCTTGTCCGGGTCGACCAGCAGCGCCCTCTCCCTGTAGGTAATCAGCCCCCAGTTTTCCATCGCGCCCGCCGCGAAATCGGGGATCGCTACGTGGTCCAGCTTGTCGAGTGGGTATGGGATCCCGAAGTAGTCGTTAAAGTAGTCTAGTAGCTTGACCGATGTCTCCAGCGCGAACTGACCTTGCGCTTCCGCGCCGGGGGTCGCCCATACACGGACCAAGGTGCCGTCTCCAGCTCTCTGCTGGATGGACCTGATGTCGCCCACGACGAAGGCGAGAACATAGGTGGACATGACAGGGGTTTCCGAGAATCGGACCGCCTTGAGGCCGGGTTTCTCGCGAGTCTCGCGCTCTACCTCCATGTTGGATATGGCGACCAGGTCCGCCGGAATAACCAGCGTAATTCGAAACCTCGCCTTCAGCGATGGCTCATCCCAACAAGGGAAGGCGCGCCGGGCGTCAGTGGCCTCGAACTGAGTCGTTGCCAGGTAACGTTCTTCTCCGTTGGGGTCGGTGTAGCTGCTGCGGTAGAAGCCTCGTAACCTGTCGTTGAGTTGCCCGGAGAAGTTGATGTGGAGCCGGGCAATCCCCCGCGGGAGCGTCGCGCCGAACCAGAACGTGGCCGTCTCCTCGGCCTGGTCCATTCGGGTGTTATCTGGGGCCAAGGCATTGCCGTCAGCGAGAGTCACGCGACACGACTGGATGTCGATCTCCGTGCAATTCAGGACGATCCTGTCGGTCGGCTCCAGCACCTCGATTTCGATGGTCTCATCGCCCCGGAAGGTGAACCTCTCGAGATCGGGCGTCAACGTCAGATCATAGCTGACGGGTCGAACGTCTCCCGGAAGCATTACCGCTTGGGATTCGGGCATTCCGTTCCTCCGCTGGCCGATATCATGTGCCCAGACGCTGGATGAAAGGTGTAGAGCCCTCGGAAACGCCGACGGTCACTCACAGGACGCATCCTCGTTTCTTGTGGAGCGTGGCGGCACAGCCCAGCAGGGGCTTATTATGAGTACGCCGAGACTGCGTAGGGGAGTATAACAGATGACGCACGCCCCAGAGGGCGGGTCAGAGCTGGATGTCTCGGGGCCTTGGACGCGACCCCTCTCGCTCGACGATGCGCTCTATCTCACGAACGGATTCGTCCAGTGCGCCTTGTTTGTTGACGACCACGTAGTCGAACTTGGGGGCCTCGCCCATTTCCAATTCGGCGATTTTGAGCCTCAGCGCCAGGGCCTCCGGCGACTCCGTCATTCGTCTTCGTAGCCTGTGGGCGAGTTCGTCCAGTGTTGGCGGGGCCAGGAAGATGAAAACGGCGTCTGGAGCGATGGCCTTGATTGTCGCCGCGCCCTGGACGTCTGCCTTGATCAGTACGTCCTTCCCATTTTCCAGCGCCTCGACCACCTGCGATCGGGGTACGCCGTACAGGTTCCCATACACCTCGGCCCACTCGAGCAGCTCGCCGTCCTCGATCATTCGTTTGAACGCCTCTTTGGTCACGAAAATGTAGTCCACTCCATCACGCTCGTTGGAGCGGCGCGGGCGCGTCGTGGCCGTGACCGTATAGTGGAAGGGTTTGCTCAGACCCCTCATTCTGGACAGCAACGCGTCTTTACCGACGCCGGAGGGGCCGGACAACACGACCAGCATGCCGCAATGGAACCGGGGGGTGCTCAAACGTCCTCGTGTGAGGGCCGCTGGAGGCTCTCCAGAGTCTCCCAGAAGCCCGGGTAGGAGACATCAGCCGCCTCGGCTCCATCCACGACCGTCTCTCCCTGTGCCAGGAGTCCCGCGATGCCCATTGTCATTGCAATGCGATGGTCCTTGTACGAGTCGCACAGGCTCCCGGTCAGGGGCGTCCCTCCGCGGATCACGAGTCCGTCGGAGAGCTCCTCGATCCTGGCGCCCAGCTTGGAGAGGCCGACTACCGTGGCCCGTATGCGGTCCGACTCTTTAACTCTCAGCTCCTCGGCGTCCCCGATGACGGTGGTGCCCCTGGCGAAGCAGGCCGCGAGGGCCAGCGCGGGCAGCTCGTCGATTACCCTGGGGATGATGGCGCCTTTGATCTCAGTGCCCTTCAGGTCGCTTGATTCTGCGACCAAGTCCGCTAGTGGCTCCCCGTTTTCCTCTCGAATGTTCTCGATGCGGATGCGCGCTCCCATTGCCTTCAGGACGTCCAGGATGCCGGTGCGAGAAGGGTTGGTCCCGATACCGTTCAGCCTGACCCTGGCGTTGGGATGGCAGCATCCGGCCACCAGCCAGAAGGCCGCGCTGCTTATGTCGCCCGGCACCTTTACGTCAACGGCGGTGAGCTCCGATGCTCCTACGGTGATGCTCAAGCCGGCTACTTTAATATCGCCCTCCATCACCTGCATCATACGCTCGGTGTGGTCGCGAGAGACGGCCGGCTCGGTGATGGTGGAACGGCCCTTGGCGTGTAACGCCGCGATCATAAGACACGACTTAAGCTGGGCGCTCGCGACCGGCAGTACAGCGTCGATTCCGTGTAGCCCGCCGCCCCGGATGGCCAGCGGAGCCCGGGAGTCCCGATCGCGGCCCATGATGGAGACCCCCATGCGGGTAAGGGGAGTAACAATTCGGTCCATCGGCCGTCTGCGCAGAGACCGATCGCCGGTTATGACGCTGAAGAACGGCTGAGCTGCCAGCAGTCCGGCAACCAGGCGCATGGTGGTGCCGCTGTTGCCGGCGTTTAACACACCCGCGGGCTCGCTCAGCCCAGAGGGGCCCTTGCCGTGGACTATGAGGCGGTCTGGGGACCCGCGGTCTCCATCGACCGGGTGGCTCCGTATCTTTGCGCCAATGCCCCTTAGGCACCTGAGCATCGAGGCTCCGTCTTCTCCTCCGCAGAAGTTCGATACGGTGGCCGTTCCATTGGCGAAGGAGTTCAGGAGGATGGCTCGGTGTGAGATGGACTTGTCGCCTGGAGGGGAGATGACCCCATCGACTCGGAGGGTAGGGCGGATGACCTTTTGCATAATGAAGGCCTAGCGCCTTTTCCTGGAGGATGTCCACCCGCGCCGTTTTTTCCGCTCTGCCATCTGGCGTTGGCGCCTCATCAGCCGCTCGCCCAGGAACATCGACCCGATCGAGTTGGCCGCAGTCGGTGCGTCGGGCCGGTCGTCTGCCTCGACGGCGCCGAGCTCCAACTTCGTCCTGGCCTCCCACGCGTCGATAAAGGTGTCCAACAGCTCATCGTCTCCCTGTTGTATCTTGCTTCGATATGAGAGTAGCTCGTCGATGAACCTGTCCAGCCAATGAACGGTGAGGTCTGGGTCGGCGAGGCAGGTGGCGTGGGATTCCTCGGGGTTGTTCGCCGCCAGATGCGAGACCCGGCGGAACTCGTGAGAGGCTAGTCGAGACATCTCTTTCCAGGACTCGCTGGCGCTGGCGGAGGTAACCAGCGCAGAGGACAACACTTGTGGAAGTATTTCCATAGCCGCGGTAAACCCGTCATGCTCGCCGGCGTCGAGGAAGAAGGGCTTGGCGCCCAACGCCTCGACCATTCCCAACACCGTTTTGACGGCGTCCTGAGGCGTGGAGAGGGGAGGGATCACGCAGTAGTAGGTGCCCTCGAAAGCGCCTTCCTCCGCGTCCTCCTGTTGCAAGAGTTCCCGTTTCGGCAACGGTCGACCTCCTACGAAGCTCACGCCATCGGGCAGATAGTCGGCCGCCCACCGCATGACGAGGGCCTTAGCCGTCGCGGTATCGGTGACGACAGCTCCCTGCTCGAGGATGCCTGCCAAGGCCTCCAGCAACTCGCGGGTTTCGTCCAAGCCCGTGTCTAGAACGACGAGTTGCGCTCCTTTGATGGCGTCGCCCAGGTTGCCCGAGGCCTTGTCCACGGCGCCCATCTTGGACGCCTTAGACAATCTGTCTCGGTCCCTGCCGGTGCCGACGATCTCCGTATTGGGAAGCCCGGCCCTTTTAAGGCCGAGCCCTATCGCCGTGCCGATGGGCCCCATGCCGATGATGGTGATGCGTTCCAGACCTCACCTCCCTCCTTTACACTACGCGTCCCGCGTCATCCTTCCGGTCGATCGCTTGGCTAATAGATAGCAAATTTCTACAGCAGGTGTCTACCCAACACGGCGACTCCCAGCAGGTCGAGGACCGGCCGTATGGCCGTGGCTAGGAATCGGGTATCAAGCAGATAATCCGACGCGATTACCAGTAACAGAATGGTGGGACCGTGCCGTTCCAGGCGAGCGTAGCTATTAGCCATCTCCCTCGGAAGTATCCCTAGCGCGACCTTAAACCCGTCCAGTGGAGCCAAAGGGATGAAGTTGAAGACCGCCAGCAGGAGGTTCCAGAACACTAGCGAAATTAACAAGTAGCCGAACACATCTCCTGGCTGTCCGTTGAAGTAGGAGAAGCCCTCAAAGTCTGAGTCGACCAGACCGAGGCGAATGGGAACGGCGGACACAAACGCGAGCACTATGTTTGCGACGGGGCCCGCGCTGGCGACCGTAGCCATTCCATGCCGAGCGCCGGTGCTTAGGTTCGCCGGGTTAACCGGGACCGGTTTCGCCCAACCAAAGCCCGCCATCAGGAGCATGGCGGAGCCTAGAGGGTCGAGGTGGGCCCGGGGGTGTAGTGACAGCCTTCCCAGGCTTCGCGCCGTGGAGTCGCCAAGGCTGGTTGCGCTAAGGGCGTGGCTGAATTCGTGGAACGTGAGGGCCGCCAGTATGGCTACTATGAACGCCGTGAGGGTGACCAGCCCGCGTATCGGGTCGTCCTGGATCTGGTCTAGGAGGACGAAGAGCAAGTAGTACCACGTTGCCGGCGGATGGGATGTGGCATGGATTTTAGCACGGCGGACGCCTGTGGCCCGGGTTGGTGTGGGACGCCAAAGCGGGCTGGTTGTGGAGGTATCGTCGTAGGGTGGGGAGTTGAGGCATCCGTCGAGGGAAAAGAGCCGGGCCTTGGCTCACGAAAATAAAAACGGGACGGCAAAGCCCGTCCCGCGCTCGTTCGTTACTTGTTGGACGCCTGTAGGCGGTGGCTCAGTGGCCACCACAACCGCAGCCACCCCCACCAGAACCGCATCCGCCTCCTCCACCGCACCCGCATCCCCCGCCGCCGGCAGGCACGTTTGGGTTGCTGATTACGAAACCGCTGCGCATCAATCCCTCTACGTAGTCGATCTGCGCCCCTTCCACTAGCGGTATGCTCTCGGGATCGACCAGCACCTTGAGGTTATCGGTTTCGATTACGATGTCGTCTTCTTTGGCCTCCGCCTCGACCCCTAGCATGTACTGCACGCCGCCGTGGCCGCCCTGCGTGACCATTACTCTGAGTAAGGAGCCCGCTCCGTCCTGCTCTTTGAGGACACCACCCAGCTTCTCGGCAGCCAGCGGGGTGATCTCAATAAGAGGGGTTGTCGTCAATGTGTGCCTCCAGGCAAAAGGGTGCTTTTTATGCAAATATCGAAGTAAAGCCGTCGTTAATGCTAACACGGACGGATCACATAATCAAGCTGCGGGACACCGATCTGATGGTCGGTGTAGGATGAACTAGCGGCGAGTCCCTTCCAACGGCCAATGGTAGTTTCAGATCAGCCCGAGTATTGGAAATGGGCCTTGACTTATGCGCTATACACCCTGAAAATTAAGTTGTAGACTCTAGAGAGAATTCCCCTGGTGGTTCTAGCGAGGCGGCACCACCCGTCCCCATCCCGAACACGGAAGTGAAACGCCTCAGCGCTGACGATACTGCACTGGCGACGGTGTGGGAAAATAGGTCACTGCCAGGGGGCTTTTCTTCTCCGGGAAACCTGTAAACCGGGACAAAGATGACCACCAACGCACTTGCAGTTGCCGGCCTAACAGACTTACGGTAAGCGCCACCCATCTGGATTCCTACCTAGCCGCCTAGAATCGGTTTCTTCAAGGATTACCCAGCGAGTGGACGCTTGAGCCAGCGACTATGGCGAGGTACGGTGGTGTTTTCAAAGTAGCGGCAAAGTGTTAAAATATTCACAACCCTAGAGTGAGGGGGACGCTTGGTCAGCGCGTAGTCCTCCTGATGAGGCTGCCTTCCTAAATGGCTCTCACCGCCGCAGTTTCGTATTCCGATCGGCATCTCTGGCCCGTGTTCTCCTCACGCCTCTGATCTACAATGCAGGACCAAACTCCTTCAAATAACGCGGAAGTTAGCTTGAGTTCTCAGGTGGTGGACACCGATCTCATTCAGGACATGGGCGAGTTGCTGGAGTCCGTCAAGCCCATGAAGCCCTTGCGGCGAGGAGATATCGTCGAGGGCGTCATTATGCGGGCAGACAACGAGGGGCTGTTGGTCCACATTGGCCATAAGGCAGAGGGTGTAGTTCCTTCCCACGAGATGAGAAGTCTCGATTCCGAGGAGTTGGCACGGCTTGAGGTTGGAGACGAAGTTATTGCCCTAGTCGTGCGGCCAGAGACCGGTGAGGGGGGAGCGATACTGTCCATTGATAGGGCAGCCGGTGAGAGAGGGTGGCGGGACCTCGAGAAAATCATGGAGTCAGGAGACCAAATCGAGGGCACCATCGTAGGATTTAATAGAGGGGGTGCCATCGTGGAGGTCGAAGGCATCCACGGCTTCGTGCCGATGTCTCAGTTAGTCAGCGTGTCCCGCGATAACTTCCGCGAGGCGCAGGAGGCCGTGGGCGAAGAGGTAAAAGATGCCACGGAGGCGCAGGAGGCCGTGGGCGAAGAGGTAAAAGATGCCACGGAGGCGCAAGGGGCCGTGGGCGAAGAGGTAAAAGATGCCACGGAGGCGCAGGAGGCCGTGGGCGAAGAGGTAAAAGATGCCACGGAGGCGCAGGAGGCCGCGGGCGAAGAGGTAAAAGATGCCACGGAAGAGGTAAAAGATGCCACGGAGGCACAGGTAGGTGATGGCGCTGCGAACGGTGGGGTGGAAGACCCCTTGTCCGAGGATGTCGGGAAGATCTTAAATCTCAAGGTGCTTGAGGTTAACAGAGGGCGGAACCGGGTTATTTTCTCAGAGCGTGAGGCTATTCGCGATGTGAGGGAGGCCGAGAAAGCTCGACTTATCGAGGAATTGCAGGAAGGGGAGGTGAGAAGAGGGCGCGTAACAGGGATCAGTAGCTTTGGGGCGTTTGTAGACCTGGGTGGAGCCGATGGGCTCGTCCACATATCGGAACTCTCCTGGAATCCGGTGAATACTCCCGAGGACGTGGTGAAGGTGGGTGATGAGGTGGATGTCTATATCCTCCGGGTCGACGCCGAAAACAAGAAAATAGCGCTCAGCCTCAGGCGGTTGCAGCCGGAGCCCTGGGAGACTATTGAGGAGCGATACACGGTGGATGACATCGTGGACGCGACGGTAACTAAGCTCACCAATTTTGGGGCGTTCGCCCGTATCGAGGGCTCTGAGGGAGCTGTAGAGGGGCTGATACACATATCTGAACTCGCCAACAGGAAGATTAACCACCCACGAGAAGTTGTGAGTGAGGGCGACTCGGTCAAGTTAAAGATACTTCGAATTGAGCCCGAGCGCCGTCGGATGGGCCTGAGCCTTAGGCAGGCCGAAGAGGAGTATTATGAGTAGCGGCCCAGCGGTATCGAAAGTCCTCAAGGTCTTCTAGGAGAAGTTGGTATGCCTAGCAGGTTCGAAAAGTTTTCAGAAGGGGCTCGTAGAGTCCTGTCGCTGGCGCAAGAGGAAGCGCAGCGGTTCAACCATAACTACATAGGGACCGAACACATCCTGCTCGGCCTGGTACGGGAGAGTGACGGTGTGGCTGCGAAGGTCCTGTCTAACCTTGGCGTTGAGCTAAATAAGGTCAGGTCCGCCGTAGAATTTATCATCGGACGGGGGGAGCGTACCAGCTCTGGTGAAATCGGTCTTACTCCCAGGGCCAAGAAGGTCATAGAGCTGGCGGTGGACGAGGCGCGCCGTCTTAACCATCACTATATCGGCACCGAGCATCTTTTGATCGGCCTCATGCGGGAGGGAGAGGGGGTCGCGGCTGGAGTCCTTGAGAGTTTAGGTGTAAATCTCGACAAGGTCAGAGCGGAAACAAGCCGGATTCTCACCCAGACTGTGCAGCAGACCCCTAGCGGCAGTGGCGCCAGGTCGTCCACCCGCACACCTACTCTCGATCAGCTTGGCATCGACCTCACCGGCGCGGCGCGTGCAGGGAAGCTGGACCCGACCGTTGGTCGCGAGAAAGAGATTCAGCGTGTTACGCAGATACTGAGCCGTCGCACCAAGAATAACCCCGTCCTGGTTGGAGAACCCGGCGTTGGCAAGACCGCCATCGTCGAGGCGCTGGCACAACAGATAGCCAACAGCGAGGTGCCCCGCACTTTGCAGGGCAAGCGGCTGGTTACGTTGGATATGGGCGCCCTGGTAGCCGGCACCAAGTACCGCGGCGAGTTTGAGGAACGCCTGAAGAAGGTGGTCGAGGAGATACGCAGCTCTGGTAACTGTGTGCTGTTTATAGACGAGATACACACCATGGTCGGCGCCGGCGCGGCCGAAGGCGCTGTTGACGCCGCCAACATTTTGAAGCCCTCCCTCGCCAGGGGTGAGCTTCAATGCATAGGCGCCACAACCCTCGACGACTACCGCAAGTATGTGGAGCGCGACCCCGCATTGGAGAGGCGCTTCCAGCCCGTCAAGGTGGAAGAGCCGACGGTCGAGGAGACCGTGAGCATACTGAAGGGCATCAAAGAGCGCTACGAGGAGCATCATCAGCTAGAAATTCAGGACGAGGCCCTCAGGGCTGCGGCCCACATGGCCTCCAGATTCATAACCGACCGCTTCCTCCCCGACAAGGCGATCGACCTCGTCGACGAGGCGGCCTCTCGGGTGCGTATCAACTTCAGCTCCCCGCCGCTTTCCGTCAAAGAGGCGATGAAGATGTTGGAGAGCGTCCGGAAGGAGAAAGACGAGTCCATTTCCTCCCGGCAGTACGAGTATGCCGCAGAGCTTAAGGAACGCGAAGCCAACTTGTCTGAAAAGCTCAGCGATCTGGAGAAAGAGTGGCAGGAGGAGATGGAGGGCGAGACGCCAGTTGTGACAGAGGAGCACATCGCCGAGGTGGTGAGCATGTGGACTGGCATACCGGTGACGCGCCTCACCTCCTCTGAAAGCGAGCGGCTGGTTCATATGGAAGAGGTGCTACACGAGTCGGTAGTCGGGCAGGATGATGCCATAACCAGGGTTTCCAAGGCGGTCCGCCGCGGGCGGGCGGGCCTCAAAAATCCGAAGCGGCCTACGGGAATCTTTATGTTCCTGGGGCCAACTGGCGTCGGCAAGACATACGTGGTCCAGAAGCTGGCCGAGTTCTTGTTCGGCAGTGAGGATGCGGTAATCCGTATCGACATGTCGGAGTTCATGGAGCGGCACGCGGTGGCCCGCCTGGTCGGCGCTCCGCCGGGCTACGTCGGCTACGACGAGGGCGGACAGCTGACCGAGGCGGTAAGACGCAAATCGTACTGCGTGATACTATTTGACGAGATCGAAAAGGCACATCCCGAGGTGTTCAACATTCTGCTGCAGATCTTCGACGATGGGCACCTCACCGATGCCAAGGGCCGACGTGTTGACTTCCGTAACGCCATTGTAGTGATGACCAGCAACATCGGATCGGACCTCATCCGGCAGGACAAGGGCATCGGGTTTTCTGCCCAGTCAGACGGTGATCGGACGAGCGAGGCGTCATACCAGCGGATGAAGGATAAGGTGTTGGACGAGGTCAAGCGTTTCTTCCGGCCCGAGTTCCTCAACCGTATCGACGGCACCGAGGTCTTCCATGCCCTGGACAAGGAGGATATGCAGAAGATCGTCGAACTGATGCTGCAGCAAGTCGCGTCCAACTTGGTCGAAAAGGGCATAAACCTGGAGGTGACACAGGAAGCCAAGGGCTGGCTGACGGAGCATGGCTATGATCCGGAGTTCGGTGCTCGGCCCCTCCGTAGAGTCATCCAGGACAACGTCGAGGATAAGCTTTCCGATGCCATCCTCAGCGACCAACTCAAACCCGGCGACACGGCTGTCGTCGATATTTCCGACGACATCCTTCAAGTAAGTGCTCAATCGCCGGTTCCAATGACGCCTGCTTTAGAGTAGGCCCACAACGGAACGGAATAACGTAAGGGCCCGGGGACGCGCGTCTCTGGGCCCTTACGCTTTCAGCGCTTTTGCTCCGCCCACCCGCCTTGTGTGTGATGTTGGATGGCTATTGTGGTCTGCTAGAATGAGCACCACGGTTGATCGTGCGATCAGTCGTTACACGATAGTCGAGGTTGGCAGAGGCTATGGCCAGGTCCAGGGCTAGGACCGTATTCGTCTGTGAGAGTTGCGGCAACGATAGCCTCAAATGGGAGGGACGCTGCCCTTCCTGCGGGGAGTGGAACACGCTGGTGGAGGCACCGCGGGAGAGCGGCGACGGCCGGCGCAGTTCGCGGCTGAGTTCCTCCTCTCCGTCCGTACAAGAGTTGGCCGAGGTCTCCAGTGACGACGCCCCCCGGCTCGAGCTTTCCTCCACCGAGGTGAACAGAGTCCTGGGTGGTGGTATAGTGCCCGGCTCCCTCGTCCTGATCGCCGGAGACCCTGGCATCGGCAAGTCCACCATGATGATGCGTGTGGCCGCCGATATCGCTGAATCCGTGGGACCTGTGCTGTACGCCACTGGGGAGGAATCGGCCGCTCAGATCAGGATGCGTGCTGATCGACTTGGGATATCCGGCCGTCGGTTGTTGCTGCTTCCGGCCACCGACCTGAATGACGTCATCGAGGCCCTCGAGTCCAGCAAGCCGAGGCTCGTGGTAGTCGACTCGATACAGACGATGCACGACTACTCTTTGCCCTCTGCGGTTGGTAGTGTAGCGCAGATCAGAGAGTGCACTCGCAAGCTGCTCGAGTGGGCCAAGGCCAGTGGTATCGCCGTATTACTCACAGGGCATGTCACAAAGGGGGGCGACATAGCGGGTCCCCGGGTGCTGGAACACATGGTGGATGTCGTCCTTTACATGGAGGGTGACCCTGTTAGCTCGTGGCGACTGCTGCGGGCCATCAAGAACCGCTTTGGGTCCACCAACGAGGTGGGCGTGTTCGAGATGTCCGACGGAGGCCTGATCGAGGTGGAGGACCCATCCTCGGCCTTCCTTTCCGAACGCGCTAACGATACCATCGGATCGGTGGTCGTAGCGACACTTGAGGGAAGTAGGCCTCTCCTGGTTGAGGTGCAGGCCCTCACAAGTCCTTCCATGCTGCCCGCTCCAAGGCGTGTGGCAACCGGCATCGACTTCAACCGTCTTCTAATAGTCTGCGCGGTGTTGGGCCGTCGGATGGGTATACCGCTGTCCAACCAGGACGTGTTGGTCAACGTGACAGGGGGACTTCGAATCACCGAACCCGCAGCCGACCTCGGGGTGGCGCTGGCCATCGCCTCGAGCCTCTGGAATTCGCCCGTGGGTTGGGATGTTGTGGCCCTTGGCGAAGTGGGGCTTGGCGGCGAGATCAGGCGGGTACCACAGGTCGAACGCAGGATCGGAGAGGCGGCCCGACTGGGACTGAAGCGGTGCCTCGTTCCAGGGAGCGCTTCCGATTCTACACGGACTGGGACGGAGATCGAGGTAGTGCCGGTAGCCACCCTGGCCGAGGCGCTGGACGCCTGCATTCCTCGTGGCCGTCGTAAGCGTGATCAAGGGGCGATAGATCCCCAAGTCCATACTTAGAAGCGGTCTAGCCGTGTCGGCACGACGTGAAGGAGACAATGGTCCCTAAAACTGCGTACTTTAACTGCGTTGGCGGCGCAAGCGGCGACATGGTCCTCGGCGCGCTGGTCGATGTCGGCGTTTCCCTGGAGGACCTGAAAGAGGCGCTCGCGAAGCTCAGTGTGGAGGGTTACACTCTCTCGGCCGAGCCTGGGCAGCGGACCGGAGTGAACGGGACGATGGTTTCGGTGAGGCTCGATGAAACGGGGTGCAGGCCCAGGAGATGGCAGGAGTTGGTGGGTATCGTCGAGCGATCCAGCCTGTCGCCAGTCGTCGTCGAGCGCGCCACTGCCGTCCTCCGCCGTCTGGTAGAAGCCGAGGCGGCGGTCCACCGTGTTACCCTCGATGAGGCCCATCTTGACGAGCTAGGCACCCTCGATACCTTGGTGGACGTGGTGGGCAGCGTGGTGGGGATTGAAATGCTTGGCGTCGAACAGGTCTACTCCTCGCCTTTCCCATCGGGGTCCGGGATGGTCGAAAGCAAACACGGACTCCTGCCCGTGCCGGCACCGGCTACCACCGAACTCTTTGCGATGTCGAATGCGCCTGTAGTGCCTCCCCCGGGAAACGCGCCCGACGCGGGGGAGATGGTCACACCAACCGGCGCGGCCATAATCACCACACTCGCCAAATTCCAACAACCAGTACTTAACCTTCACCGCGTAGGCTACGGACTGGGCTCGCGAGACTCGCGTCACTACCCAAATGTGTTGGCGCTGTGGCTCGGGGAGGAGGTAGGGGTCGCGCGGGTTACCGATCTCAGCGTTATCGAGACCAACATCGACGACACGAGCGCCGAGGTGCTGGGGTATGTACGGGACCGCCTCTTTGAGTTGGGTGCGCGCGACGTCTGGTTCACCTCAATACAGATGAAGAAGAACCGTCCGGGAACGATGCTGAGCGCTATAGTGCCGGATAGCCTTGAGTCGCGTGCTGTGACGCTGGTGCTGAGGGAGACCTCCACGCTAGGGGTAAGAGTACGGCCTTGCACCCGGTATGAAGCCTCCCGCGAGGTGATCGAGGTGGAGACCAGTGTGGGTCGGGTGCAGGTGAAGGTCAAGCGGTTGGAGGACGATATCGTCGGAGTGGCCCCTGAGTACGAGTCGTGCGTGCGAGTAGCGAGGGAAAAGGACATGCCCCTTCAGGAAGTGATGCGCCTTGTACAGCGGGAGGCCACAGAGCGGCTGCGGGCAGGCTGACCAACCCGGTGGTCATGGTATAATATCTGACGTCTGGGGATGAACAGTTCGCCTAACGGCTGGTTGGTCGGAATGATGGTCTCAACTCTCCCATGCCTTCCGGCGCTGTCCCCTGGGTGCCCCGAGTCGCGTGCCCCAGTGGCGCAACAGGTAGCGCAGCCGACTTGTAATCGGCAGGTTAGCGGGTTCGAGTCCCCTCTGGGGCTTACGTCTTCCTCTCGGAATAAGCGGATGAGCAGTTGCGTCAGTCGAGAAATGCCTTGGATTGGCATTTTCGCTATGTTAAACTAGGCTGCGATGTACGGAGGGGTGGGTGAGTGGTTAATACCACCAGACTGTAAATCTGGCGCCCTGACGGGCTACGCAGGTTCGAATCCTGCCCCCTCCACGCGCGCGCCGGAGTTATTGCAAAGAAAAAATACGCGGGCCCACATAGCTCAGTAGGTAGAGCACGTTCTTGGTAAGAACGAGGTCAGCAGTTCGAATCTGCTTGTGGGCTCCATGCCTGGAGGAGGCTAATTGGCTAAGCAAAAGTTCGTAAGAGACAAGCCGCACGTAAACGTCGGAACAATAGGCCACGTGGATCATGGTAAGACCACGCTGACGTCGGCGATCACGTTTTTGATGAGCAAGGCCGGCCTCGCGGAGTATAGGCCGTTTGAGAGCATCGATAACGCCCCCGAAGAGAAGGCCCGAGGTCTGACCATCGCCATCCAGCACGTGGAGTATGAGACTGAGAAACGCCATTACGCCCACGTGGACTGCCCCGGCCATGCCGACTACATCAAGAATATGATCACCGGCACGGCCCAGATGGATGGCTCTATACTGGTGGTCAGTGCGCCCGATGGTCCCATGCCGCAAACACGGGAGCACATCTTATTGGCGCGCCAGGTTGAGGTGCCCGCCGTCGTCGTGGCCCTTAACAAGTCGGACTTGATGGACGATGAGGAACTCCTTGAGTTGGTCGAGCTTGAGTTGCGCGAGCTTCTCTCCTCCTACGACTTTCCGGGCGACGAGATCCCCGTTGTTAGGGTCAGCGCCCTGAAGGCCCTGGAGTGCGGCTGTGGCAAGAGGGAGTGCGAGTGGTGCGGCCCTATATGGAAGTTGATGGACGCTGTGGATGAGTACATTCCCGTTCCCGAGCGGCCGAAGGATCAGCCCTTCCTTATGCCCATCGAGGACGTCTTCGGCATCAAAGGTCGTGGCACCGTGGTAACGGGACGTGTCGAGAAGGGCGTGATCAAGGTGGGGCAGACCGTGGAGATAGTTGGCATCAAGGAAACAGCCTCCACCGTCGTTACGGGAGTGGAGATGTTTCACAAGATGCTGGACGAGGCCGAGCCTGGGGACGCGGTAGGACTCCTGCTACGGGGCATCGAACGAGAGGACGTCGAGCGAGGCCAGGTCGTGGCGGAGCCGGGCAGCATAAAGCCCAACTCGGAGGCGAAAGCCCAGGTATACGTCTTGAGCAAGGACGAAGGGGGTCGCCATACCCCATTCTTTAACGGATACAAACCTCAGTTCTACATTCGCACGACCGACGTTACCGGTGATATCCAGCTTCCCGAGGGCGTGGAGATGGTCATGCCTGGAGACAACGTCGAGATGAAGGTCAGCCTCATAGCCCCCGTTGCCATGGACGAGCAGTTGCGCTTCGCCGTCCGAGAAGGAGGACGGACCGTAGGGTCCGGCGTTTTCACTCAGGTAATCGGGTAACAGCTGGATTTCGGCGAGGGGCTTGGCCTCATCCGTGGACAAACAGGCGAATTGAAATAGATTTAGAGACTATCAGCAGCCCTGCTTCCGCAGTAGGGCTGCGTCACTGTTTGCGCTACCGTTAGGGAATAGTCACATGGCCAGACGCGGAGACAATCGAATTCTCATAACTCTGGGTTGCACTGAGTGCCGCGAGAGGACGTACTCCACCTCTAAGAACCGGCGCAACGACCCAGACCGGCTCGATCTCAAGAAGTACTGCCCGCGGTGCCGTACGCACACGCCCCATAAAGAGGTGAGGTAACCGGCATGGTTCGAGGTTCAGGTACTGGCCGCAGAGTCAGCCCTGAGACAGCCCGGGGCGCTTTCAGCCTCAGGATTGTCACCGAGGTCATCTCCGAGCTTCGCAGAGTAACCTGGCCGACCCGGCAGGAGACGGTTCGCCTTACTCTCATGGTCATCGCTGTGTCTGCGGCCGTGGGCATTTTCCTTGGTACGGTCGACATCGGGTTCGCACGGTTATTCAACGACCTCATTTTGCGCAACTAGAGGCCATGAGCACCGCCAAAGAAATCTCCACTCGCTGGTATATCGTCCACACCTATGCCGGCCAGGAAGAGCGCGTCAAGCAGAACCTTGAGCAGCGCGTGGCCACCATGGACATGAAACACAAGATCTTCGAGGTCATCGTTCCCACTGAAGACGAGATCGAGATTAAGGATGGGCAACGCAGACCGGTGGCGCGTAAGGTCTTTCCAGGCTACATCCTCATCCGCATGACGATGGACGACGAAAGCTGGTACGTGGTTAGAAATACGCCGGGCGTCACGGGCTTCGTCTCCGCCGAGGACGAGCGCGAGAAGAGGCCCAAGCCCGTTCCCCTCGATGACCAAGAGGTTGCGAAGATCCTTCGACAGATGAAATCCGACAAGCCCCGCGTCCGTGTGGGGTTCGAAAAGGGACAGATGGTGCGGATCACCGACGGTCCCTTTGTGGACTTCATGGGAGTGGTAGACGAGGTCGCGCCAGACCGCGCCAAGGTGAAGATCTTGGTCTCGTTCTTCGGCCGCGAGACGCCCGTTGAGATGGACTTCCTCCAGGTGGAGAAGGTGTAGATAGCCGGAGGCCGGAACGCGGGCCCCGGAGCAAAGCTGGGGCATTGAGATAGTTCTTAAGCAGTGGCAATTGAGGCGTATAGTTGGCTAAGAAGATTATGACCGTGATAAAACTGCAGATCGAAGCAGGCCGGGCCACGCCCGCGCCGCCGGTGGGACCTGCTCTCGGCCAGTACGGCGTCAACATCATGCAGTTCGTCAAGGAGTACAACGAGCGGACCGCATCTCAGGGCGGGAGCATCGTACCTGTCGCGATAACCGTGTACCAGGACCGCTCTTTCGCCTTCGAGCTCAAGACTCCACCCGCATCTGACCTGCTTAGGAGGGCCACGGGACTGGAAAAGGGGAGCAGCGACCCCAGGACCGAGAAGGTGGCTACTATATCCCGGTCCAAAATAAGGGAGATAGCCGAGATTAAGATGCGGGACCTGAACGCCAAGGATATAGAGGGAGCTATGCGTATAGTGGAGGGCACGGCCAGGAGCATGGGCATTGAGGTCGGGGATCCTTCCCCGGATGCCGAGACAAGTCCAGAGGATGTCGTTGAATAGATTTTTTAGGGGGTAACACCTGTGGTCAAGCGCGGAAAACGCTACGCGGGCGCCGCGGGTCTGATCGAGGACGGCCAGGGCTATGAGCCTCTTGAGGCGATAACCCTGACAAAGCAAACGGCTACCGCGAAGTTTGACGAGACCGTGGAGCTGCACCTGCGGACCGGCTGCGACCCACGCCACGCAGACCAACTCGTGCGAGGCGTGGCGGTCCTTCCCCATGGCGTGGGAAAGCCGGTGCGGGTGGTCGTCTTTTCACAGGGGGAAGCGCTGACCATCGCCAAGGAGGCGGGAGCCGACTACTTGGGCGATGACGAGCTAATCAAGAAGATCGAGGGAGGGTGGGCCGACTTCGACGTGTCCATCGCCACTCCGGACGTGATGGGCCGTATCGGTCGCCTGGGAAAGATCCTAGGCAGACGTGGGCTCATGCCCAACCCCAGGACCGGCACGGTGGTCCAACCCGAAGACATCCCTCGGGCGGTAGCGGAAGCCAAGAAGGGTAGGGTGGAGTATAAACTGGACCGCACCGCGCTCATACACGTGGTCATAGGGAAAGCGAGCTTCGAGGACCAGCAGCTCCTGGACAACCTGACGACTTTGATGGACAACATTGTCAGGTCACGTCCAAGCGGAGTGAAGGGCCAGTACATCAGGTCCGCCTTTCTAACTACCACGATGGGTCCCAGCGTCGGGCTGGACATTGCCAGCGCCACCGCACTTAAAGTAGAATAGGTTAGTACGCCACAGACAGTGGGCTCCGCTTTGAGCGGATTAAAACCGACAGCCCGCCGAGGCAGAAGCGAGTGGATACTCGCGTGAGCTAGGGTCATGAACCCTGAGTCTGCGGCTCAGGGTTTTTGTTTTGAGGTGAGACTTGCCCACTCAGAAGAAAATTGATGCGGTTGAAGAGATGCGTCAGTGGATCGAGAGGTGCGCTATCGCCATCTCGGCCGACTACACGGGTATGCCGGTCGGTGAGATGACTGAGCTGAGGCGAGCCCTGCGTGAGCGGGGTGTAGAGTTCCGCGTGGTCAAGAACAGGTTGGCATACCTTGCCGCCGACGCCGCGGGCAGGCCGGAGTTCAAAGAGATCGTGACCGGCCCAACCGCAATTGCCATAGGGTACGAGGACTCCCTCGAACCCGCTAAGGCCCTTTCCGATTTCGTCAGGACACGCAGGACGACGTTGACCGTAAAGGGAGGCCTGCTTGGTGACCGCTATCTAACGGCCGACCAGGTCGCCGAGCTGGCCGCGTTGCCAACCAAGGATGTGCTCATTGCGCGTCTGGTAGGTCAACTGCAGGCCCCTATTGTCGGTGTGGCGCGAGTCCTCAACGGGCCTGTGGCCGGTCTGGCTACGGTCCTTCAGAGGCGTATCGGGTCGATGGAACAGCAGGCATGAAATTGCAGGCGACGGATTTATTAAGACACGGAGGTTAGTCATATGGCAGATGCAAAGGCTACTACTAAGTCAAAGGCCACAACGAAAGCCACGACTAAGACCAAGGACGAAATCCTAGAGGCGATTAAGACGATGTCCGTCATTGATCTGGCCGATCTGGTCAAGTCTCTGGAGGAGGAGTTCGGTGTGAGCGCCGCCGCTCCCGTGGCGGTCGCCGGTGCCCCTGCGGGTGCGGGCGCTCCAGCGGGCGAAGCCCCAGCGGCGGCCGCCGAAGAGCAGGTCGAGTTCACCGTTGAGATCAAGGAGATCGGCCCCAACAAGATCAACGTGATCAAGGCCGTGCGTGAGGTCACGCCCCTGGGCCTCAAGGAGGCCAAGGAGCTGGTGGAGGGCGCGCCCACCACGGTTAAGGAGGGGGTTTCTAAGGAGGAGGCCGGTCAGGTCAAGGAGAAGCTAGAGGGCGCCGGTGCAGTCGTCGCCGTCTCCTAACAGGTAGCTCCGAGAAAGACCGCACAGCCCGGCGGACTCTGCTGTCTGCCAAACGAACCCCAGTCGTGGAGACTGCTCGTGAGTCGCAGTAAAGACCGAGATCGCTTCGAGGCTATGAAGCGCCTGGACCCTGACTACGGGGGTTTCCGCGGACACGATAGTGAGCCCAGCCGTCGTGGCAATGCGCCCCTTGAGGCCGTCACCTGTCGCGTGTGCGGCCGGAAGCGTAACGTGCCCCGGGGTATAGCCCTCGAGCAGGGCGAGAGCTACCTGTGCGCCCGGTGCGCCGACGAGGGCGCGGTCTCCGGTGCGGCGGAGGGAAACGAGGGCAGCAGTCCGTGATCGCTTTCATAGTAACAGCCAAAGGGGAGACGCCCAGTTGCGGGCGCTTTACCTAGGAGCCGTTGGATAATCTGAGAGAGCTTCTGAAATCTCCCCCGGCCCTCAGCCGGTAAGGAGGGTCTCGCACAGGTGGGCGGCGTCCACCAGGTCCGGGATGGTAACGTACTCGCGGACCGTGTGCATGTTGTGATCGGCCATTCCCACTACCGCCGCGCTGATCCCTTTACGCCTGAACACGTTCCCGTCGCTGCCTCCGCCCGACGGCGCCATGACCGGTTCCAGTCCCAGATTTCTCATCGCGGCCTTGACCCGGTTTGTGGCCGGGTCGTCGTCCGTCAGGGTGTACGCCAAGAACTCGGTCTCGAGGTGATAGTCGATTTCGGCTTCCGGGAACATCCGGTTGGTCTCGTCGACGGCCTCTTTGATCTGCAGCTGGATGTCGTCGAGGGCCTCCAGGTTGATACTTCTGAACTCGCCTCGCACCATCGCTTTCTCCGGGACGGCGTTTCTGACCGAGCCGGCCTCGATGGTGGCTACGTTAAACGTTGTCTCCTTGTCCAGCCTGCCCTGGGGTAGTTTGCAGATCATCTCGGCCGCGACGCGGATGGCCGAGAGGCCCTTTTCGGGCTCGACGCCGGCGTGTGCGGCCCGGCCGGTGATCTCGATGTCGAAGCCAATGTAAGTGGGGCTGGCCGATATGATGCGGCTGGGGGTCCCCTCGCCGTCGAAGACTATCGCCTCTTTGGCCGAGATCATGGAGAAGTCGAGATTTCGGGCGCCTTTGAGGCCGGTCTCTTCCTCACGGGTGAAAGCGGCCTCCACCGCGCCACGGTCCACGCCGTCCTCGTTGATGGACTCCAGCGCCTCGAGGATCGCGGCTACGCCCGCCTTGCAGTCACCTCCCAGGATGGTCGTGCCGTCGGAGACGATGCGGTCGCCATCGATTGAGGGTTTAACGCCCCGGCCGGGCTCCACCGTGTCCATGTGGGCGGAGAGAAGAAGGGGGTCTTCGCGGCCGTCGCTGGCGATGAGGTTGCCGTAGTCGTCCCGGGACACGTTGAGCCCGAGCGTCTCCAGGCGAGCTGTGAGCTCAACCGCCATCGCCTCCTCCTCACCGGAGGGGCTGTCTATCTGCACGAGGTCGCAGAACGTTTTCACCAGGCGATCGCGGTTGATCATGGGCACTCCCTGTCGATGTCTGTAAGCTGGTCAAAAAGCCTGTTTTCGACTCGGCTCTCCCGGCCTATTGTATTGTGTCGCGGTTGAGTGTCAAGAACCCTGGCCTTAAGCTGCGTTTGGCGCCGCCGTTATCGGACGTGTGGGTGGGTTGGACTGCGAGCCGGAACAGATATTACACTACCTTAGGGATGTACGCCTGGTTACAAGGTGGTCTTAGAAATATTTTCTAGTGAGTGACGCGAAGGGGAGAGGAACCATGGCCGTAGGGAGCAAGTCGCAATACGCCACGATGATCCGGGATCTACCACATGGAGAGCGGCCCAGGGAGCGGCTGCGAGTGCTGGGTGCCAGCTACCTGAGCAACGCTGAGCTCATCGCTATACTGCTGCGGACCGGGGTGACGGGTGAGAACGTGCTCAACCTGTCGAACCGCCTTCTGTCGCAGTTTGATGGCCTTGCGGGCCTGGTCCGCACATCGTACGGCGAGCTCTGCTCGCTCAACGGGATCAGCGACGCGAAGGCCTGTCAGCTGATGGCGGCGATGGAGCTGGGCAGGCGGCTGGTATCGCTCCAGCCGGAGGAACGAGCGGTGATCCGCTCTCCTCAGGACGTTGCCAACCTAGTGTCGGCCGAGATGGGGTTTTTCGATCAGGAACACCTCAGGGTGCTGTTGCTCAGCTCGAAGAACGAAGTCAAGGGCATCCACGAGGTCTACATCGGCAACGTGAACACGGCGGTACTGCGTGTGTCGGAGCTGCTGCGTCCGGCGATCAGGGAGAACTGCCCTTCGATCATCGTGGTCCACAACCATCCATCGGGCGACCCTACGCCTAGCCCCGAGGACATTCAAATCACGCAGAGGATCGCCTCCGGTGGCAAGATGATGGACATTGAGCTGCTGGACCATATCATAATCGGTGGGCAATCACACATGAGCCTGAAGGAAAAGGGGTTGGGATTTGATTAAACATGGCGACCAGGAGGCAGGAAATGGCGAAGAAGTTGGGAGACATAGCTACGCATGTCTTGTTTGAGAACGAGAGGGTCAAAATATGGCACCTGATCGTGGAGTCCGGTCGGGCCAGCGCCTGGCACCTTCACCAGAGGGACTACGTCACGGTGCCGCTGGAAGGAGGAGGCCTGAGCGTTGAGTACGAGGACGGCACCGGTGAAGAGGCTGAGCTGGAGCCCAGAGAGTGGGTCTATCATGGGGAGCATCGAGTCCATCGGGTGATTAACAACACCGATCAGCGGTACAAAAGCCTGCTTATCGAGCTCAAGTACTGAGGGGTTACACATGAAGATACTGGTCATGGGCAGCGGCGCGGTCGGAGGCTATCTGGGCGCCCTTCTTTTCAGAAATGGCGAGGATGTGACCTTCGTGGCGCGAGGCCAACACCTGGATGCAATTCGGAAAAGCGGCCTGAGAATCGAGAGTGTGGCCAAGGGCGACTTTACGATTCACCCACCCGCAACGGATAGGCCCGATGGATCTTGGAAGGCGGACCTCGTCCTGTTCTGCGTGAAGAGCTACCACAATCCGGAGGCCACCGAGGTAATCAGACCGGCCGTGGGCGATGCCACTTCGGTCCTGACCCTTCAAAACGGCTTGGGGAGCGGCGACCAGTTAGGCGAGGCTTTGGGCCACGAAAAAGTCCTTCTGGGCGCCGCGTACCTTGAGGTGATGCGCAAGGAGCCGGGCGTAATTGCCGAGGTGGCCGGCCAGCATCGCGCCGTCTTCGGCGAGCCGAAAGGTGGCCGGACGCCGCGTGCCGAAAAGGTCCTCGAGGCGCTTCAGGCCGCCGGTACCGGAGCCGAGCTGTCGGATGACGTGTTGCCTGCTCTGTGGAGCAAGCTCGTCTTTATATGCGGATTGAGCGGCATGACCTGCGTCACTCGGTCCTCGTTTGCGGATGTAATCGATACGCCGGAGACCTTCGCCTTGATCCGGCTGGTGGTCCAGGAGGCCGCGGCCGTGGGCGGAGCCAGCGGCGTAAAGCTGGACGAAGGCCTCGTTGAAGCCACAATAGCCGAATATCAGGACGCCAAGAATGAGCTGGTCTCGTCGATGTACCTGGACTTACAGCGGGGCAACCGGCTTGAGATTGGATCGCTTAACGGCGCCGTCGCCAGAATAGGCCAAGAGGTGGGCGTAGAGACGCCTGTAAACGAGTTCATCACGGCGTGCCTCACCATTGCGGATAACCTGGCGAAGTCCGGTCCGGTTTAATCGTTCTGGCGACCGAAAAGGAGGTACCGTGTCTTACTTCATCGATCCGTCCCAGGTTCAACGAAGGGAGCTGGCCCCCGGAATTCACTTACGCACCATGTGGGGCGACAAGGTGATGATGAGTTTGCTGGAGGTCGCGCCGAAGGCCGTAGTCCCGCGACACAGCCATCCGCACGAGCAGGCGGGGCTGATTTTACAGGGGGAGTTCGACCTTACGATCGGCGAAGAGACCAGGCACGTCAAGCAGGGCGATGCCTACGTGATCCCAGGTGGGGTGGAGCACAGCGTGCTAGGCTCCGACGGCTGGTCGCTCGCGCTGGACATCTTCAGCCCCCCGCGAGAGGAGTACAAGTAAAGCGCTCGCTGGGTTCGACTTAGGCGCCGAAGCGGACCTCCGCGACCGCGTCGCCATACTTCACTCCCTTGCTGTCCCAGAAAATCTCCGAAAACCTGTCCGCCGTCTCCACCAGTTGTTTGGCGGCGTCCAGGTCCACCGACTGTTTGTTCTTGGAGGCCAGCTTTGTCGCCTTCCAGACGATGTCGTGGAGCTCGGGGTACTTCGAAACGTGCTCCGGCTTGAAGTAGTCGTGCCAGATGATGTCCACCTCGTTCTTGAAGAGCTCGGCGTGCTCCTCTTTGACCGTGATGTACCTGGATAGTGTGTTCGCCGAGTTGTTCCGCTCCTCCCCAGTTTGTGCCGGGCCGGGGGGTTCCATCGCTTGTATGCGCATTACCATTTTCAGCACCGTTTGGGCCGCGATCTTCGCCTGGATCGGGTCGTAGATGCCGCAGGGGATGTCGCAGTGGGCCTCGGCCTCATGAACGGGCAGCCACCGTTTTAGACAGGACACAACGGACATGGCACGCTCCTCCTTCTGTGGGGTTCTAGGTGTAGGGTTCGGGGATGGGAAAAGGTTACAGGAATCCCTATTGCCGTGCAAGTAATACGCCGTTCTGTGTCATCGGCGAGACCGCCTGCAAATCGGGCAACGCGGATGGTCTGTCGTGAACCAGGGCCGTTGACATCTGCGGGCGCAGTCGATATTCTCCGACCTGCACTCCGCCCATTTCGGCTTGGTCATATCATCCTGGAGTGACCTATTGAGCGTGCATATATCGAAGGAGGTCAGCCGTCCATGAGCTACACCAGTATCAAGTCGTGGCTGAACGAGGAGCTCAAGGACATCGAAAAGAGCGGCCTGTACAAGTCGGAGAAAGTGATCACCAGCCCACAGGGCTCGAGGATTAAGACCTCTGAGGGCGAGAACATCAACTTCTGCGCCAACAACTACCTGGGCTTGGCCGACCACCCCGACGTAGTCGAGGCCGCCGCGCAGGGATTGCGCGACCGCGGTTACGGCATGGCCTCGGTACGGTTCATCTGCGGCACCCAGGATATCCACAAGACGTTGGAGGACCGGATCACCGCGTTCCTGGGCACGGAAGATACCATCCTCTATACTTCCTGCTTCGACGCCAACACGGGCCTCTTCGAGACCTTGCTGGGCGCCGAGGACGCCGTGATAACCGATGCCCTCAATCACGCCAGCATCGTGGACGGCATCCGCCTATGCAAGGCCCAGCGAACGATTTTCTCCCACAGTGACATGGAAAAGCTGGAGGAGGCCCTTAAGGAATCATCGTCGGCGCGGTTCCGTATGATCGCCACCGACGGCGTCTTCAGCATGCAGGGGGACATGGCCCGCCTTCCGGAGATATGCGATCTCGCCGAGCGCTACGATGCGCTGGTGATGGTGGACGATTCCCACGCGACCGGCTTTCTTGGCGCCAACGGTCGCGGGACGCCCGAGGAGCTAGGCGTGGCCGACCGCGTGGACATCATAACCAGCACGATGGGAAAGGCCCTCGGAGGCGCCTCCGGTGGATTTACTACCGGACGCAAGGAGGTCGTCGAATACCTGCGGCAGCGTTCCAGGCCCTACCTGTTCTCCAATACCCTGGCGCCGCCCATCGTCTTCGGCGTCCTGAAGGCGCTGGATTTGGTGCAGGGAAATCCAAGTCTCCGTCGGACCCTCATGGACAACGCCGGTTACTTCCGTGAAAAGATGACCGCGTTGGGGTTTGACATCTTGCCCGGAAGTCACCCGATCATCCCCGTGATGCTGGGCGACGAGCTCAAGACGGTGGAGATGGCCAAAGCGGTGAACCAGCGCGGAATATTTGTTGTGGGGTTCAGCTACCCGGTGGTGCCCAGAGGCGGGGCCCGCATCAGGGTCCAGATGTCGGCCGCGCATACGACGGAACAGCTCGACAGGGCCCTTTCCGTGTTTGAGGAGGCGGGCCGCGAGCTGGGGCTCATCTGACATGCCGATCTCGGCCGATCTGTCAGGGAAAGTAGCCATCGTCACCGGTGCGGGCAGGGGAATGGGCCGCGCCGTCGCCGAGAGGCTCTCCGCTGACGGCGCGCAGATCGTGGCCAACGACCTGGACCCGGCTTCGGCCGAATCGACCGCTTCGTCGGTCAACGTCAAAGGCGGCGATGCCATCGCGGTAGCGGGCGACGTGACCAGGAGTCAGGACGTCCGGCGCGTGGTCGATGCGGCGCTGGAGCGATTTCACGGCGTTCACATCCTCATCAACAACGCGGGCATCCTGTTTCCTACACCGGTCATCGACATAGAGGAGGACGAATGGGACCTGGTGATCGCCGTGAACATGAAGGGGACGTACCTGTGCTCACGAGCGGTTCTGCCGGCGATGCGAAAGGCGGGATGGGGGCGTATCGTGAACTTCTCCTCGACGGCCGGCAAAAACGTGAGCACCGTCGGCGGCGCTCACTACACGGCGGCGAAAGCGGGTATCCTGGGCTTTACCCGGCATCTGGCCAAGGAAGAGGCGCGGCATGGCATCACCGTCAACGCCATCTGCCCCGGCCTCATTGATACCGAGATGGTGCGCTCTACCGTGGGCGATGAGCGGTCGAAGGCGTATGCCGATAGCTTCCCCATCGCCCGACTAGGCGAGCCCGAGGAGGTCGGGGAGCTGGTGGCGTTTCTCGCCTCGGACAGAGCGGCGTACATCACCGGGGCGTCGCTGGACATCAACGGCGGCGATCTGATGATTTGACGGGCGGTCCCGGTCAGACATCGCCGTCGCCGTCGGTCCTCAGTCCACCACCCTTATGACGACCCGGAACCTCCGCATGGCGCAGGTGGCCGTGAGCTCATCGAAACCGACTACTTCGGCCTGGCCCCACTCGGCGCCGTCGGCGATCCGCTTACCGACCTCCGGGACCCCCTCCGACTCACCTCTGTAGATCTGACCCATGGGTTGGTTAGCCTCTGAATATAGAAACCAGACGGCTACCGGCAGGCACGTGTCAGGCTTCCGCGCCGACATACCTATTTCCCTGGCGCGCCTGTTCCTGCGTTGGAAGCCACCTCTACCACGGTTTTGATCATCTGGGAAGATTTCTGAAAAGCCTGGGCAAGCTCCTCCATGCTCAGCCGCTGAGTGATCATCCGAGAGAGGACACCGGGCCAGCGAGCCTCGATCTCCCCCAGGTGACGGACTCCCGCCTCAAAGTGACGGCGGCCGGCGTTGACCGTGCCGAACAAGACCTTGTTCTTGAGGACCATCTCCAGGTAAAGGCTGTCGGAGGGGACCTCGGTCCGCCGCGAACCTCCGGGCACGCCCGTGAGGCAGACTATCCCGTTGGGGCCGGCCGTCTCGACGGCGTCGAAGGCCAGGGGGCTGAAGCCGGTCGCCTCCACAACCACGTCCACGGCGCCGATCTCCTTTGCCAGCTCATCGCCGAGCGGATGCTCCTGGGCCCAGATGTAGTTGGCCTCGATGGATCGTACCAGGTCCCGCTTGGAGCCCCTTTCGGTCCTGTTGTGGACGTGGACCTCCATTCCCTCGAGGCGCAGTAACATGGCCGCGAGGACCCCTATTGGGCCTGCGCCGACCACGACGGCCCGCTCGGGCTGCCAGACCATGCGGGACTGTATTCGCCTGATGTGGTCCATCGCCTTCTCAACGATGGACAGCGGCTCCAGCAGGACGGCAAAAGGCGACATACTTGAAGGAACTTTGACCAGGAACCTGGGCGTCTCGGTATAGTACTCGGCCAGAAAGCCGTGCCGTCCTTTGATGCCCCTCTCCGTGTACCGGCCGTTCAAACACAGGTCCCACTCGTCCGCGGCGCAGTTGGGGCAGGGGACGGGGTCTGGCCGTCGGACTATGGCCACCACCAGGTCTCCGGGGACCAGCTCATCTACGCCGTCGGCCACCTCCACGACCTGTCCTATAGACTCGTGGCCGATAATCATGAGGTCCTCGCCGGGAGGCGCCTCTCCGTAGAGGCCCTGGACTATCTCGGCGTCGGTACCGCAGAGGCCGACCTCACGCACCTGCACGAGTACCTCACCCTTTTGGGGCTTGGGGTCTGGGACCTCGGCGATTCGTTGGCTATCCGGTTCCAGGGGGGTGACGACAACAGCACGCATGACTCATCCCTAGGGCATCAGACTGGAGATTTCGCAGCCGACTAAGGGCTATAAGGACTAGGCGCCCTGCTCGCGATTCTCGGCTCTCTGCAGCATGACCGCCGTGTTGATCAACCCCAGGTGGCTGAACGCCTGGGGGAAGTTTCCCAGCATGGCGCCGGTCTTGGGGTCGACCTCCTCGCTGAACAGCCCGAGGTCGTTTGAACAGTCCCGAAGCTTGTCGAACAGAGCGCGGCCCCGCTTCAGGTCGCCCAACGCTATCCAGTTGTCGGCCAGCCAGAACGTGCACATGTTGAACGCGCCTTCGGCGCCCATCGTGCTGTCGCGGGAGTCCTTATATCTGTATACGAAGCCCTCTGGCGTCGTCAGTTCGCGCTCGATCGCTTTGATGGTCGAGCGCATCCTGGGGTCGTCAACTGGGATAAAGCGGACCAGGGGGAGCATCAGGGTGCTGGCGTCAAGGTTCTTGCTGCCATAGGCCTGTACGAACGCGCCCCGGTCGGCATCGTAGCCCTTGGTCAGCACGTCTTCCCGGATCTCCGCCCTTACCCTGCGCCAACGCTCCACGTCGCCCGGCAGATTGAGGGCGCGTGCGGTCTTGATCGCCCGGTCTAGGGCGACCCAGCACCACACCTTGGAGAACACAAACTGCTGCCTCTCCGCCCGCGTCTCCCAAATCCCTTCATCCGGCTCTCGCCAGTGATCGATGACGAAGTTGACGACCTGGTGCAGGTATTCCCAGTAGTTGGGGTCCATCTCCTTGACGAATATTCGGTAGAGGTGTGCCGAATCCAGCAACTCCCCGTAGACATCCAGTTGGAACTGAGAATAAGCGGCGTTGCCAATGCGGACGGGGCGCGAGGCCCCGTAGCCGTCAAGCTCCGGCAGCGCGATCTCCGTGAGTCGCCTTTCACCTCCGAGGCCGTACATGATCTGCAGGTCACTAGCACGTCCAACCGTGCTCCACTCCAGCCATTTCTTGAAAGCCCGTGCTTCGTTCTTGTAGCCGAGTAGGAATAGGGCGTACAACGCGAAGGAGGCGTCCCGTATCCAGGTGAAGCGGTAGTCCCAATTTCGCTGCCCGCCTAATGACTCGGGCAGAGAGGTCGTCGCCGCTGCCACGAGCCCTCCCGAGGGGGCGTAGGTCAGCGCCTTGAGGGTAAGCGCCGAGCGGAGGACGTCTTCTTGGTACTTTCCTCTATAGGTGCATAGGGAGGACCATTTCTTCCAAAAACGGACCGTCTCCCTCAACTTCCGCTCTATGTTGTTATGGTTTGGCCGCCTAGCGGCGTGGAAATAGCGTGTCTCATATGTCACGGAAGCGGTCAGCTTCTCCCCTGATCTCAGCAGCCCTTCCGACTCGAAGCCGCTGCGGACAACGCGCAGCGGCGCCGAGCAGGACAGGGATAGTGCATTGGACCCGCCATGGGCGAAGCCGCAGTGTTCATCGTAGAGCATGGCCAACGGGACGATGGTGCCGTAGTCAAAGCGCGGGAAGCATTCCACGGTGAAGTGAACGCTGCCGCTCACACACTCCAGGACCCTCCCTACCTGCTGTGCACGGCCTACTTCCATAGGCGCCTCCGGCTCCTCGTGCTCGTGCACCGGCATGAAGTCAGTTAGCTTGGCCTCGCCCGAGTCCGTCTCGAAAGTCGTTTCTAGGACGTTGGTGTCCGGCAAGTACCGTCGCTTCACAGACCTGATGCCACTGGGAGCTACCTGGAAATAGCCACCCTTACGCCAGTCTAGGAGACGGCTGAACACGGCGGGACTATCGAAGCGCGGGAAGCAACACCAATCGATAGACCCCGCCTTAGAGACCAGGGCGCACGAGTGCATGTCGCTCAGCAGCCCATAGTCGGCGATAGGAGGGTACGGTCCAGGGCTAGTCATCGTATCCATCGTGCGTTGATGCTTGGTGGTGACGGACATAAATAGCTACGCCTCAAGCTTGCTCTATGGATGCAGATCTGGAAGCAAAGCAGTTATCACTGTGGGTATGGTAAGGCGAGTTGCGGCCATAGTCGATAAAGATAGTACTCATTATTTTGGCAATTGGATCACAACCCAACGGAGTAATCGCCGGCTTGCGTGAGCCTCTTGATGATGGCCCACCCTGGGAAGGAGTGAAGAAACGGAGGCGCACCTTGGGTGGTTCGAAGGGAAGCCGGTAGGGGAAAGGGGGAATCAATTCGGCGAGATGACGAATGCCCGGTCTCGCCCGCTGGATCGCAGGGTGAAACGAGAGGAATCGCAAGACTCTCCAACTCGCCGTGCCGGTGTCGATCTAGCCGCCCTGGGTCTGGAGCTGGGGGGAATCGAACCCCCTACCTCTTCAATGCCATTGAAGCGCTCTCCCAGATGAGCTACAGCCCCACGACGGACCTATGCGATTTCCTCCTCCGCCGTAAATATAACAGACCCATTTCGTGTCCGATTTAGGGCGCAAGGAGAAGCTGACCCCTGCACTCCAGTCTTAGAGGGAGATTCGAAAGGCTTTAAAGCGCCTGGTACATTCCCCACCACAGCGTGGCTGCTCTTATCCCCCCAGGCTGTCCAGAGTCTCCTCTATGGGTCGGCGGACGCAGGTCAAAATTGGGGTGTCTCTTAGGGTGTACCGACTACCACGGACCCCTCTGAGGTCCATGACGAGGTCCAGGAAGTCTGAAGGGCTGTCGGTCTCGAACGCGATCACGAACTCCTGATCGTCGAGTCCAAATGAGTAGCTCGTATTGATCTTCACGGAGGGGTAGTTGTGGCCGATTCGGAAGTGGTCGTCCATCATCTCTTGTCGCTCCTCCTGGGGCAGCAGATACCACTCCCGCGTCTTGTCGAAGGGGTAGATGATGAGATACTTGGCGTCAGTGGGGCGGATACTTGCCGGTGCTCCTTCCTGGTTGGCGTGCCGGTGCTGGCCGACGTACTGCGATCGCCTGGTCATCGCCAGATAGGAATAGGGCTGCGACAGGTATCGACCTAGACCGGTGCTCCACAATCGGGTGGAGGACTCTTGCAGGGTTTCCAGGCTTTCGGACACCTGCCAAAGAAGGAAGTCGGTATCGCCGCGCAAGCCCACCAGGCTATAGCTGCGCATGGTCATGTCGGCGGCGAACTCTTCGACCACGGCCGCAAACTCGCGTTTGTTGTCTCTCCTCTCGTTTTCGGGCAGTCTGCGCCATAGAGGGTCGACTTTGTAAAAGTTGTACTTTACGAACTGCCTTGTTTCCGAGCCCACAGCTTGCACGTCTCCCAACAGGCGCAGATTATAGCACACAGCCGAGGCGTGTCGACCCCAGTTCCATCGGAGCGCGACCTTGACATCAGTCGCAAATCTTGGTTACGATTCAGACTACTGCAGCAGGCGCACCGACATGCCGTCACCTTGAATCCGCTGTGACGGCCATGGGGGGTTCACGAGCATCGGGCCCTACGCATTGTGGCGACTCTCCGAAGCGTAAGGCGAGGGGTTAGGATGTCCGAAAAGTATAAGACCGAGATCGAGGAGATACTCCGACAGGCCGGCGAGCTAGCACCCCCCGAGCGTGATCCTGTGCGGCGCCCCAGCGTCTGGCGGCTGATCAGGCTCCACATTAATCAGTCTCTCGGAGGGAAGACGTGGCCGCCCTCTGGAGGAAGGGTGATGCTGGCGGCGGTTGTGCTAATACTGCTGGGAGGCCTCATACTGCGGCCCTTCGCCGGAGGCCTAGGAAGCTTGCTGGCATTCGCGGGCCTGATCCTGTTCATCGTTGGCTACGGCATGTTCTTTATACGCCCGCCCAAGGTCGAGAAGCGCTGGCGAGGCCAATTGATCGACGAGGGCGATTCGTGGTGGGACCGCTGGCGTGGTAAGTTGAAATAGCCCGGTAGGGCTCTCTATAGAAAGAAAACGGCCCCGCCACTTGGTGGGGCCGTTTGAATTTAGCTTCGCCGCTGATGGACCTCTAGAGCGCGCACTCTCCTTCACCGCGCTCCATCTTGTATATGATGGTCTTGTCCCAGTCCATATAGTTGTGGATGGACTCGCGGTCGAGTTCCCGCTCTTCCTTGGACCACTCGACTATGGGCTCAAAGGCTTGAGGGCCGACCCTGACCACGAAATCCTTGAAGGGCTCTCCTTCGTTGCGGTTTTCCTTGTAGTAATCGATGATCCGGCGCGTAGCTTCTGGTACTCGCTTGGCCGGTATCTTGCCTTTGACCCGTAGCGCGAGCCGGGCGTCGGCGTTGTCGAAGCTGCCGCCCAGGAAAAGCTCGTAGGCCGGTACCTGACCGCTCGGAGCCTTGGCCGCGGCCCCGTGGAACCCTATGTCGGCTATGTGATGCTGGCCGCAACCGTTGGGGCAGCCGCTCATCTTGACGTGCATCTGACTGATGAGCGGATCGCTGGTGTCCAACTCTGCCAGTGTCTGGATCATCGCCCGGCCCAGTCCCATGGACGAGGTTATGCCGAGCTTGCAGCTGTCGGTGCCCGGGCAGGCCACCACGTCGGTGATGTCGTGAGCCCCTGAGTCCCCGAGGCCGATGCGCGTCAGCTCTTGCCAGACCTCGTACAGCGACTCCTCGTGGACCCATCGGAGGGTAAGGTTTTGCTGATGTGTAATCCTAGCCCGGCTGCCGGCGTACTTGCGCGATATGTCCGCCAGCTCGTGGAACTGCTTGCCTGAGATGTCGCCCAGGAGGAGCTTGACGGCGACCGCCACGTAGGGCTTTTGCTTCTGCGGCTGGACGTTGGTCTCCAGCCAGCGCTGGAACTCGGGCGAGTGTCCGTTTCTGCCGTACCCACCCGCCGGAGGAAGGGGTGCATCCAGGGACTCGTCCTCGAGGAACAGCAATTCGGTAGGGTCAAAGGACTTCTGCGCCCACGGCTCCTGCAGCTCCTCATCCACCTGCTTGCGGAACTCGTCGATGCCGATGCGGTCGACGTAGAACTTGATTCGCGCCTTCATCCGGTTCTTGCGGAGCTCGTCGGTGCGATGGAAGATGCGGATCACGGCCTCGGTGACTTTTAGGTACTCCTCCACTGGCACGAAGTCGTAGAGGACGGGCGCGATCCTAGGCATGATGGAGGTGCCGCCGCCCGTGACGACTGTGAACCCTTTTCTCCCGTCCACGATCCTGGGCAGGAACCCCATGTCGTGGATAGAGGTGATGGCGCAGTCCTTTTCGCAGCCCGAGAACGCGGTCTTGAACTTGCGTGGCAGCGCCTGCGTGTATGGGTGACGGACGAAGTACCGCGAGTAGGCCGCCGCATAAGGGGTCACGTCGAAGGGCTCGAGCTCGCAGACACCGGCCATCGGGCAGCCCGTCACGTTGCGAACGGTGTTGCCGCATGCCTCTCGTGTGCTCAGACCGACGTCGCCTAGAAGGCGCATCACCTCGGGCGTGTCGGCCAGCTTGATATGGTGGAACTGGAAGTTCTCACGGGTCGTTACATGGCCCTTATTTAGAGGGGCGTACTTCTCGGCCAGAACTCCCAGGGCGTCCAGCATGTCAGCGGTCAGGCCGCCGAAAGGCGCCTTTATCCTGAGCATCTGGGTGTCGGGCTGTCTCTGGCCGTAGACTCCCTGTCTTAGCCTGAAGGCCTGGAATTCGGTCTCGTCCCACTCGCCGGCCTGAAACCGCTTCACCTGCAGTTCAAAGTCGTCGATCTCTTCGGGGACGATCGGGATGACGTGCTGGGTTTTAGGCGTCCATTTCGTACGAGTCATTCACCGGCTCCTTTGACTCGCGGGTTGGCTTGTCAAAAAACGCGCCCCACACGAGCTTGGCAGCGATGCGGGGCGCAGTGATCTAAATAAAGGGTATAGGTCACCGACCCCTACGGGCCGGATATACAGATGCAGGTGCTGAGATAGAATTCTGTCGTCATGCCACCTCATAATGTATCACCAGCGAGGTCGCCAGTCAATGTTTTGCCGCTATTGTTGGCCTTTATAGGCTGCAATTCCTCGCGCTCCCCGGAGACCGTCTCAATAGGAGGGAGGGTGGGTATGGCCAGTTATCTGTGGGACTAGGCGATAGTATGCTGTCGCGTAAATAAAGTCCACTATTGAGCCGCCGGAACCAGAGCTCCTGTGCAATCGTATATCATGGTTGAGGCATCCAAACTATTAGAAGTTTTTATTCGCGCATACCATGATTAAGTTGGAAGCCAAGTACGCCTTAGACGGTCTGGTGCAACCGGACCAGATGACTGCTGTATTGAGCGTGCCTTCGAGCGTTTGACGGCCTTGGGAGAGGGTCCTAGAATCTCCCTCAACGTAGAGGCGGTTTGATATGAGAAATCTCGGATCGATTCCGGTAAACGGCACCAGGGCGCTGAAGGGAATTTTCCTGCCGGCGCTGGTGGCTGCGATCGCCCTGACTGTGGCGATCATGGGGGCCGTAATCGTAAGCGACAGCAGCGGCGGAGATAAGGTCAACACTTTCGTTGAAGCCCTATCGGGCGATTCGAGCGGCTTCTTCGGCGGACTGGGGATTATCGGGCCGCTGGGCTTTGCCTTTGCGGTCGGCGTCGCGGCCGCCTTCAACCCTTGCGGATTTGCCATGCTCCCGGCTTATATGGGACTGTACCTAGGGACGGCCGACAAGGATCGTCACGAAAAAGACCTTCTGCGCGATCTTGGCAAGGCGACGGTGGTCGGTTTAGCGGTGACGGCCGGCTTCATCGTACTGTTCGGAGTGGCGGGCGCAATCATCGGCCTGGGCGCCCGTTCCGCGGTTTCGGACGTGCTTCCCTGGCTTGGCCTGACTATCGGTATCCTGCTTACCCTGGCCGGGGCGTGGTTGGTGGGCGGCGGCAAGCTCTACACGGCGCTGGCGCAGAGGGCGGCGGCCCACATCGGGAACCCCGGACAGACGAACGTGAAAGGGTATTTCCTGTTCGGTCTGAGCTACGGGACGGCCTCCCTTAGCTGTACCCTCCCCCTCTTCCTATCGGTTATAGGCACGAGCTTCGCCGTCTCAAGCATCGGAACGTCCTTCGGTCAGTTCATCCTATATGCCATGGGCATGGGAACGGTGATGATGGCGTTGACGCTGGGAATGGCGCTGTTCAAAGGGGCCATGGTCGGCGGCCTGCGAAAGGCTCTTCCCTACATTCAGCCCATCGGGACCTGGATGATGGTGCTGGCCGGCAGCTACATCGTCTTCTACTGGCTTACCATCGGAGAGGCCTTCGGCTAATCCACAGCCTGGATACTGGCTGTGCAGCGGTTACCGTCCTATTCCGCCCGCACCACATTGCTCAACACGCCGATGCCCTCTATTTCCACCTCCACGGTGTCGCCGTCGCGAATATCTCCCGGCTCGCCCGGCGTCCCCGTCATGATGACATCCCCTGGCTCCATGGTTACCACGCGGCTGATGAACTCGATGATGGTGGGCACGTCATAAAGGAGGTCCGAGGTGCTACTCTTCTGGACCACCTTTCCATTAACACGGGCTTGCAGCTGGAGGTTGCCGGGGTCCAGGTCGGTCGCGATGAAAGGCCCGAGTGGGGCGAAGGTGTCCGAGCCCTTGGCCCGCCACCACTGCACGTCCCCGCTTTGCCACGGCCGCACGCTGACGTCGTTGCCGCAAGTATAGCCCAGGACGTAGCTCAGGGCGTTGGCCTTTGTGGCTCCTTTGCACCTCTTGCCTATGACCACCGTTAACTCTCCCTCTTCCTGTACGTTGCCAGCGTCTTTAGGCAGGATGATGGTATCGCCTGGACCGATTAGAGACGAAGGAGGCTTCAAAAAAGGCTCCGGTACCTTGGGCACTTCGTGACCGGCCAGGTGACTCTTGTAATTGAGGGCCATCGCCAGTATTTTCCCCGGCACAACTGGAGACAGCAGCTTCACCTCAGACAACGGATGGCTGTGGTCCGTGACCTCATACCTTTCAAAGGGCGATGCGCTGAGCTGCCGGACCACGTCGCCGTCCACCGCTCCGTACGCGACCTCTCCGTGCGCCTCGTACCTGGCGAATTTCATGCAAGACCTCCTCTAGATTCGTAACGGGTTGACGGCCTGCCTGCGGACCCGCGCTAACGCATCAGGCTGTGCCCTTACGTTGATCCTATCCCTTGGGCCTACCCAGTTTAACCCATGTGTCACCCCACAAGCCAGAAGCCACTTCACAGGCCATCTCGCCTTTAAGGGCACGCTCCCCAAGGTGGTTATTTCCGCCTTCCCCCTGGCAGGGTATTTTTGCGACCGCCTCCAGTGCACCGGCGGGTTCAAGACCTTCGCAATAGAGTTGAGATATAATGTCGGGAAATCTTTTGTAGGACGCACTGTTTAACGAAGTTCATTATTCGCTGGAGGATTTTCATGGACGACTTTGTAAAAGTGGCGAAGACATCCGATCTGCCCGAGGGGGAGTTAATGCTCGTCGAGGTGGGCGTCGAGAAGGTCCTGCTTTCTAACATTGAAGGGAGCTTCTACGCCATCGACGAGATATGCAGCCATGCCGATGGGCCACTGTCGGAAGGATCTGTTGAAGGTGACGAGATCGAGTGCCCGTGGCATGGCAGCCTGTTTAATCTGAAGACGGGCGAGAATACAGGCCCTCCGGCGGCCGATTCACAGAAGCGGTACGTCACGCGGGTGGAGGGCGACGACATACTGGTAGGCCCGGCTTAGGCTACCGCCCCCGCTCGTCGCCCCATAGGAGGATGTGGAGCCGCGTCGAGAAGCGAACCCCCCGGTTCGCGCATTCCTCGGCCAGCCACTTAGACCGTGCCTTAATAACCTCGGCGGTTGTCCCCTCGGGCATGAAGACGACCCGCTCAGAGGGGAAGTCGTATCGATCGATCAGTTGGGATACTTCCTCCATGTCGGCGGGCTCTACGATCACGAACTTAAAATAAGCGGTGTCTAGTTCGCGGAATATCTTGAGGGCCAGTGGGACCTCTCGGCTCTCCGGGGGATTTCCCGAATTGGTCAGCTTGGGCGAGACGTTCCACTGGGATATCGCCTGGACCATCTCGGGAAGTGGGACCAGGGTGCCGTTGGTCTCTACCTCACAATAGAACCCCAGGTCTTTGAGGGACATGGCCAGCGGCGCCAGTTCCTTCTGTTGGATAAGCGGCTCGCCGCCGGTGATTACCAGATGCCGGCCCCCGAGCTCCAGGATCCGCTCCCGCACCTCATCGACCGGCATCGACGTCACTTCGCGGTCGTAGTCGTAGCTCTCCCAGTCCCAGGTGTACTTGGTGTCGCACCACGTGCAGGCCAGGTTGCACACGGCCAGCCGGAGGAACGCCGTGGGAGTGCCAGCGGTGACTCCTTCGCCCTGAATCGAGTAGAAGATCTCGGGTTCGCCCGAGGGCATGCGGCTTACTCTAAGCATCGCTAGGCTTTACCCAATCGCGCCAGGAGCGGGTCCACGACCCCGGCTTCCTCGAACCCCTTTGCCCTCAGGATGCAGCTGTCGCAGCGGCCGCACGGGATATCGCCTCCTTCGTAGCAGCTCCACGTATACTCGATGGGCGCCTTCAGACGTACTCCCATTTCGACGATCTCTGCCTTGGAGAGCTCGATGATCGGTGTCTCCACGTTCATGGCTATCTTGTAGTGCGTCCACAGCTTACTGCCAAGGTTGAGCGCCCGTCCCATTTCCTCGAAATACTCGGGCCGGCAGTCGGGATAACCGCTGTAGTCGATGGCGTTGGGCGCCATGTAGAGGTACGCGCCCGTTTCCTCGATGGCCGTGTGCTTCGCCTCGATGGCGTGCAGGACCTGGCTCTCCAGCAAGGCCGCCGACAGGGCGAGGAATATGGTGTTACGCAGCGGCACGTACGTGATCGGGACCCCGAAGCCTATCTCCTCAGAATGCCTGCCCTTGGGCATCGGGAACATCTCCGGGTTGGTCAGGGCCGAGTACCAGGCCACCTCGCCAAGAAACGAGATGTCCACGAGCCTGTGCTCGATCCCCATAACCTCTGCTATGCGCCGGGCGCAGCCGACCTCCTTGCTATGGGTCTGGCCGTAATGAAAGGTCAGGGCGGTCAGGTTGTCGACGCGTTCCATGGCGTATGCGGTTACGGTCGTGGAGTCGAGTCCGCCTGAGAGGAGGGTAACGCCGAAAGTGGCCATTCAGCCTCACATGGGCTCTCGATGCGCTGTGGACAGCGTCATGGCGCCTGGTAGCTGACCGCGACGCAGGTGTGGAGGCCGCCCCGCACGTTGTAGTCCAGGGTGACGGTCATGCGCACGGGCTTGCAGGAGGCCACCAGGTCTTTCAGGATGCGGTTGCAGGCGTGCTCCTGGACGATGCCTACGTTCCGGTAGGAGAGGAGGTAGTACTTCAGCGACTTGAGCTCTATGCACGATCGTTCGGGCACGTAGCTTACGGTCAGCACCCCGACATCGGGCTGCCCGGTCCACGGGCATACCGCGGTGAACTCCTCTGTGTCTATGACAACTTCCGTTTCCTGGCCGGGGTACTCGTAGTCGAAGCAGAGGAGGCAGTCGGGATTTATGGACTCCTCTGAGTGGATCTCCACTCCGCTGACAAGGCTCTCGTACCTCTCTTTTAGCTCCTGAATGGTCGCCAATGGCCACCTCCCCCGTTCCAGGATTACCACCGACCCTCTGAAAGAGGCTCTTCTCTTCGTTCTGCCTCTGTTGCGGGCCGGGATTCCATTATATTACAGTTACGACATGGACTTGTGGACCACATCGTTGCGGGTCGCGTGCACGTTTCCAGGGGACGTGTGCCGAGTGGGGAAGTAAGGTTTCCGGCCTGGGATACGGATTCACCACACATATCCGATGAGTGACGACGCACGTAAAGACTGTGCCATACAGGTGAGTGGGCTTCGTAAGTCCTTTGGACCAACGCCTGTGCTACGCGACCTCGACCTGGAGGTCCGCTGGGGCGAGGTCCTGACGGTGCTGGGCCCCAACGGCTCGGGCAAGACCACGCTGGTGAAGATCCTCGCGACGCTGACTAAACCCGACGCGGGTGCCGTGGGTGTGGCGGGCGCGGACCTTTTGCGTTCCGGGCGCGCCGTCAGGAGGATAACGGGTGTCGTGACGCACGAGACGCTCCTGTACGACGATCTAACCGCATACGAAAACCTCAAGTTCCACGCCCGCATGTTTGGTCTCGACCGTGTCGATGAAAGGATCGCGGAGGCAGCGGCAAAGCTTGGGGTATCGGCCGGCCTTCACCAGCGAGTCGGCACCCTTTCCCACGGCATGAAGAAGCGGTTTAGCATCGCCCGCGCCCTTCTACACGAACCGCTAATCCTGTTGATGGACGAGCCCGAAAGCGGCCTCGACCAGGAGGCGCTTGCCCTGTTGGAGGCCGTGGTAACCGACCGCTCGGTTGCCCACCGGACCGTCCTGATCACGACCCACAATCTGGAGCGGGGCCTGGCCCTGGGCGACCGAATGGCGATTCTCGCCCGCGGGAGAATCGCGTACCAGGAGTCGGTGGATTCAGTTGGGGTGGAGACGCTGCGAGACGCCTACTTTCGATATACCGGGGTGACGGCGTGAAGGCCTTCTGGCGTCCCGTGCTGGCCATCCTCTGGAAGGACATCCTGCTGGAGATCAGGACCAAGGACATGGTGGCGTCCATCTTCGTGTTCGCCGTCCTGGTGATCGTGATATTCAACTTCGCCCTGGACCCTACCCCGCCCAGGGTGGCGCTGGTGGCTCCGGGAATACTGTGGGTCGCGATTACATTCGCCGGTGTGCTCGGCCTGACGCGGTCCTTCGCGTTGGAGAAGCAGCGGGACAGTCTGTACGGGTTGATGCTGGCCCCCGTGGGCCGAGATGCGATCTTCTTCGGCAAGATGCTTTCAAACTTCCTGTTCATGGTATTGGTGGAGGTCGTGGTGTTTCCGGTGTTCGCGGCGCTGTTCGATGTGTCGCTGTGGATGCCGGAGCTGATCCCAGTCGCGCTTCTGGCAACGCTCGGGTTTTCCAGTGTCGGGACGGTGTTTTCTGCTATGGCGGTGAATACCAGGGCCCGGGAGGTGATGCTGCCGCTGCTGTTTTTCCCTGTGGTGCTGCCCGCTATCGTCGCCGCACTGACCGCCACCGAGGATGTGTTTCTGGTCGGGGGGTGGGGCGACGTGGGCGAGTGGCTGCCTTTCCTGCTGGTGTTCGACGCGATTTTCCTGGTGGTCGCTCCGATCGCGTTCCACTTTGTGGTCCAGGAGTAGAGGTTGGTACGAGTGCGCTGTGTGTCGACTCCAGCAGGGTGCAATTCCCGGGTACTGAATTCGGATCGCTGATTCCCGTGAAGCGCATCACAATCGGATAGACGGCGCGATTCTGATTGACACTGTTTCGGCCACCCTGCTATGATTTCTGTGTAATAAAGCGATGGAATTGCCATCGCACAGGCTGGGCTTAACATACCCCGCTCGCGGAGAGGCCCCCGTTGAAGAAGAACGACCTGGTGATAAGGTTCGCTGGTGAGGGTGGTCAGGGTATGCTGACCTCGGTGGAGGCGTTGGTGCAGGCGGCGACCCCGGTCGGCTATCACGTCCAGACGTTCGCCACATTCCCATCCCAGATCATGGGGGGTCCCACGTGGACGCAGACGAGGGTCTCCACCACTCCCGTCCTGAGCTCGGGGGAGGACGTGGACGTACTCGTGGCGTTCAACGAGGAGGCTTACCAGATCCACAAGGACGCGGTGCGCGACGGTGGAATCATCGTCTATAACTCGGGCGAGTTTCAGCTGGAAGGTGATGGCAAGAGCTTTGGGATGCCATTCGACGCCCTCGCCAAGTCCACGGGAAATACCCGAGCCGCCAACATGGTGGTGGTCGGCGCCATAGCGTACCTGGTGAGTTTCTCCCATGAGGCGCTGGAAGCTTACAATGTCAAGAAGTTCACCCGGGGTCGCCCTAATGATGAGGAGATCATCCAGTCAAATAACCAGGCCCTTGCCCTGGGCCGTGAGGAAGCGGCCCAGAGTGGTTTCAGCCTGGGCGAGCTGGCTGAGGCCGTCAAAACTGCGGACGAGCAGGTCCTCGTCAGCGGCAACCAGGCCATCTGCCTCGGCGCCGCCGCGGCGGGGGTGGAATTCTTCGTGGGGTACCCCATCTCCCCCGCTACGTCCATCCTGGTGTGGATGGAGCAGAACCTTCCCGGGCTAGGGAAGTTCGCGCACCAGGCCAGCTCCGAGGTCGAGTCTATCGTTTCGGTAGTTGGCGCGGGATATGCCGGCAAGAAAGCCATGACGGCCACCGCAGGTCCCGGGTTTTCCCTGATGGGCGAAGGCCTCGGGCTAGCGTGGATGGCCGAGATTCCGCTAGTGGTAGCGAATATCCAGCGTGGTGGACCGTCCACTGGGCTGCCCACCAAGACCGAGCAATCGGACCTCTTGACCGCCATGACCCCTTCCCACGGCGATCTGCGTCTTCCCATCATAGCGCCGGGCACTGTCGAGGAGTGCTTCTACGCGGCGGTAACGGCGTTCAACTGGGCCGAGCGGTACCAAGGCCCCGTTGTGTTGCTGAGCGAGCACATGCTGTCCGAACGGCAGCAAAACATCCCTAAACCGGACCTGGGCTCGCTTAGAATCGAAAACAGGATGGTTTATGAAGGTTCTAACGGATATCGGCGGTACGACGGCCCTGAGCTGTCGCCGATGCCCATACCCGGTAGTCCTGGCGCCTACGTGGCCAATGGCAGCGAGCACGATGCCTTCGGTGATACCACGCACCTGGCGGCCCGGCATACCCAGATGACTGAGCGCCGCTTCAGCAAGCTGAGGCTGCTAGAGGATGGGACTTACGAGAGCCGTAACACCGAGGCATCGATAGCGGTCTTGCCCTGGGGTGGCTCCAAAGGCCCAACTCAAGAGGCGTACGAGCAGCTTATCTCCGATGGTCTGGACATCGGGTGGTACTACACTATGTTTCTCCACCCGCTTCCCCCTGCGCTTGTCGAAGAGTTGAAGCAGAAGGAGCTGGTTCTCGTCCCTGAACTTAACTATCAGGGGCAGTTTTCGGCTTATCTGCGCAGCTATGGCATTAAGGCGGAGTCGATAACCCAGTACACCGGCCTGCCCTTCAAGGTCACAGATCTGGGCAGTCGTATATCAGAGCGGGCGCGACTTCAAGAGAAAGAGGGCGCAAGGGCATGAGCGCTAACAACCCCGAATACGACTTCAAGTGGTGTCCCGGTTGTGGCGACTTCGGTGTGCGACGAGCTCTCGAGGCCGCTGTGGAACGACGCCACTTGGAGACCGAGGAGCCCGTCGAGAACACCGTCGTGGTGGCTGGGATCGGCTGCTCGGGCAATATGGTCCATCTGCTGGAAGGCGATCACGAGACCTACGGCTTCCACGGGATACACGGCAGGACGCTCCCTGCGGCCATGGGCATCAAGATGGCGAGGCCCGACCTCAACACAGTAGTCGTGGCTGGCGACGGCGACTTCCTCAGCATGGGGATGGAGCACATCGCTCCACAGGCCTCACGAAACCTGAACGTGGCCGTCGTGATAATGGACAATGCAGTGTACGGGCTCACCAAAGGCCAGAGCTCGCCGACGTTGGAGCACGGCGGCGTCACCAGCTCGACGCCATACGGAAAGCCCGATGAAGCCCTCAATGCCCTCAACCTGTACCTCACCCTGCGCGTCTCGTTCGTCGCGTCGGCCCTGTCGAGCAAGATCAAAGACCTGGCGCAGATGATCTACGATGCCATGGAGCACCCTGGGTTCGCCATAGTCCACGTCCAGTCGCCCTGCACCACCTACTACAATACCTACGAGCAACTGAAGGGCAACGCGAAGAAGGGCATCGAGCCCACGGCGTGGGATATCGACGGTGACCACGACCCTGTGGACCTGGCGGCAGCTTATAAGATCGCCAATACAGGTGGCGTACCCCTTGGCCTGCTGTATCGCGACGCCACGCGAAAGCCATTCGAGGGTCAGGTTGAGGACCTGCGTGAGAAGGTCAAATCTAGGACCGTGAAGGAGCTCTTGGACTCGCACGCCGTCTAGGTTCCAGCCTTGTCCTTTGTAGAGAGTAACTGGGCGCCTCGAATCGAGAGGCGCTCTTGGTTTTTCGACTGGTACGCTGTGGTCGCGGCGCACTAAGCATGTAGAGCTGACATCGCGATGCCCGACGGCAAATTTGCGGAGCCGGGGACCATTGCGAGGCCACTGGTCATCGGTAGAGCGGTCCGGCTGGTCTTTGCCGCCGGTACCTTTTTTCTGTTCATATGGTATATCAGTCGTTATTCGGAGCTGGTTGGCTCCGATCTCCCCCCGGGTGGATACTGGATCGCGGTGGGTATCGGATTCTTTTATCTACCAGAACTGGTAAATATCGGCTTCTCCCGGGGGTGGGGGCGATGGCCGGAGGCGGCCGTGATCCCGTTCGCTCTCGCGCTGATCGTGGTCGATGCACTGGCATACGGAAGCGCCTGGGGACCACCTCTCGGCTGGTTCGTCTTCGTGTTGACCGAGTTCGTCTATGCCTTATTTGCGCTCTCCTTCCTGCTGGCTGCCGCTCTCGCTGTTCCCGGCTGAGAGTTCAGGGCGATGCCCCACATAGTGGGGCTGATACGCGGGCGACCGGCCAAGGAGCACGCCTGACCGGGCGTCTTCACCCCTCTGGACGAGTGGGAACAAAGGCTCAGAAAGCCCTGAGGGGAAAGTGTGACCTCAAATAAAATCCATATCCGTGGGGTCGCATCTAATCTATAGAACAACGCCGACAGTGATCGGTTTTGGGGACTCGGGGTATTGACCCGCGAGTACGTGTTAGCTACATAATGGGTGGTCATCCGTTTGTGATCACCGCACTGAGCATCAAGATGATTTTTCGCATTCCAAGGTTCCTGAGGCGCTCCGCTGAGACCGACTGTACTGAGGTACGTGAGCTTTCTTCGGACTATATCGATGGCGAGCTGGGCGACCGGGACACCGGGAGGGTGAGGAGCCACCTCGACATATGCCCGCCCTGTAGGGCGTTTGTCAATACCTTAAAGGCGACGGTGGGCCTACTCCGGTCCTCGCCTAAGCGCCAGGCGCCTGACGAGTTCCGCGAACGGCTGCACAAGGCGGTTCGGAAACAAGAGGGCTCGTAAAGCTTGCGTCGTTCCATTGTCTCTCCTCTCTCTCCAGCCGTATAATTCCTTAGGCCTCTGACGGCAGGTTCACTCTCTTTTACCCCAAGGCCGTTGCCGGGGCGCAGCCCGGTCTTAAGCTGAGCGTGTCCAAGGGGTTAGTCAACCGTGTTTGGTGACGAATGAAGATCGCTGTCTGTATCAAGCAGGTCCCCGTCGTCTCAAAGCTCAAGTTCGATAACGCGACTAGGCGGCTGGTGAGGGATGGAGTTCCCAACGAGGTAAACCACTTCGACATGCTGGCCATGTCGGCCGTGACCGCTCTCAAGGAGGCGCTGTCCGCCGAGGTGGTTGTGTACACCATGGGCCCGCCGCAGGCGCGCGAGGCCCTCGTTCAGTGCCTGGCGATGGGCGCCGACCGGGCGGTTCACGTCACGGACCGTGCCTTTGCCGGCTCCGATACCCTTGCCACCGCAAGAGCGCTTTCCATGGCGTTGAGTAGGGAAGAGTACGATCTGGTGCTCTGCGGCCGCAACAGCGTGGACGCTGAAACAGGACAGGTGGGGCCAGAGATAGCTGAGTTCTTAGGCGTGCCACAGATAACGAACGTCAGGAGGATTGAGGTCGACGGCGCGGGCGGCGGCCTCAGGGTAGAGCGCCTCACGGACCAGGGCCATGACGTGGTCTTCGGTGCTTATCCTCTGGTGGTCACGGTAACCGAGGACGTGGCGCCGGAAATCTTTCCCCGCCGTGAGGAAGTGGAGGCGGCCAGAGCCAAGAGCATAACCGAGGTTTCCGCCTCCGATCTCTCTGAGGACACGTCCCTATTCGGCGTCGACGGATCACCGACCTGGGTTAGCGAGATCTACTCCATTGAGCCAGACCGCGGGGGCGTTGTAGTCCAGGACAGGCCGGTCGACGAGGCCGTGGACCTGCTGCTGGAGTTCCTGGACCGACGGAGGGCTTTTCACGGCGAGAGGACATCGAGTGGTGTGCCTCGGGGGCCTCGGCGTGAAAAGTCGGAGAAGGGTGCCATCTGGGTGGTGGCGGAGATATTCCAGGGAGAGGTTCGGCCCGTCACGCTGGAGTTGGAGGGTAGGGCGGTCGAGTTGGCCGGCCATCTGGATACTAGCGTCGAGGCCGTGGTTATCGGAGCCGGGATTCGTTCCCACGCACCTACCCTCACGGCTTACGGGGCCGACCGCATATTACTGGCTGAGGACCCCGGGCTGGCTCAATACGACACCGAGACTTACGCGACGGTTCTCGCAGATGCGATACGGGCGCACGGTCCCTACGCATTGCTAATCCCGTCAACGATCAATGGCCGCGACCTGGCGGCCAGGCTGGCGGCTAGGCTGGGCCTCGGTCTCACCGGCGATTGCATTGGCCTGGAGGTCGATCCCGAGGGGCGACTGGTCCAGCTCAAGCCCGCCTTCGGCGGCAACGTCGTGGCCCCCATTCTCTCCAAGACCATGCCTCAAATGACGACGTTACGTCCCGGCATTCTAACGCCGGTGACGCCGGACTGGTCTCTGGAGCCTGAGGTACTCGATCTGCCGACTGACAACATCCCCGACCCTTCGGTGAGTGTAATGGAAAGCGTGGCCGATTCCTCTGCGGAGGGCGCTGAGTTGGAACACGCACGTGTTATTGTGACGGTGGGCAAGGGGGTGGGAGAACCCGAGAACATTCCTCAGGTGCGGAGGCTTGCGGAGGCGTTGGGTGGGGCGCTGGGCGCTACCAGAATCGTGACCGATATGGGCTGGCTGCCGAAGCAATACCAGATCGGGCTATCCGGCAAATCCGTGGCTCCCGAGCTGTACATCGCAGTCGGTGTTCGTGGCGCTTACAATCATATGGTAGGGGTCCAAAAGGCCGCTACGATTGTGGCCATCAACAGCAACCCGAAAGCCTCGATATTCAAGGCCGTCGATTTCGGCATCGTGGGGGACTACGCCGAGGTGGTTCCGGCACTCATCGCCGCGCTCGACGCCAGATCCGCGGATCGAGGCGACTAGACACCTGCCTCCAAGTCATGAGACGCGATGAGCCTGCTTGTGTTGGGCGAAGGCGATATGTGAAAATCCCGATGGACGCTACACAAAAGGAGGAGCATCATGTACGGCACTATTTTTCGCTTGAAGGTGAAGCCGGGCCAGGATCAGAGGCTGGTCGAGCTTTGGAGGGAGTGGGAGCGAGAGCGCAAGCCCAAGGTAAAGGGGGCAGTTGGAGAATTGCTGCTCAAGCCGGATGAAAAGTCCGGCGAATTCGTCGGAGTGGCCGTGTTCGAGGACAGAGCCGCCTACATGGCCAATGCAGACGATCCCGATCAGGACGCGTGGTACCACAAGCTAAGGGAGCTGCTCGAGGCGGACCCCGAATGGGAGGATGGAGAATACGTAGCGGGCGACATTCGTTAAGAAAGATGCTTCGTCGCCAAAGCTAAAGGAGGCGGACTTGAGTCCGCCTCCTTTTTTGTTGCGCTGGATTTCCTGGGCTAGTTTTTCGCTATGTACTTTGACGGGCACTTGACGATGACGTTCTCTCCGCTAAACGAGCCGTCGGATCCGTAGTGCCCCTCCAGGATAATATCCGAGTGCTCGTTGAAGAACAGGTCGGGTAGAACGCCATCGTACGCCGCCGGGAGCGTGTCTGCGCCGTCGGTCAAGGAGAAGTGCGCTAGCGTCGAGCCCTCCTTCCGCAGGAAGGACTCGGGCTCAAGCTTGCCGCTCACCCGCACTATCTTACCGTCTGGGTTAGGCCCGCGTTCCTTGATCTCTCCGACCGTGTAGTAGTAGACCGTGGCGCTTTGGAACGCCAGGAAAGAGAAATATCCGAGGGCCGCAACCACGACCAGCAGACCGACGATAAGCTTCGCTTTGTTGGTGAAGATCGTCGAGCCCTCCGTGATCGGGTCCGGATAGCTTGTATGTGGAGTTGACGTTCGTTCCATGGCCTTTCCCTTACGTTGGACCTCCCAGTGATCACTTCTCGATCAGTGGCATTTTACTCTGGACGGGACTCCTCTCGCTCCGCCATTGCCTTCCGCAACTCCTCGATCTCTCGCCGCATCTCCCTCTGCCGCCCCGACATCACGAACACGTACCCAAAAAAGACCGCCCACGTGATGATGAACACCGCGAACAGGTATGGGAGGTTCGTCTCCGGGTCCCGGTCTTCGTGCTCCTGTCCCTCGGGCGTCGACCGTATGTCCGACTCGGCCACGGCGGTCTCGTGATCGAAGGCGTGAACGGCTTCGGCCGTCGACTGGACTGTCACCATGGCCAGTATCAGGCCAACCATGACGCACAGCCTTGCGGCTTGGAGGCTAAACGGTGCTGTGGTGAAGCTCATCCAGCGCCGCCTCCGTCCGCTTGAGGGAGTACCTCTGTACCAGCATGAATACGTATAGCACTGCAAAGGTAGCAAGCGCAATAAGGAATGTAAACAGGATCTCAGGGGAGTCGATCGCGTCGGGGTCCCTCGCCAGGGGGCCGACGTTCAGCTCGGGGTGGGTTGTGCGCCACAGCATGGTCGCAACGTAGTTGAGGAGAGCGGCTATCACCCCGATCACTCCCACGACGGAGCCGAAGCGGGCCCCTTGAGACCCCTTGGGCGCATAGGCCCTCACCATCAGGTAGGCGACGTAGATGAACCACAGGATCAGGGTGAGCGTCAGCTTGGCGTCCCAAGTCCACCAGACGCCCCATACCGGTTTCGCCCAGATTGCCCCCGTTATGAGAGCGAGGGTGGCGAACACCAAGCCTAACTCTCCGGCCGCGTAGCCGAGGCTGTCCCACCTATCGTTGCCGGTAATGAGATAGCCGGCGCTGGCGATGGCGACTACCACGATGCCGCCGACCGCGAGTATGGCGATGGGCACGTGGAAGTAGAAGATGCGCTGGGATACGCCGAGGTTTTCCTCGGTGGGCACCCAGAGGTAGATCAACGAGAGGGTTAGCGCCATCAGCGCGATGGAGGCAGCGAATAGGCCGTACTTTCTTACCCCGCCGAGGACACCTTCGCCTCCCGCCGTCTCCGGGGACAGCAAAGGGTGTTGCGCCATGTGTGCAATGTATCACAAACCGGAGACTGGCGCTAGATTGTGAGCCCCATGGGAGCGCCTTATTCGAGCCGCCTGATCCTTGGAAGACCTATGGACGCCAATGCCCCGATGAAGGCCTGTGCGCTGCCGAAGATAAGCAGCGCCATCGGCGCTCCTGAGGCGACGGCCAGCCTACCGATGCCCAGGTGACCGATTGGGCCTGCCCCGATACTGACCGTCCAGGCTCCCATGGCGCGCCCTCTCTCCTCGTTCGGCACGTTGTCCTGCATGAGCACCCTGGAAACCGTGTCTACCGACGTAGAGCAACCGTTTGCGAACGGAAGGACCAATGCCAGTGCGAATATGTTTTTGGAGGCCAGGAACAAGGCCATGATTGCCACGCCGTATGAGATAGTCAAAAAGAGCCACAGGAGTCCTTTCCTCCTGAAGTCTCCGAGGGCTGCCAGGATAAGCAGCGCAAGAATGCCGCCCGCCTGGTGAAACGCCGTGAGGACGCCCAGGCCCATGGCTCCAACGCCCACCTCGTCGCGTGCCAGCACCGGGACCATGGCGTGATGGCTGAAGGCGAACACCTCCGAGGTGGCCGTCAAGCACATGAGGATCAGGAGGACCCGGCTACTACGAAGCAGCCTCACGGCACCGGTAAGGTTCTGTAACACCGGTTCCCGTTGAATTGGCGCCGCCTGTGCTACGCCTTTTATGGGTAGCAAAAGCAGCATCACGATCACGTAAGCTCCCGCCACAAATACGTACTGTCCGTCGATCCCCACGGTAACTATCAGTATTCCAGACAGCAGGGAGCCCACAAGCCAACCCCCGGTTCTGCCGAGCTGCTCAAGGGACATCCCGTTCATAGCGTTTCTGGGCCCGACGATGTCGTAGATGTAGGCGAGGTTGGTGGTCTGGTGAAATGAGAACAAGGTGCCACTTAGCGCCGCAAGAACGATGACGTGCCACGGCTCGGCTATATCGGTGAAGAGCAGCACGGCCAGTATCCCTACAGCAGCGCCGGAACCGAGGGAGGTGAGCCGGATAAAGATACGCCGGATCACCCGGTCGGCGACGACGCCCGACAGAATTCCAAAGAAGAAGAAAGGGGCCATCCAGGCGGCCCAGCCAAGCCCGACCATGAACGCCGAGTCGGTCATCTCCAGCAACAGCCAGCCACGGGCCACGATCTCCATCCCGAATCCGATGCCGTGAGGCAGGCTGGCCGCCCACAGGAATCGGAAGTTTCGGTGCTGAAAAGAAACGGCCCATCTGGCGCCTCTGGTCGGAAACGTCATCTGGGCCATCGTGGATGGCCGGAAGAGTATGGCATGGCGGCAGGGATTATATCACGCCTGCGCCCCTGCACGACCCCGCCGATGACTCCTTCACGCGATTGAAGAAGTGGTTTCAATGATCTCCCGGCCTGGGGGTCCTGCCTCGGAAGGCTCAGATGCCTTAACGGGTAGGTGGGTGGGAGTAACCATCCTGGGGCGTGGGATCATACCCGTTTGGACGGAGAATTTGTGGTGGCTTTCATTGGTGGCTCGGATACGTGGCCCAATGGCCTGGCTATAGTCCGCGGGCCGATTTTGTTACACTGAGGCCATGGAGCGCAAACGGTTCGAGGGCCTCGTGCGGCAAGCCCTGATGGACTTGCCGGACCAGGTACTTGCCCGCCTTGACAACGTGGACGTGGTAGTCGAGGACTGGCCTACCAAGGAACAGCTTGTGGGATCAGGTCTGGAGGAGGAGGACGTCTTGTTGGGCCTTTACGAGGGCCTTCCTCTCACAGAGCGCTCCGACTACGGGATGGTCCTCCCCGACAAGATCTCGCTGTTCCAGCAGTCCATAGAGGGCTTGTGCTCGAGTGACGACGAGATAATCCACGAGGTCCGCACTACGGTGGTTCACGAGGTCGCGCATCACTTCGGCATAGATGACGAGTCGCTTGAGGGCATGGGGATTTAAGGAACGCTAGCCGATTTGGAGCTGGTCGCCCTCGATGTGTATGGCCTGCCCTCTATAGCGCAGCGTGGACCTGTAGAAGCGGCGGAGCTCTATGTGTACCTGGTCCAGGCGCCGCGTTATCTCTGAATCGTGGGTCTTGCGCCGCGCCCTGTTGTACGTCTCGCCCCACAATCCCCGCTGTGGCAGCCTCTTGAGGAATTGGGTGAACTCATCGATGAAGGCCTGGAAAGCTTGGGAGGAGAACTTTTCCATCGGGGTGGAGTCCAGGGGGTCTACGAACGCAAACCGGAGCGTCAGGCCATCCTCGACGCTGAGACTAGACAACATCAGCACCGGTTGGGGCTGGCGCTGGAACTCCTCCCTGGTGGCGTCGGCGGTGCGGGCGACCTCCCGTAGCGCGGCCTGTATCGAGCGGAGCACCGACGAGAGGTAGGACACGGGCAGATCACCCGTGCCCAGAATGAGCTCGAGAAGGCCTTCCTCATGCTCGAGCCGGTTTTGGGTTGGCATGGCTGGCTCCGGATTTCGACCCGTCTATCTGAGGACCCGCGCATCCCCGACCCTGCGGGTTATGCGCTGCCGGTCCAGGTAGTCCATGAGGGCTAAAGCGTACTTGCGGCTTGTGCCGAGCATGTCTCTGACGTCGGCCACGGTGGTTTCACCGTGTTCATCGATACGGGAGCGTATCTTTTCGATCATGTCTTCGAAGGCTGAGGCGGCGAATACCACGGTTTCGCTTACCTTGACCACCTTGCCCTCCTCGGCAAGCAGGTTCAGCACCTCCCCGTCGATGGGCATGTCGGTGGGAGGCGAATAGGGGTTGGACGTCAACGTTTTCAGATAATCTTCGGCCGCGATATTCTGTTGGGCGTTAAGCCGGGGCTGAAAGTCCGGCAGCCTGGCCAGCGATTCCTCTTCTTCCAAGACCTCCTCTTTGGCCAGCCTCGGAAATGCGAGGTTGGCCACCTGGGAAGACATGCCCAGCCGGCCGCGTAGCTCCTCTTTTGGGGCGCCCTTGCGAAGGGGATACCGTTTGTGGTACTCACCCAGCCAGCTTCGGGCGTCGTCGGCGACGCCCGACCATCCAGCGGCTGTGTAGAGTAGCGAGCCCGGCCCGAGATTCTCCGGTCCGAGGATGACCACCAGCCTCTCTTGGGTCATCGCCTGAAGCTCCGCCTTCGCCGCGTCGAGCTGGAGGTTGGCGCGGTCGGCAACTGGCTTGAGTGGGCTGGGCTCCTCCGTCTCTATAGTCCTGAGGAGGACCTCTTGGTCTGAGCCTTTCTCAATTGCCGACAGGCGCTCGAGGACCGGGATGTGCATGCGGCGGTGCCTCCTGGCGTGTGGATCGACGATGCTACCGCCGCCCAACGTCGTCCCGCCGGACCTGATGACGAAATAATCACCCTTAACGACGGCCACCGGGTTGTCGAGCTTTAGCTGGGCCCAGGCCGATTCGCCGGGGTTAGCGAGCTGCTTCTCCAGCAGCCGCAGCCGTCCCAGAGTCTCGCTGCTACCCGTGTGCACCGTGACGAACATGTTATGCCTGACCGCGCGCGGTGAATCCGATAGGACTCGCAGGTGGACGTCCATAGCTGTGGTAGGCTTGAGCCACCCCGGGGTTGTCATCACCTCACCACGCTGGATTTTTTCGTGGGAGATGCCGGCGAGGTTGGCGGCTACGCGGCTGCCGGGGCTGGCCTGCTCCAGCTTCTTGCGATGGGTCTGCATGCCCCGGATGCGCGTGGAGGCGCCACACGCCACAAGCTCCACCTCCTGGCCGACTTCCAGCTTGCCATCCACCAGTGTTCCGGTCACCACCGTGCCGAATCCAGTCATCGTGAACGAGCGGTCGACGGGCAACCGCGGCCTCCCGAGGTCCTTCCTCGGCTCCGCCTCTTCCAGCAACCCTTGGAGGGTGGACACGAGCTCGGGCAGACCCTGCCCCGTCGTGGCCGAGACCGTCACGATGGGGGCCTTTTCGAGCGTGGTGTCCTTGAGGATGTCTTCCACGTCCGCGACAACCAGATTTAGCCAGTCTTCGTCCACCAGGTCGCTCTTGGTCACGGCGACCATCCCTCGCTTGATCTGAAGCAGGTCCAGAATGGCCAGGTGCTCCCTGGTCTGGGGCATTACCGACTCGTCGGCGGCCACGACCAGCAGGGCTAGGTCGATGCCTCCGACGCCGGCCAGCATGTTGTTGACGAAGCGCTCATGGCCCGGCACGTCGACTATGCTGACCTCGTTTCCGTCGGGTAGGGGCAGCCACGCGAACCCCAGGTCGATGGTCATCCCCCGCTCCTTCTCTTCGCGGAGCCGGTCTGGGTCGATGCCTGTGAGCGCTTCGACGAGGGTGGACTTGCCGTGGTCTACGTGCCCTGCGGTGCCTATGACGTACATGGGTGCACTGTGGCTCGCATTTATAGTGGTTAGCCCCGGGACGGCATCTGATCCTTCCTCAGAAGGACTGCCTCACGGTTAGGCGATGGTGTGACGAGTTCAGCCGGTGCGGGATAAGAATAGCACAGGGGTTTTTGGGCGGCAAAGAGAACTCAGAGCACAGGCTTCAAAGCAGAATTAGCTGAGTGAGACTAACTGGCGTTGGGGTAGGGCGCTCAACAATAGCCTGATAGGCGCTTCGAGGGAGCTTCTACCGGAAGAAGCGGGTGAAGACCTCGTTGCTCATGATGCGGCCGCGAGGCGTCAGCCGCAATCGGCCGTCGGACGGCTCCACGAGGCCGTCCGAGTGTAGCTCGACCAGTGTTTGGTCGTAAGCCTGCGCCGGCGTCTCGCCGAACCGCCGCCGGAACTCGGCGACCCCTACGCCTTCATCGAGCCTTAGACCGAGCATCAGCGTCTCGGCCATCTCTAGCCTTCGGTCGATGGGCTCCACGGTTTCGACTGCCGGCGCGGTGCGGAGCGCCGCCTTCGTGAGAACACCGTTGTCCTTATGCTGAAGGTGTTCATTCTCTAGCTGCCGGATGTAGCCGTGGGGTGAGTTCAAGTTCGCGAAACGGTACTTGGATAGGTAGGAGTGGGCGCCGGGCCCAACTCCTAGGTACGGCTGGTTGCGCCAGTAGGTCAGGTTGTGTTGGGCCTCGTAGCTGGATTGGGCCCAGTTGGAGATCTCGTACTGTCGGTATCCTTGCGTGCCCATCGAGTCCTGGGCCATCAGGTACATGTCGGCGGCCAGGTCCGAATCCGGCTGCGCCATCGCTCCCGTTCGTACCCATCGCTCCATGGGCGTCCCCGGCTCCAGGGACAGGCAGTACATGGACACGTGTGGGGGTCCGAGGGCTATCGCCTGGTCCAGCGTGCGGCGCCACTCTTCGATGCTCTGGCGCGGCAGTCCGTACATCAGGTCGATGCTCACGTTGTCAAAGCCCGCCTCGACGGCCATCAGGTAGGCTTGGACGGCGTCCCCAGCGGAGTGGCGACGCCCTAGGACCTTCAAAAGGTGGTCGTCGAAGCTCTGGACGCCGATGCTAAGGCGGTTGACGCCGGACCGGAGGTACGCGGCCAGCTTGGAAGGGGTTAAATCACCGGGGTTGGCCTCCAGAGACACTTCCGCGGCCCCGTCCACTGCGAACGATTCGCGGACCGTACTCAATATACTGCCGATACGCTCTTCGGGTAGGTACGATGGAGTGCCTCCTCCGAAGAAGACCGTGCTTATCGGTGCATGGGCCAGCACACCGCCCCAGAAGCGGACCTCCTTCTCGAGCGCCTCCACGTACTGGGGGATGAGCGCCTCGATCTTGGCGTAAGTATTGAAGTCGCAGTAGGGGCACTTGGTCTCGCAAAAGGGGATGTGGACGTAGAGGGAGATGGACTTTGGGACGGTGCCTTTGGTGGATTCACTCATATTGCTAGCCCACTCTAGACGTTGGCCAGGATGTTGATGACGTCACCGTCGTTGACCACGTAACCCTTCCCCTCTTGGCGCAAAAGCCCCCGCTTGCGCGCCTCGGCCATCCCGGCGCAGGCGATGAGGTCGTCGGCCCCGATCACCTCTGAGCGTATGAAGCCCCGCTCGAAATCGGAGTGGACCTTGCCGGCCGCCGTGAGCGCCGTCGTGCCCCTGACGACCGTCCACGCGTGGACCTCCTTGCGGTTGCCTGTGAAAAAGGTGATGGTGTTCAACACATCGAAGGAGAGCTTGATCATGCGGTCCAGTCCGGACTCCTGGAGCCCGAGCGACTCACGGAACTCTAGCTCCTCCTCCGGCTCCATCTGGGCCAGTTCCATCTCCAATTTACCACACAGTGCCGCGGCCCTGACGCCCGGTCGGCCGAAGGTCGAGGACATCTGCTCCTCCATGCCAGGGACCTCCTCCATTTGGCTCTCGCCCACGTTCATGACCACCATGAGGGGTTTTGCCGTAAGGAACTGGAACCCCTCCAGGAGCCGGGCTTCGTCCTCAGAGAGCGAGTGGTCCCTGATGGGAGCCCCGGCCTCGAGGTCTGCCCTCAGGCGGTCCAGTAGCGTCTGCTCCTGGGTCAACGCTTGGCGCTCAGGGGCCTTGACGCCTTTGAAGCTCTCCGCGACCCGTTCCAGCCGCCGTTCAAGTATTTCGACATCGGCGAGGACCAGATCCAAGAGCATGGTCTCCAAGTCCCGGAAGCCGTCGATGCTGCTCTGTACATGGCTTACGGACGGGTCCTCGAAGGCTCGCGCAACCACCAGCAGCGCGTCGGCGCGTTGGAGCAGGTTCAGGGCCTGGCCGGAGACCGCTCTCGTCACTCCAAGCCCCTCCGGCGCTCCGGGGGCATCGATGTACGTGACTTCGGCGGGCACGGTCCGTTTGGCCTCAAAAACTTCACCCAGCGGCCCAAGCCTGGGGTCAGGGACCTTGGCCACGCCTATGTTGGGTGTGCCCTGGGAGTCGCTGTAGTCGGCTATTGTCGCATTCCCCCGTGTGACGGCGTTGAAGATGGTGGTCTTACCGCTCCTGGGAAGGCCAGTTATGCCTATCTGCATCGCCTCGTCTCTGAGGTTCCTCGCCGATCTATGAAGACCGCAACGGGTCTGTGGGTGTGGGACGTAGCCCCGCCGATGGCACCATTATAAGGAGTTTAGCGATTGGTGACCGTGATATCACCGCAGTGGCCGTCGTGTAAGGAGCGGCCCGTCAGGAGGGCGGATGCCCCCGGATGGCGCAGTTGGACTTGCGGCGTGGGATGCCGCGAGAGGCTAGCGGCTGGACTCTTCGGTGTCGTCCACGAAGTGGTACGAGCCCTCGATGACAGGCTTGTCGGAATCGGAGGCGCCCCGACCCCGAGCGCTGCCCCTGCCGCCCCTCACAGCGTGCATATGCTCATCGACGACGTGCCGGGGCGCCCTGCGTATGAAGATGGCGGCCGCGACCACCAGGGCCAGGATGTCATCTATCCGGCCGAACGGTGTTAATATGTCCGGGACGAGATCGATGGGGGATACGATGTACAGGAGGGCCGCCGGCCATACAAGCTTCAAGGTCAGCGGGACCCTGCTGTCCAACAGCAGCCTGAATATCAGACGAGGTACGCCCGTCGCGCCTACCAGCCTGATAAGTCGTATCAGCAGCAAAAGATCTCGCTCTCCAATCCTCGCAATTCTATTATAGCCACCGCTCCGACATAAGGGAATCTCTTCGTTGCTTTACCTGTTATACGGCGACGACGCCTTCTCCATCCGGGAAACCCTTGTGTCCCTAAAAGGAGAGGTGGAGCCGGAGGAGCTGCGGGACGTCAACGTAACCGTGGTTGACGGCGCTCGGGCCAGGTTCGATGAGGTGACGGCGCTATGCGACACGGTGCCCTTCCTGGCTGACCGGAGGCTTGTCATCGTGGAGGGGCTTCTATCACGGTTCGAGCCTCGACGACCTTCCCGTGGCGGGGGCGCCAGTGCTCGGTCGCGGGAAGTCGCTTCGGAGGGCTGGGAGAAGCTCCCCGAGTACGTGGCGAGGATGCCCGAGACCACCCATCTCGTCCTGGTAGACGGCCGCCTCTCCGAGGCCAACCCGCACCTTCGCAAGCTCCGGACGCTGGGGAGGGCTCTGGCCTTTCCGCAGCCGTCCGGCGGGGAGCTCAGCAGTTGGATACGAAACAGGGCGGCCGATAAGGGAGCCCAAATCGAGCCAAGGGCCGTCAGCATGCTAGCCGACACTATCGGGGGCGACCTTCAGGTGATCGACAACGAGCTGGAGAAACTCACCCTCTTCTGCCGAGGCCGTGCCATCACGCACGAGGAAGTCCAGGACCTGGTGGCGTACGCGAAGGAGGCCAACATCTTCGCCGCTGTGGACGCGGTGGTTGAGGGCAGGCCCGAGGCGGCGGTGCGCCTCGTGCACCGACTTATAGACTCGGGCAGCCCGCCCGCATACCTGTTGACGATGCTTGCCCGGCAGGTGCGTCTGCTGATCCTCGCCAAGGAGTTGAGGGCTGAACGGCGTTCCCAGTCCCGAATAGGAGAGCGACTGCGCTTGTCGGGTTTCCCGCTGCGGAAGACGCTGGAGCAGGAGGCCATGTTTACGGCCGAGGCGTTGTCCGAAATCTACCACAGGCTGGTAGAGACGGACGTGAGCGTCAAGACCGGCGTCTTTGACGAAAGGACGGCGCTAGATGTGCTCATAGTGGAGCTCGCCGCCTCGGCCGGGAGCGCCAGGAGAACCTCGGTTCAACGTGTACGCTCTTAGTCTTATCATATCAAGTTTACTAAATCCTACGAATAAAGTAACATTGACAGGCCAGCTATATATTAGGTATAGTCTAAATTAGAGATAAAAGTTTCGAGAACGCTTTCAATGCACTCAGTGGCGGCCGTGGCGTATCACGAAACGCCAGGCCAGATGGCTCGATTTGGTGCGTCAGAGGGTTACATTCTCCAGAGATGTGTAGGGCTAGATAGGTGATTGTGACATGGTACTCAGTCCAGAGCAATTTACAGAGCAGGCGCAGGAGGTCCTTGCCAAGTCCCAGGAGATAGTGCGCCGGTACCGCCATAGCCAGTGGGACGCCGAGCACATCCTGATGGCCCTCCTGGAGCTTGAAGAGGGAGTCCCGGCGGAGGTCCTGCAGGAGCTGGGTGTTTCCGTCGGCGCGATGCGCGAGCGTCTGGACCGCCTCCTGGAGCAGGGCCCCAAGGTGGCCCAGGAGTCCTCTCAGATCTACGTCGCGCCCAGAGCGGCAAGGGTGCTGGATCGTGCCAAAAGCGAGTCACAGCGATTGAACGACGAATTTATCGGCACTGAGCACCTCTTAGTGGCCCTCCTCCAGGAGGACCAGGGCGACGTGAAGCGGATATTCCAGGAGCAGAAAGTTGAACTGGAGAGCGTGTACCAGGCTCTCCAGAAGATTCGAGGCGGCCACAGGGTGACCGATCCGAGGGCCGAGTCTCACTACCGTTCGCTGGAGCGGTACAGCGTAGACCTCACTGATCTCGCTAGGGACGGCAAGCTGGACCCCGTCATCGGCCGGGAGACCGAGATCGCCCGCGTGATGCAGACGCTGATCCGGCGTACCAAGAATAACCCGGTGCTGATCGGTGGCGCGGGAGTCGGCAAGACGGCCATCGTCGAGGGGCTGGCGCAGCGCATTGTCGCCGGCGACATTCCGGAGGAGCTGAGGGACCGCAGGGTCCTGGCCCTGGACATAGGCGCCATGGTTGCCGGTAGCAAGTTCCGCGGGGAGTTCGAAGAGCGTCTCAAATCGGTGTTGGACGAGATCAAGGAGGCCCAGGGGGAGATTATTCTCTTTATCGACGAGGTTCACAATGTCGTGGGAGCGGGCGCGGCGGAGGGTGCCTTAGATGCCAGCAACCTGATGAAGCCCGCCCTGGCGAGGGGTGAGCTCCAGGCCCTGGGTGCTACTACCGAGGACGAGTACCGGAGATACATCGAGAAAGACGCGGCCTTGGAGCGACGTTTCCAGCCCGTCCTCGTGGAGGAGCCAGACGTCGACACTGCGATCGAGATGTTGAAGGCCCTGCGGCCCATGTATGAGGCCCACCACAAGATCACGATCGACGACTCAGGTCTGGACGCGGCGGTACGGCTGAGCCAGCGGTACATCTCGGGACGCCTGCTTCCCGACAAGGCGGTCGATCTCATCGACGAGGCCGCCAGCAAGATACGCATCGATTCCCAGCGCCTTCCCTCCGCGCTGAAGGAGAAGGAGAAACGCCTGCGCCATCTCGAAAACGAGGAGGAGGCCGCCGCTCAACGGGCGGACTACCCGCGCGCCGCCGAACTGCGGTCCGAGAAGCTCCGGCTGGAGGAGGAGTACGGCTCGGAGAAGAAGGAGGCCCTCAAGGGGCAGAACCTTGACATGGTGGTCGATGCGGAGGGCATAGGCAAGCTGATCGCAACGTGGACCGGCATCCCCGTTGACCGGCTGCTGGAGACGGAGAGCGACAAGTTGCTCCACATGGAGGACCGGCTGCATCAGAGGGTGATCGGCCAGGATAACGCCATCGGCGCCGTCTCAGACGCAATTCGTAGGACAAGGGCGCGCTTGAAGGACCCCAAGCGCCCCATCGGCAGCTTCATCTTCCTCGGGCCTACCGGAGTAGGAAAGACCGAATTGGCCCGCGCCCTGGCTGAGTACCTGTTCGACGACGAGCAGAACATGGTCCGGGTAGACATGTCGGAGTACATGGAGAAACACACGGTATCCAGGCTGATCGGTGCTCCTCCAGGATACGTCGGATACGAGGAGGCCGGTCAGCTGACCGAAGCGGTCCGGCGACGGCCCTTCCGCGTCGTTTTGTTCGATGAGGTCGAAAAGGCCCATCCGGACGTGTATAACATCCTCCTTCAGATACTGGAAGACGGGCGGCTCACCGACGGCCACGGCCGTACGGTGGACTTCCGTAACACGCTCATCATCATGACCAGTAACCTGGGGACCGGCGCCATCGAACAGCCGGCGGTGGGCTTCTTGCGCGAGGATGGCGCCAAGGACAAGATGGCGCGAATGCGTTCATCCATAGAGGAGGCCCTCAAACGGACTTTCCGCCCCGAGTTCCTGAACCGGATCGATGAGACCATCATCTTCGATCCCCTCACCACCGAGGAGATCAAGCAGGTAGTGGAGATCATGATGCGGGAGGTGAGCAATAGGCTTGCGGAGCATCAGGTCACCCTTTCGCTGACCGAGGAGGCCAAGGAGTGGCTTGCCCAAGAAGGGTACGACCCCAACCTTGGTGCCAGGCCCTTGCGCCGCGCCATAGAGCGGAATCTGGAAAATCCCCTGGCCAAAAAGATCCTGTCGGGGGAGGTGAAGGAGGGTGCTAAGGTCGCTGTAGACACCGACGACGGTGGGCTGACTTTCACCAGCGTCAAAGCCAGGACAAAGGCTAAGGCGCCGGTTGCCGGTAAGTCCTAGAGAGAAAGGCCTGGACCGGGTCCACATCGCCGGTAGCTCGGTTGGTGGTACGCTGGGGCTGATGATGGCCCTTGCCTTCCCGTCTCGGGTCTCCAAGCTGGTGCTGGTGGATAGCGCGGGGTTTGGCAGAGAGGTTTCCTTATACGTGAGGCTGGCGTCTATTCCCGGACTCGCCGAGGTGCTCGAAAGCTCAAAGGTAGGCGGAGCCAGGTATATGCTCTACAATGTGTTCCACGACCAACGCTTCGTGGCCCAGGAGCTGCTGGACGAACTGTACTGAAGCCGACAGATGCCTGGGGTCAAAGAGGCGGTGGTCAGGACAATCCAGCGGGCCGTAAACCTCTGGGGCGTCCGTCGCGGATACGTTTTTCTGGACGACTTGAAGCGGCTCAAGGTTTCGTTACTGGTGGTGTGGGGCGCACAGGACCAGACCTTCCCCGTGCCCCACTCATATCGGGCTTCTGAGGCCACCCCTCGGGCCAACGTGAGAATCTTCGAACGGTGCGTACACTGGCCGCACATGGAAAAGGCCGAGGAGTTCAACGCGCTGGTCCGGGATTTTTTGTCCGCCTGACCATCTGCCGGGCAGCGGCCTTCTAGGGCCGTGGCTTCCGGTGGTGAATGGTGGTCAATGAAGGAGGGCGTATGGGTCGGCATCAGAGTGGAGCGAGGGCCCCCTAATTTTGTAGGGTGTATGCGGCCTCACGGCTGGACCTCTGCGCCGCGGCCGTCTGAACCGGTATCCCATTGTTGAAGGCTTGTCTTCATGCGAATGAGGGCTGGGGAAAGCTTCGACGGAGTCACGCGCCTGTGGCCCAAGCTCTATCGCCGGCGGCACTTTCTGATATTCGCCGCTGCGCTTGGGGCGGTGGTCGCCGTCTGGTTTCTCCGGGGCTATTTGACGGACATCGACTGGACGGCGCTCGGGTATCCGGGCGTGTTCGTTCTGAGCTTCGTAGGCAGCGTCGCCATGGTCCTGCCCGTCCCCGGACTGATATCCGTCTGTGGCATCAGCGTTGTCCTCAATCCGTTCATCGTGGGGCTATTGGCCGGCGTCGGCGAGACGTTGGGTGAGATCTCAGGGTACGCGGTCGGGTACGGAGGCAGGGGGGTTGTCGCGGAACGACCCTTCTATAAGAAAGTCGAGGCCTGGATGGAGCGCAGGGGAACCCTAACGTTGTTCGTCATGTCCATAATTCCTAATCCGGTGTTCGACGTGGTGGGAATCGCCGCCGGGGCTACCCGGTTCCCTCTGCGCCGCTTCTTTGCGACTGTGTGGGCGGGAAAAACTCTCAAGGGACTGCTGGTCGCCTATACGTGCTTCTACGGATTTCGTCTTCTTCCCTGGGTCGACTGAAGGCGGCGGCCGGGCGCGTGTCAAAAAGGTGTGGATTCTTCGCACTGCGCCTTGTAGCTGAAATCGTCTCGATGCTATAATACAGCCGTCCCGCGCCCATGCGCCGCGACCGGTAGCGGTGGCACTGGACCCCTACTCCGCCTCAGCGTTCCGCAGTAGCTCAGTGGTAGAGCGGTCGGCTGTTAACCGATTGGTCGTAGGTTCGAATCCTACCTGCGGAGCCATCCCCCCTAATACTACGAAATTCCTTCGTAGCAGTTAACTCATCGGCGGCGGGGATTGGGAGTGCGTACTCGATGCCCACCTGCTCCTTATCGAAGTCGACGCGCCTGATGAACGTACCGATGAAAGTCTTGGACTCAAGGAACGAGGCGCTTTGGAGGAGTGTTCGCAGGTCTTGGACATAGTGTTCCATTAGGATGGCATTGTACGTCGTCAAAACAAGTGGGACAAAAGGGGAGCCTTTAAAGCGTGCAACTTGGACGCTAACCGGCTCAGGCAGTTCTCAGATTTGCCAACCTCCGTTCGGCTAGACTCTTTTGCTTCACCTCCTGTCTCGTCGCCAGTATGGCGTCTTGGCGTCCGTGGTACATATCCGCCGGCGTGATGTTCCCCAAAGCCTCGTGATAGCGCTCGTAGTTGTAGTACCTTACGAAGCCCTCCATAGCCGCTACAAGCTCTTCCAGGCTGTGGTGGACAAAGACGTTGACCTTAGCCTTGGCTGTGCGATGGTACCGCTCCAACTTGCCGTTGGTCTGGGGATGGAAAGGTGAGGCGAAGATGTGTTTCATGAACCTGGCCCTTAGGAACTCGTCCAACGCCCTAGACAGAAAGCCTGGACCGTTGTCGCTCAGAAGGGCTGGACCTGGCTCTACAGGCGCCGTCGGTTGACCGGTGAACTCCACCGCATCCTGGACCACGTCGATGATGTCGGCACTGCTCATGCTGGTCTGCACCCTCCAGCCCACGATCATCCTGGAATAGTCATCCAGCACGCTGATCAGGTAGTAGTAGCCCCAACCCACCACGAAGAAGTAGCTGGCATCGGTCTGCCATAGCTCATTGGGCCTGGCAGTCTTGGTGTGAAACTCCTTTCCTGCTGGGAAGCCCTTGGTCTCGGGCGGCTTGATGAGCCCCGCTTCCTTCAGTATCCGGTATACGGTGGACTCGGAGACGTACATGACCTGTTCGTCCACCAGGGTGGTCGCCACCTCTCTCGGGCTCAACGATGGGTGCTCCAACGCATACCTGACCACGTACCGTCTTTGCTTTGTAGCCAACCGGTTCCACACTCGCCTGGGCTCTGGTGGCCGGTCTACCAGACCGTTAAACCCCTTGTCTCGATACCTGCTCTTCCAGCGGTAGTAGGTCGAGGGTGCTATCTGCAACTCTTGGAGGGTCTGCCTGACCGGCAGAGGAGACCTCTCGACGATCTGAAGGACCTCCGCCTTGAGCTGGGCCTCCCTTCTCACATAGGGCTTGCCCATGGGCTCTAACCGAGGCTTTTTTCAGGACCAGGTTCTCCACCGACAGCTGAGCAACAAGTTCCTTGAGCCGCTCGTTCTCGCGCTTCAAGGCATCGACCTCCGCCTTGTTCGCCTCCCGTAGCGTGTCACCCTTCAGCCTCGACTTGCCCGCCTCCATGTAGTCCTTGAGCCACTTGTAATAGACCCCGGGGTTGATTCCCTCTCGCCTGCACAAGGCGCTGACTGATATCTCCCCGCGGATCCCCTCTATGACGATCCGTACCTTCTCCTCAGGTGTGTACTTGCGACGTGTAACGTTTCTGGTCCGTCGGACCACCTGCCTCGCGTTCTCGTCGGCTTGATCGTAGCTTCGACTGACTTCCTGCATCCTGGCTCCTTTCACTTCCGTGAATCTACTCTCCTACCTGAGCCAGGACAATCGCCTTAATTGTCGCTTCTCAATTCCCCATCAGCTGTCCCAAATGTGCTGACGATACACATTTTTCGCCACCGCCATTCTCCCCACCTTTACCCTCGAATCCAGCGGCGACCATGCCGTGATGATGTGTTTTACACCCGCGGGCCCAACCGTGACCGAGGTGTATATGGAGTGGCTGGTCCGTGGAGATGCGGTCGAAGGCGTGGATTACGACGTGGATCGGGTGACGCACATGTGGAATATAATCGGTCCGCAGGACTGGCGTATTTGCGAGGGCACCCAGGTCTCCCTCAGCTCCAACCACTACCGGTCCGGTCCATACTCTGATGCAGAATCGTGGACGGACACTTTTATACGGTGGTACCTGCGGTCGCTGCAAGAATAGTCTTCGGTCAGGCTGGCTCATCGCCGACGAGGAGTGAAACCCTACTAGTCATGGCACAGGGTTCGCCTCGAAATAACCGTACGCTGTGACCTGATGAGACTTCCCCCAAGATTGAAACGGCCGACGTATTGGCCGTGTATAACACGTCGAGCCCATATTGTGGTAACCCGTTGCCCATTCTGGTAATGTATAGCACCTCGCATTGCTCGCAAGCCACGTCTTGACACTTGCAGAGTTCCTGGTATCGTCTGGCAGTTTGAGTTCCCACGCGTTGCGTCTCTGTAAGGGAACTCATGTTTTGGGGGTAGCATCGTCGGTATTTCTTAGGAAGAAGGAGGAAAGCCTATGCGGGCCGTCGTTTACAAGCAGCCATTCGAAGTCGCCGTAGAAAATGTGCCGGATCCCAGGATAGAGCACCCCAACGACGCCATCGTGAGGATCACGTCGTCGTGCATCTGTGGGTCCGATCTCCACATGTACGAGGGTCGAACGGCTGCAGAGTCCGGGATCGTATTCGGCCACGAGAACATGGGGATAATCGAAGAGGTCGGCCCGGCCGTGAAGGACCGCAAGGTCGGCGATAGGGTGGTAATGCCGTTCAACGTCGCCTGCGGGTTCTGCAAGAACTGCCTGGGTGGTTACACCGGGTTCTGCACTACCGTCAATCCGGGGTTCGCTGGCGGAGCCTACGGTTACGTTTCCATGGGGCCGTGGGTCGGAGGCCAGGCCGAGTACCTGCAGGTCCCGTTCGTGGATTTCAATGCCCTGCCGCTGCCGGAAGGTACGGAGAACGAGGCGAACTACGCGCTCCTGGCGGACATCTTCCCGACGGGCTACCACGGCACGGAGCTGGCCGGAGTTAGGCCCGGAGAGAGCGTCGTAGTTTTTGGCGCCGGGCCGGTCGGACTCATGGCCGCCTACAGCGCGGTGATCAAAGGTGCCGCCGAGGTGTACTCCGTCGACCACGTCCAGAAGCGACTGGACAAGGCAGAGTCGATCGGGGCCATCCCCATCAACTACGACGAAGCCGATCCGGTGGAGCAGATTAAGGACCGACGTGGCGGCCAGGGCACAGACAAGGGTGTCGACGCCGTCGGATACCAGGCCACCTCTGCCGGCTCCTCCGCCGTCGGCGGCGAGCAGGACGAGGTGCCCAACATTGTCCTGAACCAGTTGATCGAAGCCGTCAATCCCACGGGTGCCCTTGGCATCCCAGGGTTGTACGTGCCGTCTGACCCGGGCGGAATTAACGAGGCTGCAAAGCGCGGCGCACTCTCGATCAACTTCGGCAAGCTGTTCGAGAAGGGGCTGAGGCTGGGTACCGGCCAGTGCAACGTCAAGCAATACAACGCCTACCTCCGAGACCTGATTACCGCCGGAAGGGGAAATCCCGACTTCGTTGTCTCCCACGAAGTCCCGCTGGAGGATGCGGCCGACGCCTACACCAAGTTCGATCGGCGAGTGGAAGGGTATACAAAGGTGATTCTGCACCCGTAACAGTCGCGCCACGGTAGCGTGTTAGTAAGCAGGTAGTCTAGCTAAGTAAAGGAGATAGTAGAAATGGCCGATATTTCATTGAAGCAGGCCCACGAGGCCGTTGACGCGGCCCTGAAGAAGTCCACCGAGATGGGCGTGAAGATGGACATCGCGGTGGTTGATGCCGGTGCCAATCTGAAGTCATTCGCGCGAATGGACGGCGCGTGGCTGGGCTCCATCGACATCGCACAGATAAAGGCGCGGACCGCGCGGTTTTTCGACATGCCGACCGGAGATATCGGCGGACTCTCTCAGCCGGGAGGCCCGCTGTATAACATCGAGCACTCCAACGGCGGGCTCATCACCTTCCCCGGAGGCCTACCGTTGAAAAACAGCGCGGGCGATATAATCGGAGGCATCGGCGTGTCCGGCAGCACCGTCGAAAACGACCATGCGGTCGCAGAGGCCGGTGCCGGCGTTGTAAGCTAACGCCCACCGGGATCATAACCCGAGACCCGTACAGACACCGACTCGGCTATCCGAGCAGAGGGCCAGAGTCCTCCATGAAGGGGCCTGGCCCTTATGCGTTCGCCAATTTGTTAGGTACTCGGTTGCCCGGGTTCGAACCCTGATAGCCTAGACCAGGGTCTAAGCACAGCACCCTTCGTCCGTGGATTCGCGCGACAGGGCACTAGGAGTCTGTCCAAGTAACACGCAATTCGTCATAAAGTAGCCGACTTCGTGGCCGAGGCGATGCGAGAGTGCCTGAATACGGATGTAGATACCTTTTGCAATATTGCTAGGCAATGTTAGTCAGACCATCTGGGATATCCACTTTAAGACAGTTGCTCTCCCGTCTCCACCAGGTCATCCACGCCGCATCCCGAAGCTGTTCCCATGATTTGGTCAAAGGCCAGACCTTGACCTGCTCCCGGTACTTGTACCACTCTGTAAATTAGTCATGTTAGGGCTGTCAGAGGCTCACCGGCTGAAATTGCCTCGGCCCGCCTCTTTCTAGACCGGCTGAAATCCAAGTTACGTACGAGATGAAGCTAAGCCGGCCCTGCAGACCTGAAAGCAAGGGGTGAGAACACAAGATAGAGGGTAGAAGGCCTGTAATGTAAAAAGAAACCCCCCGGAGGATTCGGCGGACCCTCCGGAGGGTTTCTCAAAGGGCTCTGAGCTTACTCGCCTAGAATCCGGAGGTCTCGAGCCACCTCTTGTACTTTTCCACCTGCTCTGGGTTGTCCCGCCGCCAGTCCGACACCACTTGCTCTGCCAGCTCGGCGACCTCAAGCGGGGTCATTTCTCCGGTAAAGATCGCACCGGTACCGGGCCAGGTGATGTCGAGCAAGGTGGGCCAGGCGATGTGGTACAGCGACTCGCCAACTTTCGCCTCGTCGTACGTCCAGTCGTACAGCTGGCGGGCGACGGGGGTGTCCAGCCACTCCCTCTCGAAGCGGTCGTCCATCAAAATCACCCCGCTGAGCTCGTACAGCAGCTTCATGATGTCCGACCTGTGCTGGAAGGCCAGGAAGTCGGCCGCCTCTTGCGGGTGATCGCTCCATTTGTAGACTACTGAGTAGGCGGTACCCGTCTGGTACTTATCGCCGTGGGCGCCGTCGTCATACTTCGGTGTGATGAAAATTCCAACATTCCCCTCACCAAGATCGCGCTCCCACTGGATCGCCAAGGCATCCAACCCCATGGTCATGGCCCCTGTGCCACTCGGGAGCATGTCCCAGCCCTCGATTAATCCCAACGAGTTCACCTCTGGGGAGAAGAAGTCTGCGTCGATCAGCTCTTGGAGTCTCAACCATGTCTCGAGATACTCGGGGTCGGTCTGCTTGGCGCCGCTGATCCCGGTGTAGTCCTCGATGAACTCCCGCTCGCTGTCGATGGACATCGGTAGCAACATCAGCCACGGCCAGTCGAGCCACCACTGGTCCTTCACACCAGCGGCCATCGGGGTGATCCCGGCCGCGTTGAGCGCTGCCCCGACCTCAAGAAGCTGGTCCCAGGTCTCAGGGATAAAGTCGCGGTCCAAGCCGGCCTGCTCCCAGAGGATCTTGTTGTACACCCACGGCTCGCCGGTGGTGGCGTTGGGTATACCCCATACATGCCCCTCGTACGTGATGTAGTTACGCACGAACGGGAGGATGTGGTCGATCGCCTCGGGGATCAGATCTTCCAGCGGCACGAACTGGCCGTTGAACATGTCGTCCAACAGCAGTCCCGTGGACCAGTAGTGGCCGATGTCGGGGCCTCCCTGCGCTGCCACGGCTGCTACGGTGTTAGGTACTATGCCGTCGGTGGTGTTGTAGACGGCGTCGATGGTGATGTGGGGGTTCTCCGCCTCATAAATCGGGACTAAGGCGTCGACCCAGTCCTGGACGCCAGGCGTGTTATCCTCGCCCCACCACCACCACACGAGGGTGACCGGCTCTTTCTCCTCTGGCGCCACCTCCACCTCCACGATCTTCTCCACCTCCGTAATTACCTCTACCTCCCTCACCACCTCCACCTCTTTCTCTACAATCTTCACCACCTCCACGGGCACCTGTTTCTCCACTATCACCTCCTTCACCACCTCCACGGGCACCTCTTTCTCCACCACAATGGTCTCCACTACCTTCTCATCATCCCCGCCGCAGGCCGCTGCGACCATGGCCAACGAGACCATCATCGCGAGCAGCGCCACAATGGCGCCCGGCCCGGCTTTCCTTGACCTATGCATTTGTTGCCCTCCTGCTACTACAAAATCGTAAACACTTAGGATTTGGGATTCATAACGAATTTGGGGATTCGTCGCGAGATTTCGACGCAGCCGATTACGGTGCCAACGATACCAGGAAACTTGCGGGAGTCAAGACGTGGCTTGCGAGCAATGCGAGCTGCTACACATTACCAGAATGGGCAACGGGTTACCACAATATGGGCTCGACGTGTTATACACGGCCAATACGCCGGCCGTTTCAATCTTGGGGGGATCTCGTCAGGACCCAGCTTATGGCAATTTCGAGGCGAACCCTGGCGCGATGACGAGTAGGTTTTCGCTCCTCGTCAGCGATGAGCCCGCCTGACCGAAGACTATTCTTCCAACGACCGCAGGTACCACCGTATAAAAATGTCCGGCCGCGACTCTGCCTCGGAGTAAGGCCCGGCGCGGTAGTGGCTGGAGCTGAGGGAGACCTGGGTACCCTCGCAAATACGCCAGTCCTGCGGACTGATTATATTCCACATGTGCGTCACCCGATCCACGTCGTAATCCGCGCCTTCGACCGCATCTCCACGGACCAGCCACTCCATATACACCTCGGTCACGGTCGGGCCCGCGGGTGTAAAACACATCATCACGGCATGGTCGCCGCTGGATTCGAGGGTAAAGGTGGGGAGAATGGCGGTGGCGAAAAATCCGATATCCTCCGGCCTCTCGGACTCAAATCGGCCCAGCGGTGGTGCCACCATCTGTCCGTCCACTGTGTGGCTCAGGAAGCCCTCGGAGAGGGGGAGGCGGAACACCTCGTGCCAGGTATAGACCGTCTGGGAGAGCGGCTCCGACGGCAGCCCCATCTCACGCCATCGAACCTCTGCGATCTCAGTGAGTCGCTCCTCTTCCAACGTATGCTTAGGGGAGCCGACCGCCGCGGCCAAAGGCAGTGTACGGCACAGTTCGGGATGGGCTGGGCCGCAGTGGTAACATTCGCGGTAGTTCTCGGCGAGGAGCTTCCAGTTGGCCTGGACGTAAACGCGTTTGGTGTGGCATACCTTGGCGCTGCCGAAGTCGTAGGGCTCCATGCGCGGCCGGATGTCCCTCAAGATGGGTTCGAAGTCAACAGGTTCGTCCGACAGGCTGAAGAAGATGAACCCCTCCAGGACCTCCACAGGCGCCCGGTGAAGCCCGAACCGCGACTTGTCGAAGTCCTCGGGAAACAGCCGTGCGTGCTTGAGCGTTCCGTCCCGGTTGTAGACCCAGGCGTGGTAGGGACACACCAGGTTCCCCACGTGGCCCGTCTCTTCCCAGCAGATCTGCGAACCACGATGACGGCAGACGTTGTATAGGGCGTGCACCTGGTCGTCGTCGCCCCGGATGATGATCAGCGTCTCGTCCAGGACCCGTCGGAGGAAGTAGTCGCCCGGGTTCGGTATCTGGCTGACATGCCCGGCGTATAGCCAGTATCTTTGGAATATCTTTTCGACGTCGAGTTCGTAGATCTCCGGATCGGTGTACAACGCCTGTTCCAGTGTCCACCCCGGCCTATAATTCTCGATCAACCTCTGGATTCTGCCGTTGGCTTGACCGTTATTACGTCCTACCACCGGACTCCTCCTAGACTATTCTGAGACGGCATACCCACAACCCGGCGCTAAGCGCAGAAACCACTCCGCTAGTATACACCTCTCACGATGAGGTGACGCCTTGCCCCCGGTAGTTGTACCACTCTTTAAGTTAGTCCCATCCGGGCGGTAATAGGCTCGCCGACTTGGGACTTGGAATGTCTCGGGTGCAGGCGCGCGCGCGGCAACTGACTTGAAGCTTTGAGCCCTCAAGGTGACCGTGGATTACCAGCAGGCACTCCAAAAGGTCACCCTTTTGGAGTGGTGGAGATGGGGGAGGGAACCTGTCTCAGAAGTCCCTTTTCCCATTGCGAGAGAAGGCCAGGATGAAGGGGTGTCGACGATGTACGTCGTCAAAACAAGTGGGACAAAAGGGGAGCCTTTAAAGCGTGCAACTTGGACGCTAACCGGCTCAGGCAGTTCTCAGATTTGCCAACCTCCGTTCGGCTAGACTCTTTTGCTTCACCTCCTGTCTCGTCGCCAGTATGGCGTCTTGGCGTCCGTGGTACATATCCGCCGGCGTGATGTTCCCCAAAGCCTCGTGATAGCGCTCGTAGTTGTAGTACCTTACGAAGCCCTCCATAGCCGCTACAAGCTCTTCCAGGCTGTGGTGGACAAAGACGTTGACCTTAGCCTTGGCTGTGCGATGGTACCGCTCCAACTTGCCGTTGGTCTGGGGATGGAAAGGTGAGGCGAAGATGTGTTTCATGAACCTGGCCCTTAGGAACTCGTCCAACGCCCTAGACAGAAAGCCTGGACCGTTGTCGCTCAGAAGGGCTGGACCTGGCTCTACAGGCGCCGTCGGTTGACCGGTGAACTCCACCGCATCCTGGACCACGTCGATGATGTCGGCACTGCTCATGCTGGTCTGCACCCTCCAGCCCACGATCATCCTGGAATAGTCATCCAGCACGCTGATCAGGTAGTAGTAGCCCCAACCCACCACGAAGAAGTAGCTGGCATCGGTCTGCCATAGCTCATTGGGCCTGGCAGTCTTGGTGTGAAACTCCTTTCCTGCTGGGAAGCCCTTGGTCTCGGGCGGCTTGATGAGCCCCGCTTCCTTCAGTATCCGGTATACGGTGGACTCGGAGACGTACATGACCTGTTCGTCCACCAGGGTGGTCGCCACCTCTCTCGGGCTCAACGATGGGTGCTCCAACGCATACCTGACCACGTACCGTCTTTGCTTTGTAGCCAACCGGTTCCACACTCGCCTGGGCTCTGGTGGCCGGTCTACCAGACCGTTAAACCCCTTGTCTCGATACCTGCTCTTCCAGCGGTAGTAGGTCGAGGGTGCTATCTGCAACTCTTGGAGGGTCTGCCTGACCGGCAGAGGAGACCTCTCGACGATCTGAAGGACCTCCGCCTTGAGCTGGGCCTCCCTTCTCACATAGGGCTTGCCCATGGGCTCTAACCGAGGCTTTTTTTCAGGACCAGGTTCTCCACCGACAGCTGAGCAACAAGTTCCTTGAGCCGCTCGTTCTCGCGCTTCAAGGCATCGACCTCCGCCTTGTTCGCCTCCCGTAGCGTGTCACCCTTCAGCCTCGACTTGCCCGCCTCCATGTAGTCCTTGAGCCACTTGTAATAGACCCCGGGGTTGATTCCCTCTCGCCTGCACAAGGCGCTGACTGATATCTCCCCGCGGATCCCCTCTATGACGATCCGTACCTTCTCCTCAGGTGTGTACTTGCGACGTGTAACGTTTCTGGTCCGTCGGACCACCTGCCTCGCGTTCTCGTCGGCTTGATCGTAGCTTCGACTGACTTCCTGCATCCTGGCTCCTTTCACTTCCGTGAATCTACTCTCCTACCTGAGCCAGGACAATCGCCTTAATTGTCGCTTCTCAATTCCCCATCAGCTGTCCCAAATGTGCTGACGATACACACTGGGCGGTCGACAACATTCCGGTTCCCGTGTCCGATCTGCCGAGCAACCTGCACGCCTTTCTTGTCCTGCTGGCCTACATCGTCGTGCTGGGCTCCGTGGCGTTCTGGCGCTTTCAGCGCAATGACATCGCCGGAGCGAGGGGCGAATGATCATCCCGGTGCTGCGCCTCACCCGGTGGGAGTGGTTCAAGCTCCGCAAGCGATGGATGCCATGGATTCTCTTGGCCATCCCCGTGGTCATCGCCCAGGCCACTCTATGGGGCATGTACTACTCGTACAACGACCGTCCGTCCATTGAAGAGCAGACGACCTTTTATTTTCGAGGGCCGCTGGGTGCGGATGGGAACCCTACTGTTATCCCTGTGAGCTGCATCGACATCTGGGAAGACACCGCCGACACCAAAGTGGAACAGAGCGGTGAAGCGTATCGAGAGGACGCTCTCAGGACGGTGGAATTCCTGCGCGAGGAAGATTGCCCAGACCAGATCAAGGAGGAAGCCCGGTTCCGCGACAACACTCGACAGACTTTCGTCCTCCCCAACAGCCTTTCCAACGGCCTCGCGGTTGCTCATAGCATCGGGGCCGTCCTCATCATGATCCTGGGTGCATCGGCAATGGGAATCGAGTATGGCTGGGGCACCTTGCGAGCGGTGTTGACCAGGGGTGTCAGCCGCTGGCAGTTCCTGGGGGCAAAGGCGTTGTCGCTCCTGCTTTTGGGCGCCGGTGGGTTCATCATCGTGGCTCTGACCGTCGCGGTGAGCAGCTTGATCGCCGCTTCGCTGCTCGTTGACGACGGAGGGCTTGCGGACTCCGGCCAGTGGTCCACCGTCGCGATGATGTTTGGCAAGGCGGTCTACGGACTGGTCCCTTACGCCATCCTGGCCCTGTTTCTGTCGGTGCTGACTTCATCGTCGAGCATGGGCATCGCATTTTCCCTGGCGTACTACTTCGCCGAGTCCATGCTGGTTGCGACACTGGGTGGTCTGTTTGATTGGTTCAGTAACGTGACCGACTTCCTCCTGGGACCCAATGTGACCGCGTGGATGACTGAGGCGGGCATCGGCACGACGGGTGGTGACGCGGCCCTGTTCGCTCTCAAGGACCTGCCGAGCCAACTCCACGCCTTCCTTGTCGTTGCGGCCTACATCATCGTTCTGGGCGCGGCTGCCTTCTGGCTCTTCCTGCGCAAGGACATCGCTGGGGCGAGGGGCGAATGATCGTCCACATCCTGCGCCTCACCAGGTGGGAGTGGTTCAAGCTTCGCAAGAGATGGATGCCCTGGATTCTCTTGATCGTCGCCCTCGCCGTCGTTCAAGCCACCCTGTGGGGTTTCTACGCTTCATACGGGAACGTGGGCAACGAATACGACGATGGTTACGGAGTACGGGATGCCAATGGTGATTATTCCATAATCAGGATCTCGTGTGTCGACATCCTCGAAGGGACCGCCGACGCCAAGGTGGAATTGGTGATTGGCGAGATGCGCGAGGACGCTCGCAAGAGGCTCGAGCAACGACGAGAGCACGGAAACTGTCCAGACTCGTTGAGCAGATAGCGGAGGACCGCCAGCGTCACCGGGAGTTCTTCGTCCTTCCAGGCGGTCTCGCCAACGCCCTCGGAGTCGCCCATTACATCGGCGTTCTCCTCGTCATGATCCTGGGAGCGTCGACAGTCGGCGCGGAGTACGGCTGGGGCACCTTACGAACAGCATTGACGAAGGGTACCGGCAGGTGGCAGTTCCTGGGGGCGAAAGCGTTGTCGCTCGTGCTATTTAGTGTTGCCGGGCTGCTTGTCGTATCTCTGACCGTCGTGGTCAGCAGCCTGATCGCCGCTTCACTCACACTTGGCGACGGAGGGTGGCTCTCTGATACCAGTCAGTGGTCCACAGCGGCGGTGATGTTCGGCAAGGCGGTCTATGGGCTGCTGCCATACGCCATCCTGACTCTGTTCCTCACCGTACTGACCTCATCGTCGAGCATGGGCATTGCCCTCTCTGCTGCGTACTACTTCTTTGAACTGATATTCGTCAGTATATTGGGAGGTATTTTCGACTGGTTCAACAACGTCTCCGACTTTCTGCTTGGAACCAACGCCACCGCCTGGATGATCGAAACGGGCGTGGAGACGACCGGCGGCAACGCCGCGCTGTTCGACATCAACAGCCTGCCGGGAGCCCTGCGCGCCTTCCTAATCCTGTTGGCGTACGTTGTGGTTCTGGGCGGAACGGCGTTTTGGCTGTTCCAGCGCAAGGACGTGACAGGAGCGCGGGGCGAATGATCATGCTGGTGCTTCGCCTCATCCGTTGGGAGTTGTTCAAGGTCCGCAAGAGATGGATGCCCTGGATACTGCTCGGCATCGTCGTCGCCATCACGCAACTCGGTCTATGGGGCAACTACTCCCAGTACCAAGACGTTGGGAAGTATGGGGGTATTTTCTCTAGCACCCACCTACCTAACGGAGACACGGTCCGCATCACATGCGTCGACATCGTAGAGGGCAACGTCGATGCCAAGCTAGCACTTATCCCGGAACAGGACCACAAGAAGATCCTTGAGGCGGTAGAGAAGAGACGGACAAGTGGGAAGTGCGAGGAGACGCTTGAAGACGACGCTGAGCTCCGCAGCTTCTACCGTGAGGGCTTCGTCCTTCCGAGTAGTCTCTCCAATCGCCTCGGCGTTGCCAACTCCTTAGGAATCCTGCTCATCATGATTCTCGGAGCATCCGCCGTGGGGGTTGAGTACGGCTGGGGCACGCTACGGACGGCCTTGACCAGGGGTGTCGGCCGCTGGCAGTTCCTGAGCGCGAAGGTGCTGTCGCTACTGCTGATGGGCGGCGCAGGGTTCATCATCGTCGGCCTGGGCGTCGTGGTCAGCAGCCTGATCCTCGCTTCGTTCATCAGCGGCGACGGCGGGGGACTTGCGGACTCAGGTCAGTGGTCCACCGTCGCGGTGATGTTCGCCAAGGCGGTCTATGGATTGGCCCCCTACGTCATGCTAGCTCTGTTCGTGTCGGTGTTGACCTCATCATCGAGCATAGGCATTGCCATCTCTATGGCGTATTTCTTCGTCGAGCTGATACTTATTCAGGTTCTAGGTGGGCTATTCGACTGGTTCAGCACAGTGACCGACTTCTTACTCGGACCGAGCATCGCTGGCTGGATGGCTCAGACCGGGGTACAGAGCAACGCGTTGATAGCCGAAGCCAGGGTCTTTACCGAGAGTGGCGGCCTTGTCAGGGTCAGCGAGCTGCCGGGCCAGTTGCAAGCGTTTCTCGTCCTGACCGCATACATCGCCGTGCTCGGCGGCGCAGCCCTCTGGCTCATCCGGCGTCGAGACATCGCGGGAGCGAGAGGGGAATGATAATACAGGTGTTGCGTCTCATACGCTTCGAGTGGTTCAAGCTCCGCAAGCGATGCCCTGGATATTGCTCGGCATCCTTGTTGTCATCGCGCGACTCGGTCTATGGGGCAACGACCTCGCGTACCACAATCCTAAATCAAGACCTCCCACCGAAAATTCGCAGTAGAGCCTGTCTCAGAAGTCCCCTCCACTTGATTTGCACTATGCGAGACAGTCTGGATTCCGGCGTACGCCGGAATGACGTGATTGAGATATGGCGTCAGGTCCGTCATCTCGTCGAAAGACGGAATACAGAACATTGAGACTCTGGAAATGTCAGCTTTATGAGACAAGCTCAGTACAGTACGCTTATCCCCACTTTACGATGAGACTAGAATGGCAACCCTCTGGAGCCTCACAGTCCGCCCAGCCACATCTCGAAAATGGTACTGCCTACCGTCCAATTAAGCCCACCAAACTGGACAAAATCAAGAACTTTCACCCTGCGGTTCAGGTTGGACGTATGAGTTGGCGGCCACTACGGCGACCACCATCACTGTATGCGGGTATACTCCCCAGCGAAAGAGAGGAGGCCCATGGACTTCATCGACGACGTGCGGACAAGGTCAAGACGGTTTGAAGCTCGGCTTGAACACCTGGATACGGAAGAGGCGACGAAGACATCCCTCGTTATGCCCTTTATCCAAATGCTCGGCTACAGCATCTTCGATCCAACTGAGGTGGTGCCAGAGTACACGGCGGACTTCGGCAACAAGAAAGGTGAGAAGGTGGATTACGCCCTGATGCAGAACGGCAAGCCCGTCGTCCTGATTGAGGCCAAGAAGCACGGCTCCAGCCTGCGGGTGGAGCAGGAATCGCAACTCTTCCGCTACTTTTCCGCCACCGCCGCCCGGTTTGGCATTCTAACGGACGGCATCGTCTATCGATTCTACTCCGACTTGGACGAGCCGCGAGAGATGGACAAGAGGCCGTTCTTCGAGTTCAACATGTTGGAGTTCACGGACTTACAGGTCGAGCAGCTCAAGCAGTTCCATAAGGACAGCTTTGACCCTGCGGAGACCGTGGAGGCGGCGCGAGAGCTGAAGTACACCAACGAGATCAAACGTACGCTTTCCGAAGAGATGAGGAATCCGTGTGACGACTTCGTGCGGTTCATATTGAACAGAATCGAGTATCCCGGACCGAAGACCAAGCAGCGAATAGAGCAGTTCACCCCTCTGGTCCAACAGGCGTTCGCCCAGTTCGTCAAAGACTTAATAGACGCACGGCTAAAATCCGCTCTGGACCGTGGCAATGAGCCAACGGAGGAACCTGCCGTTGAGGAGTCTACCACCGGGCGTCCGGCTGAAGTGGAGTATCCCCTCTATCTGTTTTTGGACTCGAAGGGGGTAAAGGCTAGGGCGCGCCAGGACGATAGGACCAGCTTTGTGGTGCTGGCCGGGTCGCAGGCAGTGAAGGACGAAGTTTCCAGCATCCCCAAAAGCTTGGCTGACATGAGGAAAGCCTTGATAGATGACGGATTCCTGGTAGACGAAGGTACCACGTATAGGCTGACCCAGGATCAGTCGTTCAATACTCCATCTGGTGCAGCTTCATTCCTCGTGGTGGCGAGTAGAAACGGGCTAACGGCATGGAAGGACGCCGAGGGACGGACGCTGAGGGACATAACCGATACACACTAAGAGCGAGGCCTCCACCATGCGCAGCATTGCAGCGGATATGGCGACTCGCAATCTGAAGCTAATCGCGGCGTTCCTAGCAATCCTATTGGTCGTGGGGTTGGCGGCGTGTGGGGAGACAGAGAATCAACCGGTCTCCCGCTCAACTGCTCCCGCACCGACAGCCACGCCAGTTCTTTACCCCACTTCTTCACCAACTCCGGCGGCCACGCTAACGGCCGTGCGGACACTTGAATCCACTGCTACCCAGGAAGCCGCAACCGGCTCGGATCTCTGGAGGGGGCTCGTGGTCGCCCCAGAGTATCGCTGTTCGCCATACGACTCTGACGACTACCCGTACTCGCAGTCCGTTGAGCAACGTATCGTTGCCAGCATGGGCAACATCATCTACGGCCCGTACACGGGTAGGTGGTTCGGTGGCACATCTGATACAGACATCGAGCACATCGTCGCGCGCTCCGAAGCTCACGACAGCGGCCTCTGTGAAGTTGACGCTGCAACGAAGCGGCAGTTTGCTTCTGACCTTCTGAATCTCACCCTGGCCAGTCCTGCGGTCAATCGCTCGCAGAAGAGTGGCAAGGATGCGACCGAATGGCTCCCCGACCTGAATCGCTGTTGGTTCGCAAGCCGCGTGGTGGGGGTGCGCCAACAGTACGATCTCACTGTCGATGAGCGGGAGCGCGACGTGCTGGAGGGCATATTGTCAGGCTGCGCGTCCACGGAAATGATTGTGCTAGAAAGTCCCCCGGCCTCGACAGCGACTCCTGCCTCTGCGCCAGAAGGCGAGGAGGTCAGCAGCGCCCTCGAGATGTACGATGAAAATGGGAATGGCCGTATCACTTGCGCAGAGGCGCGTAACCATGGCATTGCCCCTGTTCGCCGTGGACATCCCGCATACGAGTTCATGAATGACGCCGACAATGACGGCGTGGTATGCGAGCGGTGAGGCCGACCCGCTCCCGATAGCAGGAAGGCCAAGTGCATCAGATACCGGCACTCAAGGGTTGCCCTGGGTAAGAGCTCGTCTGGGTACGCGCTGAATTGACTTCGGGACCCAATGTGACGGATAATACACTCCGTACGAATAACACCGGACAGAGGGGCGATATGACGAATCGGTTAGACGTACGGCTGGACGTCGAACATCGGCGGCGACTGGAGGAGTTGGCCCAGGAGAAGGGAGAGGCGATCTCCAACGTCGTGCGCCGCCTCATCGACGGGGCCTATGAGGACATCCTGCGCACGCGCCGCAAGGAGGCGGTGGAACGGCTAATCCGGTTGAACGTGGAAGACCCGCCGGACCCCGACACCCTCTCACGCGAGTTGGAGGCGGCCCATGAGCCCGGCGGTCTTCATTGACGCCAACGTTCCCATCTACGCCGCCGGCGGGGACCATCCCTACAAGGAGCCGTGCGCCCGGATTCTCCGCGTGGTGGCCGAGGAGCCGCAGCCGTTCGTAACCGACTCTGAGGTCCTTCAGGAGTTGATGCACCGCTACCTGGCTTCAGGACGCTGGGCGTTGGGTCGGGAGGTTCTCCGGGCCTTCGCCGAGGCCATGAATGGCCGGATCGAACCCGTCCATGCCGAAGACGTTCTTTCGGCGTCGGAGATGGCGGACAGCCATCCCGGAGTCAGCGCCCGGGACCTGGTCCACGCGGCGGTGATGCAGCGGCTGAGAGTAGGTCGCATCATCTCGGCGGACACCGACTTCGACCGACTGGAGGGCGTTGACAGGCTCGACCCCGCCTGCGTCGGGGAATGGGAACGTTCCATCCCAGCAGTCGGGGAAGGGTAGCCCTGGCTATTCGCCATTTGGAAACCTAAGCAACCTGGGGACGACTTTGGCACTCCACATCGACATAGACGACCCCAAGCACCGCAACGCCGCCGCTGAGATTCTGAGACGGCACGATGACGGCGCGGCCGAGGCCAACATCACCAGCGCGGTCCGCGACTTCCTCATCGTCACCGCGCTCGTGAAGAGCGAGGAGATGGCCGAGGAGAGCCCGCCCTCGGACGAGTCTAGGAGTGCTGTTGACCTGAAGGCACTGGACACCTTCATCGAGTTCAAGCGGCGCATCGGAACAGCATCCGGCGGCGCACCCAACCCGCAGTACGTCGAGCAACTGGACGACTACCTGGCTCAAGCGTTGACGCAAGGCCGGGTTCGGATGGGCGTGCTCACCGACGGCAAGCGATGGCTGCTGCGCTGGCACAACGCCGGGCCGGTCAGAATGGCCCCACCCTACGCCTTCACCCTGGAGGAGCCGGACCAATGGATCGGCCTCTACGAGTGGCTGCGAGACTCGGCCCTGGTATCCCTTGAAGGAGTCAGGCCCGATAGAGAGGGGATCGAAGGGCATTTCGGCCCGGACAGTCCTTCCTACCAGCGCGACATCGCCGCTCTCAAGACCCTCTACCAAGAGAACGCCGAACAAGAAACCATCCGTATCAAGCGCCGGTTGTGGTACGACCTGCTGCGCACCGCCCTGGGCGAGATCGCCTACACCACGGAGGGGATGAGCGCCGAGGCGCAAGCGCGGCTGGCCAAGGTCGGCGTCGTCCCGGAGGAGATGGACGATCTGTTCATCCGACACACCTACTTGAGCGCCGTCATCGGCATGGTGGTGCAGGCCTCCTTTGGCATCGACATACGCCGCCTAGCCGAGACAGACCCTGCCGACCTTATCCAAGGCCGAGAGTTGTACCGCGCCACCGGGTTGCAGGGGGTGCTGGAGTCGGACTTCTTCGCATGGCCCAACGAGGTCGGCGGCGAGGCGTTGCTGCAAACACTGGCCCGCCGGGTCGCCCGGTTCGACTGGGCCGAGGCCCCGCCGGACACCGCGGCAACGCTCTACGAGTCGGTCATCCCGCCCGATGAACGGAGGCAGTTGGGGGAGTACTACACCCCGGCCTGGCTGGCCCGCGCCATGATTCGGGAGTTGGTTGACGACCCGCTGAACCAGCGCGTGCTGGACCCTGCCTGCGGCTCCGGCACCTTCGTGGCCGAGGCGGTGTCCCACTTCATAGCCGCCGCCAATGCAGCCAACTGGAACCCGGGGGAAGTCCTCAACCGGCTGCGGGAGGCGGTAACCGGCATCGACGTCCACCCGGTGGCGGTTCACCTCGCCCGTGCCGCGTGGACATTGGCTGCTCGGCCTGCCATCAATGCCGCCAGTGCCGCCGGGTTCGATGCATCCCTGTCCATCCCCGTCTACCTGGGCGACGCCCTGCAACTGCGCTTTCGCACCGGCGATATGTTCGCTGAGCACAACATCACGGTCCAGGTAGAGGATGAGGAGAATACCGAGTTGGTGTTCCCCGTGAGCTTGGTGGAACGGGCTGAGGCCTTCGACGCCTTGATGGGGGACGTTTCGGCCTCCATTGAGCGGGGAGACGACCCGTTCCTGGCCCTGGACGACAACGAGATCAACGACCCCACTGAGCGCCAAGTCATTAGCCACGCCATAGCCGCAATGCAGAGGCTCCACGACAGGGGACGCAACCACATCTGGGCCTACTACGCCCGCAACATGGTGCGCCCGGTGGTTCTCTCGCGCTCCAAGGTGGACGTGGTGATCGGCAACCCGCCCTGGATCAACTACAATCAGACGGCCGACATCCTAAGAGACGAGCTGCTGAACCTGTGCCGGAACGCTTACGGCATCTGGGCCGGAGGGCGCTACGCGACCCACCAGGACGTGGCTGGACTTTTCTTCTCGCGCAGCGTTGACCTCTATCTGAAGGATGGGGGCGTCATCGGTTTCGTGCTGCCCCACAGCGCGCTTCAGGCTGGGCAATACTCCAAGTGGCGCAGCGGTCAGTGGCGGGCGCGCAAGTCGGGGCCGAGCGTCTCGGTGGACTTCGCCTTCAAACCGGCGTGGGACTTGGAGCAGCTCAAGCCCAACAGCTTCTTCCCAATTCCCGCCTCGGTCGCCTTCGCCCGCAAGCTCTCCCAGGACACATCCGGCAAGCCCTTGGGCGGTAGGGTGGAACGGTGGCGAGGCCGTGCCGGTGCCAATGACGTGCGTCGGGAGCCTGCGGGCATCGCACACACCGGTACGGCGGGCGAGTCACCCTACGGCGGTTATTCCCGGCAGGGAGCGACCATCGTCCCCCGCTGCCTGTTCTTCGTCGAAGAGACGACTAACACAGCCATCGTGCAGGCCGCGCCGACAACCACGGTCAACTCAAGGCGAGGCAGTCTGGACAAGGCTCCCTGGAAGGACCTGGATCTGACCGAGATCACCGGCCAGACAGTCGAAAGGCGGCATCTCTTTGACGTGCACCTTGGGGAAACCATCGTCCCCTACGTTGCACTAGAGCCCTTGAAAGCGCTGCTGCCGCTGAAGCGGGGGGACGTCGCGATACCCACGGATGACGACGGCCCCGGCGGCATCCGGCTGGGCGGGCTGGACCGGCGGATGCGGGAGCGCTGGCAGACGGTCAGCCATCTGTGGGAGGGAAACAAGGCCCTGGCCAACAACTTGAACCTGCTCGGTCAACTGGACTACATGGGCAAGCTGTCGTCGCAACTGGAGTGGCAGCGGGATGCGGGAGACCGGCCTGTGCGAGTGGTGTACACGAAGTCCGGTGAGCCGACGGCCGCGTTGCTTCAAGACAGCGAGACACTGGTTGACCATCTTCTCTACTGGATTCCGTGCGGGACCATTGACGAAGCCAATTACCTGTTGGCCGTCATCAATAGCGACGCCCTGCAAGAGGCTGTGAGACCGTTGATGTCCAAGGGCCAGTTCGGAGCCCGCGACCTTCATAAGCACCTGTGGAAGCTGCCCATCCCGGAGTTCGACCCGGCGGAAGAATTGCACGTCACCCTTGCCGAGGCCGGGGCAACGGCGGCAGTAGGCGCTAAGGCGAAACTGGACCCCCTCCGAGTGCAACGCGGCGATGACCTGACTGTGGCCATCGTCCGACGCGAGTTACGGGCATGGCTGCGCACATCGGACGAGGGAAGGGCCGTGGAGTCCGCTGTGCGCAGACTGCTAGCGGACGGTTCGTAGCAGCGAAATCACTTTCGCCCCCTCTTCAGGGAAGATTACATCAGCATAGGTGCATCCTACCCACGGGTGCTGTCATGTGATGGTTGCCCAACACGCCGGTCAGTCGCTACGCTTGCCGTATGGGTTTCTCAGATCGACAGTTGCTCGATGCCCTCAGTCGAATGCCGTTTATCGAATCAACGGAGTTGGCGCTCATCCTGGGCGAGCCGCACGCGACCGTCCACCGCAGACTGTCCGAGTTGCTGGCCGACGGCATTGTCGGGAGAGTGAGTCACGGCACCGTGCATCTGCCGTCGAGCGGGAGATACTGCCTGACGGCGAAGGGCATCAGGCAGGCCGCCAGGATTCTCGGCTTTGGCACGCCCTCGGACTTCGTACGGGCCTATCCCGTGTCCAGGGAGTGGCTGACGCTGCTCATTCGCCGGATGGACGCGGTGGCCGCTGTCTACCGCCTCGCCTCGTCACTCTCCCCCGGCAGTGACGGACTGCGTACTCACGTGGAGTTCCATCGCCGTGGCCGCTTCGACGCCAACATCACCCTCCACGATGGCCGCAGCTTCGGCGTGGTGCGCCAGGGTCTGGCCCTGCGGCGGCGGTCGCTCTACGACCGGCTGAGGGCCATAGCGGAGTACGACTACCGGCGCCGCCCCGACATCGTTCTGATCATCGTGCCCAGCGTCTGGGAGCAGAGGTTGACGACGCGGTTCTGCGAGCAACGGGATCTCCGCGACTGCTTCGTCGCCGTGGAGTCCAGGGAGGCGCTGGAGAGACGAGGCGGCCGCGTCTGGCAGAGTATCTCGGTCCTGATTGGAGGGCGGCACCGCACGCTGGAGGGCGTCATCTCCCAGGCCAGCCCTGGCGGAAGGAGTCGAGCGGCGTCGCCGAGTCGGAAGCGGGCGTCGCTGCCCCGTCCCGAGCGGATGGTGGAGGCTGCGCCGGCCTTCGGCGTCAGCCCGTCGGAGAAGCGGACGCTCGACCTCATCACCGACCACCCGATGATCCCCCGCGAGCACCTGGCCCGGTGGCTCGGTGTTTCCAAGGGGCGGGTCAGCCAGATGGTGCGCAGCCTGGTGAACGCCTGGGGCCTAATCGAGCGTCACGGCAAACCCGGAGACACCCGCTACACACTATCCGCCGAGGGCGTCCGCTACGTCACCCACCGGGACCGCGCCGAGTTGCCGACCACGCGGGGCATCTGGAGCACGGAGCTCACGACAGATCGCCAGGGACGGCGAAGACACATGGGCCACCGGATCGAGACGTGGGCGCGCCAGACGAAGCACGCAGACGGCATCACGTGGTTCCTGTCGAAGCTTCAGGCCGAGGCCAGGGAAGATTCGTCGAGTGAACTCCAGTGGTCCGTCCCCACCGCCAGGTCCGACCGAGCCTACAACTGGGGCGATTCGGCCATCGCACCCGACGCCGTGGGTCACCTCGTCGCAGGGGGCCTTCACGTGCCGTTCTACTTCGAGTACGAGCTTCGCGCCCGCCACCCCAGGGGAGTCATTGCCCGCCTGGAACCCTATGAGAGCTACTACTGGTCCAATGAGCATAAGGAAGACCAGCCCCCATACCCCGTCACCCTCTTCGTCGTGGACACTGAGGAGGTCGAGACGACCTACGTGCGCACTGCGGCCCGGATGATCCGGATGTCGCTGCCCATCTTCGTGTCCTGCATTCCAGTGCTGTCCAACACAGGGATACTTGGCCGGTCCTGGCGTCCACTGTGGGAACCGGACTGCCCCCGACTGCCGCTGTCCGCGCTGCGCGCCTACCAATGGGACTCGCTCTACCACCGGATGCGTCATCGTCCTGTAGGGGGGAATAGATAGCGCCGATACGTCCCTTTCTCCCCTCTATGCTGGTTGGGGGGTACAAATCGGGACATTTTGTCCTGTCGGCGGGGTCTTGAGAGGCCACAGACCGCCCCATTTGCCCCTGATTCAGCTACGAAACGGGCTGACAAACCCTCTGCCCGGTCAACGCCAGAAAATGCAAATGGTTGGGAAGCCATGCTAAACTACATTGCCTCCCTAACGGCACCTCGTTTGCACTTTGCAACCCCTGACGTGTCATCCGATAGTGAGGGAAACAGCTATGAATGGACCTATCCGACGTGTGCGGAGAGCTGATGCGGGCAGGATTTGGCGTGTTGCGGCGGGTGGCGGCCCAGTTTGGCCTATCGGTTTTGGCGCGAAACGGCCAGAAACTGTGATGGACGACTATTCCCGCTTCATACTCTCCTGGAAGCTGCAGCGGGACATGACTACCGACTCTCTCATCGAGGTGGTCCAGGAGGCTGTAGACAAGACTGGCATGACCGAGGTCCCGGTGGCCGACCAGACCAGCTTGCTCTCGGACAACGGCTCAGGATATGTGTCCCGTGGCTTCAGAGACTACCTGCGCCTGGTGGGAATCAAGCACATCCGGGCTGCACCCTTCCACCCTCAGACCAACGGCAAGCTGGAGCGCTATCACCAGACTATCAAGAGAGACGTCAAGCAGGTCCCCTACGAGATGGCTTCCGATCTGGAGGCTGCCCTTGCCGCCTTCGTGGCCTACTACAACTACAGGCGCTATCACAAGGCGCTGGGCAATGTGACACCTGCAGATGTGCTCCACGGGAGGCGGGAACGGATACTGCAGCGCAGGAAGGAGGTGCAGGCTCACACAATCGAACGGCGAAGGCGCTACAACAAGACCCTCAGGGAGCTCACCAAGCCCTCTCCCGATCTCTAATCTCTCGGGTCTCAAAGTGTCCCACTTTCGCTGGTTGCCAACAACTCCCGTGCCACGAGGTAGCCGTTCTTCTCGGCATAGTCTCGAAGTGCCCTGAGCTGCGCGGCGACCGAGAGGTCCACATCCTGCCTATCGCTGGACACCCTGGCGTAGAGGGCCGCTGGTGTGTAGCCGTCCTGTCGTTCACTCATCTGCATATCCTCCCAATCTCTGCTCAATAGGACCGCCCTTAAGCACCTTCGTGACCCAACCCGGGGGAATGGAGCCGTACTTGTCGAGGTGCTCCAGCGCGAAGCGCTCAGCGTCTTCGGGAGACAGAGCGTGCTCGTCGTGGGCCAACGACTCCCTGGAGTGGACCGTCCCCCTCAACTCCCGAACATGCATGTAGGTGCGAAGGGCTTCACGCACCAGCTCGCTCACGGAGAGGTCATCCTCCTTCATCACCCGCCGCACCTGCGCTTCCATCTCCGTGGGCAGGGAGAAGGTGAGGGTCTTGGACCTCCTGGGGGTGGACACTCTCTTTTTGCCTCCTGTTGTAGTGCGTCCGAGCTAATGGTGACCAGGGGTGTGCCGGACCACATCCGCTCTGACAACGGGCCAGAGTTTACGGCCAGGGCTACTCGGGAGTGGCTGGCAAAGTTGGGAGCTAAAACGCTGTACATCGAGCCAGGCTGACCATGGGAGAACAGATACGTGGAGAGCTCCAACGGAAAGCTCAGGGATGAACTGCTAGACCGGGACATCTTCTACACATTGCAGGAGGTGCAGAAACTCACAGAGCAGTACAGACAGACCTACAACCGCATCAGGCCACAAAACTCACTGCGCTACAGACCACCGGCACCGCAAGTCGTCCTGCCTGCCCTGTCCCAGTCCTTGCAGGACTAACATAACGGGTCGTACAAAGATCGGGGGCCGGTCACGGTCATCTTCGTCTCCAGATCGGCCTATCTTCTCACGCCAATCTGTCAACGAATTAGCTAACACATACAGGTATGACGGGGGAGGCGTGTAGCGGCGCGGCGTTGGGGACGCACGCGCGCTGGTGATAGGCGGACCTTCCGCCGGGCTGATGTTGACCGAGCCAACGGCGGGTTCGAGTCGGCCTGCGTGATGCTGGGAATCAGAGAGACAATCAGCGTCGCCTGTTCGATCTGCGCTCGCGGACCACTATGCTCCCCGCGATCACCAGCAGCATGCCCATGAGTCCGATCACCAACAGCAGACCTGGAGGGACTGTCGCATCTCCGACACCTGGGGGGACCACAGTGATGGGCACCGGAGTCGGCGTAGGAGGGGGACTGGTTTCAGGCCTGTCGAGGCTACGAACCCTATTGGTGGAAACTACCGCGGCCTCCTTGCCCGAGCCGTGGCCGTCCGTATAGGAGGCGGTGGCGCGGAGGTAGTTGCCCCCGTCGTTTGCGACCGGCCTGTACCTGTTGGATCTGGCTCCGACGATGTCGCGCCACCCGGTCGAGCCGTTGGCAGACCTGGCCCACTGCCAGGATGTGATTGACACCAAGCCGTCGGGATCGGTTAGCGAGGCGGTCAGGGCAGCGTTCACCCTGGGCCGTGCGGAAGACAGGGAGACCGATCCGTCCTCGTCGACGTTGTTGACATTGATGGTGACGCTGGCGACGACGCTGGCCTCGTCGTCGTGCACGGAGACGATGACCGTGTAGCTCGTGCGGCCCGACTCGTAGTCGAGCGTGGTCCCGGAGCGCACGGAGATCTGGCCGTTGGAGCTGCCGATGCTGAAGGAACCCGCATGCTCTCCCGACAGGGAGTAGGTCAGGGTATCGCCGTCCGGGTCCGTGGCCGTAACCGGGCGGCCCACGGGGTCGTCGGCTTGGGCGTCCTCTCCGACGGCGCGGTCGGTCACGTTTCCGTCAATGAAGGATGGTAGACGGTTTGCAGGTGTCACGCGGGCGATGTTGGAGGGCGGGCTTTCGCCGACGTCGTCCACCGCGCGGACCTGGAAGGTGTACTTCACGCCGTTTTCCAGATCTGTGACCCTGTGGGATACGGTCGTAGCTTTGCTGTCGTCTATATGGGCCCACTGTGGGATGTCCGACACGTAGACCGAACCGAAGCCATCGTTGCCCGCGGGCACCCCGATCACTATGCTTTCGCCGTCCAGGGCGACGGAGTTCCCGAACTGGTCGTCCTCTTCTTCCTCTCCGCCGGCGGGTAAGATGAGCTTGCCCGACTCCTTTCTGTTGTCTTCGTTCGGATCGTTGGCCCAGAAAGCGCCGGCCGGCTTGGTGAAGAGGTAAGCCGCACCGGAACGAGGGTCTTCGTCGCAGTCGTCGATGTCGTCGCATTCGTCGACGTTGGCGGAGGGCGCCCCGATCACGATGGTGCCACCCCGCACCGCAACGGAGGACCCGAATTCTTCAGATCCATCGCTGTCAGAGGCGGTGAACTTGGCCGCCTGGCTCCATACGCCGGAGTCCTGAATAAATGCGTAAGCTGCGCTATTTCTGCGGGCCCCGACGACCACGGTGGCACCGTCCATCGCAACGGAATGCCCGAACTGGTCGCCGTTCGCCCCGTCGGAAGCGGTGAGGGTGGCTGCGGTACTTGTGGCGACCCAGCCGCCGACTGGCCTGGTGAATACGTAGGCCGCACCAGTGCGAATGTCATTAGTCTTGTGGAGGTGCGCCCCGATCACGATGGTGCCACCGTGCACCGCAACGGAGTGCCCGAAGTAGTCTGTTCCGGCCCCGTCGGAAGCGGTGAGCTTGGCCGCGGTACTAGTGGACGTCCAATCGCCGCCGTCGGGCTTGGTGAAGACGTACGCCGCCCCGGAATTGGTGGTCGTGGCATTTAGGTCGACCCAGTAGGCACCAACCACCACGGTACTCTCGTCCACCGCTACGGAATACCCGAACCGGTCGCCTTCCACCCCGTCGGAAGCGGTGAGCTTGGCCGCGGTGCTGGTGGCGACCCAGCCGCCGTCGGGCCTGGTGAATACGTAGGCCGCACCGGCGTCGGATTCGCTGTCGAGGTCGTGTTGGTACGCCCCGACCACGATGGTGTCACCGTGCACCGCTACGGAATACCCAAACCAGTCGGATGTGTCCCCGTCGGGAGCGGTGAGCTTGATCGGTTGGCTCCACTCACCCGAAAGCGGGTCCCTGGTGAATACGTAGGCCGCACCGGAAGAGGTGATGGCGTTGCCTCCGGCGTCCGTGCCGTCGTGCTTGTGCGCCCCGACCACGACGGTATCACCATCCTCCTCATCGCCATAAACCGCCACGGAGATTCCGAATTCGTCGTTCGCCGCGCCGTCGGAGCTGGCGGTGAGCTTGGTCTGCTCGGGGGGCTGCAATACTTGGTATCCGGTTATGGTCGAATCGTCAGAGAGGTCCCAACTCAGGTCCACCTGCCTGTTGCCAGCCTCTGCCAACAACCCGGTTGGCTTGACCGGCCTTGTAAGCATCGGCGTGGCGCTCCTGGTTTCCGCAGTCGGATCATTGCCGGTCGCGCTCACCGAACGCACGCGGAAGGCGTACTCTTGGTCGTTGGTCAGACCGAGCACCCGGTAGACGTAGTACTCGTCGTCGTCAGACATGGTCAATTCTGTTGAGACGAAGTCCACCCACTCCGCGGTTGATATGTCCATCGCGTAGGCCGAACCGCGACTACCGTCGTCCTGGGGCACGCCTGCCAAGACGGTGTCATTGGACACCGCAACGGAGTGTCCGAACCAGTCGTCCGGCTCGGAGCCGGGACCGGCGAGATTGTGCGTCTGGCTCCACTTGCCGGAGTTCGGATCCCTGGCAAACAGGTAGGCCGAACCGGAGCCAGGAACAACGCCGTCGTCGCGGTCGAACAGATACGCCCCAACGGCGGCGGTATTGCCGTCCACCGCAACGGAAATCCCGAACCCATCGCGCAGGACGCCATTGGAGGCGGTAAGCTTGATCGGCTGGCCCCACTTGCCGGAGTTCGAATCCCTAGTGAATACGTAGGCCGCACCGGGCCCCACGTCGACGGTCACATCGTTTTCGCCTTGGTAGCTGGGCTGGTGCGCTCCAACCACGACGGTATCAACGTCGATGGCCACCGAGATCCCGAACTCGTCCTTCGCCGCGCCGTCGGGGGCGGTGAGCCTTGCCGATTCGGTTCTGTGGTCTTTAGTCAGTTCGTTGGCCCAGCCGCCGGTGTCGGGCTTGGTAAAGACGTAGGCTGCACCGGCGTTGGGGATACTGCTGCCGTTGTCATTAATGTCGTGCAGGTGTGCTCCTACCACGACGGTGTCACCGTCTATCGCCACGGAGATTCCAAGCTCGTCGTTCGCCGCGCCGTCGGAGGCGATGAGCTTGGCCGCCTCCTCCTTGTAGGTCTGATTCTCATCATTTGCCCAGACGCTGTTGGGTGACTTGGTGAATACGTACGCTGCGCCGTTGCGAGTGTCGTCCTGGCGCGCCCCAACCACGATGGTGTTTCCATCTATCGCCACGGAAATTCCGAACTCGTCGTCCGCCGCGGCGTCGGAAGCGGTGAGCCTGGCCGTCTCCCCCTTGTAGGTCTGATTCTCATCATTTGCCCAGACGCTGTTGGGTGACTTGGTGAATACGTACGCTGCGCCGTTGCGAGTATCGTCCTGGCGCGCCCCAACCACGATGGTGTTTCCGTCTATCGCCACGGAAATTCCGAACTCGTCATTCGCTGCGCCGTCGGAGGCAGTCAGCGTGGCGGCTTGGCTCCATGCATCGTCCGAATCCTTGGTGAAAACATAGGCCACACCGACGTTGGCGTTCCCGTCGAGGTTCCGGTGGTAGGCCCCGACGACGGCGGTGTGGCCATCTATCGCTACCGAATACCCGAACTCGTCGTTGGCCGCGCGGTCGTCGGCGGTCAGCGTGCTTAGAGGGATCTGCAATAGCTGGTACTTGTCAATTGGCGGCGGATCGTTCTCGTCGGACGGGACACTCCATTGGACCGTCGCCTGGGTGTCGCCGCCGGTAGCACTTAGCCCGGTGGGCCGCTTTGGCTTGGCGACTATTGTCACGGAAATGGAACGCGAGGCCCTTACGCCATAGCTGTTTATCGCGCGGACAGCGAAGGTGTACGTGTTTGGGTCGGGATCGGGTTCGCGCAGATCGGAGACGGTGTACGAGACGGTGTTGGAATCGCTATCGGATATGGGAGTCCAAGCGGGGACGTCATCGTCACTAGAGATGTTGTCCTGGATGAACTGATAACCGGTGACGGTCCGGGGCTGAGAAGCCTTGTCCCACGTCAACTCCACCTGGCCGACGCCGGTCTGCGCGGCGGCGAAGTTTGCGGGTATGTCGGGGGCCGACCCCGGCCAGGCCGGGGTCGCGGTCACCGGGGGCGAAGCCGCACCCTCTCCGGCCGGGTTCACCGCGCGGACCCGGAAAGTATCCTGGGTGCCGTTGGTCAGGTCGGAAACCAGGTGGGAGGTGGTCAAAGCTCCGCTTCCCGGGATGTCGGTCCACGCGCCGTTCGCCGCTTGCTGGTATTGGTACATGGTTATGGACGAATTGCCGGGATTTCCCCAACTCAGCTCCACATGGCTGTCGCCCGCGGAGGCGGTGAACCCCGTGGGCGCCGCGGGCGCGGCGACGATCGTGACTGACAGAGAGTTAGAGGAGTCGCTGTCGCCCTGGCTGTTAAAGGCGCGGACGGCGAAGTTGTAGGTGTCTCCCTCGGTCAGCCCGGTGACGTTGTGGGAGCTGGTGTTGGAATCGCTACCGGAAATGGGAGTCCAAGCGGGGACGTCATCGTCACTAGAGGTGTTGTCCTGGATGAAGCGATAACCGGCGACGGCCAGGGGCTGGACGCTCCGCTCCCACTCCAAACGCACCTCGTCTGCGCCAGTCTGCACCGCGGAGAAGTTCCTGGGTTTGATGGGTAGCGAGGCGGCCCCCGCCGGGGTCTCTGACACCTGATTAGACCGGCCGCTTGCACCGCCGTCGTTCACTGCGCGGACGGCGAAGGTGTGCTCCAAGCCGTTGGTCAGGCCGGTCGCAAAGTGGGACCTGGTCTCTCCCGTGCTCCCAGCGATGTCGGCCCACACCGCGATGTCGTAAAGGTAGGCGGCCCCCTGACTGTTGCTGCCTTGCCCGTTTGCCCCGACCATGACGGTGACGCCGGCGACCGCCACGGAAAGCCCGAACCTGTCACCATTAGCGGTGCCGGACCCGGTGAGTTTGGCCGCCTCGGTACTGTCGGCCCAGCCGGCGGCAGGCTTGGTGAAAACGTAAGCCGACCCTGACCTGTTGGTTTCGTTCAGGGCGTCCGCCCCAATAACAATGGTGTCACCGTCCACCGCGACGGAGAATCCGAACTGGTCGCCGTCCGTACGGTCGGAGGCTGTGAGCTTGGCCGTCTCAGTCCCCGGGCTGTTGGCCCAGCCGGTATCGGGCTTGGTGAACACATGGGCAGAACCCCTATTGCTGTCGTTCCCGTAGGCCCCGACCACGATGGTGTCACCATCGATGGCTACTGAACGCCCGAATCTGTCGTTGTTATTGCGGGAGTAGGCGGTGAGCTTGGCCGCCCCAGCACTGATGCTATCGGCCCAACCTGTGGCGGGCTTGGTGAACACGAAAGCCGAACCCTGGTCGTCGTCACTGTCTCCGCTGGCCCCAACCACGATGGTGCCGGCGTCGACTGCTACCGACCTGCCGAAGCTGTCGCTCCCGCTGAGCTTGGCCGCAGTAGTTGTGGAGGTCCAGCCGTCGGTAGGCTTGGTGAAGGCGTAGGCTGCATTATTGTTGTGGGCCCCGACCGCGACGGTGTCACCGTCCACCGCTACCGAAATTCCGAACTCGTCGTCATCCGCGCGGTCGGAGGCGGTGAGCTTCGCCGCAGTGCTGGTGGAGGCCCAGCCGCCGCTGGGTTCGGTGAATACGTACACCGCACCTTTACTGCTCGAGTGGTGGGGAGCGCCAACCACTATCGTGTCGCCATTCGAAGTGTCTTCATGCACCGCCACAGATAGTCCGATTCTATCCTGAGCATTCGGATCGCTGGCTCTGAGCTTGGCCACCTGGCTCCACGTGCCGGATGAGTCCCTGGTGAATACGAAGGCGGCGCCGACATTGAGGCTGGTGCCGTCGTCGTCCCCGGGCATTCCGACCACGGCGGTGTCGCCGTCAATCGCTACGGCATACCCGAACTCGTCGTTCGCCGCCCGGTCGTCGGCGGTCAGCATAGGGCGCTCGGCATGCTGCCATAGCTCGTAGTTGTTGATGGGCGGCGAGCCCTCGACGGGATCGTTCCAGCTCAGCTTCACCTGGGTATCGCCGGGCACAGCGGAGAGCCCGGTCGGCTTTGCTGGCCTCGGCTTTAGCGGTGTTGCCCTGACCTCCGAGGGCAGACCGGCGCCGGCCCCTTCCACCTTGTCCACCGCGCGGACCTGAAGGCTGTACTCAACCCGGTTGGTCAGACCGGTGACGGTGTGGGACGTGGTCGTCGCGTCGCTATTGGCAATGTCGGTCCAACCCGGGACTGTCCACAGGTAGACGGCGCCTGAATCGGGCCCGCTGATGTTGGACTTGTCCGCTCCGGCGATGACGGTATTGCCTACCACCGCAACGGAATACCCCAGCCAGTCGTCCTTTCCGCGGGAGGGGCCGGTGAGCTTCGTCTGCTGGCTCCACCCGTTGGAATCCTGGGTGAAAACGTAGGCCGAACCGGCATTGTCGCCATTGTCGTCGTCCAGGTAGGCTCCGACCACGATGGTGTCCTCGTTATCGTCCACCGCCACGGCAATCCCGAATTCGTCTCCTCTCATAGCGTCGGAGGCGATGAGCTTCGCGGTCTCAGTGCCGTCGGCCCAAGGACCGCCGGTAGGCTTGATAAAGACGTAGGCCGCACCGGCGTTGGCCTTCTCGGTGCCGACGCCGACATCGTACTTGTGCGCCCCGACCACGACGGTGTCACCGTGCACCGTTACGGAGATTCCGAACTCGTCGTTAGCCTCGCCGTCGGATGCGGTGAGCTTGGCCGCAGTGGTGGTGGAGGTCCAAGCGCCGCCGGGCTTGGTGAAGACGTAAGCCGCACCTTCGTTGGTGTCTTGGTCATCGGCGTCGTTTTGGTGCGCTCCTACGACCACTGTTTCGCCGTGCACAGCCACGAAGATTCCGAACTCGTCGTTGGCCGCGGCGTCGGAAGCAGTGAGCTTGGCGGTCTCGGTGGCGTCGGCCCAGCCGCCGCTCTCGGGCTTGGTGAAGACGTAGGCGGCACCGAAATCAGCCAAATTGTTGCTACTGTCGTTGAGATCGATGTAGTCGGCCTTGTGCGCCCCGACCACGATGGTGTCGCCGTCGACCGCCACGGAGATTCCGAACTCGTCGTTGGCCGCGGCGTCGGAAGCGGTGAGCTTGGCCTTCTGTTCCCATTTACTGTTACTGGAATTCCAGGTGAAGACGTAGGCGGCGCCTTTGTTGCTGTCGTTTTGGTGCGCTCCCACGACGATGGTGTCGCCGTCTACCGCCACGGAGATTCCGAACTCGTCGTTCTCCGCCGCGTCGGAAGCGGTGAGCTTGGCCGACCAGCTCCACGGAGCGGTAGGCGAGCTCCTGGCAAAGACGTGGGCGGAACCGGAGTTGTCGCCGTTGGTGGCGTCGTCGTCCTGGTAGGCTCCGACAACGGCGGTGTCGCCGTCTACTGCGACGGAGATTCCGAACCCGTCGCCCCGAACCACCGGATCGTCGGTGGAGGCGGCGGTCAGCTTGCCACCCTGAATAATCTGCAGCAACTGGTACTTCTCTATTGTCGAATCTTCGGGGTCAACCCAAGTCAGGTCCACCACGGCATCGCCCGCGTCCGCGGTCAGCCCGTCCGGCGGGTCCGGTATCGCAAACGTGGGCGTACCACCGGCGCGGTCCGAGGCCAAGCCCCCGCCTGCGGCGTTCACACCCCGCACCTGGAAGGTGTGCTCCACGTAGTTGCTCAGGCCGGTGACGATGTGAGAGGTGGTCGTCGCGGCGCTATCGGGGATGTCGGTCCAACCCGGAATACGCAAAAAGTAGGCCGCACCCGTATTGGCTTCGTTACTATCATCCGAATACGCACCAACCACGACGGTGTCGCCGCTGACCCCGACGGAATACCCATACCGGTCCCGCTCCGCGCCGTCGGAGGCGGTGAGCTTGTCCCTCTGGCGCCACCCACCGGAGGAGTCCCGGATGAAGACGTAGGCCGAGCCAAATAGATCGCCGTTATCGTCGTCCTGGTATGCTCCGATCACGACGGTGTCGCCCTCCACTGCGACGGAAATTCCGAACTCGTCGTCCGCCGCGCCGTCCGACGCTATGAGCTTGGCCTTCTGGCTCCACACGCCGGAGACCTTGGTGAATACGTAAGCCGCACCGTTCCTGGTGTCGTCCTGACGTGCCCCAACCACCACCATGTCGCCGTTTACCGCGACGGAGATTCCGAACTCGTCGTTCGCCGCGCCGTCCACGGCGATGAGCTTGGCCTTCTGGCTCCACACGCCGGAGACCTTGGTAAAGACGTAGGCCGAACCGGCATTGCCGATGGTGTTACCGTCGTCGGTGTGGTCGTCGTGGTACGCCCCGATCACGGCGGTGTCGCCGTCGACCGCCACGGAAATTCCGAACTCGTCGCCCGCCGTGGCGTCAGAGGCGATGAGCTTGGCGGTCTCTACTCGGTGGTCTCCTGAGGCCGGAGCGTTGCCCCAGCCGCTGCTGGACTTAGTGAAGATGTAGGCCGCACCTTCGTTGTTGTCGCTTGCATCGGCGTCGTTTTGGTGGGCTCCCACCAGGATGGTGTTGCCGTTGACCGCGACGGAAATTCCGAACTCGTCGTTGGCTGCGCCTTGATATGCGGTGAGCTTGGTCGTCAAACCGGCCTTGCCATTGGTATCCAGATTGCTCCAGTCGGCCCAGCCGCTGGCGGGCTTGGCGAATACGTAAGCCGCGCCTTCGTCGTTGTTGTTGGTATCGGCGTCGTTTTGATGCGCCCCCACCACGATGGTGCTTCCGTCTATCGCCACGGAAATCCCGAACTCGTCGTTCGCCGCGCCGTCATCGGCGGTGAGCTTGGCTACCTGCTTCCACACGCCGGAGATCTTGGTAAAGACGTAGGCCGAACCGGAATCGTCGCCGTTGGTGGCGTCGTCGTCTTGGTACGCCCCGATCACGGCGGTGTTGCCGTCCACCGCCACCGAATAGCCGAATTCGTCGCCCCGAAGGCCGTCAGCGGCGGTCAGCTTGCTCGGGTCGATCTGGAAGTGCTGGTACTTATCTATGGTCGAATCATCGGGATCGTCCCAACTCAGCTTCACCTGCTCGTCGCCCGAGACCGCGGTGAACTCGCTGGGCGCCGCAAGCTGGGCTTCTAGTTTTACGGACCGGCTACCGGTGGCGTTTTGACCGCCACCGTTGACGGCGCGGACGGTGAAGGTGTAGGTGTTCCCGGTAGTCAGGCCGGTGACCGTGTGGGAGACGGTGCTGGAATCGCTTCCGTCGATCTTGGCCCAATCTTGACTGCCCTGTTTGAACGTATAATGCCTGACGGTCAATGGGTTAGTGCTCGCGGTCCACGCCAAGCGCACCTGGCCTACGCCGATCTGAGTGGCGGTGAAGCTAGCGGGTATGGAGGGGGAGAATTTCTTCGCCACCGGCGTCGCCGCCACTTCGGACGCGTCGCCCTCTCCCGCCGCGTTCACCGCGCGGACCCGGAAGGTGTGCTCGACGCTGTTGCGCAGACCCCTGATTATGTGAGAAGTAGTCCCCGCTCCGCTGCCGGGGATGTCGGACCACTGGGTGCCGAACACGTAGGCCGAACCCTTATCGCTGTCGTCCCCGACTGCTCCAACCAACACGGTGTAGCCGTCCACGGCGACGGAGTTGCCGAACTTGTCGTTCTGACTGCGATCGTAGGCGACGAGCTTGTCCGTACCTGCTGTATCGGTCCAGCCGGTCGCGGGCTTGCTGAATAAGTACGCCGCACCGGGCCGCTTGATTGTCTCACCGCCATCGTCTACGTAGCTGGGCTGGCGCGCTCCCACCACGATGGTGTCACCGTCCACGGCGACGGAATACCCGAACTCGTCGTTCTTCGCGCGGTCGGAGGCGGTCAGCTTCGCCGCAGTGCTGGTGGAGACCCAACCGCCGCTGGCGGGCTTGGTGAAGACGTAGACCGAGCCGGATTCAATGATGGCGTTGCCTTCGGAGTCCGTGCCGTCGTCCAGGTGCGCGCCTACGATGACGGTGTCGCCGTCCATGGCTACGGCCCGGCCGAACCGGTCGTTATCGGCGCGGTCGGAGGCGGTCAGCCTGGCAGTTGCGGTGCTTGCTTTCTTGTCATCCCAGTCGTCCCAGACGCCGGTGGCGCCGGACTTGGTGAACACATAAGCGGCGCCTTTTTTGCTGTTTTCTTCGGCCGCCCCGACTACGACCGTGTCGCCGTAAACCGCTACCGAACTGCCGAACCGGTCGCCGTCCGACTGGCCTATCAGCGTGGCCGTCTCATTAGTGTTGACCCAGCCGTTTGCGGGCTTAGTGAAGATGTATGCCGAGCCCCTCGCTCCGGTGTCTTCCTCGGGCGCCCCGACCACGATGGTGTCGCCGTGCACAGCCACCGACGTTCCGAACTCGTCGTTCTCCGCAGCGTCGGAGGCGGTGAGCCTGGCCGTCTGAGTCATGTCGGCCCAACCGGTGTCAGGCCTGGTGAAGACATACGCCGCACCAGCATCTCCGGTGCTCATATCGTGGCCCTCCTCGTACGCTCCAACCACGATGGTGTCGCCGTGCACGGCGACGGCATGCCCGAAGCCGGCATCATTCCTGCGAACTGCAGCGGTGAGCTTGCCCACCTGGGTCCAGCCGCCGGCAACCCTGGTGAATACGTAGGCCGCACCGGTATTGTTGGGTTCGTCGGCCCCTGTGGCCCCAATCACCAGGGTGTCGCCGTCCACGGCGACCGACCAACCGAACTCGTCATCGTCATCGCGGTCGTTTGAGATCAGCTTGATGCTCGTAGGAGGAAACTGCCAAAGCTGGTACTTGGTTATGGACGCATTACCGGGGTCGTCCCAGGTCAGCCGCACCTGCGTGTCGCCCGCCTCGGCGGCGAATGGGTTGGGCGCTGCCGGTTTGGCGACGACAGTCACGGGCTGGGAGTCGGACTCGGTTGAACCGGCGCTGTTGACGGCGCGGACCCGGAAGGTGTACGTGACGCCCTGGGTCAGGCCAGTGATGATGTGGGAGACGGTGCTGGAATCGCTATTTGGGATGGTGGTCCAAGAGCCGCTGTTCTGTTTGAACTGGTAACCGGTGACGTTCAACGGGTTGGAACTCGCCTCCCACGTCAACTCCACTTGGCCGACGTCGGTCTGTCTGGCGGCAAAGCCTTCGGGTTTGACCGGGGCCGAAGACGCCGTCGCCGGAGTCGCGGACTGCTCGCCGGACGAACCGCTCTCCCCGGCCGCGTTCACGGCGCGGACCTGGAAGGTGTAGGGCGTGCCGTTTGTCAGGCCGGTCACGATATGGAAGGTGCTCCCCGCTCTGCTTCCGGGGATGTTGGTCCATTCGCCGAAGGCGTCGGTGCCCTCCTTCTGCCGGTACTCGTACCCGGATATGGTGAAATCGGCGGGGCTTCTCCAGCCAAGCCACACCTGTCCGTCGCCTGCGACGGCAGAGAATGAGTCGGGCGCCGCCGGCGCTTCGCTTAACTTCAACGACCTGGAGTCGGACTCAGTTGAACCGGCGCTGTTGACGGCGTGGACGGCGAAGGTGTAAGTGGGAACGGCGGTCAGGCCGGTGACGGTGTGGGAGACGGTGCCGGAATCGCTTCCTTCGATGTTGATCCAATTACTGACGCCGCCACCATCGTCCTGGTTGTACTCATAACCGGTGACGGTCAGCGGGTAACGGTGCGCGTCCCACGTCAACTCCACCTCACCGATCCCAGTTTGCGTGGCGGAAAAGTTTCGCGGTCTGGCCGGAGGGTAGGCAGCCGCCTTCGGGGTCTCCGACACGGAGTCGAACGGATCCCTGGCTCCAACCGTGTTAACCGCGCGCACCCGGAAGGTGTGTTCGATGTCGTTGGTCAATCGCCTCACGATGTGGGACGTGGCTCCCGGTCCGGCGATGTCTTCCCAGTTCACGACGTCGAACACGTAGGCCGTCTCGTGGTTTTCCGCCCCAACCACGACGGTGTCACCGTCTACTGCGACGGAAGAGCCGAACCTGTTGTTGGTGGCGCGGTCAGAGGCAGTAAGCTGGGCTGCCTCAGTACCGTCGTCCCAGCCGGAGGCGGGCTTGGTGAAGACGTAAGCCGAACCCCTGCTGCTGTCATTCCCGTAGGCCCCAACCACCACGGTGTCGCCGTCCAGCGCCACGGCGTACCCGAACTTGTCAGTGGCCGCGGAGTCGGAGGCGGTGAGCTTGGCCGTCTCGGTATCGGTGGCCCAGCCGGTGCCGGGCTTGGTAAAGACGTACGCCGAACCGGTCTTCACTTGGGAGCCATCAACGGTGTTTTCGGCTTCATCAGCCCCAACTACTATGGTGTCGCCGTCGATTGCTACTGAACGGCCGAAGTAGTCGTTGTCACCGCGGGTGGAGGCGGTCAGCTTAGCCGCAGTGCTGGTGGAGACCCAGCCGCCACTCCCGGGCATGACGAACACAAAGGCCGAACCCGTAAATTCCAAAGCATCACCGTCGTCACCACTTGCCCCAACCACGATGGTGTTGGCGTCTATCGCAACGGAGTTACCGAATTCGTCCCCTGACGCAGCACCATCAATGGTGAGGTTGGCGGTCAATGCGGCCTTGCCATCGGCACTCAAGGATGCCCAGTCTTTCCAGTCTATCGAGCCGTCGCTGTTGGCGTCGGTGCCGGGCTTGGTGAATACGTAAGCGACACCGGTACTGACGTCGCGCCCATATGCCCCGACCACGACGGTGTCGCCGTCTACCGCTACGGAGTTGCCAAACTCGTCTGCCGCCGCGGCGTTAGGAGCAGTGAGCTTGGCTGTCTCAGTGAGGTCGACCGTTCCAGTGCCGCTCGGGTTGTCCCATCCGTCGTCAGGTTCGACGAAGAGGTACGTAGCGCCCTTTTTGACGTCGTCGAAGGGCGCTCCAACCACTATAGTGCTACCGTCGAAGGCTACGGAAGTTCCGAATCCATCATCCTCAACAGCGTCATTGGTCTTGAGCTTGTACTTCTGGGTCCATACACCGTCAACCCTGCTGAATACGAAGGCCGCTCCGGAATCACCGCTGCTTTCGTCATCATCGGGCATCCCGACGACGGCGATGTCGCCGACCACCGCCACGGAAAAGCCGAACTTAGTGCTGGTGGCGCCAGTTAGCTTTCCACTTTGGGTATGCTGCCATAGCTGGTAGTTGGCAATGGACGGCGAGTCCGCGTCGGGGCTGACCCAGCTCAGCTTAACCTGGGTGTCGCCCGCCAACGCTTCTAGTCCGGTCGGCTGGAACGGGGCCGTCTCATCCCCCGCGGACGTGATCGATGCGCTGGTGAACAAGGAGACCGTGATCACAAGAGTGATCGCCGCCGCCACGACCAGCTTTAGGAACCGGGAGCTAGATCGCATAGAAGATATGCCACCCCCGTTAGATTCGTGCGCGGCGTGTGCCTCCATGCTGACTTCAAACCATGTGCGGAATACAACTCAAGGCTACACCATTATTTGCCAAACGTACAACGCTTTTAAGCCCATAAATAGCTAGTGTCCTGAGTTATAAATAGGTAGTAAAATGATAGGCATGAGTGAACAACTTAGAAGGAGTGTGCTCATGCCGCGAGGTAAGAAGTGGCTCCGGAAATCTGAACAGGGGGATAAGTGGAATCGCTGCCTGATTGAGGGCATGATAGTGCCCTCGGAGACAGGAGCGAGAGATGAGCAGACGACCCCGCCGTAACCACTCGGCAGAGTTCAAGGCGAAGGTGGCTCTTGCCGCAGTACGCGGCGACCGGACACTTTCGGAGTTGGCAAGCCAGTTCGATGTGCACCTGAACCAGATCACGCAATGGAAGACCCAGTTGCTGGATCGGGCGGCGCAGTTATTTGGCGCCGGGACAGGGCAGGCTGAAAAGCCGGTAGACATGAAGGTCCTTCACGCCAAGATCGGTGAGCTTGCGTTGGAGAACGATTTTTTAGAGGCCGCGCTCACGAAGACGGGATTGCCGGGCGCAAGGCGATGATCGACCGCGATCACAAGCTGCTGTTCCACGTCAACCATTCTTGCCGGTCGTGCGACAATCATTTTTGCCGGTCTGACTTCTGCTCTATGTGACGATTCTGGGCCTCGTTTGTCCTATAGCTCGGCAGGTCGAACTCCAGGATCACGGAGTGGTGAACGATTCTCTCTATCGCCGCCGCAGTCGCCATAGGGTTTGCGAACACCTTCTCCCACTCACTGAACACCAGTTTCGAGGTGATCCCCAGAGATCGGCGTTCGTAACGCTCAGCTATCAGCGTGAACAGCACCTCGGACTCCTCGGCTCCCTGCGGCAGATAGCCCAGGTCGTCGATCACAAGCATGTCGAAGTTGTCCAGCTTTCTGAGCATCCGTGGCAACTCAAGATCCCTCTTGGCGGCCAGCATATCCTGCACCAGGCGGTATGCTGGGATGAACAGCAGGTCGATCCTCGAGGCCCTGGTGATGTTGTTGTAGTCTCAACCACCGGTAGTAGGTGCTCTTGGGAACACCCAGGTCTCTGAGCATCCGACGCTTGGCCAGTGGTGATGTGGCTACACTGGCCAGGATCGTCGCCTTCTTAAGGGCACTCATCCTGCAGTACCTGCGCCGTCTACCAGCGTCGGGATGGCCGTTTTTTTCAGACGGGACACCTGGAGTGAGAGCTCGCCGACGAGCTGTTTCAGCTCGCCGTTCTCCCGCCTGAGCTCCACGATCTCCTGCCGCGTGGCATCTCGCACGGTGTCGCGGGACAACCTCTCCTTACCTGCCTCCATGAACTCCTTGGTCCATGCATAGTAGGAGTGGGGCTTGATACCCTCCCGCCGGCACAGGTCGTTCACGGTGACCTCGCGACGGAAACCCTCCAAGACAATGCGGATCTTCTCTTCAGGGGTGTACTTGCGCCGCGTTGCCGCTCTCACCTGGCGGACGAATGAACGAGTCTCCTCGCTCCGCCGGTCTGCGACCCTGGCTTTGTCTGTATCTGGCTGGGACACTTCTGCTCCTTTCCTGAGGTACTCTACCCTCACTACAGGAGCTCACACCACTCTAATCTCTCGGGTTTTCCACCTCCCATATGTGTCCCATTATCGCTGACGTTCTACACATCCACTGGTCTCACGCTGAACCAACACAGCTAGACAAAGCTTACAACTCCGCTAAGGTAAGGCATGGCCAGAGCGCCGACTGGCCGGAGTTAGGCTGGTACGATTTCTTAACTAAAGTGATGCGGGAGGAGCCTGTGGTGGTTCGGGGGGCTCTGGGCTTTGGCTTGAAAGCGATTGCCAACGCCCTACACTCCCTTGGACTCATCGAAACTGACTGGGCAGATAGCCCAGTAGATGGCCTCGGGGCAATGGTGGGGGCATGGCGTTGCGACGAGGAGGCGAAGAAGCAAGGTGTGCCAATGACCGACTTTACCGCTTATCAAGGAGATTGGCCGCTACAACGAAGTCGACTGCAAAGTGATGATGGAAATCGTTCGTTACCTACGGACGAACCATTAACCGATACCCCAGGCCGCAATGGACGATGGCGTTGTCGCTGACATTCAACCCCGTTCTCCCCTCTGAGTGGTCTGCCTCAATCCATGAATCGCCTCCTAGATGATCGACCAGGTCTCACAGTTCGATGATAAGTTGAAAAGTTCGCAATTGAGCCTGTCTCAGAAGGGTATTTGTAGAACAGGTTCACTCTGACGCAAAGACCTGATGGAGCCTGCGGAGTGGGCGGTGGTCGCGATATCGCCGCGTTCAGGACGCGGGATGAGGCTCCGGATCGCCAAGTCGAGGGCTGGAGACGTGGGAGGAGCTCCACACCCGCCAGAGGGTGCGCAGATTGAAGGCTGTGACCAACATGGTCCACTCGGCCGCCACGTTAGCGAGGCCGCGCAGCAGGAACCTCCGTGCCCCCTGTTGCTCCTTGATGATTCCGAAGACCGGTTCGACCAGTTGCTTTCTCAGCCTGTAAGCCTCTTTGGCTGCCCAGGTGGACATCCAGGCACGATGACGACGCAGCACTGCATCGTGCGGCCCTATTGCCAGGCTCCGCCCAATCTCTTTGGCTCTCGTACAGGCTCTGAAGGCAGGGCATGCCTGGCAGACAGCACCTGCAGCCCGGTACAGACGCAACGGGACTCCGTTCGCATGCTGTATGCGGACGAACGCGAGCGTCTGTCCCTGGGGACACCTGAAGCTGTCGCTCTGCTCGTCATAGGTGAATCTGTCCTTGTGATATGGGTCTTCGAGGAACCGCTGCCGTGCCTCTGACACCACCACCTTCTGACCTCGACGGTCGCACTCCGCTAGGTGACTGGCGGCGAAGTAGCCAGCGTCGGCCAATGTCATCTGCGACTTGGTCCCCGTAGTCTCCTCGGCCTGCTCCATCATCGGCACCAGCAGGGCATTGTCATTGGCCGCATCAACCACGTCCACGGCTGTGACCAGCATGCTTGTCGCTCCCCCATCGGTCTCCATGGGTGAGACCATAGCCTGGGCGTTGTAGCCAGCCACGATGCCCTGCCTGCCCTTCATCAGCCGGGCCTCCGGGTCGGTCAGGTTGATACGCCTGTGGCGCTTTTGACTCGCAAGATCGGCCATCGCATGCTTCACCTGCTCTCTCAAGACCTCCTTGTCAGCCAACTTCTCAGGCAGACGGGCAACGGCAGCCTCTTCTCCCGCCTCGTTCTGTGTCTCAAGGTCGGTTATCGCCCGCTCCAACCGATCCAACAGCCCTCTCAGCCCCTCGGCATCGTAGCTCCTGTTCACTGAGGCGTTGGCGACCACCTTCGTACCATCCACCGCCTGGACCGCCAGATCCACCAACTTCATGGCCACCGCCGTACGCACGGTACGCTCGAACAGCTTCCTCATGGCCTGCCGATGCCCTTTGTAGAACCGCCACAGCGTATTGTGGTCGGGATGCTGCCACCCGGTCAGCCACAGGTACGATATCTGGTCCCGGCAGGCCGCCTCCAGCTTTCGGCACGAGCGCACACCGGTCATGAAGCCGTACAGCCACACGCTCAACAATGCACGAGGATGGTAGGCTGGCGCTCCCATCGAGTCACCTTCGATGTCCACGCCAAGCTCCGCCCAGGCATCTCGATCCAGAGCATCGACGAACTCGGCGACGAACCGCGCCGGATGATCCAACGGCAACAACTCGTCAAGCGTCGGCGGCAACATCCACATCTGCTCTCGGCCCATCGGTCGAAGCGGCATATCAATATCTCCCCAACTGATGTCGCTTCAAACGTACACCTGACCCATACCCAACGCCAACCCAGACTTCTGAGACAGGCTCAATTCAGTACACGTAGGCCCACCAAACTGGACAAAATCAAGAACTTTCACCTTGAGATTCAGGTTAGCAGTCTGACATTGGCCTTGGGCTAGGAATGCCCTGAGGGTCCCAATAGAGGAAGCCGCGACGCATGACGGGATGCCCCGCCAACAACTCTCCCATCGCCCGCGCATTGGGGGACGACTTTATCAATCTACACACGGCAGTGCGTAAGCACTACTCTGAGCCAACGGTGGTTTTGAGTGGGGTCATGGACAGTATCAATGTTAAGACGGCAATCAGGCCAGTAGCATTGCTCTCATACATGCTGTTCCGTGCGCCGGTCCCGCGCAGCGGAGAGAATGTTGAATTCACCGTGCACAGCCGAGTCGATGGTTCGGGAATGATGCATTGGCTTAGGACCTTCTTCGGCAACGACGGCTCTCGTAGGAACGTGACGTTCTCTTCTCACATGGCATTTTCAGGCGACCATAGAATCATCGAAACTACGAGATGGGGTCTGGGGGTAGAGTCGGACTTGCGAGTTGACGACGTAGGAAGCTTGGTCTATGAGATCCGGAAGTACGTGTTAAGGGTACCTTTTCTTGGGCTGATTATTGGGTTCCCCACCTGGGTCTCGCCTTTTGGAGGTGGCTGCACCACCGAAACCGGAGAGAGTGAAGCCAGTTTCAGTGTCAACTTTGAGATGACCCATCCGGTATTCGGACGAACTATCGGCTACTCGGGTAAGTGTCGGATGTCGTCCTCTTGAGCTAGCCAAGACTGGGCAGGCGGCAAAAAAAGACATGGCCAAGGGCCAGCCACTGCCGCCGGGGTCGCCGTTGCAACTGCGGGGGTTGCAAAGGGTGGGGGCATAACTAGAATTGGGCTATCGCTCGGTCCCTTCGGGCGACATCACCAGGACGAGGCCGAATAAGAACCCCGCTAACGATACGGAGAAATCAATGGTTCCGGCGCTGGGGCAACTGTGAATTCGAGAAGGAAATCACTCTCGACGACCTGACGGGCCCGGTCGATCTGTTGCGCCGAGTCAAGCCGCTCAGTGGGTTCAATCCCGACTCCTATTCCTGAGAAATCAGGGAGAGGTCCTGCCTCAGTGACATTAACGCCTGCCCCGGAGAGATCAAGTTCGACAAGCCGCCTTGCCTCCAACTGAAGCTCTACGAGTGAGTAGGGTCTTTCAACGACTCGAACTGGGACGCTGGTCCGCAACGTCCGCACAAGCGCGGCCATCCTGTGAGGGACTTGTCCCTTCCAGTAGAGGATTACTTCCCCCTTGTCATTGTCAAACCGAATCCCTGTGAAGCCTTCCAAGCCTTCTCTCTGCCAAAGCTCGTAGATTTGACTCGACGCGTCTGCTAGAGGCATCTGCCTAACGATCCTAGGGTCTATCGTTCGAGGAGCGGCCTCGTGGGATATCTTCGATTTGTGACCAGATGCCGATTCGTAACCACCCGTGCCTCGGGCGTACAAGATCCCCGCAGCGGCAATCAACGGCAGCGCTACTACCAGAATTGCAGAGTATGTGAATCTCCGACTCATACCAAAGCTTCTTCGTCTTCACGAATGCAATTACTACAGCAATGTCGTCAAATCCAACGAACCCTACTAGAATAGAGGGGCATCTAAGTTTCGATTTTACCACGCCGGGGTTTAGCCATCTCAACTCAGGCGCTCCGTGATATCCGGGAGTCCGATGCACGAAACGTAGTAGCGCTTGGTACGGAGGGACATCTGAGGTCTATCGGCGTAGCGACAGTATCTGCATCGGTCGCCCATGCCCTGGCCTGGGTTGCTGGGGTCTGGTTGGCGTTCTGGCCCACCTATGAGGGTGCGTCGGTAACGGCGACACTCCCTGGTGAGCCTGGCGGGGAGGTGATTCGGTCTAGCGCTACGGCAATAGAAGTGAATGGCCTGCACGTAATCTTGTTGCTGCTAGTGCCTATCCTGTTGACCGCCATCACTTTGTTGGGCCTTCGGCTCCAACAGACCACGATGCGCAAGATACTCCTCTGGAGCCCCGCCGTCGTGCTTCTGGGATTCTGTTTTGTAGCGATATTCTCCATCGGTGTGTTCTATTTGCCAGCTGCGCTCGCGCTCCTTGTTGCAGCCATTGCTGATCTCGGAGGTCAGGAGGGCAATGAGCCGATCTAGTCTCTCGGTCGTCACTGGGGCCTTTGGCTACAGTGGAAAGTACATCGCGCGGCGGTTGCTGGAACAGGGAGCAACTGTAAAGACGTTGACCCGTACTCCTATTTCCCACAGCCCCTTCGGTGATCGGGTGGAGGCTCTACCTCTGGACTTCGGCGACTTTAACGGTTTGGTGGAAAATCTTCGGGGAGCCGCCACTCTGTACAACACCTATTGGATTCGCTTCGCACGAGGCACGGTTACTCATGACGTTGCGGTTCAGAACTCCCGCATCCTGATAGGAGCGGCGGCCGAAGCCGGCGTTAGCCGCATCGTCCATATCAGCATCACCAACCCCTCGGAAGACTCGCCACTTCCTTACTTCCGGGGGAAGGCGCTGGTGGAGAAGGCAATCCACGAGTCTGGGTTGTCCTACGCCATCCTCAGACCGAGGTATCTTCAAAAAGTGTGTAAACAGTCAGGCGGTGTACCTTCTCTCTGAACAACACGGGCTCGAGGCCCAAGAGAGGAGATAGACCGCCCATGAGGAAGGAAAGCACTGAGAGTAGGTCGGAGTCAAGGCCGGAGTGGGAGCAGTTGGAGGATTGGGTGCGAAGCCAGGTCCAGAGGCTGATCCAGGAGTTGCTGGAGGAGGAGGTGACGGCGTTTCTGGGAAGGGCGAAGTCGGCGCTCAGATCCGACTCGGACAACGATACCGGCTATCGGAACGGATACGGCAGAGCCCGGAGGCTTACGCTGAGTTCGGGAACGATACAGCTGAGGCGGCCGCGAGTCCGCGATACCGAGGAGCAGTTCGAGAGCCGGCTGCTGCCGCTGTTCGTCAACAGGACCAGGAAGGTTGCTGAGTTGATCCCCGAGCTGTACCTGCACGGTCTATCCGAAGGCGACTTCGATCTGGCTTTGCGGGGGCTGCTGGGAGAGGACGCACCGGTATCGGCGAGCACGGTGGCCCGGTTGAAGTCCAAGTGGAACGATGAGCTTGCCCAATGGCGCAGCCGGCCCCTCGATGACCTGGAAGTGGTCTACATGTGGGTGGATGGAGTCTACGTCAAGGCTGGTCTTGAGAAGGAGAAGGCGGCGGTACTGGTGGTGATGGCGGCCCTGAGCGACGGGAGCAAGGTGGTGGTGAGCGCTGTTCCCGGATACAGGGAGTCCACAGAGAACTGGTCCGAGGTGCTCAGGGACATCAAGCGCCGGGGCTTGAGCTGCCCGAGGCTGGTGGTTGGAGACGGACACCTGGGCATCTGGGGAGCTCTGCGCAACGTCTATCCTCAGGCGGCCGAGCAACGCTGCTGGAACCACAAGATCGTAAACGTGCTCGCCAAGCTTCCAAAGCGACAACAGGACCAGGCCAAGCTCATGCTGCGTACTATCCCCTACGCGCCGACTCGGACAGAGGCTGAGCGGCTCAGGACGGTGTTCACCAGGTGGTGCGGCGACCATTCCTACGAGGCGGCCTCAGAGGCCTTGGAGCGGGACTGGGACCGCATGGTCACCTTCTATGACTTCCCAAAGGAGCACTGGGGGCACCTTCGCACGACGAACCCGGTAGAATCACCCTTCGCGGCCCTCAGGCTTCGGACCGATGCCGCCAAGCGCTACAAGAGGGTCGATCGGGCGATAGCGGTGATCTGGAAAATGTTGATGATCGCCGAACAGCGCTTCAGGCGTCTGAAGGCCCCTGAGTTGATCGAAGACGTCTATCTCGGTGCACAGTATGCGGATGGAATCGCCATTGAATCAACGGCTGAGAAGGTCGCCGCCTGATGTCGTTTACACACCTATTGACGTAACCTCCTCAGACCCACGGTGCTGTTCAGCCCCGAGGATGTGCTGATAAACAACATCGCCTGGTTCCTGCGGCGGTTTCCGGCGTTCCCCATCGCAGGGTCTGGGGACTATCCGATCCAGCCGGTGTTCGTAGACGACCTGGCGCAACTTGCCGTGAATGCCGCGACGGGAAGTGAAGATGTCGTACTAGACACGGTAGGACCTGAGACATTCACCTTTGAGGAGATGGTACAGCTCATAGCCCGACGAGTGGACAGCCGAGCCCGATTGATTCACGTACGGCCTTCGGTAGCGCTGCTGGCTGCCCGAATGGCAGGTTGGCTGGTGCGGGATGTGGTGCTGACCAGGGATGAAATCGACGGCCTGTTGGCTGGCCATCTGATGTCGGCTGACCCGCCCACCGCCTCCACTCGGTTCACCGACTGGCTGGAAGCCGAGGGCTCCACGCTGGGACGTCGCTATGCCTCGGAACTGGACCGCCACTACCGCCGCCCACGACTGGCATTGAAAGCGAACAAATCAAGAGAAGAAACTATGGATTCTTCGTGACGGAGATGCCGCCAAAATGGGATAATTGAGAGGAACAACGAAGGGGAATGGAACGGCGATTCTGCCTAGCTAATTCTAATGGGTTTGGGCTATGGAATCGTCTTTTCCAACTGAGCGTAGATGTGCGGAAGATACAGCCTGATAGCGGACATAGGGGAGCTGCAAGAGCGGTTCGGATTTGACGGCTCTGAACTGACCCACGCCCCCCGCTACAACGTCGCCCCCACGCAGATGGCGCTCACCGTGACCAACGGCAGCGAAAGGCGGGGTTCCTACATGCGGTGGGGACTGATTCCATCCTGGGCCAAGAGCGCATCCGTCGGCAATCGCATTATAAACGCCCGCGCGGAGACGGTCGCCGAAATGCCCAGCTTCCGCACTGCGTTACAGAGACGACGGTGCCTGGTTCTGGCCGATGGCTTCTACGAGTGGCAGGGGAAAGGCTCCAGCAGGAGGCCCATAAGGATCACGATGGCATCGGGTGAGCCCTTCGCCTTCGCGGGTCTGTGGGATACGTGGCGGGACCCGAAGGGCGAGGTCGTCCGCTCCTGCGCCATCATTACCACGTCGGCCAACGAGTCGCTCAGTCCCATCCACGACCGGATGCCGGTCATCCTGCCAAGGGAGCTGGAGTCCCTCTGGCTGGACCACGACATCCAGGATCCGGCTGCCCTCGACGGTATCGTGAGACCTTATCCCGCCGAGGCGATGGAGGTCCATGAGGTCTCCTCCATGGTCAACAGTCCCGCCAACGACGGACCGGAAGTGGTTGTTCCTTTAGGGCAGGTCAGGCCAGGCGACGGCCCTGCTCTGAGGTTGCTATGAGGAGGACGCCGTGACGATTGCTCTTCCCAAAGGGGATTTCTTGGTGACGGCTGGATTTGCCGCTATTACGGGCGCGGGTGTCGCGTCGGGTTTCACGGTGCTTAGTACTACGAGCACCTGGCTGCTCATCCTTGCGTCGGACTGCTCGCGGAGTAAGGGAACGTTGGGGCGAAGTGGAGCATTCTGGTGAATAGACTGTTGATGGTGATGGTCATGCTCGCGTTAGGAGCAGTTTTAGCCGCCTGTGGAACAGCAGACGACCCGGAAGTCCCTCCACCCACCTCAACGGAGCTTCCCGCCAGTGCCACCGACGCCCCTAGTGAAGCTCCGCTCAACGCTACGGAGATTCTTGCTCATACCCAAGAGATGATGGACCAGCAAAGCTTCCGGGGCAGTTTCGCCTTTGCACCTTCGAAGCCCATGCCAACGTTCACCTATGCTCCAGGCCTCACTCTCCTTCAAGACATGGGCGGCGATTGGCCTCCATTCCTCCTCCTCTCCCGTGGGACGGCCTTATCCTCGGAAAGCGGCACACGTTGGCTAACGTCGCCTGACAACTCCAGCTCTGGGCTCTTCTTTGGCGTCATATCAGACCCACGGGTCGCACTGCGCTTCCCCGACGCTCCGGAGATCGTCGGGGAAGAGGCCATCGACGGCCACACCTATCTGGTCGTGTCTACCGGCCTCGACGTAGAGGCCCTCGTGGATACGACACCTCCCCAGGAGCCTCACGTACGGGCTATCTTGAGCTTTTCCTACCCGGAAGGGGCCGACGCCCAAAAGCTTGAGGGGCTGGGCTACGAGGTATTCGGGTACCCTCTGGAAGACTCTGCCGAGTGGGAGGCGTTTAAAGGACCTTACCATCTGAGTTTCTCCGAACGTGCCGACCGTCCAGGTCAGCCGCGAAGCGAATGGGACGTACGAGTCACTGTCATCGTCCAGGGGATCACCACGCTGGAAGCATCGGCCAAGCAAGAACTGCGTGCAGCTTTGGCAGCTTACGGCGCCGACCCGGACCTCGTGGAGAACGCGCGCGTTATGCCCGTTGCTCAGGACGCAAGTGAGTACATGAGTCAGCAGCTACAGGAGGTGAGGGTCCAGCTGTGGATAGACGAGGAGACGGGCCTGGTTCGACGCATGGCTATCGGGCAAGGCTCTTCAAACACGGACGAAGGTGTGGTCGGGTTCTGGGGCTACGGCGAAAACATGCAGCTAGAAGCGCCCACCCAGGTTATGGATTTCCGGCGGGCCGATGCCTTGGATGGGGTAGCTCAGCGGGGCTTTCACGCGCTCAACGAGGCGTTGCAGTATTACGAAGAGCAACACGGCCGCTACCCAGATGCGCTGACGCCGGAGTCGGTGGGGGATGCCCTGGAAGCCCTGAGACTTGTCTGGCCCATCAACCCATTCAGCGGTGCCCCCATGCACCACACGCCGGACAGCCCTGGGAATTACAGCTACACGAGCTATGGGAACGACTACACGCTCCAGATCCAGGGCTGGGACCACCCGGTCACATCCAGAACGGCGGTGTCCGGTGAAACAGGGGATGCTCCGAAGGCGGACACGCTGGAGGAGGACCTGGACTACGTAAGATCCTTGGACTTCCCCGTGTTCTGGCTGGGGTTGAAGTCCGGTGCACCGGCCCAAGGCGAAGCGGCGCTACCTCCGCTGACGTTGACCGAGGCTGTCGCATGCCCACCGGAGCCAGCTTGCATTTGGCCCGTCCGCTTCGTCTACGGGACGGCGGAACACGGCTCCAGGCTCTTGTCGTTTTTGGAAAGACCCCGTGGTGCCAGCGATTCCCCGGAAGGCGAGCAAATGGAGATTGCTGGGCTTCATGCGACCGTAGCTATCTCAAAGGAACCATTGCCTGCCCGCGCCGATCTCTCTGTATGGCAGGCCACCGTTTGGCTGCCGGTGAGCGTCATACGAGTGGTAGCGACCACCATCACGGAGGACCCCGAGGGAAATCCCTTCAATAGCGAGCTTGGCCTCACTGCGACACTAAGCCTGCTGATGGAGTTGCGGTAGAACACCGCTGGCGATGGAAAGGGCATGCGTAAAGTGAGCCGCTGGCAACTATCTGGGGTTCCTATGCTAGGGCTGGCGTCCATCCTGGAGCAAACGGTGAAGAGCCTTCACGAGGCCAACGAGCACCGTTCAACCGACGCCTCCGAGCAGTACACTATCCTGGACGGGCTGAAACTGCTTTCGGATGACAAGTTCAGAAGCAGAGGTGACTAAGTAAGGGAATGGTCGTCCATCTAGAGAATCGAAGGTTGAAGGTCACCGTTGAATCCTGGGTACCGGACTCATGTTCTGCTCTTAAGCCTGAGGAGTCGCGGAACAGATGGGCAGCACAACACCGGTCGTGCTCTAGGAATTCCTGGACCTAACACTGGAGACAGGTCACGTGAGGTCCGGTAGTAAAGGGCTAGCGGTATGGCCCAGCCGCTAGCGAACAACATCATGTCTTTCTTGCAGACCACTCTCGTCAACTGTCGCTCACCACAGCAGTGTAGGGAACCTATCGTCCCAATGGCCTGTATATTCCTAATGAAGGCCGCTGGCGACCAGGAGAGAACGTGATCAACGAGCAGGATGCGGTCCGGCGCTGCCAGAGCGGCGACCGCGAGGCATTCCGTCCGATAGTGGAGTACTACGGGGACGTGCTGATGGGTACGCTCTATCTCATGACACATGACAGGGCGGTCAGCGAAGAGCTCGTCCAAGAGACATTCGTGCGAGCCTGGAAAGGCATAGCAACGTTCCGTCTCGGCGAGCCCGTGAAACCTTGGTTGGTCCGCATCGCGGTCAACCAGGCGCTCAACGTGAAGGCTCGCCGTCAGCTGTCGGTCGAACCGTTACCCGAGGCTGATCAAGGCAGCACGGACCCAGAGTTCGGCTACGTGGACGACAAGGACGAGGTTCGGCGAGCGCTCAGCCAGCTGTCCGACGGTCACCAGCGAGTAGTTGCTCTCCGCTACTTCGCGGACCTATCGACGGGGGAAGTGGCGGATGCCCTCGGCGTCCGTGAGGGAACAGTCAAATCGCGCTTGAGCAGGGCGCTTGAGCACCTGCGAGAGATACTGGCAGACTGCGAGGATGAGACATGAGCGAACAAGACGAGAAGACCGAACGCAGGCTGCGGACGGCGCTCCACGCGGCGGGGAGTGAGGCGCCCGCCCCTGCAGACCTGTGGGTGCGCATCAAGCCGAGGCTGGAGGGATCCACCACAACTTCCACCTGGTGGCAACGGCGATGGGCCTCCCTAGCAGTTGGCGCCGCCGCTACCGTGGTGCTGGCCGTCGGCGCCACTGGTATCGTGCTGGTAGCCGCTGGTCTGACGGCAGGCAACGGCGATGGGCTGCTCGTCGCAGGCGATGAGAACTCATTCAGCCTCGCCATCAGATCAGATGACAGCGCTGGACTCTTCGAATACTTAGATGTTGACGATGGAGCAGACACGCGCCTGTCGCGGGCGTTGGAGGAAGAGCAGTCGGGCGCGCTCGTGGTGCCGGCACCGCAGCCCACCGGGACACCAGCGCCGTTGATTGTCTGGGGTCCTGCTGGAAGTC